>DASQKP010000012.1:0-10234 GCA_035630455.1 Thermoleophilaceae bacterium
CTCGAGGCTGCGCTCGACCGCCATGCGCAGGTAGCCGGCGTAGCCGTCCGGGCCGCGCAGGCGCGGGTCGGTGAAGCGCGGGTAGCCCTTCGCCCCCTCGCGCTCGCCCTCGTAGAAGTCGTGGCCGACCGCCCCCGTGAGCGCGTAGGAGGAGCGCGGCCGGCCGGCGAGCGCACGCCCGACCAGCTCGTCCGCGGCGCCCGCGCCGTAGGCGTCCGCGGTCATCAGGGTGTGAATGCCGCCGCCCGGCGCCAGCAGCGCCTCGAAGCGCTCGTCGGCGATCGGCTCGCCGAAGCGCATGAAGCGCCCGCCGCTCCAGGTGCCGACTGCCACGTGGCCTCTCATAGCTCCACTCTAGGCTCAAGGAAATGACAGGCGCCGACCTGACGCTTCTCGCCGGGCTGATAGTGGCCCTGTTCTTCTTCCTGTGGCTCGACCTGCACTTCTTCGCGCGCGGGCGCGAGCCGAGCTTCAAGGAGGCCGTCTGGTGGTCGGTCGGCTGGCTCGTGCTCAGCCTCGCGGCGGCCATACCCCTGGTCGTGCTCGAGGGCGCCGACGACGCCGTCACCTACACGACCGTCTACCTGATCGAGCGCTCGCTGTCGCTCGACAACCTGTTCGTCTTCCTGCTCCTGTTCGCTTACTTCGGCGTCCCGTACGAGCAGCGCGGACGCCTGCTGTTCTGGGGCATCGTCGCGGCGCTGGTGCTGCGCGGGTTGTTCATCCTCGTCGGGATCGCGCTGATCGAGCAGTTCCACTTCGTCATCTACCTGCTCGGAGTGGCGCTGCTGGTGCTCGCCTACCGCATCTTCCGCGGCGTCGACGACAACGTCGACCCGGATCGCAACCTGCTCGTGCGGCTGGTCCGACGCTTCTACCCGGTCACCTCGGAGTTCCACGGCAAGCACTGGTTCGTGAAGCTCAAGGACGGGGTCAAGGAGCGCCGCTACGCCACGCCGCTCTTCCTCTGCCTCGCGGCCGTCGTCTTCGCCGACATCGCGTTCGCGATCGACTCGATCCCCGCCGCCTTCGCGATCACTCGCGACCCGTTCCTGATCTGGATGGGCAACGTCTTCGCGCTGCTCGGCCTGCGCGCGCTCTTCGTCCTCGTCGAGGGCCTGATCCGCCGCTTCCGCTATCTCGACCAGACGATCGCCGTCGTGCTCGGCGTCGTCGGCGTCAAGCTGCTGATCGAGGATCTCGTCCACATCGGCCCGCTCGCCAGCCTCGCGATCATCTTCGTCCTCTTCCTGATCGGCATCGTTGCCTCGATCGTCGCCGACCGCCGCGACCCGGATTCGGACGCCAAGCAGGAAGAGCGGGCACATCGCACCGAGCAGGCCGCCTCAGGCCAAGAAAAAGACGATTCCGAGGACCGCGTAGAGAGCCAGTAGCTGCACGCCCTCGAACCAGTTCGACTCGCCGTCCTGGGTCAGGAAGTTGGCGATCAGCACGGCGAACACGAGGCCGCCGAGCTCGTAGCCGTTGAAGACGAGCGCCATCGGCTCCGGGCCGACGACGAACGACAGCAGCACCAGCAGCGGCGCGACGAACAGCGCGATCTGTGCGCTCGAGCCGATCGCGATGCCGACCGCGAGATCCATCTTGTCCTTGGCGGCGACCAGCACCGCGACCCAGTGCTCGGCTGCGTTGCCGACGATCGCGACGACGAAGACGCCGACGAAGAACTCCGACAGCCCGATCTCGTGCGAGGCCTCGCTGATCGAGCCGACGAGGATCTCGGACATCAGGCCGACCAGCACCGCCGCGACGGCGAGGAAGGTCATCGACTTGCGGATCGACCAGCCGGTGCCGTGCTCCTCCTCCGCATGGGCCTCGTAGGGGTTGAACAGCCGGCGGTGGGTCTTCAGCGAAAACAGCAGGCCTAGCGCGTAGGTGACCATCAGGACGATCGCGACGCCGAGCGACAGCGTCTCGAGGTCGGAGCCGAAGTCGACACGCTCGTCGCCGACCGACGGTAGGCCGCCACCGTGGATCAGCTGGAAGACCGCCGGCATGATCAGCGCGGTCAGCGCCAGCAGCAGCATCGCCGACTGGGCCGCGGCCGCGGTGCGGTTGAAGGTCTGCTTCTCGCGCTTGAGTCCGCCTACGAGCATCGCGGCGCCGAGCACGAGCAGGATGTTGCCGACGATCGAGCCGACGATCGACGCCTTGACGACCTCCTGCAGCCCCTCCTTGAGCGCGAAGAAGGCGATGATCAGCTCCGGCGCGTTGCCGAACGTGACGTTCAGCAGGCCGCCGATGCCGGGACCCGTCTTCGCGGCGATCTGCTCGGTCGCCTCGCCCATCACCGCGGCGGTCGGGATGACCCCGAGAGCGGCGGCGGCGAACACCAGGACGGGGGAGGCGTGCGCCAGCTCCAGCGCGACGGCGGCAGGGATGAAGACGGCGAGGTAGTGGACGGGGCGCATCAGGCGGCCTTCTAGGACCGCCGCGAGCTACTCATCGTCGACGTGCTCGATGCTCGAGCCGTGGCGCTCGGGATCCTCTTGACCGTGCGGATCGCCGTCGTCGTCGGCCTCGGGGTCCTCGAGCGCGCGCGGCTGGCGGCCGTCGCCGCCGTGGTAGGTCGCCTGGAAGGTCTCGAGCAGCTCGTCGCGCTGCGGCTCGTCGATCGGCGGGTCGTCGGCGATCAGCACCCAGTCCGCGCCCTCGAACTCCTCGAGCGCGAAGATCTCGTTGTCCATCGACGACGAGTCGTCGACGACCACGAGCACCTCGGTCTGGGGGTTGAAGTACGTCCCCGGACGCACCAGGAGCTCGTCGATCTCGAATCGCCGCCCGTCAGCCATGGCCTACGTATACCCGACCCGGCGGCCGCTACGCGCCGTGCTCGCGCAGGCGTCGTTCCACCTCGGCGTCGACGTCGAGCAGCGGCTGGCCGCGACGGGCCCGCCGCTCGTTGCTCGCGACGACCATGTCGCGGACCTCGGCGCGCAGCCCGGGGTCGGCGCCGCCCATCTGCGGCGACAGCCTTGCCAGCTCGGCCTCGACGTCGATCGGCCCGTCTCCGCGAGCCTCGCTGCGCGCCGACTTCGCGTCGAGCAGCTGCCGCAGCTCGGCCTCGGCCTCGGCGTGCCAGGCGGAGCTGCCCGGCTGTGGCGCCGAGCGCGGATCCGGCTCGTCGAGCGAAAGCTCGCCACGGCCGAGCTCGCGGTAGATCCGGCCGCTGCCGATGTAGCTGAGACAGGCGACCAGCGCAGCCACCACCGCTATTGCGATCACGACGACGCCGAAGGACTCAGCCATGCCTACAACAGCTTGACAGTCGGCTGGACAGCCAGCCGGTGGTTTTCCGGCCGCAGGTTCGATACCCTTCGACAAGGGTTGACTGACGAATCAATCGGGCGCTCGTGAGGGCTCCTCTTCGCCTGTCCCCGAGCCGCCCCCGAACTTCCCCAAGACTTCAAGGAGCGACAGTGGTCGATTTCACGCTTACCGATGAGCAGAAGGACATCCAGTCGATGGCGCACGACTTCGCCGAGAAGGAGATGCGGACCGTCGCCTGGGAGCTGGACAAGGAAGGCACCTGGCCCCAGGAGATCATCGAGAAGGCCTGGGACGTCGGCCTGATGAACACCCACATCCCGGTCGAGTACGGCGGGCCGGGCCTCGACTTCCTCACCGGCTGCGTCATCGAGGAGGAGATCGGCTGGGGCTGCTCCGGCATCGGCACCTCCGTGATGTGCAACGGCCTCGCGACCGCCCCGATCGTCCTCGGCGGCTCCGAGGAGACGAAGAAGAAGTACCTCGGCATGCTGACCGAGGCCCCGAAGCTCGCATCCTTCTGCCTGACCGAGCCGGATGCCGGCTCCGACGTCTCGGGCATGAAGACGACGGCCGTCAAGCAGGGTGACAAGTACATCCTCAACGGCTCGAAGTGCTTCATCACCAACGGCACCTACGCCGACTACTACACCGTCTACGCGAAGACCGACAAGGAGGCCGGCCACCGCGGCATGTCCGCCTTCGTCGTCGAGCGCAACTGGGACGGCGTCTCGGTCGACAAGAAGGAGGACAAGCTCGGACAGCGCGCCTCCAACACCGCGACGATCTCGTTCAACGACGTCGAGGTCCCGGCCGAGAACCTGATCGGCGAGGAGAACAAGGGCTTCAAGCTCGCCATGATGACCCTCGACCGCACCCGTCCGGGCGTCGCGGCGATGGCCGTCGGCATCGGCCGCGCGGCGTTCGAGTTCGCGACCGAGTACTCGAAGGAGCGCGTCCAGTTCGGCGTGCCGATCGCGATGCACCAGGCGATCCAGTTCATGATCGCCGACATGGCGACCAAGCTCGAGGCCGCGCGCCTGATGACTTGGAAGTCCGCGCACCTGCTCGACCAGGGCGAGCGCAACACGCTCGTCAGCTCGCACGCGAAACGCTTTGCCGCCGACTCGGCGATGGAGATCACCACCGACGCCGTCCAGGTCTACGGTGGCTACGGCTTCATCAAGGAGTACCCGGTCGAGAAGCTGATGCGCGACGCGAAGATCATGCAGCTCTACGAGGGCACGTCGCAGATCCAGCGCCTCGTGATCGCCCGCGAGGTCCTGCTGCCCCGCCGCGCCGAGACCCCGGCGCCCGCGGCTGCTTAACCCTCAGCTACACCCGCAGTTCCTCGAAGAGGCCGCCCTTTGGGCGGCCTCTTTTGTGTTTCTGGGAGAAGCCGCTATGCCAGGGACGAACTGTTTATGTACCTGGGAGGTTCCTAGACCGACGGCGAATCCTCTTCCATCGTCAAAGCCGCTGTCCAGGCGGGTTCGCGGCCCCTACCTCGGCTTATCGCGGGCGCTTACGCCGGTTGGTGCTTGACGCGTCCCGCCCCGACGTGTTTCCATAGCTCATGAGAAACGCATCGTTTCTGGCAGCACCGTGGGCGATGCAGGGCGACGAGGAGAGGACCAGTACCTATGAGGCGTGTTCGCAGCCAGTTCCCGCAGTCGGCTCTTCGTCGGCTGTTTGCCGTTCGGGGCCGTGAAGTCACGGATGGGGCTGCTGGTGCGCGTTCCTTCCGAGGGACTCATGCGTCCGCTTCCGACGCCATCCGTCCGTCTCGAAAGGCATTGCTTGCGGTGGGCGCCGTCGGTGCTGCTCTGGGGGTCGCTCCCGGGGCGTCCGCCCAGGACTGCCCGAACTCTGCGATCCGGGCAGAGCAGGGTCCCGCTGTTGAAGCGCTTCCGGGTTGCATGGCGTTGGAGATGGCCAGTCCGCCGAAGAAGTTTTCGCAGGCGGCTGAGAGTGCGAGTGTGTCTGTGGATGGTTCGCGGGTTCGGTTTTGGTCGCGGGGTGGGTTGGAGGATCCGCCTGGGATGGTGGATGTGTTTTCGGGCGATTCGTATGTCGCGACGCGTGGGCCGGGGGGTTGGTCGGTGAGTTCGGCGTTGCTTCCGTCGCAGCCGACGGGCGATCTGGTGTGGGGTTGGTCGGCCGGTAGCGACATTCCGCGTAGCTTCAGCCCGGATTTCTCTCGGTGGGTGGGTTTGGCGGCGTCGGTCGAGCAGCAGTACTTGGGGCAGGCGCGGGTCTTTCGGGCTGGTGTGGGTGGGGTGTTTTCGCCGTTGTCGCCGTTGCTGGTGCCGCTCGATCCTGCAGATCGTGTCCGCCTCACCGTGCAGGGGGCGTTCTTCCAAGGGGCGTCGGCTGACCATTCGCGTGTGTATTTCAAGCCGGGCTTCAGCGACACGGATACTGAGGGGACTACGTATCGCACTACGACGTATTTGGAGGGCGATCCTGCCCCGGCGGGTGGTGAGGCGCATGTGTATGTCGCTGGGCTCGGTGTTGGCGGCGTCCCGTCGGTTGAGCTGTTGGCGCGCGATAGCGATGGGAGGGTGTGGGGCGAGCGGTGCGGTGCGCATGTCGGCGGCCAGCCCGGCGGCCCGGCGCCCGGCGCGGGGCTCAACGGTCGCGATCAGGGTGCGGTTTCGCGCGATGGTTCGCGGGTGTTGTTTTCCACGCGGCCGGGTCAGACGGGTGTGGGGGTGTGTGACCCGGTGGCGAATAGGTTGCGGGTGATGCGGCGGGTGGAGACTGCGGCGGGGCCGTGGGTCACCGTGTTGTCGGGGTCTGAGTGCGATCGCGTGGCGCCGGTGTGCGATGCGGTTGACGGCGACGACCTGTATGAGGGCGCGTCGGTGGATGGCAGTCGGGTGTATTTCACTTCGAATCGTCAGCTGGCCGACTCTGACCTCGACGGCGCAGGCTCTGCGACGTGCTCGACTTTCGCTGTTGCCGGCTGCGATCTCTACATGTGGGACGCGACCCGGCCCGGCGGGGAGCGGCTGGTGCAGGTCTCGGCAGGCGAGGCAAACGCAGCGCATCCAACAGTCGGCTCAGGCGCCGGTGTCGCGAAGGGGACCGTCGCGATCTCAGGCGATGGGTCGCATGTGTACTTCGTCGCCGAGGGTGTCTTGACCGACGCGCCGAACCCGAGCGGGAATGTGGCTGTGGCGGGTCAGCGCAACATGTTCGTCTGGGATGCCGATCAGGAGGCCCTCGCGTTCGTCGGAACGCTGTCTGGCTCAGACGGCGCTCTCTGGGGCGACAGCGGGACGTTCAAGAACAACGCGTATCCCGTCCCGGGGGTTGGGACCGATGCGAACGGTGTCGAGGTCGGCGGCGCCGGACACATCTTGGCGTTTCGCACCACCGCGTCGCTGACGGGTGACGACAGCGACGGTGGCGGGGCTGACGTCTACCGCTATGACGCCGACGCTGGCGAACTGCAGCGCATCTCGGCAGCGGCGGCGGGCGGTTCTGACAACGGCGCTTTCGACGTCAGGCCGCGGGCCTTGTACGACGGGTCGCGGGTGGGTACCGACTTCGCCGAGTACAAGCGGTGGGTCAGCGAGGACGGCGAGACGATCGTCTTTCAGACCGACGAGGGGCTCGTAGCCGGCGACGACGACGGTCTCTTCAACGACTACCTCTGGCGCGAGGGCGAACTCTACCGCCTGCCGGGAACGTCGCGCGATCAGCTTAGCCTCGGGACCACTGGCAAGAGCTTGCTCGCGCCGGCTCTCTCTCACGACGGGTCGTCGGTCGCGTTTGAGGCGATCACCCAGCTGCTGCCCCAAGACGGGGACGTGGTCTCAGACGTCTATGTCGCGCGTGTCGGTGGCGGGTTCGCCCAGCCCGACACGCCCGCCCCGTGCGCGGTGCTGGCCGATGGCTGTCAGGGCGGCGGGCCCGGCGCGATACCGGCCGACGCCGAGACGTCGTCTGCGGCAGGGAGCGAGAACGCCTCTGCCCAGGAGCGAAAGACGCTCGCGATCGCGGGGTTGTCGAAGCGGGCGCGCAAGCGGGCTGCCCGCCGCGGCGTGCTCGCCGTCCGGGTTTCCAGCAACTCGCCCGGACGGGTCAAGCTCACGGCCAGGGCAAGGCTCGGCAGGAAGGTCGCCAGAGTCGCAGGGAGGACGGTTCGCATCCGCAAGGCCGGTGCGGTGACCGTGAGGCTGCGTTTGAACCGGTCGGCGCGCGAGCGTCTGGCTTCGGGCAGGCGGTTGGGTGTGACGGTTCGGGTGAGTCGATCGGGGGCTCGTAGCCGAGCTATGAGCGTCCTGCTACCGGGAGTGAAGTCATGAACCGCCCGACCGGAGCCGCGAACCCCCGTTTTGGCAAGGCCGTGAGTGAGAAGGAGAGCATGAAGACACCCCGCCGTTCAAAGCCCGTAGCAGCGCTCGCCGTGGTTGCCGCTGTGTTGGGGGCGCTGCTGGTCGCGCCGTCTGGCGCGCTGGCAGCCCCTGCCCTCGATGTGACGCTCAAGGGCAGCTACTCCGAGCTGCAGATGCTTGAGGACCGTGGGCTGACGGGCACCTACCGCCTGCGCTTCGGCGCCGGTGGCCCCGGCGTGGGAGAGACCGCGGACATCCCGGCCCGCGCGAGCGCGGCGGTAGTCGAGTCCGCGCTGAACTCGATCACCAACATCTCCCAAGGCGGAGGATCGGTATCGGTGCGGGGAGGGGAGCTATCGACGACGGGGGGCACCTTCGTCAATTACGGGATTTCGTTCGACGGTGGGCCGCTGGAGGGCCAGGACGTTCCTCTGCTCGAGGTCCTCGACGGGATGATCGCGAGCCCCTTCCCTCGCGCGGTCCGGGTGCGTACCGGCGAGCGTGCCGGCATGCGCCGCGACGACGCGCGCATCGATTACGTCGTGGATGTCAGAAACGCGGCGCAGGCCGGGGCATCCGCGGTCGTCGGTGACACGCTGACCTGCGATCACAGGGAGCCGAACTGGCTGCCAATAGCGAGCACAGGCTTCCATCCCACCGTCGCGGTGAGGTGGCTTCGAAACGGGCAGCTGATCGCGGGAGCAGCCGCGACTACCTACACGCTGGTCGCCGCGGATGCCGGGACTTCGATCCAGTGTGAGGTCACGGGCACCAACGCCAACGCGGTGTCGAAGTTCACCAGTCAGCCGCCGGCTTTCGTGGCGCCGCAGCCTTCTCCGTTGCCTCCGGCTCCTACGAACCCGTTGGCTGCCGATTCGCGGCCGGTGATCGCCGCGGGTGCTGCGACGGTCGGCACGACCCGGACGTGCAACGCGCCGGTGGCGTGGGAGCGCGTTACTGCGCCGTATCAGTTCCAGTGGCTGCGCAACGGGGCTCCTGTCCCGGAGGCGGATGGGACGACCGCTTCGCACACGATCGTTGCCGACGATCAGGGCAAGCTCCTGCAGTGCCAGGTCACCGGGTCGAACGCCAGCGGCGCGACCGTGGGCATCTCCACTCCGGTGGTCGTCGGTGTGACGCAATTCCCGAACTTGGGTGTTGCGCAGACCCCGCGGTTCCCGGACCAGAACGCGACCAGCGGCCCGCTGACGCTGGAGGTCGAGTTGCCCGAGGGCCGTGACGCGGCGGCGCTGAACATCTACAACCCCGACGATCCTCAGAAACCGCCGGCGGGTTGGGCGTGCTCGTCGATGTTTGAGACCGCGTCCGATCCGGCGAAGGCGATGTGCACACGGTCAGACGTCCTCGCGCCGGGCGCGCAGTACCCGCCGGTCGCGCTCGGTGTCGGGTTGAGCGACGACATGCCAAACGTCGTGGCCGTGCGGGCGACGGTTACCGGTGGCGGCGATCCGGATGGGGCAGCGGGGGTCGACGAGTTCGACTTCTCACAGCCCAGCCTCGGCTTTGGGCTGATCGCGGACTCGATGCGGACAGGCCTGTTCGACGAGGAGGGTGACGAGTACACCCGCGCGGGCGGCCATCCCTGGGCGGCCGACGCGCAGATCCAGATGACCCAGCACCGCGTGCGAGGCAACACCCCGGTCGACCGGGTCCTTGCGGTCGAGCACCCTAAGCGGCTGCTCACCGACACCCCACCGGGGCTGGTCGGCAACCCACTCGCCCCGACGGTGGTGTGTGACGACGCGAAGAAGACGCTAAAGCCGGGGGGCTCGCCCGGCGGATGCCCGTTCGAGAGCCTCGTCGGCGAGGCCCGCGTCAGCGCCGGCTCCGGTAGCAGCGTAGGGCCGGGGTGGTTCATCGCCCCGATCTATGCGATCGAGGCCGAGCGGGGCGTGCCGGCGCAGTTCGCCTTCGGCGTAGCCATCACGGGCGGGATCTATGTGCTCAACGCGCGTCTGCGTCCCGAGGACGGGTATGCGGTGAGCATCGACAGCGCGCCGATCGTCGAGGTCCCGCCGGTCGACGGGCTCGGCGCGATGCTGTGCTCCTACGGCGCCAACGGCGTCTCGAACATCGAGACCACGTTCTTAACCGGCTGCAAGCAGCCGGGCGAGGCGGGGGCATTTGAGAAGCCGTTGTTCACGAATCCGACCGCGTGCACGACGGAGCCGCCGGTGACGCGGATGTCGGCGGACTCCTGGGAGCACCCGGGGGTGTTCTCGTCGGTTGCGATCGACGAGCCGCTGATGACGGACTGTGAGACGGTGCCGTTCACTCCGACAACCACTACGACACTGACTTCGTCGGTGCGGGATTCGGCGTCGGGGTTTGAGTTGTCGTTGTCGGTTCCGTCTGATGGTTTGGAGGATCCGGAGGGTGTTTCGCAGGCGCATTTGAAGAAGACGGTGGTGGAGTTGCCGGAGGGGGTGGCGGTCAACCCGTCGGGCGCGACCGGACTTGAGGGCTGCTCTGACGTCCAGCTGGGTCTGAAGACCGACTCCGAGCCGTCCTGTCCGGACGGGTCGAAGATCGGGACGGCGACCGCGACGACGCCGGTGTTGGAGGAGACGCTGTCGGGG
>DASQKP010000013.1:0-101352 GCA_035630455.1 Thermoleophilaceae bacterium
GCGTTGCTGATCGTCGCCTCCGCGCTTGGGTTCGCGCTCGTCGCGTCGCCGGCGGCGTCTGCCCAGGAGTGCGAGAACGCGGCTATTCGTGCGCAGCAGGGCCCTGGGGTGGGGGCGTTGCCGGATTGCATGGCGTTGGAGATGGTTTCGCCGCCGAAGAAGTTCTCGCAGGCGGCTGAGAGCGCGAGCGTGTCGGCGGATGGGTCGCGGGTCGTGTTCAAGTCGAAGGGTGGGTTGGAGGATCCGCCTGGGATGCCAGATGTGTTTAACGGCGATTCGTATGTGGCGACGCGTGGGCCGGGGGGTTGGTCGGTGGTCTCGGCGGTGCTTCCTACGCAGCCGACGGGGGATCTGGTGTGGGGTTGGTCGGCCGGTCGGGACATTTCGCGTAGCTTCAGCCCAGATTTCTCGCGGTGGGTGGCGTTGGCGGCTGCGCCTGATCAGATGGAGCTGGGGCAGGCGCGGGTCTTTCGGGCTGGTGTGGGTGGCGCGTTCTCGCCGTTGTCGCCGTTGCTGGTGCCGCTCGACCCTGCCGATCGCGACCGCCTCAGCGTCCTCGCGTCGGTCTTCCAAGGGGCGTCGGCTGACCATTCGCATGTCTACTTCAAGCCGGCCTTCAGCGACACGTTGAGGAGTTCGGGACGACATCTCACGACGACGTATTTGGAGGGCGACCCTGTCCCGGTGGGTGGTGAGGCGCATGTGTATGTCGCTGGGCTTGGTGTTGGCGGTATCCCGTCGGTGGAGTTGTTGGCGCGTGACGCTGATGGGAGGGTGTGGGGGGAGCGATGCGGTGCGCGTGTCGGCGGCCAGTTCGACGAGCTTCAAAACACGCAGCTCAATGGTCGCGATCAGGGTGCGGTCTCGCGCGATGGTTCGCGGGTGTTGTTCTCCACCCGGCCGGGTCAGGCGGGTGCGGGGGTGTGCGACCCCGTTGCGAATCGGTTGCGGGTGATGCGGCGGGTGGAGACGTCGGCGGGGCCTTGGATCACCGTGTTGTCGGGGTCGGAGTGCGATCGCGTAGCGCCAGCCTGCGACGGCGTAGATGGCGACGACCTGTACGAGGGCGCGTCGGTGGATGGCAACCGGGTGTATTTCACTTCCAATCGTCAGCTAGCCGACTCTGACCTCGACGGCGCTGGCTCTGGGGCGTGCTCGGATCTCGCTGTTGCCGGCTGCGATCTCTACATGTGGGACGCGACGCGGTCGGGCGGTGATCGGCTGGTGCAGGTATCGGCGGGTGAGGCAAGCGCCGCGCATCCGACAGTCGGGTCGGGTGCCGGTGTCGCGACGGGGACCGTCGCGATCTCCGGTGATGGGTCGCATGTCTACTTCGTCGCCGAGGGTGTCCTGACCGACGCGCCGAACCCGAGCGGGAATGTCGCTGTGGCGGGGCAGCGCAACCTGTTCGTCTGGGACGCCGATCAGGAGAGCCTCGCGTTCGTCGGCACGCTGTCTGGCTGGGACGCTGAGTTGTTGTGGGGCAAGTACGGCACTTTCAAGAACGACGCCTACCCGGTTCCGGCGGTCGGGACCGATGCGAATGGTGTCGAGGTCGGTGGCGACGGACACGTGCTGGTGTTTCGCACCGCCGCGTCGCTGACGGGTGACGACGGCGACGGTGGCGGGAGCGACATCTATCGCTACGACGCCGACGCCGGCGAACTGCAGCGCATCTCGGCAGCGGCCGCGGGCGGTTCTGACAACGGCGCCTTTGATGTCAGGCCGCGGGCCTTGCAGGATGGGTCGCAGGCGGGTACCGACTTCGCGGAGCACAAGCGGTGGGTCAGCGAGGACGGCGAGACGATCGTCTTTCAGACCGACGAGGGGCTTACAGCGGGCGACCACGACGGTCTCTTCAACGACTACCTCTGGCGCGAGGGCGAGCTCTACCGTCTGCCGGGAACGTCGCGGACTCAGCTCAGCCTCGGGTCCCTTGGTGCGACCTTGCTCGCGCCGGCTCTCTCTCACGATGGGTCGTCGGTCGCGTTTGAGGCGATCACCCAGCTGCTGCCCCAAGACGGGGACGTGGTCTCTGACGTCTATGTCGCGCGTGTCGGTGGCGGGTTCGCCCTGCCCGACACGCCCGCCCCGTGCGCGGTGCTCGCCGATGGCTGCCAGGGCGGCGGGCCCGGCGCGATACCGGCCGACGCCAAGACTTCGTCTGCGGCAGGGAGCGAGAACGCCTCTGTCCAAGGGCGAAAGACGCTGGCGATCGCGGGGCTGTCGCAGCGGGCGCGCAAGCGGGCTGCCCGCCGCGGCGTGCTCCCCGTCAGGGTTTCGAGCAGCGCGCCCGGACGGGTCACGCTCACGGCCAGGGCGAGGCTCGGGAGGAAGGCCACGCGAATCGCAGGCAGGACGGTTCGCATGCGCAAGGCGGGTGCGGTGACTGTGAGGCTGCGTTTGAACCGGTCGGCGCGCGAGCGTCTGGCTTCGGGCAAGCGGCTGCGTGTGACGGTTCGGGTGAGTCGATCCGGGGCTCGTAGCCGAGCTATGAGCGTCCTGCTACCGGGAGCGAAGTCATGAACCGCCCGACCCGAGCAGTGAACCCCCGTTTTGGCAAGGCCGTGAGTGAGAAGGAGAGCATGAAGACACGCCGCCGTTCAAAGTTCGTAGCAGCGCTTGCAGTGGTCGCCGCTGTGTTGGGGGGGCTGCTGGTCGCGCCGTCTGGTGCGCTGGCAGCCCCTGCCCTGGATGTGACGCTCAAGGGCAGCTACTCCGAGCTGCAGATACTCGAGGACTTCGGGTTGGCGGGCACCTATCGGCTGCGCTTCGGCGATGGCGGCCCGGGCGTGGGAGAGACCGCGGACATCCCGGCACGCGCGAGCAGGGCGGAGGTCGAGTCCGCGCTGAACTCGATCTCCAACATCTCCCAAGGCGGAGGGTCGGTATCGGTGCGCGGAGGGGGCCTATCGTCTGAGGGCCTCAACGTCCTTTACGGGGTCTCGTTTGACGGTGGGCCGCTGGAGGGCAAGGACGTTCCTGTGCTCGAGGTCCTCGACGGGATGATCGCGAGCCCCTACCCCGGCCCGGTGCGGGTACGTACCGTCCAGCGTGCGGGCATGCGCCGTGACGACGCGGGGATCCAGTACGTTGCGACGGTTCGGAACCTCGCGAGGTCCGTTCCGGCTGTGGGCGACGAGGTGTTCTGCAATGGTATCGAGGCCGCTTCCGGGCCTTCGAAGAACTGGGGTCCGGGGGTGCCGGGGGATCCGACTCATCCGAGTTACGCTTTTGAGTGGCGGCGCAATGGTGTCGTGATCGCGGGTGCTGTGGCGCAGAGCTACACCACGACTAGTGACGATGCTGGGAAGGTCTTGCAGTGCCTTGTGACGGGCACGAACGCGACGTCTGGGGCTGCGTATGCCTCGATGCCGGGGATGGTGGTCGATCCGCAGCCGGCGACGCCGCCGCCTGCACCGAGTGACCGGATCAACGCGGGGTCGCGTCCGGCGGTCCTCGACACGGATGGTGCCAGCCGTACCGGGACCGAGACGGGTGTGTGTCACCCGCCGGCTAACTGGAGCGGCGTCACCGAGCCCTACGCGTTTCAGTGGTTGCGCAACGGTCAGGAGATCGCCGGCGCTACCACCAACACCTACGTTCCGCAGGGCGGTGTGGGAGAGCCAGATCAGAACAAGGTCCTTCAGTGCCGGGTGATCGGGTCCAACGCGGGCGGCGCTCTGGTCGGGATCTCCAACAACTCGGTGGTTGGGACCGTCGCAAGCCAAGTGATCTTGCCGGTGGCGCAGAACCCATCTGTCGAGTTCGCCAACACGACCAGCAGCCCGGTCACGCTCGAGATTGAGCTGCCCGAGGGCCGTGGCGCGGCGGTGCTCAACATCTACAACCCCGACAACCCTCAGAACCCGCCGGTGGGTTGGGCATGCTCGTCGACGTTTGCGACCGCCTCCGATCCTGCGAAGGTGACGTGCACCCGGTCAGACGCCCTCGCGCCGGGGCAGCAGTTCCCGCCGGTCGCGGTCGGTGTCGGGTTGAGCGACGACATGCCAAACGTCGTTGGTGTCCGGGCGACGGTGTCCGGTGGCGGCGACCCGGACGGGGGCGTCGAGGTCGACGAGTTCGACTTCTCACAGCCCAGCCTCGGCTTTGGGCTGATCCCGGAGTCGATGGAGACGAACCTGTTCGACGAGGACGGTGGGGAGTACACCCGCGCGGGCGGTCATCCCTGGGCGGCGTACGCTCAGATCCACCTCAACCATCGCCGGACGCGGAACGGCGAGCCGCTCGGCCGGCTCATTGCGGTCGAGCGTGCGAAGCAGTTGCTCACCGATACCCCGCCGGGGCTGGTGGGCAATCCGCTCGCGCCGTTGGTGGTGTGTGACGACGCCAAGAAGACGCTAAAGCCGGCGGGCACGCCAGGCGGCTGTCCGCTCGAGAGCATCGTCGGCGAGGTCCGCTTAGGCGGCGCCTTCGGCAACCCCGCAGCAGGGGGGGGGTGGGGCCTGCAGCCGCTCTACGCGATCGAGGCCGAGCGGGGCGTGGCGGCCCAGTTCGCGTTAGGCATAAACGACTCGAAGGGGATCTATGTGCTCAACGCGCGTCTGCGTCCTGAGGACGGGTATGCGGTGAGCATCGACAGCGCGCCGATCGTCGAGGTCCCGCCGCTCGACGCGCTTGGTGCGACGCTGTGCTCCTATGGCGCTAACACCGTCCCGGCTGGTCTGTCGAGGCTGCTTGCCGGCTGCAAGCAGCCGGGCGAGGCGGGGGCGTTTGAGAAGCCGTTGTTCACGAACCCGACCGCGTGTACGACCGAGCCGTTGCAGACGCGGATGTCGGCGGACTCTTGGGAGCACCCGGGGGTGTTCTCGTCGGTCGCGATCGACGAGCCGCTGATGACGGACTGCGAGACGGTTCCGTTCACTCCGTCGACCACCACGGCACTGACGTCGCCGGTGCGTGATGCGGCGTCGGGGTTCGAGCTGTCTCTGTCGGTTCCCAGCGACGGCCTCGAGGACCCGGATGGGATCTCGCAGGCGCATTTGAAGAAGACTGTGGTGGAGCTGCCGGAGGGTGTTGCGGTCAACCCTTCGGGCGCGACCGGCCTGGCCGGTTGCTCTGACGCCCAGCTCGGCCTGAAGACCGACTCCGAGCCGTCCTGTCCGGACGGTTCGAAGATCGGTACCGCGACGGCGACGACTCCGGTATTGGAGGAGACGCTGTCGGGGACCCTTGTGTTGCGCACCCCGAAGTCGACTGATCCGATGTCGGGTGAGATGTTGCGGATGGCGTTGATTCTGCGAAACGTCGAGCGCGGGATCCTGGTCAAGCTGCCGGGCTCCGCGACCGCGGACCCGCAGACCGGCAAGCTGACCGCGACCTTCGATGACAATCCGCAGTTGCCGATCGGTGATGTGTCGGTGACGTTGAAGGGTGGCGATCGCGGGATGCTCGCGATGCCCCAGACCTGTGGTCCGCGGTCGATCGCGACGACGCTGTCGCCGTGGAGCGGCACAGCACCTGTGACTCAGTCCTCCGAGTCGGATGTGTCGGGCGATTGTGGCTTCGGGTTCTCGCCTGGCCTTCAGGGCGGGATGAGCAATCCGGGTGCGCGTGAGGGCGGAACGTTCGCGTTTGAGTTCACGCGTCCGCAGGGCGATCAGTGGGTCAAGGGCCTCACCGCCCAACTGCCTACCGGCCTGTTGGCGAAGGTCAAAGACGTCGCGCTCTGTCAGGACGCCCAGGCCGCCGCGGGTAACTGTCCGGCCGGTTCGCGGATCGGGTCTGTCGATGCGTCCGCTGGCTCTGGCGATCCGTTCGTGTTGGAGCAGAAGGGCGACGTCTACCTCACCGAGGGCTACAAGGGCGGCGCCTACGGGCTGATGGTCAAGGTCCGCGCGATCGCCGGCCCGTTCCGTGGTGACATGGAGCTCTCCCCGATCATCGTCAGACAGGCGATCCACGTCGACCGCAAGACCGCCCAGGTCTCGGCGGTCTCGGATCCGTTCCCGACGATCCACCACGGCGTCCCATTGAGGGTGCGGCGGGTGTTGGTCAACGTCGATCGGACAGGGTTCATGCTCAACCCCTCCGACTGCGACGCCAAGCAGGTCGCAGCCGACCTCACGTCGGCCGAGGGAACGACGGTCAACCGCACCACGGCCTTCCAGGCCCGCGATTGCCGCAACCTGGCGTTTAAGCCGAAGCTCGCCATGCGCCTCACCGGCCGCAAGCAGGTCACGACCGGAAAGCACCCCGGCATCAAGGCCGTCGTCACCCAGCAAGGCACCAGCGAGGCGGGCATCGAGAAGGCCGTCGTCCGCCTCCCCAAGTCGCTCGCTTTGGATCCCGACAACGCCCAGGCGCTCTGCGAGTTCGCCGACGGCACCAAGCCCGACCTAGAGAACCACTGCCCCAAGGGGAGCATCGTCGGCAGGGCCAGGGCGAGCACGCCGCTGCTCGACGACGACCTCGCCGGCAACGTGTACTTCGTCAAGAACATCCGCAAAGACCCCGTCACCGGCAACGAGATCCGCACGCTGCCGATGATCATGGTCGCCCTCCGCGGCGAGATCGCCGTCAACCTCAAGGGCGAGTCCTCGACCACGAAGTCCGGCAAGCTCGTCAACACGTTCAACGCGGTACCCGACGCGCCGATCAGCCAGTTCAACCTCAACATCAAGGGCGGCAAGACAGGCATCATCGCCGTCACACGAACCCGCAGGGCCAAGATCAACCTCTGCACCGCACGCCACATCGCAGAGACCGACATGGACGCACACAACGGACGCCAACACGACACCGACGTCCGCATGAAGACCCCGTGCAGCAAGAAGCAGACCAAGGCCGCGAAGCGCCAAGCAAAGCGGGCAGCGGCCAAGGCCAGCCGCTAGCTCACGCTCCCACGTGAGTTACAAAGAGAGGGCCGGCAACCCGCCGGCCCTCTCTTGCTTACGCCGTCAACGCACCACCTCGTACCGCAGGTGCGTCACCCCGCTCGGCGACTCCAGCACCCGCGTCCGCTCCAGCTTCGGCGGCTCGTCGCCGAACTCGTCGAGCAGCCGCACCCCGCCGCCCAGCAGCAGGGGCACCACACTCAGCTGCAACTCGTCGAGCAGTCCCGCCCGCAGGTACTGTTGGATCACGTGCGCCCCGCCGCCGACGCTGACGTCCTTGTCACCCGCCGCGGCCCGTGCCTGCTCGAGCGCCGACTCGATCCCGTCGCTGACGAAGGTGTAGGTCGTCTGGCCGACGGTGAGCGGCTCGCGCTCGTAGTGGGTCAGTACGAACACCGGAACCTCGAACGGCGGGTTCTCGCCCCAGACGCCGAGCGTCGGCTCCTCGCCCCACGGGCCGTCCCAGCCGCCGAACATCCGCTTGCCGACGATGATCGCGCCGGTCGCGTCGAGCCCCTCTTGGAGCATGTCGGAGTCCGGGTTGTGCTCGCCGCCCTCCTTGTGATGCATCTCCCGCCACGACGCCAGCCCAAAGATCCACTCGTGCAGCGCCTCCCCGCCGGCCCCGAGTCCCTGCTCCGGCCCTGGGTCCGGACCGGCCACGTAGCCGTCCAATGAGACCGAGATGCTGCAAGTCAGTCGTGACATGACGGGGTCCCTTCTGTAGGGGAAGCGCTGTATCTCGTGCGTCTCACGGATCTACGTTGCCCGTATGGGTATCGATCCTCACGCCGTCACGGTGACTCTCGTATCGGCGGCCGGTCCCGTGAGCGCTTTCGGAGAGGGCGCGGCTACCTCCGTAGGGGCTGGCGCATTCCTCGGAGGGTTCATCGCGGGAGCCTTGGGTCTGCTGCTCGGTCGCAGGGAATCGTGGCGGGATAGGGCCGTTCTCAACGGCAGCTACGTAGGCGGCCTGTTGATGGCCGTCGCCTTGCTGGGTGAGCTGATCATCAGATAGGATATATGCAGATGATTCTTCGAAACGGAAACATCGGCGCCGCTGTCGCGATCGCAATGCTGATCGCCGGTTTCTTGATCTTTGGCACGGACCCAAGCGATACGGAGAGGCAGCTGATCTTCTGGCCGGCGTTCTTCACGGGCATCGCCGTCATGATGGTCCTCGAGGGTCGCGCCGAACGCCGTGAGCGCCAGCGCGACTCCTCGCGTTAGGGCTGAACGATTGTCAGTCGCTAGCGCACCACCGCCGAGGTGCGTATGGCTATCCGCCTCCCGAAGTCGCAGCCGGTCGCGTAGGTCTTGGCGCGCAGCGGAACCTGCACGTTCACGCGCTGACCGATGCGCAGCTTGGCGCGGAGCTCGCTGGGGATGCCGATCAGCAGGTGCTGATTCATCGTCGTCCTGTCGATGCGTCGTGTGAGCAGCAGCGGCTCCGACCGGCGGCGGCCGCTCGGAGCCGTGTAGCTCATCACGAGACGGCCGACCTGGAGCGCCGCGGCGCGGTCGAAGACTAGGTTGAGGTGGACGCCGGCCGCGTGCGGGGGCTGGCGATGCTTGAGCACGTGCGCCACGGCACGCCGAACGTGGACGCGGTAGCAGCGTGGCACGAAGCGGGCGGCGCTGACGGTCGAGCCGATGCGACCCAGGGTGGCCCACGCCGCCGTCACGACGCCGTTGGAGCCCGCCGCGACACCGGGGTAGCGCAGCGTCCCGGAGGTGCCGGACACGAGCCTGGCCGTGGGGCCGAGCTCCCCGTCGGGATCGACCTGGCGTGCCTGGACCGACCGGACCTTCGCCTCGGCGGTCGTGTACGCCGACTCCTGGGTCCATGTCGCGGTCACACGGCCGCGCGCGTCGTCGGTGACGTCGGCCTCGGCCACGGGCGTGGGTGCCGGACCCGAGAGGTCCAGCAGCGGGCCGGGTGCCCCGTCCGGGGCGAGCTGGCGTGCCGCGATCGAGACCGCCGTGGCGCCCAGGCTGCGCCAGACGATCGTGCTGCGCCCGCTCAGGGCCGACACGACGCGCACGCTGTCGAGACTGCCGCCGGTCGCGAGCTGGTGCACCGGTCCAAGCGCTCCATCTGCGGCCATCCTGCGCGCGACGACCGACAAGCCTGGCCCCCCGAGCCAGGCGAACGTCACGTTGCCGGCCCCGTCGAGCGCGATCTGCGGGCCCGAGCTGACGCCTGCCCAGGTGAGTCCGCCCGACACGTCACGGGCCGATCCGACGATGCCGCGGGCGTCGACCGTCGCCGCGAGGACGTTGGACCCCTCGCCGTCGCCGGCCATCTGCGCCCAGGCGATCGTCGCTCGCCCGGATGGCGCGACGACCACGCCCGGCGCCACGCTGCGCCCGCCGTCGGGAAGGTCGATCGGCGATCCGAGCGTTCCGTTGGCACGGAAGCGCCGCGCGTGGACCGTCCCGCCAACCACCCGCACGCCCTTCGGGAAGATGTCCTCGGTCGCCACCCTCGCCCAGGCCACTGTCACGTTGCCGGCGGCGTCGACCGCGACGTCGGCTTGCGGCGAGAACCGGCTTGCTGGAAGGCCGCGGGCGAGCACCCGCGACGGCCCGAGCTCGCCCTTGGCTCCGAGCCGCCGGGCTCGGAGCGTGTCGTCGCCCCCGTGCCAGACGACGACCGCATCGCCTGCGCGGTCGAGGGTGGCGCGGGGCCCGGTTCCGTCCTCCTCCTCGACGGCCCACCCCAGTCGGTGCGTCACGCCGAGGGTCCCGTTCGCGGCCATCCGTCGCGCAAGCACGTCGAACCCGCGCTGCCAGACGAAGACCGCGTCCTGGCGGGCTGGCGACGAGGCGAGCTCCGGGGCGCCGCCCCTCTCCTCGCCGGAGACCGGGAACGGGGGCGACCACGTCGTCGCCTCGCTCGCGCTGACCGCCGTCAGTCCGGCTGTCAGCGTTGCGAGTCCCGCGGCGAGCGTCCGCCTCGTGCAACCTCGCCTGTCGGTCATCGGGACCCCCCTCTGGATTTACGTCAGCGCAAACACTCGCCGTGGTCAGGGGATTCGGTGGGGCGCTCGGGGAGCGCCGATCCGGACAAATAAGCCCTCCATGTCGATTTCCGCTCCGCCCGTTCGACGTAGGAGTAGAAAGACTGATTCCCCCGACTTCCTAGGAGCTTCCGATGCGTTACATGGTGATCGTCAAGAACGACCCGCAGACCGAGGGCATGGAGATGCCGCCCGAGCAGATGACGCAGATGTTCGCGGCGATGGGCCGCTACAACGAGCAGCTGGCCGACGCGGGCGTGATGCTCGCCGGCGAGGGCCTGGCGCCGAGCACCGAGGGCTTCAAGGTGCGCTTCGACGGCGAGCAGCGGTCGGTGACCGACGGGCCGTTCACGGAGGCCAAGGAGCTCGTGGCCGGCTGGTGGATTCTCGACGTCGATTCCCGCGACGAGGCGATCGAGTGGATCTCGAAGGCCCCGTTCGGCGGCGTCCCCGGCGGCTTCGAGCTCGACGTGCGCCGGGTGGCCGAGGACGAGGACTTCGGCGCGGCCTTCACGCCCGAGCTGCGCGAGCAGGAGGACCGGATCCGGGCGAAGGTCAAGGCCAACCGCGACGCGACCGGTCGCTAGCTGCCGGTCGCGCTAACTTGGTGGGCCGCCTTCCCGAGGATGGCCCGCCGACGCTCGACCGCGATGAGTTTTCGTGCCGCCAGCGGTCTTAGTGGCGAACCCCAGATCAATAGGAGAGACGAGACGTGACTGCCGCGACCGTGACACCGAAGGAAGACCGCAGCCGCTGGCTCGCCCTCTACGTGCTCTGCGCGGGCGCGCTGATGATCGTCCTCGACGCGACGATCGTCAACGTCGCGCTGCCGTCGATCCAGGAGGATCTCGGCTTCGACCAGACCAACCTCGCCTGGGTCGTCAACGCCTACCTGATCCCGTTCGGCGGCCTGCTGCTCTTCGCCGGCCGGCTCGGCGATCTGATCGGCCAGCGCAAGATCTTCTTGATCGGCCTCGCGATCTTCACGGTGGCGTCGGCGCTCTGCGCGCTGGCGCAGACGCAGGAGATGCTGATCGCGGCGCGCTTCGTCCAGGGCGCGGGGGGCGCGGCGGCCTCGGCGGTCGTGCTCGGGATGATCGTGACGATGTTCCCCGAGCCGCGCGAGCAGGCGAAGGCGATCGGCGTCTACGGCTTCGTCGCCTCGGCCGGCGGCTCGATCGGCCTGATCGCCGGCGGCGTGCTGACGGATCTCATCTCCTGGCACTGGATCTTCTTCATCAACATCCCGGTCGGGATCGCGACGGCCTACTTCGCGCTGAAGCTGGTCGAGGGCAAGGAGGGCATCGGCTTCGAGCAAGGCGCCGACATCCCCGGCGCGGTGCTGCTGACCTCGGGCGTGATGATCGCCGTCTACGCGATCCTCGGCGTCGGCGAGGACGGCTGGATCTCCGGCCGCGTGCTCGGCCTCGGCGCCGTCGGGCTGGCGCTGGTCGCCGCGTTCGTCTTCCGCCAGTCGCGGCTCGAGCACCCGCTGATGCCGCTGCGGCTGTTCAAGGTGCGCAACGTCGTCGGGGCGAACGTCGTGATGATGTTCCTCGTCGCGGGGATGTTCGCGATGTTCTTCCTCGGCGCGCTCTACCTGCAGCAGGTGCTCGGCTACGACCCGCTCGAGGTCGGCCTGGCGTTCCTGCCCTCGACGATCGTGATGGGTGCGATGTCGCTGCGCTTCTCCGAGAAGCTGATCATGCGCTTCGGGGCGAAGAACACGCTCGTCTCCGCGCTGGTCTTCATCGGCGCCGGCCTGCTGCTGTTCGCCCGCACGCCGGTCGACGGCAACTACCTGCTCGACGTCGTCCCGCCGGTCGTGCTGATCGGCCTCGGCGCCGGCATGGGCTTCCCGTCGCTGATGATGCTGTCGATGTCCGGCGTGAGCATGCAGGACTCGGGGCTGGCCTCAGGCCTGATCAACACGACCGTTCAGGTCGGCGGCGCGATCGGCCTCGCGGTGCTCGCGACGGTCGCGGCGGACCGCACCGACAGCCTGCTAGCCGAGGGCGAGGGGGCGCTGTCGGCGCTGAACTCCGGCTTCCACGTCGCGTATCTGATCGGCTCTGGGCTCGTGGCCGTCGCGTTCGTGGTGGCGCTGGTCCTCCTGCGCTCGCCGTCGCCGGCGGAGATGGCGGCCGCGCACGGTGGCGGTGACGTCCACGAGGGCGCCACCGAGGATGCGGGCGAGCCCGATCCCGCGCTCGCCGAGTTCGTCTAGCGCGACAGGGATCGGTCAGTCCAATCTCCATTGCAGGGCTCAAGGTTTCGGGCGTAGCGTCCGAAACTTGGGCCAGATATGCGCGCGCGCAAGCAGGAAGTCGAGGAGCTCCGGGCCGGCCTTGCTGACGCGCGCCGTCAGATAGCCGGGCTCGAGAGCGAGCTGCGCGCGGCTCGCACCGCCGACCCGCTGACCGGCCTGCCGCTGCTCGACGAGCTCGACCGCCGGCTCGGCCCGGAGATCGAGCGCTCGCGCCGCCACGGCAGTCCGCTGACCGTTGCGGTGATCGACGTCGACGGCTTCCGGGCGATCAACGCCCACCACGGCCGCAAGGCAGGCGACAAGGTGCTCGCAGCCGTCGGCAAGCTGCTTGCCGAGCAGGTCCGCGCCAGCGACGTAGTCAGCCGCTCCGGCGCGGACGAGTTCGTCGCGATGCTGCCCGAGACGCGCGCCGAGGAGGCGATGCAGGCCTTCGACAGGATCTTCCTAGCGCTCGAGGCGCTGCACGTCGGCGAGATCGAGAGCGCCACCGTCTCCGTAGGCGTCGCGCAGTGGGAGCGGGGAATGACCTCCGAGCAGCTGCTCGCCAAGGCCGGGACGCGCGTGGACGTCGCGCGCTCGCTCGGCGGCGGTCGGGCCGCCGCCAGCGACGCCGCCGACACCGCCGACGGCGACAAGCCGCGCGCCCAGGGCGACGTGATCGCCGCGCTCGCGGAGGCGCTGCTCGAGCGCGACCGCTACACCGGCGAGCACTCCGAGTCGGTCGTCGACCTTGTCGAATCCGTCGCGCGCGGGCTCGCGCTCGGCGCGGCCGAGGTCGATCAGATCAAGGCCGCGGCGCTGCTGCACGACATCGGCAAGGTCGCGATCCCCGACGACGTGCTCAACAAGCCCGGCCCGCTCGACGACGACGAGTGGAAGGTGATGCGCGAGCACCCGGCGATCGGCGAGCGGATCCTGCGCGCGATCCCCGGCATGGGGCCGATCGCGCGGATCGTCCGCCACGAGCACGAGCGCTTCGACGGCGCCGGCTACCCGGACGGGATCGCCGGCGACCAGATCCCGATCGGCGCGCGGATCATCCTCGCCTGCGACGCCTACCACGCGATGACCTCCGACCGGCCCTACCGCAAGGGCATGAGCCACGCCGAGGCGGTCCGCGAGCTGTCCGAGCACGCCGGCACGCAGTTCGACCCCAGCGTCACCGAGATCTTGATCGGCACGCTCTACGGCCGCCGTCAGAGCGGCGGCGGCCGCACCGAGGTCGAGACCTCGGCGGGCGCGGCGGCCTAGCCGCGCCGGCCGGACGGTTCAGGCACGGCCCAGCGGGTACCGCGCCGGCATGCTCGAACGGGACGCCGGACCCGGGATCCACCGTGTCGAGGACGCCAACGTCAACTGGTACCTCGTCGAGGACGGCGCCCGCTTTCACGAGAGCGACACGCTGGACGTTCCCGGCTCCCCCGCCGTCGTCTTCTCACCCGGCCACACGCTCGGGCACTGCGCCCTGCACTTTCCGGAGCGCGACACGCTGATCGCCGGCGACTCGATCGTGATGCTCGACCCGTACACCGCCGAGACCGGTCCGCGGATCGTCGCTGGCGCGGCGACGGCCGACTACGAACGGGCGCTCGGCTCCCTCGACGCGCTCGCCGCCACCGGCGCCCGAACGGTCCTGACCGGCCACGGCGACGCCTGGGGCGACGGCATCGAGAATGCCGTCGCCCAGGCGCGTCGCGTCGGTCCGACCTAGGAGCTCGGCCGGGCGCTCTCGCGCAGCTCGCCGGCCTGCTCGCGACCCGCCTCCTGGGCGGTTTCGCGCGCGCTCTCCGCCGCCTGCTGGGCGACGTCTCGGCCGCGCTCGACGGCCTCCTGGCCGACCTCGCGCGCCTTGTCCTTCATCTGGTCGGCCATCGGTCCGATCCGCTCGTCCTCCATCTTCGTCGACGGGACGAGCATCCCGGCGACGAAGCCGACCGCCGCCGCGCCGACCGCGAGGCCGAGTGGGTTCTCCTGCGCCATGCCGGCCGCCTGACGGGCTCCCCGCTTGACCTCGCCGCTGTCGGGCGTCGAGCCAGCGACCTTCGACCGCACCGACTCGACGCGGTCCGACACGGCGCCCTTCGCCCTGCCGGTCACGTCGGTCTTGTGGCCGAGCGCCTCGACGGTCTCGCCCATCTCGGTGCGCGTGGACTCTATTTCCTGCCTGATCTCATCCGGGTCTTGGCCCATTGGACGTCCTCCTTCACGCTGTCTCTGGTTTGCTCCGGCACCGGGGCGCCGACCGCCTGAACCTGCTGCTTGCCGCGTTGCGCGAGCACCGCGGCGACGATCCCGTAGACGACCGCCACGATCAGCGCCGCCAGCCACAGGGCCATCGCCTGGTCGAGCGCCACGACGATCGCCGTCGTCAGCGCCGCGAACGCGCCGGCGCCGAACAGGCCAGCGCCGCCGAACATCCCGGCGCCGAGGCCCGCCTGCTTGCCCTTCTCGCCGATCTCCGCCTTTGCCAGCTCGATCTCCTGGCGAACCAGATCGGTCGTCTGCTGCGAGAGCTGGCGCAGCAGCTCGCCGGTCGGGCGGTCGTACAGGTCGTTGTCGCCATTCCTGTCAGCCATGGCTATCGGTGGGGGTCGAATTGACTCTGCGAGCGGGTGCCGATCTGACCGGACGTCGAAGCGCGGTAGCGCTCGCCGCTCGACGCCTTCAGCATCCGCGACGCCACGAACCCGAGCGCGAGTCCTCCCGCGACCACCGTCCACGGGTTCTCGCGGCCGAAGCGCTCGACGTCGCCGAGGATCCGGTCGCCGTCGGCGTCCTGCAGGTAGCCACCGAGCCGCTCCGCGCGATCCGCGGCCTGCTCGGCGTACCGCGCCGGCTTGTCCTTGCCCTGCTCGCGCAGCTGCTCGGCGAACGAGCGAACGTCCCCGGCCGTACCGCGGATCTGCTCGCCGGCCTGGGTCGACCGCTGATCGACCTGGTCGCTGACGCGACCGCGGACCTGCTCGCCGGCGTCGCGCGCCTTCTCCTGCGCCTGTCCGGCCACCTCCTTCGCCTTGTCCTGTGCCTGCTCCGTGGCGCCGCCGTTCGAGGCGCCGGAGCTGCCGGTCGCACCGGCTGAAATCGCCGTGTCGGCCATCTCGGTTCCTCCTCTTGGAAGTTGTCGTGGGGCGGCTGTCTGCCCAACCTCGGAGGTCGTAAACACCTTTTGATGCGGTTGGCCCAGGGGTACGTCAGCGGCTCTGGTCGAGTCAGCGCGACCGCGACCCTAGGAGCTGCCGCGAGCAGCCGAGAACGCCGCCTCGCGCCGCTCGAGCGCGGCCGAGACCTCTGGGGAGTCCGGGTCGAAGCTCGGCCCGGGCAGCGGCGTCAGGTCACCGACCGAGAGCTGCTCGCCGCAGTTCGAGCACGCGGTCACGGCCTCGATCGTCGCGCCGCAGGGCTCGTGGCGCAGCAGCAGCGGCGGGCCCTGCTCGTCGAAGATCCAGCGGTTGCCCCAGGTCTGCATCGCGAGCAGGACGAAGCCGAGGTCGGCGCCCTTCTCGGTCGCGTAGTAGTCGTAGCGGACCGGCTTCGTCTGGTAGGGGACCCGCTGCAGCACGCCGTGCTCGATCAATGACCCGAGCCTCTCCGACAGCACCTTGCGCGAGATGCCGAGGTCGCGCTGGATCGCGTCGAAGCGGGTGATGCCGATCGCGATGTCGCGCAGGATCAGCGGTGTCCAGGCGTCGCCGATCACGTCGAGCGTGCGCGCGATCGAGCAGTTCATGTCGTCGAGCGGCATACGGGTCATCGCCAGCCACTGTAGCGGGGTGGGTTCCTGAAGTAAACGTATAGGTTCCCTTTCGGAACTCACTCTGGTACAGTCGCCGCCATGCTCGCTCGGATAGCCGACCTCACCTGGAACCGCCCGAAGCTCGTGCTGTCGCTGGTGGGGGTGTTCGCCGTGCTGGCGATCGCCTTCGGCCACGACGTCGAGAAGCACCTAAAGGCCGCCGGCTTCACCGACAGCGCGTCGGAGAGCGAGCAGGCGACAGAGACGCTGCGCGGCGCGCTCGGCTACGACCCCAACGCGGCGCTCTTCCTGGTGGTGCGCGACCCCGACGGCGGCAAGCTCGACGCGACCAGTCCGGCGGTACGGCGCGAGGTCGCGCGGATGAGCGAGGAGATCCGCGGCGTCGAGCACGTCGGTCGCGTCGTCGACCCGCTGGCCGACCGCCGCGCCGGTGCCCGTCTGGTCGCGAAGGACGGCGAGTCGTTGGTCGTCGCCGTCCACCTCACCACCGCCGACGTCGAGGACACCGGCGGCTTCGTCGCCGAGGACGTCCTGCCGATCGCCGACTCGAGCTCGCTCGACGTCGGGATGGGCGGGTTCGCCGCCGGCTTCAACGAGACCAACGACCAGACGCGCGAGGACCTGACGAAGGCCGAGCTGATCGCCTTCCCGATCCTCGCGTTGCTCTTGCTGCTCGTCTTCCGCGGCGTCGTCGCGGCCTCGATCCCGCTGCTGATCGGCGTGATCTCGATCATCGGGACGTTCCTCGTGCTGCGCTTGCTGTCCGAGCTCGTCGACACTTCGCTGTTCGCGATGAACATCGCGACGGGGCTCAGTCTCGGGTTGGCCGTCGACTACGCGCTGCTGATGATCTCGCGCTACCGCGAGGAGATAGCCGGCGGAGGCGCGACGCGCGAGGCCCACCGCCGCACCGTCATGACCGCCGGCCGCACGGCGATGTTCTCCGGCTTCACGGTCGCCGTCGCGCTCGCCGCGCTGGTCGTGATGCCGCAGCGCTTCCTCTACTCGATGGCGGTCGCCGGCGCCGCGGTCGGCATCCTCTCGGCGGTCATCGCGATCCTCGTCGTGCCGTCGCTGTTGGCGCTGCTCGGCACGAACATCGACAAGTGGTCGGTCCGTCGCGGGCCGGCCGTCTCCGACGGGTCCGACGGCTGGTACCGGCTCGCCCACGGCGTGATGCGCCGCCCGGTCGCGACCGCGCTGGCGAGCGGCGGGCTGCTGCTCCTCGCCGCGTCGCCGCTGCTCTTCACGACGCTGACCGGCCCGAGCGCCGAGGCCGTCCCCGACGGCGCTCCGTCCTACGACGCCTACCGCTACGTCGAGGGCCACTACCCGCGCGACATCAGCGAGGCGGTCACCGTCACCGTGCGCGGCGACGCCACACCGGCCCAACTCGCGGCCTTCGAGCGGCAGGTCGAGAGCGTCGAGGGGATGGTTCCCGCGACGCCGTTCGTGCGCGCCTCGCGCAACGTCGCCTTCGCCAACTTCGCCGCCGACGGGCCGGCGCTCGCCGGCGCGCCCCAGGACGCCGTCCGCACGATCCGCGCGCTCGATCCGCCGGGCACGGCGACGACGCTCGTCTCCGGCAATACGGCCCGCTTCATCGACCAGAAGGAGAGCCTGGTCGACCATGCGCCGGTCGTCGTCGCGATCGTCGTCCTGACCACGTTGATCATCCTGTTCTTGCTGACCGGCTCGGTGCTGCTGCCGATCAAGACGCTGCTGATGAACACGCTCACCCTCGGCGCCACGCTCGGCATCCTTGTGCTCGCCTTCCAGGAGGGCTGGCTCAACGCTCCGTTCGACTACAACGGCCCGGCGGCGATCGAGGTCACGAGCCTGGTCTTCCTGTTCGCGATCGTCTTCGGGCTCGCGACCGACTACGCGGTGCTCGTTATGGCACGGATCAAGGAGCTCCACGACGCCGGCCACGACAACGAGGAGGCGGTCGCGCTCGGCATCGGACGCACCGGCCGCGTGATCACCGCCGCTGCCGTGATGATCGCCGTCGTCTTCCTCGCCTTCGGCGTCAGCTCGGTCTTCTTCATGAAGCAGATCGCGCTCGGCACGGCGCTCGGCGTGATGATCGACGCGACGATCGTCCGCGCGCTGCTCGTCCCCGCGCTGATGCGCCTGTTCGGCGAGTGGAACTGGTGGGCGCCCGGCCCGCTGCGCCGCTTCCAGGCCCGCTTCGGGATCCGCGAGGGCGAGCCGGAGCCCGATCTCACAGCCGCGCCGCCTGCGACGTTGTAGGGGCGTGGCGGCTCAGCTCTACACGACGGTCAAAAGTCCGATCGGGGAGCTGCTGCTGACCGGAGACGGCTATGCCCTACACGGCCTCTACGTGCAGGCGGGCCGTCCGAAGAAGATTCGCCGCGAGTGGGAGCGCGCCGACGATGCGTTCGCGGCGGTGGCCACCCAGCTCGACGAGTACTTCGTCGGCGAGCGGCGGGAGTTCGACGTGCCCCTGGTCCTCGACGGACCGCCGTTCCAGCGCCAGGCTTGGCGCGCGCTGCGCGAGATCCCCTACGGAGAGACGGTCAGCTACGGCGAGCAGGCGCGCCGCATCGGCGCCCCGGACGCCGCCCGCGCCGTCGGGGCGGCCAACGGCCAGAACCCGATCGCCGTGATCGTCCCCTGCCACCGCGTCATCGGCGCCGACGGCTCCCTGACCGGCTTCGGCGGCGGCCTCGAGCGCAAGCGCCTACTGCTCGACCTCGAGGCCGACGCCGTCAGCGCCGCGCTTCGGTTCGAGATCTGAGCGCCCCTCAGCGATCTTCGTCTCTTGTACCGGCTACTACCTGTACAAACGACGAAGATCGTCATGGCGTAGTACCGCGGACCGGCTTCGGCAACGGCAGCACCGCTACGGTCTCGGCGTGGTCACCCTGCGCAAGCACGCCGCAATCGCCGCGCTGGCGGCCCTGTGCATGCTCGTCGGGACGGCCCCCGCGGCGAGCGCGCAGGGGCTTTCCGAGCCGCCGGCGGTGACGCCCAAGCTCGTCGCACCGCCCGCCGACCCCCCGCCGCGGCAGCACCTGCGCCTGTGGTTCGCGGCCCCGCGACGTGGTGCCGCGGGCCGTCGCGTCGAGCTGGTCCTTCGCCGTAGGTCGCGCAACAGCGAGGGCCGCTACGCGACCAAGCTGTGCGTCGCGCCACCGGCAATCGGCTGGGCCTGTCGCGAGCTCGTGTTGCGCGACGGCGTGCGGCGGGTCGAGCGGCGCGTCCACGTCAAGGCTCCGGGCCGTTGGCTGTTCGAGGTCCGCAACGGCAAGCAGAAGCTCCGCCGCGCGACGCGGGTCGCTCCGCGCGGGAAGCTGAGCGTCCTCGTCACGGGCGACTCGATGGCCCAGATCTTCGACCACTACATGGCCGACGGCCTCGGCGGGAGCGCGGCGGTACGCAGCGAGGCGCACATCAGCACCGGGCTGTCGAAGCCGTCGATGCTCGACTGGGTCGCCAACGCGCGGTCGCAGGCGCGGCGCGTCCGGCCCGACGTCAGCGTCGTCTTCATCGGCGCCAACGACGGCTTCCCGATGCCGACCCCCTCGGGAGCCACGGCGCCGTGCTGCGACAGCTCCTGGATCGAGGAGTACGCCCGCCGCGCCGCCCAGATGATGCGCTCCTACCGGCGCGGCGGCGCGGGCCGCGTCTACTGGCTGACCCTTCCGGCCCCGCGCGGCGGCAGCTTCCGCACCGTCTTCGGACCGGTCAACGCCGCGATCCGCCGTGCGGCCCGCGGGGTCCCCGGCGCCCACGTCGTCCCGATCGACCGCATCTTCACGCCGGGCTTCGTCTACCGCGACAGCCTGATGTGGGGCGGCCGCAACGTCTCCGTCCGCCAGGCCGACGGCGTCCACCTCAACAACGCCGGCGCCTCGATCGCAGCCCAGAAGACCATCCGCCGCCTCCGCGCCAACCGCATCCTCTAGCCGCCCCCCAGGGCAGAATCCCCGGCCGCGTGGTCTTCCCCTCGATCGAGTTCGCCATCTTCTTCCCGCTGGTGCTGGTGGCGTCGTGGGCGCTGATGCCGTGGCCGCGGTTCTGGAAGCCGTTCATCCTCGTCGCGAGCTACGGCTTCTATGCGGCGGCGAGCCCGCGCTACTGCCTGCTGCTGGCCGCGATCACGCTCGCCAACCAGCTCGGCGCCGTGCTCGTCCACCGCGAGTCCGACGAGCGGCGGCGCAGGTGGATCGTCGGCCTGACGGTCGCGTTCGACCTCGCCGTGCTCGGTGTCTTCAAGTACTACGGCTTCTTCGCCGACGAGATCGGCGGCTTCCTCGACGGGATCGGGCTCGGCCTGTCGCCGCCGCTGCTCACCCTCGCGCTGCCGATCGGCCTCAGCTTCATCACCTTCCAGGCGATCTCCTACACCGTCGACGTCAAGCGCGGCCTGCTGAAGCCGGGCAGCACGCTCGACGTCGCGATCTACCTGAGCTTCTTCCCGCACGTCGTCGCCGGCCCGATCGTCCGCGCGCGCGAGTTCCTGCCGCAGCTGCGCACGCCGCGCGACCCCCGCAACGTCGCTGTGGGGGCGGGAGTGGTGCTGATCGTGATCGGCCTCGTCAAGAAGGTCGCGCTCGCCGACTTCCTCGCGCGCGAGATCGTCGACCCGGTCTTCGGCGTGCCCCAGGCATACGCCGCGCCGGACGTCGCGCTCGCCGCCTACGCCTACGCCGCCCAGATCTACTGCGACTTCTCCGGCTACACCGACATCGCGATCGGCGTCGCGCTGCTCTGCGGCTTCGTCTTCCCGCAGAACTTCGCCAGCCCCTACCGCGCGGCCAGCTTCCGCGACTTCTGGCAGCGCTGGCACATCACGCTCTCGCGCTTCCTGCGCGACTTCCTCTACATCCCGCTCGGCGGCAACCGCGGCGGCCGCTGGACGACCGCGCGCAACCTGATGATCACGATGGTCCTCGGCGGCCTCTGGCACGGAGCCGCCTGGGGGTTCGTCCTCTGGGGAACGATCCACGGGCTGGCGCTCGTCGTCGAGCACCAGCTGCGGGGCACCAGGCTCTCCGCCCCGACCTGGGTCCGCTGGCTGATCGTCTTCAACGTCGTCGTCTTCGCCTGGGTCCTCTTCCGCGCCGAGACCCTGACGCTCGCGATGAACTTCCTCGGCCAGCTCTTCGTCTCCGGCCCCGCGACCCTCTGGACCCCCGCCGTCGTCGGCGCCGTCCTCGTGGTGATCGGCTTCCAGCTACTCCCGCCCGACCCGCTCGACCGCCTCCGCTACCGCGCCGCCAACCTCCCAGCGCCCGCGCTCGGAATCGCCCTCGCCATCGTCGTCGCCCTCGTCGGCGCGACCGTCCCCAGCCAGGGCGTCCCGCCCTTCATCTACTTCCAGTTCTAACGATGAGCGACCCGACCACAGACGTCCCCGATCCCCCGCCCGGCCGCCGCGGCCGTGCTCGCGACGCGCTCGTCGTGGTCTGGATCGCCGTCGCGCTGCTGGTCCTCTTCCAGGGCGCCGGCGTCCGCGGCGGGGCGGAGGAGCTTCCGCCCGGTCTCGGCCGCGACGTCGTCGAGGCGGTTGGGGAGCCGACCGGCTGGATCGCCGACAACCTCCCTTTCAGCGGCCGCACCGACCAAGCACTCGCCTGGCTCGAGAGCGACGGCGGGCCAGCGAGGCCCGCGGCCGGCGACGGCGCCACCACGCTGCTGGTCACGGGCGACTCGCTCTCGATGCCGCTCGACACCGAGCTCGCCCGCCGCTACGCCGGCGGCGACGTCGCCGTCGAGCGCGACCCACACGTCGGCACCGGTATCTCGAAGAGCGACCTCGTCGACTGGACCGAGCTGTCGGCGAAGCAGGTCCGCAAGCACGACCCGCGGGCGGTCGTCGTGTTCATCGGAGCGAACGAGGGCTTCGGAATGCCAGCGCCCGGCGGCGGCCAGGCCCAGTGCTGCGGCGCGGACTGGCAGGCCGCGTTCGCCAGTCGTGTCGGCCGAATGATGGAGGCCTACCTCCAGAACGGCGACGCCCGGGTCTACTGGCTGACCGTACCGGCCCCGCGCGATCCCGCCCGTCAGGAGATCGCCGAAGCGGTCAACGGCGCCGTGTTCGCCGCCGCCGAACGGGCCGGCGACGGTGTCACCGTCATCGACCTCGACGAGACGTTTGCCCCCAACGGCGGCTACAGCGACGCGATCGAGGTCGACGGCCGGGAGCGGATCGTCCGTGAGCAGGACGGCATCCACCTCAACGGCGCGGGCGCGGCCGTCGCCGCCGACGTCGTCCAGGACGCCGTCGACGGCGACCGCTGATCGCGGCCTAGGTGAACTGCGTGTACTTGTGCACGACCTTCTTCCTGCCCTTCTTGCAGGTCGCGGTCGCGCTGAACTGAGTCGGGATGACGTCGTAGCGGCGCTCGCTGCACGAGTAGCCGGACACGCCGCCGCAGCGCGCCTTCCTGCCCCCGTTGTCCAGGCGGCAGTTGTAGTACGACCTGACCAGCGACTCGCCCTTCGAGCACTTGACGCGCTTGACCGACAGCGACGTCGTGTAGGTCGGGCCGAGGCTGCGCGTCTTGCCGGACAGGCTGCACGACTTCGAGGCGACAGCGTCGGCGGCCTGGGCCCCCGCGGGCAACACCGCCAGCGCGGCGACCGTCGCGGCGGCTACGAGAAGGGAAGTACGACGAAGCATGTGAGGACGTTCCTTCGTTGCGGGAGCGTGGACGCCGCGATTGTAGGCTGCCCGTGGTGGGAGGGACCGAGCAGACTCAATTGATCGACCGCTTCCGCCAGGCACGGGGCGATGGTGGGTGGGCGGTGCTCGAGGGGTTCCATGCGCTCAAGCACGCGCTGCGCTTCGGCGGCGAGGTCGAGGCGGTGCTGACCAGCGAGCCCGCCGAGCTCGACCGGCTCGCCGACGAGCTGGCGCCGGACGTGGGGGAGCGGCTGCGCGAGTTGGCGACCCCGGTCTCCGAAGCAGTCTACCGCGAGCTGGGCCCGTACGCCCATCACACGCGCGTCGCCGCGATCGCGCGGCGACCCGCCTTCGACCCCGCCGGCGTGATCGAGCGTCGCGACGCGCCCGCGGTCCTGCTCGAGGATCCGCGCCACCACGGCAACCTCGGCGCCGTCGTGCGCGTGGCGGCGGGCGTCGACGCCGCCGGGGTCCTGACGACCGGCGAGCAGGATCCCTGGGACCCGGTCGCGATCCGTGGCTCCGGGGGCCTCCACTTCGCGCTGCCGGTCGGCCGGATCGACACCGTGGCGGACCTCGACCGCGGCGGCAGGCCGCTGTTCGCGATCGACCCCGAGGGCGACGACGTCGACCCGCGCGCCCTGCCGCCCGACGCGATCTACGCCTTCGGCAGCGAGCGCCAGGGCCTCGCCGCGGCCACCATTGCCGCCGCCGACCACCACCTCCGCATCCCGATGCGCCCTGGCGTCTCCAGCCTCAACCTCGCGACCTCGGTATCCGCCGTCCTCTTCGCCTGGCGACTCGCCGGTCCAGGCGCCTGAACGGAAAAGGGCGGCCCGCTTGGGCCGCCCGTCGATCCTCGACCGGGGGCGTTCCCGCTCCCGGCACTGCGTTTTCGTCCGGGCTCTTACCCCGGACGTACCTCGTCGTAAACCGGCCCGGGCCTTACCCCCGGGCGGGTTCTCTCATGCCGTCGCTATCGGCCCTGCTTCGGCGTGGCGACCACGGCGCCGCCGCGTCGCACGCCCTCGAGCAGTCGTACGTTCAGTCGCTGGACGCCGACCGGACGGCCGGCCGACTTGGTGCGCAGGTCGACCACCAGTCGCGCTCGCGCGCCGCCCAGGTCACGTGGGACCCAGAGCGAGACGGAGCTGCCGTTGCCGACCCACCAGGTCCTGCGGCGCACGCTCGTGGTGCGCGTGCCGGCCGTCTCGCCGACGCCGTGCGTCACGAGCCACGCCCGCACGCTGACGCGGCAGGTCGGCGCGCCGACGCAGCGGGCGACGCCGAGGTCGACGCGGTTGCCCTGGTACGGAGCGGGCAGCCCGCGGCGCCAGTTGAAGGCGACGCGCGCCGGCCTCTTCGCCTGCTTGCCCTCGGTCGCCGGCTTGGCGGTGGCCGGCTCGTCGCCGACCGCGGCGACGCCGTCGCCGCGCAGCGTGATCAGCACTGGCTCGCCCTCGCCGATGATCGCAAGCGTCGCCTCGGCGTGCTCGGCCTCGTATGGCGTGAAGCGCACCTTCAGCTTGCAGCTGACGGTCGGCGCCAGCAGGCGCATCGAGCATCCGTCCTCGACCAGCCGGAAGGCTCCCACGTCGCCGCCGACCGGGATCGCGACCATCGACTGGAAGAACACGTTGCCGGTGTTCTGCAGCGTCACCGAGCGCGTCGCGCTCTCGCCGACCGTTGCCGCGCCGAAGTCGACCGGGTTGGGCATCGCCGTCACCTGGCGCAGCCCGCCGGTACCGGTCAGCTCCGCGGTGAAGTCGATGCCGCCGGTGCTGACCCGAAGCGTCGCGTGGTACTCGCGCGGCTCGGTCGGGTTGAACTGGACGCCGAGCCCGCAAGTCGAGCCGGGCGAGAAGTTGCCGCCGCCGCAGCCGTCCCAGGCGAACCAGAAGGCGCTCGCGTCAGGTCCGGTGATCTGGGTCGACAGCGACGTCCAGTCGAGGCCGACGTTCTGGACGTTGAAGCCGCTCTGCGAACCGCCGCGGTTGAGCTCGACGATCCCGAAGTCGTAGGCGCCGGGGTTGACCGTCAGCTGCGGAGCGGGGGGCGGATCCTCTTCCGAGGGCGCGGCGAGGGTCGAGCCGGCGGGAAGTGCGACGAGGACGAGCGCCGCCAGGCAGAGGGCCCGGGCGAGGCGGTTGAAGCGTGTCGGTGGTGCAGCCATGGGCGAGTCCGATCTGTCGTGGCGCTGGGGCCATCCAGCCTTTTGGTTGAGAAATTCGGCCTGTTGGCTGAATCGATGACTGGATCGGTCGGACATCCGTCCAACATGAGCGTTGCAAGCTCTCGTTCGCCGGTTAGTCTCATCGCGTGGCTTCGAGTGAGATCTCCGTCGATCTCGTCTCGCCGGGCGATCCCGGATGGGACGTCGCCCGGCAGGCGTTCAACCTCGCGGCCGACCAGCGCCCCGCGCTGATCGCCTACCCGGAGAACGCCGGCGACGTCCTCGCCGTCGTCGACTTCGCGCGCGCGAAGGACTTGCGCGTCGCGCCGCAGCGCACCGGCCACGCCGCCCAGGCGATCGAGTCGCTCGCCGACACGCTGCTCCTGCGCACCGACCGCCTGAGCGGCGTCGAGCTCGACGCCGCTGCCCGCACCGCGCGCATCGCCGGCGGCACGCTCTGGGGAGCTGTCTCGGACGCCGCCGCACCGCACGGACTGGCGCCGCTCGCCGGCTCCTCGCGTACCGTCGGCGTCGCCGGCTACCACCTCGGCGGCGGCCTCAGCCTCGCGTCGCGCAAGCTCGGCCTCGCCGCGAGCGCGGTCCGCGCGATCGAGCTCGTCACCGCCGATGGCCGTGCGGTCCGCGCCACCGCCGACAGCGAGCCCGAGCTGTTCTGGGCGCTGCGCGGGGGAGGCGGCAACTACGGCGTCGTCACGGCGCTGGAGATCGACCTCTTCGAGCTGCCGGAGATCTACGCGGGCAACCTCTTCTTCCCGGCCGAGCGCGCACGCGAGGTGCTGCACGCCTGGCGCGAGCTGACGCTGACGGCGCCCGACGAGCTGACGCTGTCGGGCCGCATCCTCCAGATCCCCGACGTCCCCGGTCCGCCGCCCCCGTTGCGCGGCCGTGCGTTCGTCGTCGTCGACGTCGTGTTCCTGGGCGGCGAGAGCGAGGGCGCGGAGCTGCTCGCCCCGCTGCGCGCGCTCGACCCCGAGATCGACACCCTCGCGCCGGCCGGCCCTGACGTCCTCGGCCGTGTCCACATGGACCCCGAGGATCCCGTTCCCGCGCTGACCGATCATGCGCTCACGGGTCCGCTGCCGCCCGAGGCCATCGATGCCTTCGTCGATGCCGTCGGCCCGGAAGCCGGGTCGACGCTCGTCTCCGCCGAGCTGCGCCAGACCGGTGGCGCGCTCTCGCGCGCAGCGCCCGGTGGCGGAGCGCTCGACTTCCTGCCCGGCGACCACTTCGCCTTCGGCGTCGCCGCGCTGATCGGTCCCGAGGCGGCCACCGCCGCACAGGCCGACTTCGACCGCCTGCGCGAGGCCCTGGCTCCCTACGACGTGGGCTCATACTTCAACTTCAGCGAGCGTCCGGCGCCGATCTCGACCTTCTTCGGCGAGGGCGTCATCGAGCGCCTACGCGCCGTGAAGGCCCAGTGGGATCCCGACGACATGTTCGTCGCCGGCCACCCGGTCGCCTGAGCGAGCGCTCAGGCGGCGAGCGCCAGCGCGGCCTCGCGGCCGACGACCGGCGCGAGCACGACCAGCACCGCCGTCGGCAGCGCCTCCGAAAGACGCTCGAGACGGTCCTCCGAGGCGTGCGTGCGGATGAGCTCGAACAGCGCGCCGGCGGCGATCGGCGAGATCAGCCGCGGCGGGCCGTCGCCGCGCCTCGACTGGGCGTAGCCGGACTCGCAGAGGCCGGTGAAGCGCGCCATCCAGACGTCGCGCCGCTCGAGGCCCAGCGCCCCGGCCTCGAAGACGCGGATCGTGCAGAGCCGCGCCTGCTCTGGGTTGCGCGACGCGAGCGTCAGCAGCCGTGCGAGCGCAAGCCGCATCCGCTCCGCCCATTCGCCGTCGGCGACGAGGAAGGCGTGCTCGATCTCCGCGAACGCCAGCTCCATTGCGGCGTCGTAGTCGGCGAGCAGCCGCTCGTGGTCCGGATCGGGCGCCTCGACGGGGTGGTCCGCGCCGCGCTCCCGCTCCCGCTCGCGTCCCATGAACTCCAGCGATCCCTCGAGTCGCGCCTCGGCGCGGTTCGGTCGTGCCGGTCCGCGTCCGGGGCGCGCCGCCATCAGGCCGCCGCCTCCTTGCCGGTCGGGGCCGGCCGCTCCAGCTCGCTCGCCGCGACCTCGGGGCCGAGGAACGGCAGGACCATCATGTACATCAACTCCGGCAACAGCTCGGGCAGTCGCTCGACCTGTCCGGCGGCGATCTCGCGGTGCAGCACCGCGCTCAGGTCGGAGACCCGTCCCAGCCCCAGCGCCTCGAAGATCCGCAGCGTGCGCGGGACCTCGGTCGGAGCGCTCTCGAACAGCGGCAGGAACTTCCGCATCGCCTCGTCGCGCTGCGCGGCGGCAAGCGGGCCCGCGGCCAGGACCTCGACGAAGCAGACACTCGCCACCTCCGGCCGCCGCGACAGCGCCGACAGCATTTCCGCAAGCCCGGCACGCAGTCCGTCGGTCCACTCGTCGGCGACCTCGAACTCGCGCAGCGTCAGCTGCCAGAGCTGCTCCATCGAGCGCGCGTAGGCGGCGGCGAAGCACTCCTCCTTGCCCTTGAAGTGCTCATAGAAGGTCCGGCGCGAGACGCCGGCGCGGTGGACGACCTCGGTGATGTGCGCGTCGCGGAATCCGTGGCGGCCCGCAGCGATGGTCATCCCCTTGAGGATCCGGTCGCGCTGCGACTCGGCCACCACCTCGCGCGGGATCCCATGCCTGCCACCGGGGAGCTGGTCGCGCCGCCGCCGGTGCGTGACGCTGAACTCCTTGCTCTCCAGACTGGGAGTCTCCGACATCCATCGATCGTACTCCAGAAACGGGTAGGTGCCTGGAGAATCTTTTAGACATACCGCTGTCTAAAGCGTCCATTCCGCTCCAGGACTGACAGGGGAGACTTTAGAAATTCCCTGTTTACAAACTTGACAGGGTGCGCCGCGGGGGCCGCTCGAGCTCGCGCCGTGCAGCATCGCGGCCCTCGAAGGGGAGCACCAGTGCGTACATCAGCTCGGGCAGCATCGCGGGCAGCTGCTCCGCGCGCCCGGCGACGATCTCCTGGTAGAGCACCTCGCCGACTCCGCCGACCATGCTCATGCCGAGCGCGCGCGGGGTGGTCGCGCCCGCGTCGGTCACGTCGCCGCCGCGGCCCAGCTCGAGGATCTCGCCCAGCTCGCGCATCGCCGCGTTGCGCGTCTCGGCGGCGCGCGGCCCGGCGGCGAGCACGTCGACGAAGCACAGCCGCGCGACGGCGGGGTCGTAGGCGAGCGCTGTCAGCAGCGCTGTGATCCCGGCCCGCAGCGCCGGCACCCACTCGTCCTGGGCGTCGAAGGCGTCGCGCGTCACGGCCTGCAAGCGGCCCATCTGCTCGCCGTAGATCGCGAGGAAGCCGTCCTCCTTGTCGGTGAACTGCGCGTAGAACGTCTTGCGCGACACCCCGGCTCGCTTGATCATGTCGGCCACGCTCGCGTCCGCGTAGCCGTGCTCGGCGATCGAATCGCGCATCGCCTCGAGGATCCGCCCGCGCTGCGACCGTGACACCTCCTCGGGCGTCAGCCCGTGGTGTCCGCCGGGAATCTGATCCGGCCGCCTGCGGGCCGTCTTGCCCGCGTCAGGAGCCACCGCGACACCTGGGTTTCGAGACCATGGCTGTTTCCAGAAACTTCAAGTATCACGACCATACCGGCTCCAAAGGGCGAAATCCAGTCTTCGAAGCGTTTCCGGAGGGTGGTGCGTCGCGGCCGGCTAGCTCGCCGCGCGCAGACCGGCCGGAGGGCCGTCAAGCTCGCGGGCGGCGCGCTCGGGGCCGAGAAAGGGAAGGGCCATCAGGTAGGTGAGCTCCGGCACGAGACGGGGAAGGGCGGGTCCGGCGCCGGCGGCGATCTCCTGGTGGAGCATCTCGGCGAGGTCGCCGATCCGTCCCATGCGCAGCGACTCGCCGAATGGCGATTCGCCGATCGCGTCCGAGGGAGCGGCCTCGAACAGCGGCAGCAGGCCGCGCAGCGCCTCGCGGCGGCGTTCGCCGGTGACCGGGCCGGCGTCGAGTCCTTCGACGAAGCAGAGGCGCGCTACGACGGGGTTGCCGGCGAGCGCCGCGCACAGCGCCGTCAGCGCGCCCCGCAGCCGCCTGGCCCACGGCGGGCCCTCGGCGTCGAAGGCGCTCAGGGTCACCTCGATCAGCCGGTCCATCTCCTGGCCGTATGCGACGGCGAAGCACTCGTCCTTGCCGTCGAACTGCTGGTAGAAGGTCTTGCGCGAGACGCCGGCCCGCGAGATCACGTTGGCGATGCTCGTATTGACGTAGCCGCGCTCGCTGACCGACTCGGCCATGCCGACGAGCAGGCGGGCTCGCTGGGACTCCGCGACCGCCTCCGGGGCGAGCCCGTGGCGCCCCCCGGGGATCTGCCCGAGGCGTCGCGGCGCGCGTTGCCCTTGCGCTCTGCGTTCGTCTGTACCCGTGGGTTTGTGAGACCGGGCGAGGCCCGAATCGACGCTGGTGCCAGAAACACCATGGACTCGCCCCGTCGTCATCGCGCCACCGCCACCAGCGGCGCGACCTGGGTCGCCACGATGTCGCTCGCCATTCCCCGCAGCGCGGCCGAGTCGCGGCGGTCCACGGGCAGGTAGATCAGCTCATGGACCGCGCCGACCAGCGCCTGGGCCGACAGTCGGTCGAGCTGGTCGTCGCCGCGAAGCTCGCCCAGTGCATGCTGGATCAGCTGCGCGAGGCGCTCCATCAGCGCAGCACGGCGCTCTCGCGCTCGGGTGCCGGCCGCGAACACCTCGACGACGCACATCCGGGCCAGCTCCGGCTCTAAGGCCAGGAACTCGAGGAAGGTCTCGAGCGCGTGCTCGATTCTCCGCTCCGGAGCGGAGCAGTCGAGATAGGCGTCGGTGACGAGGCGCAGCACGTGCTGCATCGCCTCGTCATATGCAGCCAGGAAGCAGTCCTCGCGGTCCTCGAACAGCTCGTAGAACGTCCGTCGCGAGACGCCGGCCTGGACGAGCACGCGCTCGACCGTCGTTTCCTCGTAGCCCACCGTCGCCACTACGTGGGCCATCGCCTCGGTGAGCCGCTCGCGCTGGACGCGCTCGATCTCCGCCTTGGGTACGCCCTGCGGCCCGGGCGCCAGTCTGACCGCCTGTCGCCTGTCGCTCATGGGGCAACCATAGACCGTCTGTTCTCTCTTGACAACTAAGACACGTACGGTTTATGAAAGCCCATGTTGGTCCCCAACGCAGAAGCGCCCGCCGAATGGGCGGGCGCTTCTGTGTTGCTATGTGTTCTTGCTGCCTAAGCAGCGGATGCGCCTAGCTGCAGGCGACAGTCCCCTTGAACGGCCTCGACGCAGTCTGCCCCGTGTTGTAGAGGTAGTGCGCGGTTGCCTGGTACGGGTACTTATTGCTCTTCGGGCAGCTGGTCGTGGCGAGCAGCTGCGGCGCGTGCTTGCTGGCGTTGACCGTCTTGCCGTTCGGCAGCTTGAACTTACCGCCGATCTTGTAGTTCAGGCTGCGCAGCGTGATCGGCACGCCGGCGACGACCTGCAGCACCTTCGGGACACGGAAGCTGGCCTTGTAGGCCCACTTGCCCGACTGCTTCTTGATCTTGATCTGGACCGGCTCCTGCACGATCGCCGGGTTGTAGAGCGTGGTGAAGGCCCACAGCGTGCTCTTGCCGCCGTTTACGAACACGACGTCCGGCGCGGCGTCGGTCGTGTCGGCGAACGCGACGCCCTCGCCACTACCCACGATCGACTTCGCCGGGCAGACGTCGGTCGACTGCGCCTTGCGCATCTTCGCGCCCGAGCAGGTGGCGTACTTGCCGCCGCCCCAGACGCCGCCCTTGGCGATCAGGATGTCGCCGCCGGTGATGATCGGCTCCTCGATGCCGGGCGTGATCGTCCTGAAGCCGAGGCTGCCCTTGAGCTGGACGCCCCGCGGATTCTTCTTCGTGCCGGCCTTCTTCGGGCTGATCGATGCCTTGGAGGTGAACTCCGTGACCGGCACCTGGGCCGCGGCGGGGGCCGCCACGACAGCGGCGGCCACTAGGGCTGCCGGTAGGACTGCGAGCTTGCGCATCTTTATTTGCTCCTCCTGATCCGAAAGTCGTTGTCGCGGCAGGATCGTCCCCGCCGAGAGCGCGACCAAGCACGCTAACGGAAGGCCTCCCGTCTATGCAAACTGCACCGTACCTTCAACGCGCCAGACAGGCGTAAGTTGCGCCGGAGCAGAAGGTGGTCAGCCGGCGGCCGGCCGGGGACCCTCGAGCAGCAACTTGCGCTGCGCGGCGGCCCGCGCCTCGCCGACGTACGGCAATAGCGCCGACTCGGTCAGGTCGGGGAGCAGCCTGGGGAGCTCGGCCGTCTCGCCACGGGCGATCCGGCGGTAGACGGTCTCGTAGACACCACCGACGATCGTCTCGGCGATCAGCGGCGACGGCGGGTTCTCCTTGACGAGGGTCTGCTGTGCGGCGAGCTCGAAGATCTCGGTGAAGTCCTCCATCGTCCGGGCCCGGCGCGCGATCGCCTCGGGCCCGGCGGCCAGCACCTCGACGATGCACATCTTCGCGAACGCGGGTGAAGCCGCCAGCAGCTCGAGAAAGGCACGGAAGCCGGCGCTGATCTTGTCCTCGAAGGTCTTCTGCTCGTCGATGCCAGCGCGGATCGTCGTCATCATCCGGCCGCTGGCCTCGTCGTAGGCCGCCAGGAACGCGTGGTCCTTGTTCTTGAACTGCTCGTAGAAGGTGCGTCGCGAGACGCCCGCCTCGCGCACGACGTCCTGCACGCTCATGGCTCCGTAGCCATGTGTGCTGGCCACCTGCGCCACGGCGGCCAGGATGCGCTCGCGCTGATTGCGGGCCACGAAACTCCGTGCCAGACCATGCCGGCCTGGGGGGAGCTGGTGAGGGGCGCGAGCTGCTCTTGAGCTGCTGTCGAGGGCCACGAGTGGTCAGGCCAATATACACGCGCAAGTACATGGCCGCCAGTGCCTTTCGAACACCGACTTATCGAGTGCGGAAGAACAAGCGCAACCGGCGCATCGCGGTGCTCGGTTCGTCAACGTGCTCAGCGACATGGGTTCCCCCTGGCACCGCTATCCAGCGCCATATACGATGCCGTGCCGGACGGAGGCGCAGGCTGGGGCACGCCGCGGCGCTGCTCTCCGTGGGAGGAGACCTTGAGCGAGCGCAAAGACGAGACCCCTGGAGCGGCGGCTGGCCAGCCGGCCAATTCTGCCGCGGTGACCAGCCGGGGTCCCGGTCGTCTGCTTGCCGCTGGAGCGATCGCATTTGCGCTGATCGCCCTGCTCGCGATCTGGGCCACTCGCGATGACGCACACGAGTACAAGCTGGTCTTCGACAACGCCGGCCAGATGGTCAAGGGCGATCTCGTCCGCGTTGGCGGCACGCCGGTCGGGGAGGTCAAGGCGATCGAGCTGACCGACGACGGCCGGGCCGAGCTGTCCGTCTCGGTCGCCGAGGAGTACGCGCCGCTGCACAGCGGCACGACGGCCACGATCCGCTGGCAGGGCCTTGTCGGCACGGCCAACCGCTACGTCGACATCAGCCCGGCGCCGAACTTCAAGGCCGAGCTCGACGATGGCGCGACGATCACGGGGGACAAGACGAAGTCGATCGTCGAGATCGACCAGCTCTTCAACACCTTCACGCCCAAGACCCGCGACGGCCTCGACCACTTCATCAAGGGCTTCGCCGACTGGTACGAGGGCCAGGAGCAGAACGCGAACACCTCCGCCAAGTACTTCCCGACGACGCTCGCGCAGGCGACGAAGCTCTTCGGCGAGCTCAACCGCGACAGCGAGACGTTTCAGGAGCTGCTCGTCGAGACCTCGAAGGCGATGGGCGCCATCGAGGGACGCAGTGCCGACCTGACGAACCTCGTCGACAACGCCGGCACGACCGCCGCCGCGCTCAGCGCCGACACCGAGTCGCTGAACGAGGTGCTCGTCGACCTCCCGCCGGCGCTGCGCCAGGGCAGCAAGACCTTCGCTTCGCTGCGCGGGCCGGCCATCGACTCCCTCGAGCGGTTCGTCGTCGAGTCCGAGCCGAGCGCCAAGGTCCTGCCGCGCTTCCTGCGCCGCTTCGGCAACCTCGGCGCGGAGTCGGTCCCGATCTTCACCGAGCTGCGCAAGATGTTCAACGGCCCCGGCGCGGGCAACGATCTCTACGACACGATGGTCGATCTGCCGCCGCTGTCGAAGATGGCAGACAAGGCTTTCCCGCGCGCGCGCACGTCGCTGCAGCAGTCGACGCCGATCTGGGGCTTCATCCGCCCCTACACGCCCGATCTGGTCGCTTGGCTGCGCAGCTTCGGCGGAGCGATGGCCCCGTATGACGCCAACGGCCACTACGCCCGGTCGATGCCCGTCTTCGACAACTTCACCTTCACCGACGACGACGAGGGCGGCACTCTGACGCCGAAGCCCGCCGGCGAGCGTGGCTCCAGTCCGTACCTCAGCACCGGCAACCTGCGCCGCTGCCCGGGCTCGGCGGCGCCGCGTCCGGCCGACGGCTCCGCTCCGTTCGTCGACATGGGCGAGCTGGCCAACCCGGACTGCGACCCGTCGCAGGTGATCGGGGCCACGCCATGAGCACCGACCCGCGCGTGAAGAAGCTGACCAGCGGACGCGCGATCGCGATCGCGGTTGCCGCGGGCATCGCGATCGGCGCCCTGTTCAGCATCGCCGCGGGCGGCGACGACGGCGACGCGTACCTGGTCCGCGCCGTCTTCGACAACGGCAGCTTCGTGATCCCGGGTGAGGACGTGAAGATCGCCGGCGTCGTGGTCGGCACCATCCACGATGTCGATCTCACCGAGCAGAACCAGGCCGCGGTCGTCCTGAAGATCGACGATCCGGCCTTCGTGCCGTTCCGCAAGGACGCCCAGTGCCAGATCCGCCTCCAGTCGCTGATCGGCGAGCAGTTCATCGAGTGCGTTCCCACGCGGCCGAACAAGGAGGGCACGCCGCCCGCCGCCGAGCTGGCGCAGATCGAGGACGGCCGCGGCGAGGGTCAGCACCTCCTGCCGGCCGACAACAACGTCACGCCGGTCGGCGAGGACCTGCTGCGCAACATCAACCGGCTGCCGCAGCGCGAGGGCCTGCGCCTGATCGTCAACGAGTTCGGCGCCGGTCTCGCCGGCAACGGCGACCGGCTGCGCGAGGCCGTGCGTCGCGCCAACCCGGCGCTCAAGGAGTTCGACGGCTGGATCAAGGTGCTCGCCGACCAGGACCGCCTGCTCGGCCGGTTGATCGACGAGTCCGACACCGTGCTCGCCGCCTGGGTCGACAAGCGCAAGGAGACCGCCGGCTTCATCGACAAGGCGGGCGCCACCGCCGCCGCAGCCGCCGAGCGCGGCGACGACATCGAGCGGAACTTCGAACGCTTCCCGGCCTTCCTGCGTGAGCTGAAGCCGACGACCGAGCGCTTCTCTGGCCTCGCCGACCAGATGACGCCGGCGCTCGACAGCCTCGACAGCCAGGCGAAGGCGATCAACGCGACGGTCCAGGGGACCGGGCCGTTCTTCCAGGCCGCGACTCCGGCGCTGGTCTCGCTCGGCGACTTCGGCGACCGCGCCCGCGAGCTCTTCCCGGCGATCCGGCCGCTGATCGGCCAGCTCGACGACCTCGGCCGCCCGCTTCGGCCCGCGACGAAGGACCTCGCCAAGCTGTTCGGCAGCTTCGACGACACCGGTGGCATCGAGGAGCTGATGAAGCTCATCTACTTCTACACCGGGACCGTGAACGGGGTCGACACGAAGGGCCACTACGTCCGGTCGAGCCTGGTGTTCAATGGGCTCTGCGTCACGCGCACGGGCAACAGCCCGCGGCGCGATCCCGAGAACTGCGGTTCGACCCTTCAGCAGTACGGCGATCCCGTGAAGGCCGGCGCCGCGGCCGCTTCCGAGCCGAAGACTCCCGAGGAGCTCGAGCAGGCGATCGCGCCGAACAAGGCGATCGCAGGCGTGCCGCTCGACTCCGAGGACGCCAAGCCGCTGCTCGACTACCTCTTCGGGGGGGGTCGATGAGCACCCGGCGCGCGGGAACCTCGGTGCTGTCCGGCAGCCCGGTGTTGATCGGCGCGGTCACGGTGATCGTGACGATGGTCGCCGTCTTCCTCTCCTACAACGCGAACGAGGGCCTGCCGTTCGTGCCGACCTACAGCCTCACGGCCAACGTTCCGAACGCCAACGGCCTCGTCAAGGGCAACGAGGTACGGATGGGCGGCTCGCGGATCGGCGTAGTCACCACCATCGAGACCGACCCGCAGGAGAACGGCGACGTCGCCGCCAACCTGACGCTCAACCTCGACGAGCGGATCGTCCCGCTGCCGAAGGACTCGACGCTGGTCATCCGCCCGCGCTCCGCCCTGGGTCTCAAGTACGTCGAGATCACGAAGGGCAAGTCCAAGGCGGGCTACCCCGAGGGCGCGACGATCCCGCTGGCGGCGACCTCGCAGACCGAGACCCAGGAGATCGACGATTTCTTCAACATGTTCGACGAGCCGACGCGCGTCGGCTCGCGGACCAACCTCGAGACCTTCGGCGCCGGCTTCGCCGGTCGCGGCGAGTCGCTCAACCGCACCTTCGCCGAGCTGCTGCCGGTCGTCGAGAAGCTCGAGCCGGTGATGCGCAACTTCAATGCTCCACGCACCGGCTGGGCGCGCTTCTTCCCGGCCCTCGAGCAGGCGGCTTCCGAGGTCGCGCCGGTCGCGCAGACCCAGGGCGACCTCTTCGTCGCGCTCGACACGACCTTCACCGCCTGGGCGTCGGTCAGCGACTCCCTTCAGGAGACGATCTCCGAGGGTCCGCCGGCGCTCGAGACGGCCACGCGCGAGCTGCCCAAGCAGCGCCCGTTCCTGGCCAACAGCGAGGAGCTCTTCCGCCGCTTCCGGCCGGCATTCGCCTCGCTGGCCAGCGCTGCTCCAGGCCTCTCGGCCGCCTTCCGCGTGGGAACGCCCGCGCTGGAGCGCTCGCCCGCGCTCAACCGCCGTCTGACCAAGACGCTGGCGACCTTGGATACGTTCGGCGACGACCCACGCGTCCCGAGCGCGCTCGCGCGGATCACCAGCACCGTCACGATCCTGCGCCCGACGCTCGCCTTCCTGACTCCTGCTCAGACCAAGTGCAACTACGGAACGCTGTTCTTCCGCAACATCGCGAGCATGACCTCAGAGAGCGATGCCGTGGGCAGCATGCTGCGGATCTCGCCGTTGGGACTGCCGCTGAACCCGGGCAGCGAGGGTGGCCCGGCGGCCGTTCCCTCCAACGGTCCGCCATCGACGGCGATCACCACCAACCTCGACGGCAGTCCCGTTACCCCGATCCAGCGGACCATCTACGAGGACAGCTATCTGCACTCCAACCCCTATCCGAACACGGCCGCGCCCGGGCAGCCAGCCGAGTGTGAGGCAGGCAACGAGGAGTACCTGTCGGGCGTGAACGGTCCGGGTCAGGTCGCGATCGGCAACCCCGCCACCCCGCCCGCGCTCGTCACCGAGAAGACGCAGCGGGTACTGCCGAAGGGGGCCGGGCGATGAGGGGCTTCCGTGCAGGCATGTCCCCGGTTCGCGCCGGTGTGATCGCGCTCGTGATCATCCTCGGGGGCACGTTCCTCGCCTTCACGAAGGACATCCCGTTCACCCAGACCTACCGCGTACAGGCGGTGTTCAAGAACTCGAACCTGATCGCGCCGCGCTCTCCCGTCCGGATCGCGGGGATCGAGGTCGGCAAGGTCGTCGAGGTCGGTCAGTACAAGGACACCAACATGTCGGTGGTCACGATGGAGATCACCGACAGCGGCCGCCCCGTCGGCGAGGACGCGACGGTCAAGGTTCGTCAGCGGCTCTTCCTCGAGGGCAACTTCTTCCTCGACCTCCAGCCGGGAACCCCGGGCGCCGAGGAGCTGCCGGACGGCGGCATGATCCCGGTCACCCAGACCGCGGCTCCGGTACAGCTCGACCAGGTGCTGACGACGCTCCAGTCCGATACGCGGCGCAGCCTGCAGGACACCCTGATCGGCTTCGGCGAGGCGCTCGACTCCGAGCCGACGGCGGCCGACGACGCCGATCAGGATCCCGACGTCCAGGGCCTGACCGGCGCCCAGGCGCTCAACAAGGCCTTCGAGACCGCCGTTCCCGCGCTGAAGGGCTCGGCGATCGGCGCCGAGTCGCTGCGGGGCACCGAGCAGCACGACCTCTCGAAGATGGTCAAGGGCATCGCCGGCATCAGCCGCGGCCTTGCGCGCAACGAGAACCAGCTCAGCGAGCTGCTGACCGACTTCAACACCTCGATGGCCGCCTTCGCCTCGCGGGCGCCGCAGCTCGAGGAGACCGTCAGGCTGCTCGGCCCGACCGCGGGCAACCTGCGCAGGGGACTCGCCAGCATCGACGCGGCACTGCCGCCGACCCAGGCGTTCTCGACCGACATCCTGCCGGGCGTGCGCGAGACGCCGGCCACCGCGATCGCCGCCGAGCCGTGGCTCGATCAGGCGCTGCCGTTCTTCAGCGCCCAGGAGCTCGGCGCGCTGCTGAAGGACATCTCGCCCGCGACCCGCAACCTCGCCCGCGCGACCCACTCCTCGCGCGATCTCGTGCGCGAGTCCGACGACTTCAACCGCTGCATCACGGAGGTCATCATCCCGACCGGCAACATCGAGGTCGACGACGGCGAGTTCTCGTCCAACACCGAGAACTACAAGGAGTTCTGGCACGCGGTCGCCGGCCAGGCCGGCGAGGGCGGCGGCTTCGACGGCAACGGCTCGTTCCTGCGCCTGTCGGTTCCTGGTGGAGCGCGGCCGCTGACGACCGGCAAGACCAACTACTCGCTGGAGCCGCTGCACGCCAATGCGACGCTGCCGCTGCTGCGCACGGCCCCCGCGTTCCCGAACCAGCTTCCACCGCTGCAGCGCAGCAAGCCCTGCTACAAGAACCCCGTCCCCGACGTGAACGGCTCGTTCTCGACCGGCCCGGCTGACGGTTCTCAGCCGAACGCCGCCGCACCACCGGTCCCGACCAAGGGCATCGGGGCCCAGCCGCCGGCCAGCGCGTCGCAGCTGCTCCCGCTCTCGAGCTTCGCCGGAGGTGCCCAGTGAGAGACGTGTTCGGCAAGGCGTTCAAGAGCAACATCAAGGCCGCCGTCGCGCTGGTCGGGTTGATCGTGCTCGGCTGCGCGGTGGGCAGCTACATCCTGTCCAACCAGCGGCTCAACCCGCCGGCCTGGATACCGGTGTTCGGTGAGGACACCTTCAAGATCAAGGCCGAGCTGGACAACGCCCAGGGCGTCCTGCCCGGTCAGGGCCAGGCCGTGAACATCTCGGGAATCAAGGTCGGCTCGATCTCCAGCGTCGAGCTCGTCGAGGGGCGCGCCGTCGCGACGTTGAGCATCGAGGAGCGCTTCTCGCGCATCTATCCCAACGCGTCGGTCCTGCTGCGTCCCAAGACCGGTCTCAAGGACATGCTGATCGAGCTCGATCCCGGCAGCCCGTCGTCGGGCGATCCGATCGAGGAGCAGGCGACGCTGTCGAACGACCAGACGAACGCGGACGTCAACTTCGACGAGTTCCTGGCGAGTCTCGACGGCGACACCCAGGACTACCTCAAGCTGCTCGTCGGCGATGGCGGGCGGGCGCTGAAGGACGGCGGCGGCCGCGATCTCGCCAACACCTTCCGCCGCATCCAGCCGCTCTCGCGCGACTTCGCGAAGGCAAACCGCTACGTCGTCCAGCGCCGGGAGAAGCTGAAGAAGGTCATCCACAACTTCTCGGCGATCGTCTCGGAGATCGGCGCCCACGACCGCGAGCTGGCCCGCTTCGTCGGCGGCAACGCGGCCGTCTTCCGCCGCTTCGCCAACCAGAACGAGAACCTGTCCGAGACGATCGAGCTGCTGCCGGGCGCGCTCCAGTCCGGCAACACCGCGCTCGCCAAGATCGACAAGCTCGGCGAGTCGATGGAGAGCACCTTCACGAACCTGCGGCCGACGGCGCGCGCGCTCGGCCCGAGCCTGAAGCAGCTGCGCCCGTTCTTCGCCAAGACGGCTCCGGTGATCCAGAAGCAGCTGCGCCCGTTCACCGAGGAGGTGCAGCCGATCGCCCGCGAGCTGCGCGCGCCGGCGAACGCGCTCGCGAAGTCGACGCCGGACCTCGTCAAGTTCACCGAGGTCTTCAACGCACTCTTCAACGAACTCGCCTACGACCCGCCCGGCAAGGGCAAGGGCAAGAACGGCTATCTCTACTACCTCCCGTGGGCGAACCACAACACGAACTCCACGGTGTCCGGACAGGACGGAATCAGCACTTTGCGCCGCGGCATCGTCATGCTCTCCTGCAGTCAGCTGAATACGCTCGAGGGGTTCTCGAAGCCCAACCCGACCACCGGGACGATCCGCAACCCGTACCTGGCGACGCTGATCAAGCTGCTCAACGCGCCAGGTTCTGAGGAGCGTTGTGGCGCACGGCCGACGACGGGGGCGACGCCGTGATCAAGCAGGCTCCAAAGCCCTTCCAGATCTTCGCCATGGTGGCGTTCGTCATGGCGTGCGTCGGCGTGCTGCTCTACCTCTGGCTCTCGTTCGGCGGCGTCGTGCCGCTGCGCTCCGAGGGCTACCGCTTCGACGTTCGCTTCCCCGAGGCGACCCAGCTCGCCGAGCAGTCCGACGTCCGCATCTCCGGCGTTCCCGTGGGCAAGGTCATCAAGATCGAGACCGGCCCCGACAACACGACGCAGGCGACGCTCGAGATGCGCTCGCGCTATGCCCCGGTTCCCGTCAACGCCCGCGCGATGCTGCGCCAGAAGTCGCTGCTCGGCGAGACCTACGTCGACCTCTCGACCGGCGACCCCACCAAGGGCACGATCGAGGACGGCGGTCTCCTCGCCGAGTCGGCCGTCGCTCCGACCGTCGAGCTGGACGAGATCTTCCGGACCTTCGACGACGACACCCAGAAGGCGTTCCAGACCTGGATGGTGTCGCAGGCGTCCTCCGTCGACGGCCGCGGCGCCGACATCAACGCCTTCTTCGGCAACGTTCCGGAGTTCGTCGAGACGAGCGACGACATCCTCGCGGAGCTCAACGCCCAGTCGCGCGCGGTCAGCGGCACGATCCGCGGCACCGGCGAGTTCTTCTCGGCGCTCAGCGCCCGCGAGGGGCAGCTCTCCCGCCTGATCACCGAGTCGAACCGCCTCTTCCAGGTCACGGCCGCGCGCAACCGCGAGTTCGCGGCGATCTGGGAGGAGCTGCCCGACTTCTCGCGCCAGAGCCGGCTCACCCTGCCGCGATTGACCGAGTTCGCCGAGAACGCCGATCCGGTCGTCAAGCAGCTCCAGCCGGCCGCGAGCGAGTTCGCCTACAGCTTCAAGCAGCTCGATCGCCTCAGCCCCCAGTTCGAGGGCTTCTTCGAGGGCCTCGGCCCGCTGATCACCAAGTCGCAGCGTGGTGTCCCGGCGCTCGAGCGCTTCCTGAAGGACTTCCCGCCGCTGCTGGCCGAGTTCGAGCCGTTCCTGCAGAACTTCAACCCGCTGCTCGGGTACCTGGGTCAGAACAAGCGCGAGATCTCGTCCTTCTTCGGCAATGTGACCGCATCGACGAACGGGCGCAACAACAAGGTGAATCTGCGCGGACCAGACAGCGACCCGATCCACTACCTGCGCGCCACGTCGACCTTGAGCCCACAGGGCCTCGGCTATTACCCGCGCGCCCTGGGCCAGACAAGGTCCAACACCTACATGGGGCCCAACGGAATGGATCGGCTCGCCAGCGGCCTGCTCTCCTACGACTCGCGCACCTGCGGCAACGGCGACCCGGCTCCGCCCGAGCACACCGGGACGCCCGAGCTCATGGAGCTCGCCCTGCTCGCCCAGCAGTACGCCTTCCGCACTTCCGGGCGCGACGTCGCCCGTCCCGGCTGCGTCGGCCAAGGCAACTTCCCCGGCTACAGCACCCAGTTCCCCCAGCTAGAGCCCGAGCCCTAGAGCCCCAAGGCCACTCCTGCTGGATGGGGCTAGGTGGCCCATTGACTCCAGGAATGGGGCCGTCTACGATGCCCCCTGCTCAACCCCCCGTTTGGGGGGTTGGGAGGGAAAAGAGCGGTCGGCCGGTTGGTTAGCGCACAATCTGCCGGCGGATTGCTCGGCTTCCAGTTCCAGGGGGACGAAGGACGGGCAGGAAGTGCGAAAGGCCGGTCGCTCCGGCTGGATCGCACCGGGTGATGGTCGGGGCCCAGCGGGAGCGGGCTCCGACCACACGCCGCTAACGTCGGTGGGATGGCTGATTCGATCGACCGACGCAGCCGCGAGCTGCTCGAGGACAAGAACTTCGGACACATCGTGACGATGGGCAGAGACGGCAGCCCGAACGTCGGTGTCGTTTGGGTCGACGTCGAGGGCGACGAGGTGCTCGTCAACGGCGCCGAGGGCCGCGTCTGGCCCGCCAACCTCCGGCGCGACCCCAAGGTCGTGCTGACCGTGGTCAACCTCGACGACCCCTACGAGTACACGACCATCAAGGGCCGGGCGGTCGAGATCACGCCCGACGGAGCCGACCAGCACATCGACGCGCTCGCCAAGAAGTACCTCGACAAGGACGAGTATCCGTTCCGCCAGGAGGGGGAGGTGCGGCTCAAGGTCCGCATCCAGCCGGAGAAGGTCAGGGTACGCGGCGGCTGATCAGGAGCCGCCGGCCGGCCCGGGCGCCGGCACGGCCCTGGCGGTGTCCGCCGCAGCGCGCTTCTCGAAGAAGTCGCCGCCCTCGATGCTCACTCGCGGCAGGATCCTGTCGAGCCAGCGGGGGATCCACCAGCATTTGTCGCCCATCAGCGTCATCGCCGCGGGGACGAACAGGCATCTGACAAGGGTGGCGTCGATCGCGATCGCCACCGCCAACCCGACGCCGAACTGCTTGACGACGGCGTCGTCGCTGAGCACGAAGCTCGAAAAGACGCAGACCATGATCAGCGCCGCCGACGTGATCACGCGGCCGGTGTTGGCCAGGCCGTCGACGATCGCCTTGCGAGTGTCGCCGTGCTCGAGATAGTGCTCCTGGATCTGCGAGAGCAGGAAGACCTCGTAGTCCATCGAGAGCCCGAAGAGGATCGTGAACATCAGCAGCGGTACGTAGCTGGCGATCGGGACCGCCCCGTCGAGGCCGATCAGCGTCGCGCCGTGGCCCTCCTGGAAGACGAAGGTGACGACGCCGTAGGCGGCGCCGACCGAGAGCAGGTTCGCCACAGCGGCCTTGATCGGCAGCAGTACGGAGCGGAAGGCGAGCAGCAGCAGGAAGAAGCTGAGCACCACGACCAGCGCGATCATCTGCGGCAGCTTGTCGGAGATCCGCGCCGCCAGGTCGATGTAGCCGGCCGTCTGGCCGCCGGCGAAGACGGTGAGGTCGGTGCCCTCGATCGCCTTCGGCACGACGTCGTCGCGCAGGTTCTCTACGAGGTCGCCGGTCTTGGGGTCCGAGGGCGCCGTGGTGGCGATCGCCGTGAAGACCGCGACCGTGCCCGCCTTGTCGACGGTCGCCGGTGAGACCGACTCGATCCCGGGCGTCTTGTCGATCGCGTTCTCGAGGTCGGTCAAGCGGCTGTCCGCGGCTGGCGACGGCGGGTCCGCTCCCGGCGCCGGCTTCGCGGGAGAACCGAGCTCCACGCCGATCAGCAGCGGCCCGTTCCAGCCCGGCCCGAAGCCCTCGGAGATCAGGTCGTAGGCCTGGCGCGCGGTGGTGTCCGTCGGCAGCTCGCCGTCGTCGGACGCGCCCAGCTCGAGGTTGAGCGTCGGGATCGCGATGAACAGCAGCACGAACGTGTTCGCCAGCAGCGAGCGCCACGGACGGTGCGAAACGCCGCTGGCCCAGCGCTGCCAGCCGTGCGGCTCGTGGTCGTCGGGATGGGTGCGGCCGAGCTTCACGCGCAGAGAGTCGATCCGCGGCCCGAGCGCTCCGAGTAGCGCCGGCAGCAGCGTGACCGCCGCCAGCACCGCGACGACGACCGCCACCGCTGCGGCGCAGCCCATCGCGCCGACGAGCGGGATGCCCGACGCCAGCAGCGAGACGAGCGCGACGATCACGGTGCTGCCCGCAAACACGACCGCGCCACCGGACGTCGCCGTCGCACGGGCGATCGACTCGCCCATCGCCATGCCGCCGCGCAGGTGCTGCTTGTGGCGCGTCACGAGGAACAGCGCGTAGTCGATCCCGACGCCGAGGCCGATCATCGTCGCCAGCGTCGGCGCGACGGTCGGGATGTCGACGACATGGCTGAGCAGCTTCAGGATCGCCAGCGTGCTCACCAGGCCGAGGATCGCCGTGACGATCGGCAACGCCATCGCGGTCACGGTGCCAAAGGCGAACAACAGGATGATCACCGCGGCGGCGAGCCCGATCGCCTCGCTGCTCTCGGTGTTGGTCTGCGACAGGGCCTCGCCGAGATAGCCGCCGGCGGCCACGTCGAGCCCGGCGTCGGAGGCGGGGGAGGTCGCGTCGAAGACGTCCTGGGCGTCGCTCTCGCTCAAGTCGCTCGGGGCCGGCGCGAGCGTCACGACGATGTAGCCGATCTTCTGGTCCTTGCTCAGCGCGTAGGAGCCGGCCTTGCTGAGCGGGCTGACCGCGCTCCGGACGTCCGGCTGCTTGCGCAGCGCGTCCACGGTCTGGCCGATCGCCTTGCTGTTGGCGCTGTCGGTGAGCTTGCCCTTCGTCGACTGCATGACGACCGGGTTGGTGCCGTTCGCCTGGTCGGGCAGGCTCTCCTGGAGCAGGTCCTGCGCTTGGGTCGACCCGGTGCCGGGCAGCGACAGGTTGTCGTTGTTGGCGCTGCCGACGGCCCGGCCTCCGACAGCGAGGGCCACCGTGACGAGCAGCCAGACGGCGATCACGAGCCAGTGGTGCTTGGCGCAGGCGCGACCGAGTCGGTACAGGGCGCCAGTCACGAGGCGGCAGCCTACCCCTTACCCTGGACCTCGTGGCCGGCGATCGGATCGAGGAGATGCGCGACTCCTACGAGCTCGGCAGCCTGTCCGAGAGCGACCTTGCCGCGACCTGGCTCGAGCAGTTCGAGGCGTGGTTCGAGACTGCGCTCGTGGCGGGCATCCCGGAGCCGAACGCGATGGTGCTCGCGACCGCCGGTAGCGACGGGGCGCCCGGCGCACGGACGGTCCTGCTGCGCCGGCTCGACGCGCGTGGCTTCCGCTTCAACACCAACTACCGCTCGCGCAAGGGACGCGAGCTGGGGGAGAACCCGCGCGCCACGCTGCTGTTCCCCTGGTACCAGCAGCAGCGCCAGGTGATCGTCGACGGCGACGTGGTGCAGCTCTGCGCCGAAGAGTCCGATGCCTCGTTCGCCAAGCGCCCACGTGCCTCGCGGATAGCGGCGGCGGCCAGTCCGCAGTCCGAGGTGATCGAGTCGCGCGAGGCGATCGAACGACGTTTCGCCGAGCTCGAGGCCGAGTACGAGGGAGTCGAGGACCCGCCGCGGCCCGATCACTGGGGCGGCTATCTCGTCGAGCCGCACAGCGTCGAGTTCTGGCACGGCCGGCGCAACCGGATGCACGACCGCCTTCGCTTCCGCCGGACCACCGGCGACGCGTGGGTCGTGGAGCGACTCGCCCCCTAAGCTGGATCTCATGTTCGAGTTCCTCTCTCGCCGCGAGCCTGAGCTGCCAACCGCCGCCGACGCCCTGCCGGGTCGCGACACGCCGATCGTCACGCCGGGCGAGCACTTCGTGCTGGGCACGCCAATCGGGCCGCCGTTTCCCGAGGGCGCCGAGCGGGCGATCGTCGGGATGGGCTGCTTCTGGGGCGCCGAGAAGGTCTTCTGGCAGCTGCCGGGCGTCTACACGACGGCGGTCGGCTACGCGGGCGGGATCACGCCGAACCCCACCTACGAGGAGGTCTGCGGTGGGCTGACCGGCCAGAACGAGGCGGTGCTGGTGGTCTTCCGGCCGGAGGAGATCTCCTACGAGCAGATCCTCAAGGCGTTCTGGGAGGGCCACGACCCCACCCAGGGGATGCGCCAGGGCAACGATGTCGGCACCCAGTACCGCTCGGCGATCTACACGACCTCGGACGGGCAGCGCGCGGCGGCCGCGGCGTCGGCCGCGAGCTATGCCGAGGCGCTGGGCGCGGCCGGTCGCAGCTCGGCGATAACGACCGAGATCGAGCCTGCCGGCGACTTCTACTACGCCGAGGAGTACCACCAGCAGTACCTCGCCAAGAATCCCGCGGGCTACTGCGGGCTCGGCGGCACGGGCGTCAGCTGCCCGGTCGGCCTCGCGACCTGAAGCCGATCCGTCAGCTCTTGACGTCGATCCGCATCGTCATGCCCTCGTGGAACGTGCAGAGCAGCTTGTACGTGCCGGCCTTCTTGAGCTTGCGCTTGAAGCTGTAGAAGGTGGCGGCCGGCGCCGACTGGAAGCGCTTGACGCCCTTCGGCTTCTTGTTCAGGTAGACGTCGTGGCTGTCGGCGTTGCGGTTCGACCAGACCCATTTGATCGTGGCGCCCTTGGCCACCGTCAGCTTCTTCGGAGAGTAGAAGTTGTCGGCGACCTTCACCGTCTTCGTCTTCGCCACCTGGGCGCTCGGGCTCGCGGCGGCCGCCGCGGCGACGCCCGTGCCTCCCAGCACGAGCACCGCCGCGGCTAGTGCCTTGCCCCTCATCGGGTGTACCTCTCGAGCGGCACGATTCCCTTCTGGGACGAGTGCGGGTGCTTGATCCAGAACTTCTCGAACGTCGACGGGTCGCTCTTGTTCACGCCGAGCACCCAGGACAGGCCCTCCTGCTGGGCCGACGAGTTCAGCGTGTTGGCAGCGGGGCCGGGGCAGGGAGCGAACGTCGAGTTGTCGGCCGGGACGTTCGGGCTGCGCACGACGTTGCCGGCGAAGCAGTTGCCGGTTCCGCTCCCGTCGTAGAGCATGTCGCGGCCGTTGAGGTCGCTGCCGCCGAGGCCGAAGTCGTTGTTGCGCACGGTGTTGGCGCGCAGCACCGACGCCTCCTGCAGCTTGGGGTCCTTCTGGAGCGCGAGCTGGATCTGCTGGATCGCGCCGAAGCCGGCGAGCCAGTTGCCGAAGATCTTGTTCTTCTCGACGACGGTGTTCTGGCTGCCGAACAGCAGGACGCCGACGCCGATCGGGTAGCCGGCCAGGCCCGCCGGGCCCGACGCGGGGATCGTGAACGGCGCGCCCGCGTAGTAGTTGAAGTTGTTCCAGAAGATGCGGTTGCCGGAGATCACGTTGCGGTCCGGCGGCGGGAACTTCTCCGAGTCGAGCGCGTTCGGCACGATGCCGCTGCCGTTGTTGTAGAAGTCGCTGTCCTTGATCGTCACGTAGCGCATGTTGGTGCCGGAGAACCCGAGCACGTTGGTGTGCGACTTGACCTTGCTGACGATCGAGCGCTTCGGCTTCGACTGCGGCGGCGTCTGGCCGATGTAGAAGCCGGCGTCGTTGTTCTGGAATGCCTCGGAGCGCGACATCGTGCCGCCCTTCGAGTTGAAGGCGTAGATGCCGTAGACCCCGGTGTGGCCGGCGACCAGCTTCGTCAGCGTGTAGCCGACGGCGTTGACGACGAAGAAGCCGTTCGCCTTGTAGTTGCGCGCGTAGAACCCCTTGACGGTGACGCCATCGGCGTTGTTGATCAGGACGCCGTTCTGCGCCTTCGCGCCCTTGAGTCCCTTGCCCTGGAGCACCACCTTGCGCGGCTTGCCGGCGTTGCCGACGAGCTTCAGCCGGTCGTAGCGGGAGCCGGTGATGTTCACGCTCTCCTTGTAGGTCCCGTTCTTGACCTTGATCGTGTCGCCGCCGCGCGCCTTGCGCACCGCGGCTCCGATCGAGCGGTACTTGCACTTGCGCTGCTTGCAGACGGTGAAGGTCTTGGCCTTGCCGGCGCGGACCTTCGTGCCCCCCTTGCCGGGGTTGCCGGCGGGCGGGTAGTCGACGGCCAGCGCGGCGGTCGGGAAGGCCAGTAGCGCGACCGACGCGGCTAGTGGCAGTGAGCCGAACGGGAGCATCGGGAGTTCTCCTCTCCTAGGGGTCCACGAGGTACCAGCCCGCCATCCCGGCGTCCTGGTGCGTGAAGACATGACAGTGGTATAGCCAACGCCCGGGGTTGTCCTCGCGGAACGCGGCGGTGATCGTCTCGTTGGGGCCGAGTGTCGGGTTGTCCACGTTCGCGCCGCCGGAGTCCGGCCAGCGGTGGCCGTGGATGTGGAAGGTGTGGAAGTTGCTGTCGCCGCCGATGACGTGCAGCTCGACGCTCTGGCCGACCTTGGCGCGGATCGTCGGCGTGTTGCCGGCGAAGGTGCGGCCGTTGATGCAGTGGATCAGGCGCGGGATGCCGGTCACCTGCGGCGAGAAGCTGTGCATGTATAGGACGCGCTCGACATCGGGGATCGGAGCGCCCTTCGGCTTGACGATCACTGCACCGAACAACCCGCGAAACGTGTTCAAGGTGTGGTTTGGTCCGTGGTCGTGGTAGGGCCAGACGCCAACTGAGTCAGGCGTCGCCTCCCAGACGTAGGTGAACTCCTCGCCGGGCTCGACGAATCCGCCGACGCGCGTGAAGTCGCCGAGGTAGGCGCCGTCGTAGTCCGGTGTGTAACGGACGCCGTGCGGATGAACGGTGACCGGTTGGGCGAAGCGGCCGGTTCCCATGTTGCGGAAGTTGACGACGATCGTGTCGCCGACCTCCGCGCGCAGTGTCGGCCCGGGCATCCTCGGTGGCCCGATCGGCTCGGCGAAGCCGGCGGAGTAGCGCTGGTAGACGAAGGCCGTGAAGCGGCTCGGCCGCGGCGCCGGCTTGCCCATCCACTGGTCGTTGCCGTTTGGCGCCACGTTCCACTTCACCGGCCGTGCCGCGATCCAGTACTCGCGCTGCTGGCCGCCAGGCTGCGGCTGCGGGGTGGGAAACGCCGCCGAGTCGAGCGGATCGCGCTGGGCCTGTCTCCGCTTCGCGACGGTGCGCGGGCGCCGCAGCGACGCCATCGCCGCGTCGACCTTCTCGACGTCGCCCGGCGTCCGCACGGCGACCTGCTTGCCGTCGATCGTGCATAGCAGCAGCGCCGCACCGCCGACGCCGAAGAACTTGCGCCGGTCCAGCCGCGCTCCATCTATCCCATGGACGTCATTCCACCCGTCGATCCCATCGCCCATGTACACCATGGAATAGGCGCTGGGTCGATGTGCGTCAAGCGGGAACCGCAGATGTTGGCCGGATGGGTGTTTGGGTACGCCCGTGTTGCACCCTCGGGGCGTGCGGCTAGCTTGGGCTCACGCCGGGAAGCGACTCTTGCACTGTCGCGGGATCCGTCGACTTGGGCCAGTCCATCGCGGCGTCTGCTCGCGCCATCAGCTCATCGACGATGCTCTCGAAGGACGGATCGACTTGCAGCATCGAGGCGACTCGTTCGAGCAGCCGTGGTCCGCGTTGGTAGTGCCGTCCTCTTGTCCGGCCCTCTCCTTCCAACAGGCCAGCCGCGGTTGCTGCGACCAAGTCGTTGCGTGCTGTCGCAGCGCTGGTGTCGATCATCGATGCGTAGTAACCCGAGGTGACGTTTCGGCCGTGGAAGCCGTCATAGAGGGCATTGGCCAGTCGCGCTGGAAGCCCACTGTCCTCGAGGAGATTCTCCAGGGTCGTCCAGAGCAGCCCCTCGAAGCGCTGGCGCAATGCAAGCGACAGCACTTGCGAGAGCTGGGCCTCTACATGCGCGGCGATGAACGGGCTCACGTCAACGTCTGAATCGAACCTGGATCCGAGGCAATCGAAGGCCTTGTAGTAGTCGCCTGGGTACCTTCCCCACCACTCCTCGAGGTTCGTGAACGCGGGATGGAGGAAGCCGCCGCGGTACATCGTCAAGGACGCCAGCACGCGAGCCGTCCGGCCATTGCCGTCCAGGAACGGGTGAACCGCGGCTGTCGCAACATGGACCCATGCCGCGGCTACCGCCGGATGCCACACCTCGGTCTCCATGGTTCGTCCGATCTCGTCGACGAGATCGGGAATGGCCTCCGGTTGCGGTGGCTCGAACACGGTCTGTCCGCTGCTGTTGTTCGTGATCCATGTCGCGCCAGTGCGCAGGCGCCCGGCCCCCATCGCGAGCTCGCCCGCCGCGACCCTGTCTTGTACGCCTACTATCAACTCGCGGTTCCAGAGCAGGGATCCGTCGTCGGCGCGGCGCTGGACGTACCGCATCGCGTCGCGGTAGCCAAGGACCAGCGCTTGGTCCTTGGGCGACACGGAGCCAGGTGCGTCGCCCGCGAGGATCTTGAGCGCATCGTCGACCGTCACCGGGACGCCCTCCATGCTCGTCGATGCCGCGACTGCCTCGGCCTCGAGCGAGCGCCTCAGCCGACCCTCCCAGCGGTGGGGCAGGATCCGCTCGTCAAGGCGCTTCGCCCACAGATCGAGCTCTGCGGTGAGCGCGCCGAATCCTTGGCTGTCGAATGGAAGAATCATTCGCTAATAGATTAGCGAATAGTCGTTCGATCCGGTCGCGGACGTAGCTTGCCGCTGTGCGCCTGATCGTTGCCCGCTGCGAGGTTCGCTACACCGGCCGGTTGACGGCCGTGCTGCCGGAGGCGTTGCGGCTGCTGATGATCAAGTCGGACGGGTCGGTGATGGTGCATGCCGACACCGGCGGCTTCAAGCCGTCCAACTGGATGACCGCCCCGACGGTGATCGAGGAGGAGCCGGGACGGATCGTCGTGCGCAAGCACGCCGGGAAGAGCGAGGACCGCCTCGACATCGCGATCGCCGAGGTGATCTCCGACGTGACCCACGACATGGGCGAGGCGGCCGCGCTGGAGAAGGAGGGGATGGAGCGCGAGCTGCAGGAGCTGCTGGCCGCCGCGCCCGAGAACTGCGGCGAGGGCTTCCGGCTCGTGCGGCGCGAGTGGGCGACCGACATCGGGCCGGTCGACCTGATGTGCCGCGACGGCGAGGACGGCTGGATCGCGGTCGAGATCAAGCGCGTGGCGACGATCGACGCCGTCGAGCAGCTGACTCGCTACCTCGCGCGGATCGCTGCCGATCCGTCCTTCACGGAGGACTGCCGCGGCGTGCTCGCGGCGCAGCAGATCAAGCCGCAGGCGCGGGTGCTGGCCGAGTCGCGCGGGATCGCCTGCGTCGAGGTCGACATCGAGGTGCTGCGCGGCGAGCGCGAGCCGGACCTGACCCTGTTCGCCTGACGCCGATCCCGGGTAGCAACCCGGGGGATGAGTGAGAGCAGCGCCGGCCACGTCGCATACCGGGCGGTTCTGCTCGCCGCCGTGCTGATCGTCGCGGGGCTGCTGGTCCAGCAGCTGCTGACGCTGCTGCTGGCGATCCTGATCACGGTGATCATCGCGATCGCCGTGTCGACGACCGCCGACTGGCTCGAGCGGCTCGACATCCCGCGGCCGATCGGCGCGCTGCTGGCGCTGCTGGCCGGCCTGGCCGTCGTCGCCGGACTGCTATGGGTGCTGGTCCCGCCGTTCATCGAGCAGACGAACCAGTTCGCCGACGACGTGCCCGGGATCGTCGACGACCTGCGCGGTCAGGTCCACGACCTGACCGGCGCCGAGCCGGGCGAGATCTCGGATCAGGTCGACAAGTTCGTCGACAACTACACCGACGATCCGGGCAAGCTGATCGGCCCGATCACCTCGATCTCGCTCAGCGTCGTCGGCGCGCTCGGGGCGCTGATCCTGATGCTGATCACCGCCTACTACATGGCGATCAGGCCCGAGCCGCTGATCGACGGGCTACGGCGGCTGGCACCGCCCCGGCACCGCGACCACGCCGATCTGATCATGCGCCGGCTGCGCGGCGCCTGGGTCGGCTGGATGCAGGGCGTCGCGGCCGACATGTTGATCTCCGGCGTCCTGCTCTACATCGGCCTGACGCTGATCGGGCTCGACTTCGCCATCTTCTTCGCGGTCCTGACGGCGCTGTTCTCGGTGATCCCCTACTTCGGCGCGTTCGCCAGCGGCATCCCGCCGGTGCTTTTCGCGCTGACCGACTCGCCGGGCAAGGCGCTGCTGGTGATCGTCATCTACGTCGCCGTCCAGCAGATCGAGGGCAACCTGACGATCCCGCTGGTGATGTCGCGGACGGTCAAGCTGCACCCGGCGGTGATCGCCGGCGGGGTGGTGATCGTCGGCCAGCTGTTCGGCTTCGTCGGGCTGATCGTCGCCGTGCCGATCCTCTCGCTGATCACGATCCTCGTCGAGGAGCTGTGGGTGAAACGGCTCGAGGCGAACGACCGGGCGGGACCGACGGTCCCTAGTACAGCTTCGTCAGAGCTATGACGATCGAGGCGGCGACGCAGATGACGATGACCACCTGCATCCAGATCCAAAAACGCGGCATCGTCGGCGATCCTATTGATGGCGTCCGGGGCTCTCGCCCCCGGGGCGCCGCGGCTACATCGCCGGTTCAAGGTGGTCGGCTCGGCGCCGCTGCCTATGATCGCCCTGTGATCGGCTCGATCGTCGTGGGTACCGACGGCTCCGACACCGCCGCCGAGGCGGTGCGGCAGGCAACCGAGCTCGCACGGGCGGTCGGCGCGCGGATCTACCTCGTCTGCGCCTATGAGGCGGTGCCCGAGAGCCGGCTGCGCTCCGAGCGGCTCGACGTGCCGCAGGACCTCCAGTGGACGGTCAACCCGCGCGCGGACGTCGAGCGGCTGCTCGAAGACGAGGCCGACGCGGTCCGCGTCGCCGGCGTGACCATCGAGACGCTCGCGCGCGAGGGCGATCCCGCCGACGCGATCCTCGACGTCGCCGAGCAGCGCAAAGCCGATCTGATCGTCGTCGGCAACAAGGGCATGACGGGCGCGAAGCGGTTCCTGCTCGGCTCGGTGCCGAACAAGATCTCCCATCACGCGCCGTGCAGCGTCCTGATCATCCGCACTACCTGAGCGCTGCGGCGGCGTCGAGCAGGCCGCAGCCGTAACGGGCATCCCAGCCGGGCGCGCCGATGTCGCGCGCGGTCAGCTTCAGCCGCTTCTCGACCGCGGTGGGGGCGGGGCGAGGGCCGAGCCGCCGGCTGCCGATCAGCAGCGCGGCGACGCCGGAGACGTGCGGCGCGGCCATCGAGGTGCCCTCGTAGCCCTGGGGCAGGCCGAACCGGGCGACGCTGTTGGTGAAGGTCTGCTGGTAGATGAACTCGCCGCGCAGGTCGGGGCGGCAGGTCACCGCGTCGTAGGGGGTGTCGCTGTTCGCGGCGTCGGCGCCGCCCCCGGGCGCGGTGATGTCGACGTGGACGCCGCTGTTCGAGTACTCGGCCTGGCAGCCGCGGGCGGTTGTCGCGGCTACCGCGACGACGTGGCGCGCCCGTGCCGGGTAGGCGACTTGCGGGCTGCCCTGGTTGCCGGCCGCGGCAATCACGACCGCGCCGCGCGAGCGCGCGTACTCGAGCGCCGAGACGATGTCGGGGATCTGCGCGGCCCGGACCGCGGCGTCGAACTCGAGGCTCAGGTTGATCACGTTGGCGCCGTGGCGAGCGGCGTAGCGGATGCCGCGCGAGATCGAGAGGGTGTCGCCGGCGCCCGAGGCGTCGAGCACGCGCACCGGCATGATCCGCGCGCGGTACGCGATGCCCGCCGTCGCGGTCGCGTTGCCGGTGCTCTGGGCGATCGTCCCCGCGACGTGGGTGCCGTGGCCGTTCTGGTCGTTGGGGTGACGGTCGTCGGCGACGAAGTCGTAGCCCCTGACGAACCGGTTGAGGTCCGGCGCGCGCCGGAAGCGGCGGAAGCGCTGATAGGCGACGCCGGTGTCGAGAACAGCGACGATCGTTCCCTTGCCCCCGGCCCATCCGGCCTGACGGGCGAGTCCCCATGCCTCCGGCATGTTGATCCCGGCGGCGCTCGCGGCGAGGTTCCACTGGAGCGGATAGCCAGGGTCGTTCGGGGTGTAGGCGCTGGCGCGGGCGATGTAGTTGGGGCGCGCGTAGTCGACGCCCGGGCGCCTGCTCACCTCGTAGGCGGCGGTCTTGACCGACTTGCCGTCTCGCACCGCGACGGTGGTGGTCGCCGCCATCCCCTCGCGCTTGACGATCAGCTCGCCCGGGACGTAGGCCGGGGCGGCCGCTGCCGAGCCCGCCGTGACGGCCATTAGGGCCAACGCGGCCAGCGTCGCCGTGAGGAGGGAGGCTCGGGGCATGGTTTACGGTCCAATCACCAGTGTATGTGGAGGACAACAGCTTTGGGGGAGGCAAGTTGTCGTTCTGGGCCAATCGGTATTCGATGGGTGGGACTTGAGGACCTGCGTCACAGGAGCCACCGGTTTCGTCGGCGGCCACGTCACGCGCGAGCTGCTCGCGCGGGGCCACGAGGTGCGGGTGACCTACCGCGATCCGGATCGCCTGGCGCGACTCGGCGGACTCGAGCCCGAGACCGTGCGGGCGGACATCCTCGACCGCGCCGCCATGCGCCGGGCCGTTCGCGGCTGCGACGTCCTGTTCCACACCGCGGGGGTGGTCGCCTCGAAGCCGGTCTCCTATGTCCAGGACGTCAACGCCCTGGCACCGCGGATCGCGGTCGAGGCGGCCGCCGCCGAGGGCGTCGGGCGGGTCGTCGTCACGTCGAGCGTCGCCGGGATCGGCCCGGTGCCGCGCGGCAAGGTCGGTCGCGAGGACGACCTCTACCGCGGCGGCGGGCTCGGTCTGACCTACCCCGACGCCAAGCACGAGGGCGAGATGGAGGCGTTCGCCGCCGGCGCGCGGCTCGGTGTCGAGGTGATCGTCACCAACCCGGCCTACGTGCTCGGCGTGCCGCTCGACCGCGCCCAGCCGGGCGAGACCTCGACCCGGATCATCGGCAACTACCTGCGCGGGCGGCTGCCGGCGGTCGTCGACGGCGAGACGACGATCGTCGACGTCCGCGACGTCGCGGACGGGCACGTGCTCGCCGCCGAGCGCGGCAAGCCTGGCGAGCGCTACGTGCTGGGCGGGCACAACACGACCTGGCCGGAGCTGATGATGAAGGTCGCCGAGCTGTCGGGGATCCGCTATCCGGTCGGCGTGCTGCCCCACGGCGTCGGGGCGTTGGCGCGCCGCGTAGAGGCGCTGCGCCTGCCGATGGCGATCTCCGCCGAGGCGATGGTGCTGATGGAGCAGAACTGGTGCTACTCGTCGGCAAAGGCGAAGCGCGAGCTCGGCTACAAGCCGCGTCCCCACGACGCGACCGTGCGCGACACGGTCGACTGGTACCTGGAGCTGGTCGACGACGGGATCATCGATGGCGGGACGCGGTCGCCCATGTCCCTGGGGGCGGCCGGCCTGCGCTGGGCGGAGCGGTTCGGGGCGCTCGCGCTGGTCGACGCCGCCGGCCGGCGGGCGGGCCACCGCCTGGTCGCGCGGTGAGCGTCTTCTTCCCACGCGACGAGTACTTCATGCGGCTCGCGCTGCGTGAGGCCGAGCGGGCGCTCGAGCACGAGGACGTGCCGGTCGGCTGTGTGATCGTGCTAGACGGCGAGGTGATCGCAGCCGCCCGCAACGAGCGCGAGCTGCGCGAGGACCCCACCGCGCATGCCGAGATCCTGGCGCTGCGCGAGGCCGCCAAGCACGTCGGCCGCTGGCGGCTCGACGGCTGCGCGCTGTACGTGACGCTCGAGCCGTGCGCGATGTGCGCGGGCGCGATCGTCCTCTCGCGCGCGCCGCGCGTGGTCTTCGGCGCGACCGACCCGAAGACCGGCGCCGCCGGCTCGGTCTTCGACGTGCTCGCCGAGCCGCGGCTCAACCACCGGCCCGACGTAGCGGGCGGGCTGCTCGCCGAGGAGTCGGCGGATCTGCTGCGCGCCTTCTTCGCCTCGCGGCGCTAGCGCGCCACGAGCCGTCAAGCCACCCGCGGTCGAACCTCGGCCTCGGTCAGCCCCTCACAAGCACGGCTGACGAGGTCGAGGACGTCTTCGAAGCCGTCGCCGTCGCCGTAGTAGGGGTCTGGGACCTCGAGCTCGCCGGCCGCGACGGCCTCGGGGTCGTATTCGCGCAGCAGGCGGACCCGCTCGCGCGCGTCCTCGTTGGGCGCGAGCGCGAGCAGATCTTCGTGGTTGGATCGGTCCATCGCGAGGATCAGGTCGTAGGAGTCGAAGTCCTTGGCCGTCACCTGGCGCGCCTGGCCGGTCAGCTCTATCCCGCGGCCGGCGGCGGCGCCGGTGGAGCGGTGGTCGGGCGCGTGGCCGACGTGCCAGTCGCCGGTCCCGGCGCTGTCGATCTCGACCGCTTCGACCAAGCCCTCCTCGGCCAGCAGGTGACGCATCACGCCCTCGGCGGTGGGTGAGCGGCAGATGTTGCCGAGACAGACGAACAGCAGGCGCATCGGCCGCGGCCTCAGACCCGCGCGGGGTCATCGACCGCGTCGAGCACGCCGAGCAGCTCGCCGACGCGGCAGACCAGCAGCCGCTCCTCCTCGACCTCGATCCAGGCTCCGGCGGACGCGGGGAAGACGACGTGGTCGCCGGGCTTGACCGGCATCTTCACGCCGACCGACTCCCACCAGTCGAGCCCCTGGCCGACCGCCAGCACGATCCCGTGCTGGGGCGGCGGCTCGTTGGTTCCCGGAGGCACGACGAGGCCGGACCGGCGGACGCGGTCGGGGTCGAGCTCCTTGATGACGACGCGGTCGAACAGCGGTCGCAGCTCCTGGCGCATGTGCCGAGGATACGAAGGTCTTATCGTGCGCGGCATGACCACCACGACGACGCCGGGCGCCGACGCCTACACGATCCCTCAGGAGTTCCAGGACTTCCGCGACACGATTCGCGACCTCGTCAAGGGAAAGGTGGCGCCGCGCGCCGCCGAGATCGACGCCAAGGCCGAGTACCCGTGGGACATCCGCAAGGCGTTCGCCGACCACGACCTGCTCGGGCTGCCGTTCCCCGAGGAGCTCGGCGGCACCGGCACCGGCACGCTGATGCTGAACATCGCCGTTGAGGAGGTTGCCAAGGCGTGCGCCTCCTCGTCGCTGATCCTGATGATCCAGGAGCTCGGCACGCTGCCGATCCAGCTCCACGGCACCGAGGAGCAGAAGCAGCAGTGGCTGCCGCGCTGCGCCTCGGGCGAGTGGTCGCCCGCCTTCTGCCTGTCCGAGCCTGAGGCCGGCTCCGACCCGGGCGCGATGCGCACGACCGCCGTCCGCGACGGCGACGAGTGGGTCATCAACGGCACCAAGAACTGGATCAGCAACGCGACCATCGCGGACTTCTACCTCGTGTTCGCGGTCACCGATCGTGAGAACAAGCGCTTCTCGGCGTTCATCGTCGAGAAGGACCGCGAAGGCTTCTCGGTGCCGAAGCTCGAGCACAAGCTCGGCATCAAGGGCTCGCCGACCGGCCAGCCGGTCTTCGAGGACGTGCGCGTCCCAGCCGACCACCTGATCGGCGACGAGGGACGCGGCATGGCGGTCGCGCTCTCGACGCTCGAGCGCACGCGGCTCGGCGCCGGCGCCCAGGCGGTCGGCATCGCCCAGGGGGCGATCGACTACGCGACCGCCTACGCCAAGGAGCGCGTCTCCTTCGGCAAGCCGATCTTCGAGCACCAGGCAATCGCCTTCAAGCTCGCCGACATGGAGACCAAGACGGCCGCCGCGCGCGAGCTGGTCTACAAGGCGTGCGCGATGGCCGACCGCAACGAGCCGGGCCTCGGCAAGTACACCTCGATGGCCAAGCTGTTCGCCTCCGACGTCGCGATGCAGGTCACGATCGACGCGATCCAGGTGCTCGGTGGCTACGGCTACGTCGACGAGTACCCGGTCGAGCGGATGATGCGCGACGCCAAGATCACCCAGATCTACGAGGGCACCAACGAGATCCAGCGGATGGTCGTCTCGCGCTCGATGCGCTAGCGCGCCCGGCCTCCGCTAGCCTGTGCGACCGTCCCAGAGCGGACCTCGGAGAGGTGCCGGAGTGGTTGAACGGGGCAGTCTCGAAAACTGTTGGTCGCGCAAGCGGCTCGTGGGTTCGAATCCCACCCTCTCCGCTCTGGCGTCAGCCAGAGAGCAGCCGGCGCTTGGCGACGGGCTCTGCGACGTGCGCCGGCGCCAGGCTGTCGGCCCACCGGATGAGCCGCTGTACATGGTCGGCGGTCAGCCCGACGCGAGAGTCGACTCGGACCAGCAGGGTGGGTGCGGGGCGGCGGGCCGCCCAGCGCTTGTGGCTGGCGACGAAGTTGTCGTCCAGCCAAGCGGCGGGGCGGTTGTCGGCGTATGCCTTGACGGGCTTGGTCTTCCACGTCGATGACCCGAAGCGAGCGTTCTCGCCGAAGGTGAGCACCGGCAGCGGTTCGCGGAGCCCGAGCGGACGCAGGAGGTCGGCGTTCGCTCGGTGCTCCCAGCCGGTGGCCCAGACGATGTCGAAACGCGTCGCGAGCTCGCGGACGAGCGGCCCAGCTCGATCGGGAACGTAGTCGAAGCCCACCCGCCAGACGCGTCGCCGGTCATGGGGAATGCCCGCCAGGAGAGGATCGAGCACGATCACGCCATCGACGTCGAGGAAGAGCAAAGGTCGCTGCCCGGCAGCGCGCGCCAGGGCCGCGTCACGCGTGGTCCGGCGACGCGAGGCGATCGTGACGACGGCTAGGGGGCCGAGTAGGACGAGCAGCGCCAGAACGAAGAAGAGCATCGTCTCGGCCGGGCCCTCCTCGCCGTCGCCGAGGTCGATGCCCGGGCCGCCCTCACGGGCGTCGGCGAGCACGTCGCCCGCTGGCGAGAGGCGGTTGTCGTCAGCGGAACCGCCGCCACGATCCGGCCGTGCGCCCTCCGATGAGTCTGAGCCATCCCCGGTTCCGCCGAAGGCTGTGGCCGCCGATCCGCCGACGCAGAGGCCGTTCTCGCCCGCCTCGATCAGGCGGCGCAGCGATGAGCGCTCTAGCCGCATGACAGTGCGAGGCGACGCGCCGATCCGGCGGCCGATCGATCGCCGTGACGCGGGGTCTCGGCCAAACAGGCCGGCACGCAGCTCGAGCACGGTACGACCGCGCTGCGACAGCGCCCGCATGCAGCCGCCGTATTGCCGGATCGTCCTGCGTAGCTGTCGCAGGGGCCGCTCGCGCAACGGCGTGTCGAAGGCCCGCCGGATCAGATCGCGGCGTTCGGCGGGCGGTAGCTTCGCCAGTTCGGAGCGGCTTGGCAGGCTCGCGGCGACCAGGCCCGCACGAGCGAGCGCATGCTCGGCCACGTTCGGTCCACTCGTTGACGGCAGGACGTTGCCGGAGCGAGACACCGCCGTCGGGTCAGGGGAGCCGAGCGTCGGTAGTGACCGGTTGGCCGGACTGCCGCTCCCTTGGCGGACTGCTCCGGCGCCTTCCCGGACCACGCCGCCGCCGTCGATCCGGGGCAGCGAAGGCTTGTCGGGCGGCGATGGCGGAGCCACCGGCGCTATCGGTTCCGTTGGCGCGGGAGGTGGCTTGGGAGTAGGCGGGAGGGACGGAGCCGAGGGGGGTGTCGGGGCTTGCGGGAGCTCCGGCGGCGGCGGGAGCGGGACAGGCGTCGCGGGCGGCTCGACGGTCGGCGATTGCGCCAGGCTGTCGCCTCCCGCAGCGGCTGCAGCGAGCACAGCCGCTGTCGCTACGGCTGCCGCTAGGCGCCGGGCCCCCACCGGCGGACTGCTCCTCTCCGGTCTCAAGCTGGGCTCCGTGTCGGGTTGCACAACTTCTGCAATGACGGTCGTACCCGAAGCCGCGCTGGGATACCGCCAGATCCGACGCTCTGTGGTTTTCCCGCACTACCGCTCCGCTCTCTAGGTTGGTAGGTGTGAACGCGCCCTTCGACCAACAGCTCGCCTGGTACGTCGCCGGACCGATCATGGGGCTGTGCGTGGTCGCCTGCCGGGCGTTGTTCAACGGACGGCTGGGTGTGACCGGCGGGTTCTCGGAGGTGGTGGGGAAACTGCGGCGAGGGAGCTCGGCGTTCGACTGGCGCGGCTGGTTCCTGATCGGCGTGGCGCTGAGCGGGACGGTGTTCGCGCTGCTGGCGGGTGGGCAGAGCTTCAGCGGCTACGGCTGGCTGACCGAGACGTTCCACGGCGCGGGGCAGGTCGCGATTCCGTTCGTCCTGCTGGGCGCCGGGGTGCTGGTCGGCTACGGCGCGAAGACCGCCGGCGGCTGTACCTCGGGCAACGGGTTGACGGGAACGTCGCTCCTGTCGCCCGCGAGCCTCGTGTCGACGGCGACGTTCTTCGGGACGGCGATAGCGGTCAGCTTCCTGATCGAGGCGGTGATCTAGGTGGGGCCGCGACTCGCCGGCGCCGCGGTCGGGCTGGTGTTCGGCTTCGTCCTCTGCTGGAGCGGGATGGTCGACCCGAACGTGATTCGCTCGGCGCTGCTGTTCCAAAGCTCCTACCTGTTCCTGTTCTTCGGATCCGCGGTGCTGGTGGCGACCGTTGGCGTGGAGCTGCTGCGCCACTGGCGGGCGCGCGCACTGCTGACCGGGGCTCCGGTGAGCTGGGCGCGCGAGCGGGCCCGAGGCCGGCATGTCGTCGGCAGCCTGCTGTTCGGGGTCGGCTGGGGTGTCGCAAACGCCTGCCCCGGACCAATCGCCGCCCAGATCGGCCAGGGGATGCTCTGGGCGCTGCCGCTGCTCGCGGGCGTGGTGATCGGCGTGCTGCTGTTCCAGCGAGGCGGGGCGGTCGAGACCGAGCCGCCCGCCGATGCGCCTGCCAAGCCGGCGGCTTCGGCCGTGCCCGTCACCCAAAGCGGATGAGGCTGGCTTGCATGCGAGGCCCCGGCGCGACAGCATGGGCGGGACAAGGGGCCCTCTGGGACTCGCACAACGAAAGGAAGCACTAAGTGCCAATCGCCGAGTACACGTTCGGGCAGGGGCTGCTGACTGTCCTGTCGATCTTCTTCTTCGTGATCTGGATCTGGATCCTGATCACGATCTTGAGCGACCTGTTCAGCGACCACGAGCTGTCGGGGTGGTGGAAGGCGGTCTGGGTCCTGTTCCTCGTCTTCATTCCGTTCCTGACGGCGCTGATCTACCTGATCGCGCGCGGCAACGGGATGCGCGATCGCACGATCAAGGCGCAGGCCGACGCCAAGCAGCACTTCGACGAGTACGTGCGCCAGACGGCTACCACCGGTGGCGGCGCGTCGACCGCCGACGAGATCTCGAAGCTAGCGGGCCTGAAGGCCAACGGGACGATCACCGACGCGGAGTTCGAGGCCCAGAAGGCCAAGCTGCTCGCCTAGCTGGCAGTAGCGGCGGTGACTTCGTCCCACCGCTCGTAAGCAAGCTCGACCGCTCGCTTCGCCTCGGCGTGGCGGGCGGTCGACTGCTCCGAAAGCTCCGGCGTCGACCAGGCCGAGGGTGCGGCGAGCTCCTCCTCGAGCGCCTTCAGGGCGGTCTCGCTGCGCTCGATCTCGCGTTCGATCGCGCCGATCTTGCGCCGCATGTTCTTCGACAGCCCCTGGCCGTTGCCCGCGGGGGCCGCCGGCGCCGGCTTCTCAGAGGTCTTGCTCTTCTTGCCGGATGCCTTGCGCTTGTCGGCCGCCTTCTCCTCCGACGCGGCGCTGCGCCGCTCCTCGCGGATCCGCGCGTAGTCGGCCCAGCCGCCCTCGTAGCTGCGCAGCTCACCGTCCTCGATCGCGATCGTCCGCGAGCCGACGGCGTCGAGCAGGGCACGGTCGTGCGAGACGAGCAGGACGGTGCCGTCATAGCCGCCGAGCGCGTCCTCGAGCGCCTCGCGACTGTCGACGTCGAGGTGGTTGGTCGGCTCGTCGAGGATCAGCAGGTTCGCACCCGAGTTGACGAGGATCGCCAGCGACAGCCGCTGGCGCTCGCCGCCGGAGAGGCCGGAGAGCGGCTTCAGCGCATCGTCCCCGGAGAACAGGAAGCGGCCGAGCAGGGCGCGTGCCTTGCCCGGCGTCAGCTGCGTCTCGCGCTGGACGGCGTCGAGCACGGTGCCCTGCTCGCCGAGCCACTCGGCGTGCTGGGAGAGGTAGCTCATCTCGACGTTGTGGCCGGTGCTCAGCTTGCCGCGCGGCAGTTCGCGCCGGCCCGCGAGCGTTTCGATCAACGTTGTCTTGCCGGTGCCGTTCGCGCCGACCAGCGCGACGTGCTCGCCGCGCTCCAGCCATAGCTCGGCCGGTTCGATCAGCACGCGCCGCTCGCCGTCGTCCTCGCCTTCGTGCGCCGGCACGTCGATCCGTCCGCCGCCGAGCTCGAACACCACCCGGCCCGACCGCTCGGTGCCGGCGAACGCGAACGACAGCCCGGCCTTGTCGCGCGGGTCCTGCTCGACCCGCTGCATCTTCTCCAGCTTCTTGACGCGCGACTGGGCCTGCTTGGCCTTCGACGCCTTCGCCCGGAAGCGCTCGACGAAACGCTCCATCCGCGCGATCTCGGCCTGCTGCTTGTCGATCGACCGGCCGAGCGCCAGCTCGCGGGCCGCCTTCTCGTGTCGCCAGGCGTGCCAGGGGCCGGAGAACAAGCGCGCCTTCCCGCCCTCCAGCTCGAGCACCGAGGTTCCGACGGCCTCGAGGAACCAGCGGTCGTGGGCGACGAGGACGACGGCGGCGTCCAGCTCGTTGAGGTACTTCTCGAGCCACTCCAGCGACTCGATGTCGAGGTGGTTGGTCGGCTCGTCGAGCATCAGCAGGTCGGGCGCGCCGGCCAGCGCGCGCGCCAGCGAGGCGCGCGTCAGCTCACCGCCGGAAAAGGTGTCGAGACGGCGGTCGAGCTGGTCCTCGGTGAAGCCGAGCCCGCTCAGCGGCTCCAGCGCGCGGCGGCGCCAGTCCCAGCCGCCGGCGTGTTCGAAGCGGTCCTGGGCGCGTGAGTAGCGCTCGAGCAGCGACTCGTCGTCGGGCCGCTCGGCCATCTCGACGCCGAGCCGGGTCAGCTCGTCCTCCAGCGCGGCGATGTCGCCGCAGCCCGACACCACGTACTCGCGCACGCTGACGTCGCGCTCGCGGGGCGGTCGCTGGTCGTGCAGGGTGACGCGCGCGCCCTTCTCGATCGACAGCTCGCCGCCGTCGATCGAGGCCTGTCCGGCGAGCATCCGCAGCAGCGTCGTCTTGCCGCTGCCGTTGCGGCCGGACAGCGTCATCCGGTCGCGCCGCTCGAGCTTGAACGAGACGCCGCGAAGCAGCGGCTCACCCGCCATGTCCTTGTCCAGCGCTGATGCGATTGCCACGGCCATCGAACAGACGATGGTAAGCGACCTGCCGAGTGGTCATACCGCCAAGTGGCTGGTGGGGCCGGCCAACTGGCAGAAATCCCTGGACATACGGGCTAAATCGCTCAACTTTCCGTTCATCGCCGTCCAGCGTGAGCCGATTGGCGCCCTGTGTCGTCTGAGCCGATTCCATTCCGGACGCTGGCCTCGTCGAACCGCCTCGCGTACCTGCGCACCCAGTTGCGCGTGGTCGCTCGGCTGTCGGCGCGCGTCGCCGGCACCCAGGACGACGACGAGATGGTCCGGCTCGTCGTCGAGGAGCTGCACGAGACCTTCGCCTTTTACCTCGCGTCGATCCACCGGCTCGACGACGACGGAGTGCTGCGCCTGGTCGCTGGCGCCGGGCCGCTCGCCGAGGCGATGACCGAGTTCCTGCTCGTCGAGCAGCCGGCCGCCAGCGGCGTCAACGGGCGCGTCGCCCGTTCCGGCGCGACGGCGCTCGTCGACGACACGCGGCTCGACCCCGACTACGTCGAGCGCGATCCGAACACCGATCCGCGCTCGGAGCTGGCCGTCCCGATCGTCGCCGACGACCGGATCTGGGGCGTGATCAACCTCGAGGCCGTGGAGCGCGGCGCCTTCGACGACGCCGACGCCGCGCTGGTCGAGGCGATCGCCGCCGGTCTCGGCGTCGCCCTCCACCGCTCCAGCCTCGTCGGCGAGCTCGAGCGTGCGTTCATGGACGTGCTCGGCGTGTTGACCAGCACCGTCGAGGCGAAGGACTCTCCGGCCGCCACCCACGGCGACGAGGTCGCGGTGCTCGCCGAGAAGGTCGCGTTGCGGATGGGCCTGAGCGTCGAGCAGGCGCGCGACGTCCGGCACGCGGCGATGCTTCACGATGTCGGCAAGGTCGCGGTGCCGAGCGAGATCCTGCTCAAGCCGGGTCCGCTCACCCGCGAGGAGTGGGAGGTGATGCGCCAGCACGTCGTCGTCGGCGGCGAGCTGCTGGAGCGCGTCGAGGCGTTCGCCCACCTCGCCCCGATCGTCCGCGCCAGTCACGAGCGCTGGGACGGCGAGGGCTATCCAGACGGGCTGTCGGGCGAGGGAATCCCGCTAGCGGCGCGGATCGTCGCGGCGTGCGACACCTACGACGCGATCGTCACCGAGCGGCCCTACCGCCCGGCGGCGACGAAGGAGACGGCGATCTCCGAGCTGCGTCGCGTCGCCGGGCGCCAGCTCGACGATCGGGTCGTGATCGCGCTGCTCGCCGAGCTGGTCTGACCACCAGGTCTAAAGCGGTTGGCCCAAATGCCGATCAGAGAGCCAATGCGCTCTCTTTCTCGACGGTTGCGCGGTACCGCCTACGACGGCCTTCGGCTCGTGCTCGGGGTGCCGTGGATCACCGGCCGGCTCGGTGGCACGATCGACGACGGGCGCCGTCAGACGCGGCTCGGCGCCTTCTTCGACCGCCGGCCGCTGCTGCTGCGCACGCTGGCGATCCTCGCGCTGGTCTGGGGCGTCGCCTACCTCACTTGGCGCGTCGGCTGGAGCGGCCAGGGCGCCAACCCGATCGTCTTCGGGATGCTGCTCGTCACCGAGGTCTACGGCCTCTACGCGCTTGGCATGCTCGCCTGGTTCTCATGGTCGCGGCCGGCGGCGGTGCGGCCGTCGATCACCAAGCCGCACGCCGTCGACGTCTACGTCTGCACCTACGACGAGCCGGTCGAGGTCGTGCTGGCCACGCTCGCCGGCTGTCGCTCGTTGACCTACCCGCACACCACCTACCTGCTCGACGACGGTCGCCGACCGGAGATGGAGGAGCTCGCGCGGCTGGCCGGCGCGCGCTACATCACCCGCCCCGACAACTTGCACGCGAAGGCCGGCAACATCAACGCCGCGCTGCCACGGACCGGCGGCGAGCTGGTCTTCGTGCTCGACGCCGACCACGTGCCGATGCCGGACGCGCTCGATGCGCTCGTCGGCTATTTCGACGACGAGCGGATGGCCGTCGTCCAGAGCCCGCACGACTTCTCGAACCACGACTCGGTCCAGCACTACATGGTCGGGCGTCACGAGCAGTCGCTCTTCTACCGCGTGATCTGTCCCGGCAAGGACCGCCACGGCGCCGCCTTCTGGTGCGGCTCGGCGGCGCTGATCCGGCGGCCGGCGCTGCTGTCGATCGGTGGCGTGGCGACCGAGACGATCGCCGAGGACTTCCACACGACGATCCGGCTGCAGCGCCATGGCTGGCGCAGCCGCTACCACGACGAGGTGCTCGTCCAGGGCCTGGCGCCGCACGACCTCGACGGGTACCTGCTGCAGCGCGATCGCTGGGCGCGCGGCAACCTCGCCGTCTTCACGCTGCCGGAGTCGCCGCTGCGCGCGAGCGGCCTCGCGCGCGGCCAGCGGCTCTCCTACTTCGCCTCGCTGTTCGCCTACCTGGCGCCGCCGATGCGGCTGCTCCTGCTGACGACGCTCGCCGCGGTGCTCTGGACGGGCGCGCTGCCGATGAAGCTGAGCATCGTCGCGCTGGCCGCGCTGTGGGCGCCCTCGGTCATCCTCAACCTTTCGGCCGGCTCGGCGCTCGCGCGCGGCTACATGCGGATCGCCGAGACCACCCACTTCGAGCTGCTGACGATGGAGATCTACACGCGCGCCCTGCGCTGCGCGATCGTCCCCGGCAAGACGGCTTTCAAGGTCACGCCGAAGCAGGGGGTCGACGAAGGTGGCTGGCCCGCCGTCGCGAAGTTGCGGCTGGTCGCGCTGTGCGCCGTGGTGCTGTCGGCCGGGATCGCGGTCCGCCTGATCGACCTCTTCGGTCCGGCGCTGATCCCGTCGCTGCCGGGCATCGCCGCGGTGATCGTGCCGCTGCTCGCGCTGGTCGAGTTGCGCCGCATCCTGCGCACGCTCGTGCTGGCCGGCGCACGCCGCCAGCGCCGGCTCGTCTACCGCTTCGAGGGCGTCGACGCCCCGGCACACACCTTCGCCGGGTCGCGCCCCGTGCTCGGCCGCGTCGTCGATGCCAGCGCCACCGGGCTCGGCCTCGTCATGGACGCGCCGCTCGACGTCGGCTCGCGCCCGCTCGTCCAACTCCGGCTCCCCGACGCCACCGGCGCCGAGCACGACGTCCCGGTTCGCGTCGAGGTCCGCTCCTCACGCCGTGTCGGCGACGACAACCTGATCGGCGCCAGCATCGTCTCGATCGACCCCACCGCCCGCCTCCGCCTGATGGAGTGGTGCTACGTGGTGTGCAGCCACGAACGCCTCCGTGGCCATCGACCCTCCAGCCGGCCCGCCATCCCCGAGTCAATCGTCGTCCCCCTCGACGACCGCGACACCACCCCCGTCAACGTCTTCGCCTCGCCCGAACCTGCGACCGCGTAACGACTCGCGGCCCGCAAGCGACGCGCTCGCCACAGCCGCGAAACAACACGGCTCCTATCCCTCCACACGTCGCCTTCGCTTCGCCACCCTTGAAGCGATGCGACCGTCGCCCCTACACCCATCAACGCCTTGTGGGGTCAGCCACCCTGACGGTGGTCAACGCCTCAACGCCGTTTGGCCGCCCGAGGGTTGTGAAGCCGACCACCCAGACGGTGGTCAGGACCACAACGAGCGGGGCGGCGATCACGCGGTAGCCGAGATGGCCCGCCGGCAACACGGCGTCGTGTCCCACGCGCAACTGCTGGCGGCCGGTGTCACCCGTCGGTCGATAGAGCGTCGGGCGCAGGCGGGACGGTTGCACCGGGTCCATCGCGGCGTCTATGCCGTCGGTCACACGGCTCCCATGCCGCTTTCGCGTGAGGCCGCCGCGCTGCTCGCTTGTGGTGACGGCGCGGTCCTCAGCCATCGAAGCGCCGGTGCGGCATTGGGCATTCTTGAACGTCCTGCCGCTCTGGTCGAGGTGACGATCGTCGGTCCGGATTGCGGTGCGAGGCCGGGTGTGCGCGTGCATCGTGCTCGGCGCATCGCAAGCGAAGACGTGGTGCTGCGTGATGCCCTGCGCATGACGGCCCCCGCCCGCACGCTGCTCGACTTGGCCTCCAGCCTGAGTACTCGCGCGCTTCGGCGCGCGATGAACGAAGCGTTCGTCTTGGGGCTTGCCGACGAGGGAGCGCTGTGGGCGGTGCTCGACCGTTGCAGAGGCCGTCGCGGAGCGCCGCAACTCAGGCGCCTGCTGGCCGACGGTAGTGGTCCGTCGCTGACCCGATCGGAGGCCGAGCGGAGGTTGCTCGAGCTGATCGCGTCGGCGGGTCTGCCCCGTCCGGAGACGAACGTACGGCTCGGCCGATATGAGGTCGACTTCCTCTGGCGCGAGCAACGGCTGGTGGCGGAAGTCGACGGCTACGCCTTCCACGGATCGAGAGCGGCGTTCGAGCGAGACAGGACCCGCGATGCTGAGTTGCAAGCGCGCGGCTACGCGGTCCTCCGGGTCACCTGGCGGCAGATCGTCGATGCGCCCGAGGCGACGATCGGCCGGATTGCGCGCACAGTCGGACACCGGACGGCGGGTCATCCCCCAACCCTTGTGGTGCCAACCACCGCATAGGTGATGACCTTCCCAACGACGTAGTCGGTCGATGTGTTTGTGGACTAGACCACCTTGGCGGTAGTTAGCGCCACAAGGGGGCTAGCCGAACGGCGCCAGCAGGGCGAGCTGCCGCGATTGGGCGAGCAGGGTGCCGTCGGCGAGGAAGAGCTCGCCGTCCTCCTCCATCGTGCCGTTGACCGCGGCGGTGGTGCGGAAGCGGCCGAGGACGGGCTGGTCGGGCAGGCCCTCCGGGGGAAGGTCGGCGCGGATGTGAACGGTGAGGTCGATCGTCGGCGCGATCGCCGGGGCGCTCAACGGCTCGAGCGACGGCGGCCACCAGACGTCGGCGAGCAGGGCGATGTAGGCGGTGTCGATCCGGCGCGGTGTGGGCGACTCGATCCAACCGCCGGTCTCGGCGGGCTCGCCCGGCGCCAGGACGCGGCCGGAGAAAGGCTTGCCGCCGAGCCGCGGCGCGATCTTCACGCGTGAGACGATCGACGGCATCTCGGCTGTCGTCTCGAGCCAGCCGTCACTGTCGGGGCGGTAGTCGGCGGAGGCGATCCGGGCCGCCTCGCGCGCGGGCGCCGGCGCGGTGGCGGGGAGGTTCGGCGTCCAGGTCGCGGCCGCCGGGAGGCCTTGGGCGGAGAACGCGCCGAGTGCGGTCATCGTCTCCTTGCCGTTCTGGAATGCGGTCGCGCGGCCGGTCGAGAAGCGCTTGCCCGCGCGGACGATCTCGACCGCGACCTCGATCGGCCCGGGCTGGGAGGGACGCAGGTAGTGCGTGGTGAGCGAGCGCAGCTGGCGGTCGCCGTCGGGCGCGACGACCTGTCCCATCGCGCGCGTCAGGATCGCCGCCAGATATCCGCCGTTCGGTCCGGGCGGCGCGCCCCAGCCGTCCTCGATCTCGCCAGCGAAGCGGTTGTCGCCGAGCGGCGCGATCGCGGTCGCGCGGTCGAAGTGGGTGGCCGGCGCGTCCTGCTCGATCTGGGAGTCCACGATGATGGACGTTACAGAACTGGCTGACTGGCCAGTCAGTCGGAGCGGCTTGCGCGCCCGACTACGCTTGACCTGTGAGGGATTGGCTGCGCCAACCACTGAAGGCAGGAGCCGTCGCGGCCTTCACCGTCGGCATGCTGCTGTTCCTGCTCAACCCGCCGGAGCTGTCGGGCGTGGAGGATCTGCTCACGTTGCTGATCGGCGCGATCGCGCTCGTCCTCTTCACCGCCTGGGCGACCGTCGCGCTGATGGGCGACGGTCCGAGCGAGCCCGAGATCGAGCGGATCATCCAGCGCAGCGAGACGCTCGCGCGACTGCCGGTGCCCGAGACCCCGCCGACCAACTTCGACGACCTCGTCGCGGAGGCCCTCGACGAGTTGCCGGACGAGTTCCAGGACGTCCTCAAGGACATCCCCGTCGTCGTCTCGCGCCGTGGACGCGAGGAGGGCGCCTACGGCCACTACTACGGCGACACCGTCGCGCGCGACAACTACCCCACCCGGATCATCATCTATCAGGACACCCTCGAGCGCGACTTCGGGCACGACGTGGACCTCCTGCGCTCGCAGGTCACCCGCACGGTTCGCCACGAGATCGCCCACCACCTCGGCTGGGACGAGCGCGGCGTTCGCGACCTCGGCTTGTAGGCTTCCCGAACCCCGGTGAGGTGTCCGAGTGGCTTAAGGAGCACGCTTGGAAAGCGTGTATGCGGGAAACCGTATCGTGGGTTCGAATCCCACCCTCACCGCCTCCCGGCCTCTGGACGCGCCTGGCGGCGTCATCGACAGCCTCGCGGGGCGGGCCTTCAGTCGCCCGGGATCACCAGCCGCGCGTGCGCGCGGGCGAGCATCAGGACCGGGACGGTGCGCGAGTCGCCGCCGTCGAGCGGGGTCAGCTCGGCGTCCTCGATCGTGAAGAAGGTCAGGTCGTCGCGGTTGACGTGGTCGGAGAGGCGGCTGCGGAAGCCCTCCGCCGGCAGCGTCATCGAGCCGGTGACGCGGTAGCGGTCGGTCTCGACGACGACCTTCTCCTTGCGTAGGTCCATGGCAGGCGATCCTACGGGAGTAGGTTTCCTCGCATGACGCCCGTGATCGGAATCTGCGCCGCCGTCGAGCGCGCACGCTGGAGCCACTGGGACGACGAGGCGGTGCTGGTGCCGCGGGCCTACGTCGACGCAGTGCAGCTCGCGGGCGGCCTGGCGCTGATCGTGCCGCCCGACGACGAGGTCGCCGAGAACCCCGACGACTTGCTCGACAAGCTCGACGGCCTGATCCTGATCGGCGGGGCCGATATCGATCCGGGGACCTACGGGGCTACCCCCGGCCCGCACACAGGCGCGACTCGTCCGGAGCGCGACCGCTTCGAGCTCGCCCTCGCCTACGGCGCGATGGAGCGCGGCCTGCCGCTGCTCGGCATCTGCCGCGGCGGCCAGATGGTCAACGTCGCCTGCGGCGGCACGCTGATCCAGCACCTGCCCGACGTCGTCGGCGACGACCACCACCTCGCCGTCCCCGGAACGTTCGCCGAGCACGAGGTCGAGCTCGAGGCGGGCTCGCTCGCCGCACGCGCGGCCGGCGCCGAGCGGATCGCGGTCAGGTCCCACCACCACCAGGCCGTCGAGGAGATCGGAGAGGGCCTGCAGGCGACCGGCCACGCGCTACCCGACGCGATCGTCGAGGCGATCGAGCATCCCGCGCACGACTTCACGCTCGGCGTGCTCTGGCACCCCGAGGCCGACGAGCGCAGCAAGATCGTCTCAGCGCTGATTGGCGCTGCGCGTGCGCGGGTAGCCTCAGGGTGATGCGCGTTGGCCTGCTCACAGGGGGTGGCGACTGCCCCGGACTCAACGCTGTGATCCGCGGCGTCGTACGGCGCGGCGCGCAGCTCGGCGAGCACGAGTTCGTCGGCTTTCGCAACGGCTGGGCGGGTGCGATCGCCGGCAGCGTCACCGAGCTGACGCCCCAGACCACGGCCGGCATCCTGCCGCGCGGCGGGACGATCCTCGGCAGCTCCCGGACCAACCCCTACAAGGAGGACGGCGGCGCCGAGCGGATCGTCGCGACGCTCTCCGCGCACGGCGTCGACGCGCTGATCCCGATCGGCGGCGAGGACACCCTCGGCGTCGCCCGCCGCCTCCACGAGGAGCAGGGGATCCCGATCGTCGGCGTGCCGAAGACGATCGACAACGACCTCGGCGGCACCGACTTCACCTTCGGCTTCCAGACCGCCGTCCAGATTGCGACGGACGCGATCGACCGTCTGCACACCACCGCCGAGTCGCACCACCGCGTGATGATCCTCGAGGTGATGGGCCGCCACGCCGGCTGGATCGCCACATACAGCGGGATGGCCGGCGGCGCCGACGCGATCCTGGTGCCGGAGCGGCCGTTCGACATCGAGGCCGTCTGCGCGAGCATCGAACGGCGGCATTCCGGCGGACGCACCTTCTCGATCGTCGTCGTGTCCGAGGGCGCGACGCCGGCCGGCGGGATGGAGGTCGGCGACGACAAGCAGGTCGATGCCTTCGGCCACGTCAGGCTCGGTGGGATCGCCGTCGAGCTCGAGCGTGAGATCGAGCGGCGGACCGGCTTCGAGAGCCGGATGACGATCCTCGGCCACATCCAGCGCGGCGGCACCCCGACCGCCTACGACCGCGTGCTCGCGACCCGCTTCGGCGTCGCCGCGATGGACGCCGTTGCCGACGGCGCCTTCGGCCAGATGGTCGGCCTGCACGCGACCGAGATGGAGCGCGTCGGCCTCGACGAGGCGCTGCGCGAGCCGAAGCTGCTCGACCCGTCGCTGTACGAGACGGCCGAGGTCTTCTTCGGGTGATCGGTGGTGGGCGCTGTGCGTAGGACGAAGATCGTCGCCACGATCGGCCCGGCGTCCGACGATCCGGAGACGCTCGCGCGGCTGGTCGAGGCGGGCCTCGACGTGGCGCGGCTGAACTTCGCCCACGGGACCCCGGAGAGCCAGGCGGCGACCGCCGAGCGGGTGCGCGAGGCCGCCAACCGCGCCGGCCGCCAGGTGGCGATCCTGCAGGACCTGCCGGGCCCGAAGCTGCGGATCGGCCCGCTCCGCGACGACGTCGTCGAGCTGCACGCGGGCGACACGCTGACGCTGGTCTGCGGCGAGACGATCGAGGGTGACGCGACGCGGATGTCGGTTGCCTGGCGCGGACTCGCGGAGGCGGTCGAGCCCGACGACGAGATCTTCCTCGCCGACGGCTCGGTGCGCCTGTGCGTCGAGCGGGTGCGCGAGCCGCAGGGCGAGGTCGACGTCCGCGTCGACCTCGGCGGCGTCGTCGCGTCGCGGCAGGGGGTCAACGTCCCCGGCGAGCTGATGGCGCTGCCGTCGGTGCCCGAGGGCGACCTCGAGCTGCTGCGCTTCGGCGAGTCGATCGGTGTCGACATGGTGGCGCTGTCGTTCGTGCGTCGGCCGGAGGACGTCGAGGACGCGCGCGAGCACACCGAGCTGCCGCTGATCGCGAAGATCGAGAAGCCGCAGGCGGTGCGCAGCGCCGAGGCGATCGTCCAGGCGGCCGACTGCGTGATGGTCGCGCGCGGGGATCTCGGGATCGAGCTCGAGCTGCAGCAGGTGCCGCTGGTACAGAAGCGCGTGATCGCGCTCGCCGGCGAGCACGCGCGGCCGGTCATAACCGCCACCCAGATGCTCGAGTCGATGGTCACCTCGTCACGACCGACGCGCGCCGAGGTGACCGACGTCGCCAACGCGATCCTCGACGGGACCGACGCGCTGATGCTCTCGCAGGAGACCGCTGTCGGCGCCCACCCGGTCGAGGCGGTCAGGATGATGGCCTCGATCGCCGAGCGCACCGAGCCGGCGGCGCCGATCGCCGACTGGAACGAGCACCGCGTCGCACGGGACGCGCGCGATCCCGCCTACACCGTCGCCTACAACGCCTGTGCGGCCGCTCGCCAGCTCGGGCTCAGCGCGATCGTCTGCCCGACCCTGACCGGCCGCTCGGCGCGGCTGATCTCCGCCCATCGCCCCGAGGTGCCCGTCTACGCGCTCTCGCCGAATGAGCACGTCGTCCGCCGCTGCAGCCTGATGTGGGGCGTCGAGGCGACGCGGCTGCCGACGTGCGCGACGACGGAGGCGCTGATCGCCGCCGCCGTCGGGCGCGTCGTCGACGCGGGCTGGGTCGAGCCCGGCCAGCGCGTCGCCATCACGGCTGGCCTGCCGAGCAACGCTCCCGGCACCACCAGCCTGCTCCAGGTCCAGGAGGTCTAGGAGCGCTTCGCTTTCGCTCGCGGCTTCGCATTGGCGCGGGGCTTCGCCTTTGCGCTCGAACTTGCCTTTGCCCTCGAGCTTGCCGTAGCGCGGGAGCTTGCCGCGGCGCGTGGCTTCGCCTTCGCGCGCGACCTGGACGCCGGCTTCTTGCGCTGCGCCGCCGGGATCTCCTCGCGGACGACGTCCTTGGTCAGCGCGGCGATCGTCTTCTCGAGGAAGTTCGCCATCCGCTCCTCCTGGCGGCGGAACTCGCGCGCGAGCTTCACGGTGTCCTTGTCGCCGACGGCCTCGGCGAGCGTCTCGATCGCGTGGTAGTTGGCGATCTCCTCGGCCTCGTTGAAGAACTCCGTCTTGGCGTTCTTGAGCATCTTCTCCGCCTCGCCGGTGCCGCGGATCATGTGCAGAGGCCCCTTGGCGGCCGCGACGGCCTTCTGTGCCACGCCCTGCGCCTTGGCGGCCGCGCCGCCGATCGAGTCGGGACCCGGCAGATCGATCTTCTCGGCCTTGCCGCCGAGCTGCTTGATCCGCCGCTCGAGGCCCTTCGCCTGCGCCTTCGTCTCCTTGAGGTGCTCCTTGAGTCGCTTCTTGTAAGCGTCGCGCGTCGTCATCGAGATGTGCGCCTGGAGGGCCGTGACCAGCTCCTGCTCCTTGCCGTACGCCTCGTTCAAGTACTGGATCAGCTTCGCCTCGCGCTCCTGCACCTCGGCCATCGTGAAATCGCCCCTCTCGGTCGTGGTTCGTTCGGGTCACCGGTACCCGTACCCACCGTTCCCAACCGTTGCTAGAAGTCGCCGGCGCGGTGGCGGACGCCATCGAGTACCGCCACGACGGCCTCGAGATCGCCGCGGCTCGTGCCCGTCACGCCGAACTCGGCGTCGTGCATCGCCTCGGTCGCCGCCGCGGCCGCGCGTCGGCCGGCGGGCGTGATCTCGGCCAGTACCGCGCGGCGGTCGTCGTCGTGCGGCACGCGGCGCACGAACCCCGACCGCTCGAGCTGGTCGACGATGTTGGTGACGCTGGTGCGGTGGACCTGCAGCCGCTCGCCGATCTTGCCCAGCGGCAGCGATCCGCGGCTCGAGAACTCGAGCAGCATCAGCGCCTCGTAGCGCGGGAAGGTCAGGTCGAGCGGCTTCAGCAACGCGTTGAGGTCGGCCATCAGCAGCTGCTGGACGCGCATGATCGACGTGATCGCCGCCATCGGCAACGCTGGTCTGGGTCCCCAGCGTTCCTCCCACTGGCGGCGCGCCTCGGCGACGAGATCGAGCCGCGTCGCGCCCTCGGCGGCCGCCGCCATCTCAGAAGACCGGCGTCTCTTGGTACTTGCCGAACACTTCCTGCAGCGCGCTGACGATCTCGCCCTCGCTGGCGCTGACCCGCGCGACCTCGATCAGGTACGGCATCAGGTTCTCGTCGCTGGCGGCCGCCTGCCGCAGCGCGGCCAGCGACTCTTCGACCGCGCTGTCGTCGCGCTTCGCCCGGACGCGCTCGAGCCGGTCGAGCTGCTTGCGCTCGAGCGCGGCGTCGATCCGCAGGATCTCCAGCGGGATCTCGCTGTCGTCGCGGTGGCAGTTGACTCCGACGACCGGCCGCCGCCCGGTGTCGACCTCGTGCTGCAGCACGTACGACGCGTCGGCGATCTCGCGCTGCGGGAAGCCGGTGCGGACCGCCTCGACCATTCCGCCGAGCTCGTCGATGCGGCGGAAGTAGCGCCGCGCCTGCGACTCCATCCGGTCGGTCAGCGCCTCGACGAAGTAGGAGCCGCCGAGCGGGTCGGCGGTGTTCGTCACGCCGGTCTCGCCGGCGATGATCTGCTGGGTGCGCAGCGCGACGCGGACCGCCTCCTCGGTCGGCAGCGCGAGCGCCTCGTCGTAGGAGTTGGTGTGCAGCGACTGGGTGCCGCCGAGCACGCCGGCGAGCGCCTCGATAGCCGTCCGCACGATGTTGTTGAGCGGCTGCTGCGCTGTCAGCGAGACGCCCGCGGTCTGGGTGTGGAAGCGCATCAGCAGCGAGCGCGGGTCCTTCGCGCCGTAGGTGTCGCGCATCTCGGTCGCCCAGATCCGGCGCGCCGCGCGGTACTTGGCGATCTCCTCGAAGAAGTCGATCTGGGCGTTGAAGAAGAAGCTCAGCCGCGGCGCGAAGGCGTCGACGTCGACCCCGCGCTCGATCGCCCGCTCGACGTAGGTGAGGCCGTTCTTGAGCGTGAACGCCAGCTCCTGCGCGGCCGTCGACCCGGCCTCGCGGATGTGGTAGCCGGAGATCGAGACCGGGTGCCAGCGCGGCATCTCGGCGGTGCACCACTCGATCATGTCGGTGACGATTCGCATCGCCGGCTCGACCGGGAAGCACCACTCCTTCTGGGCGATGTACTCCTTGAGGATGTCGGTCTGGATCGTGCCCGACAGCGCCTCGCGCGCGACGCCCTGGCGCTCGGCGGCGACGACGTAGAAGGCGAGCATGATCGCCGCCGGCGCGTTGACGGTCATCGACACCGACACCTCGTCGAGCGGGATGCCGTGGAACAGCGTCTCCATGTCCTCGGTGGTGTCGATCGCGACGCCCTCGCGCCCGACCTCGCCGAGGCTGAGGTCGGCGTCGGAGTCGTGGCCCATCAGCGAGGGCATGTCGAACGCGGTCGAAAGCCCGGTCTGGCCGTGGTCGAGCAGGTAGTGGAAGCGCTCGTTGGTCTCCTCGGCGGTGCCGAAGCCGGCGAATTGGCGCATCGTCCACAGCCGGCCGCGGTACATCGTCGGGTAGACGCCGCGCGTGTAGGGGAACTCACCCGGAACGCCGATCCGCTCGTCGGCGTCGTCGCTCAGGTCCTCGGGGGTGTAGAGCGGAGCGATCGGGTCGCCGGAGAGAGTGGTGAACAGCGCGTCGCGCTCGGCCGTCTTCATGAGCTCCTCGAGGTAGGTGGAGGTGAGATAGTAGGACCTCCGCCTATCTCTCGTCCAGCCTGGGGGGCGGGCAGCTGCTTAGGCGGGCCTAACTTTGGCTACCCTAACCCGCGATGAGAACAGCCAAGAACCTCCGCCCGCTCCTCGCCCTTGCCGCGTTCCTCGCCGTCGCGCTGCTGGCCGCGGCGCCCGCCGCGCAGGCCGCGCCGAAGCGGATCGTCGCGCTGACGCCGTTCGCGGCCAACACGCTCGCGGGTCTCGGCGTCACGCCGGTCGCGATCGGCAACACGCTCGGTGGCGACAAGCGCTTCGCCTCGAACCTCAAGAGCGCCAAGCGGCTGACGCTCTCGCATCCGAACGGGCCGAACATGGAGGAGCTGGCGCTGCTCAACCCGCAGCTCGTGTTCTCGTCGCCGACGTGGGCGAAGGGCGCGAAGACGATGCGCGACCTCGACATCAAGGTCGTCAACGCCGATCCGGCGAACGTCGCCGACGCCTACGCGACGACCAAGATGATCGGGGCCAAGATCGGCAAGGCCTCCGGCGGCGAGCTGCTGGCCAAGCGGCTCAAGCAGCAGGTCGACAACGCTGCCAGGGGCATCCGCAAGCGCCCGCGCACGCTGGTCGTGCTCGGCGTCGGCCGGACCCCGTTCGTCCTGCTGCCCAACAGCTGGGGCGGCAGCATCGTCAAGAAGGCCGGCGCCAGGCTGATCACCGGTGGCGCGAAGCCGAACAGGAGCGGCTTCGTCCGAATCTCCGACGAGAAGATCCTCACGTCGAACCCCGACGTGATCATCGCCATCCCACACGGCAACGCCGACGACATGAGCGACATCGCGAAGTTCCTGCGGACCAACCCCGCCTGGAAGGACTCGAAGGCGGTCGAGAGCAACCGCCTGTACGTCTCGGGCGACAACTCGCTGCTGCAGGCCAGCACGGACATCGCGAAGGTGATCCGCAGCGTGCGCGCCAAGTACCTGGACAACGACTGAGCGTGGTGGCGCAGTGGGCGCGTGAGCGCCCCGATCGGTCCCCGGCGGGCCGGCCGTGATCGTGCGTCGTTCGGCCGTCGTGGTCGTCGTCGTCGTTGCCGTCGTCGCCGGCATCGTGGCGTCGCTTGCGCTCGGGGCGGTCGAGATCCCGCTGAGCACGGTGATCGACGCGCTGACCGGCAAGCTGGACTCCGGTCCGCTGCGCCAGATCGTGCTCGACCTGCGCCTGCCGCGGACGGTCGAGGCGATCGCCGTCGGCGCCGGGCTCGGTGTCGCGGGAGCGCTGCTGCAGGGGGCGCTCGCCAACCCGCTCGCCTCGCCGGACGTGATCGGCGTGACCGGCGGGGCCGGCTTTGGCGCGGTGCTGATCCTGATCATCTTTCCCGGCTCGGTCGCGCTGCTCCCGGTCGGGGCGCTGTTCTTCGGGCTGCTCGCGGCCGGCCTCGTCTTCGCGATCGCCTGGGCCGGGCCGAACGCCGGCGGCAGCGGGCGGCTGATCCTCGCCGGCATCGCGATCGCCGCGCTGTCCGGCGCCGGGATGACGTCGATCATGGTCGCCTATCCCGACCGCGTCCAGTCGGCGCTGTTCTTCATCGCGGGCGGTCTGACCTCCGACGGTTGGGCCGACCTGAAGGTCGTCTGGCCGTACTTCGCCGTCGGCTTCGTGCTGGCGATCGGCTTGACCCGGCCGCTCGACCGGCTCGCGCTCGGCGACGACGTCGCGGCCTCGCTCGGCGCTCGGCCGCGGCTGATCCGTCTGATCGCCGGGGTCGCCGCGGCGCTGCTCGCCGCCGCCGCCGCCTCGCTCGCCGGCCTGCTCGGCTTTCTCGGCCTCGTCGTCCCGCACGCGGTGCGGTTGGCGTCGGGAACGTCGAGCCACACCTACGTGCTGCCGGTGTCGGCGCTCGGCGGCAGCGCGCTGCTGCTCGCCGGCGACACCCTGGCGCGCACCGTGCGGGCGCCGATCGAGCTGCCGGTCGGCCCGTTCATGGTCGTGATCGGGGTGCCGCTGTTCCTCTTCTTGCTGCGGAGGGCTGTCTGATGGCCGACCCCTCCGCGACCGCCTCCACGACTCCCGCGCTCGAGGCACGCGACGTGCGCGTCGAGATCGGCGACAAGACGATCCTGCACGCCGCCGACCTGACGCTCGAGGCGGGGCGGCTGGTCGCCATCGTCGGCCCCAACGGCGCCGGCAAGTCGACGCTCGCTCGCGCTGTCGCCGGGATGCAAAAGACCGCCGCCGGCGCCGTCCATTGGATGGGCGAGGACATCACGAAGCTGCGTGGCCGCAAGCTCGCGCTACGGCGTGCGTTCGTTCCCCAGCGCTCGCGTGTGCCCGACGGCGTCACGGTTACAGAGGCCGTGCGGATCGGCCGCTCGCCGCATCTCAAGCCCCTGCAACGGGCGACGGCGCGCGACAACGAGGCCGTCGAGCGCGCAATGGAGCGCACCGGCGTGACCAAGTTCGCCGACCGCAAGCTGACGACCCTCTCGGGCGGCGAGCTCCAGCGCGTCCAGATCGCAGTCGCGCTCGCCCAGGAGGCGCCGGTGCTGATGGCCGACGAGCCGACCTCGCATCTCGACCTCGGCGCCACCGTCGCGGTCGCCAAGCTGCTGCGCAGCCTCGCCGACGAGGGGCTCGCCGTGCTGCTCGTCGCGCACGACCTGTCACTCGCGGCCGCCGTCGCCGACACCGTCGTCGTGATGGCCGACGGCCGCACCGTCGCCGCCGGCCCGCCGCTCGAGACGCTCAGCCACCAGCGGCTCGGCGACGTCTGGGGCGTCGACGCATCGGTGCAGGCCGCCGGCCACCACACGGCGCTGCACGTCGCGTGGCTGGGCGGGGCAGACGAGCGCGAGAACGCGAGTTAGGCTAGCCTAACTCCATGCCCGCTTTGACCAGCCTTCGCATACCTCTCCTCGCCCTCGCCGCTTGCACGGCTGTCGCGGTCATGCCCGCCAGCGCCTCGGCGGCTCCCGGAAGCGGGGGTGTCACGCTGGTTCTCGGCGGAACGGGCAAGGCTGCGAAGAGCCTTGCAAACGCGGGCGTGAAGTTCGGCGCGATCGCGCCGGCGAAGAAGCGCGCACAACGCATCGCGTTGCCCGTCCGCAGCATCACCGTCGGCAATTCGGCGACCGTCGTCGCTCGCGGTGGGGTCAGCTTCAAGGTTGGAAAGCGGAAGCTCGGGCTACGCTCTGTCCGTGTCGCGCTGACCGCGAAGCGGGCGACGGTCAGTGCGAAGGCCGGCAAGCGTCGCGTCCCGATCTTCGTGGCCAAGCTCCCGACGGGCAAGGTCAAGCTCGACCGCTCCAAGACGACGGCCGGGCTCGGTGGCGCCAAGCTCGTCTTGACCCCCAAAGGCGCGAAGCTCCTGCGCGCCAAGCTCGGCGTCAGCGGCGTCGCCGCCGGTGCGCTGGGCAAGCTCGCCGTCAACGCCGGCCCGCGGAGGAGAGGAAGCGGTGGCGCTCAAGATGGCCTGCCGAAGGCCGGTCCGATCGCGAACACGCCCACCGTCTTCACGCGACCGCCTGACGCCGTCGACATCGCCAGCGCGTCGTTGACCTGGCGCCCCAAGGTCTCTTGGCTCTGCTACGTCGAGGAGGCAAACCCGGTCGGGGGAGCGTCGAACGGCGTCGTGGAGACGCTCGACTGCCCGGACTCGCTTGGGGGCCCACGCGACCTCGTCGGATCGTTTGTCGACTTCCCGTTCAAGAGCGGCTGGTATCACCCGCCCACCGGAACCGCGGCGGTCAACTTCGACGGCGGCGTGGGCTTCCGCTACGCGGACCACGGGATCGACTTCTCGTCCACGAGTCCCGAGATCGAGATCAACGGCGCCGACTCGCGCGCCATCTTCACCTTCGACGGAACCGGTGGCACCCCGTACGACAGCGAGCGCGGCGTGCTCGTCGACCTCCACCCGAATCCGATCCAGAAGCCGCCGAGCGGGACCGTCAACTACATCGACATCCCGGCGACGGTGCCTGAGGACGCAGGAGCGTCGATCTTCGCTGGTCTCTACGGGGCCAACGAGCCGTTCGGGACGATGACCGTCTCCTTCACGACCCCCTGAGGAGCTAGCGACCATGGGCAGATACACAGGACCACGCGAGCGGCTCTCCCGCCGCGCCGGGATCGACCTCGAGCTCAAGGGCGAGCGGCGGATGGCCGGAAAGGGCGCGGTCGAGCGGCGCGGGACGCCGCCGGGCCAGCACGGCCTCGGCTTCCGTCGCCGGCCGTCGACATACGGCCTCCAGTTGCAGGCGAAGCAGAACGCCAAGCACTACTACGGAATCCGCGAGCGCCAGTTCCGCAACTACATGAAGGAGGCCTCGCGCGGTGGGGAGGGCGTCACCGGCGAGCGGCTCTTGCAGCTGCTCGAGCTGCGGCTCGACAACGTCATCCACCGGCTCGGCTTCGCGGCGACCCGCGCCCAGGCGCGTCAGTTCGTGACGCATCGCCACATCGACGTCAACGGCCGGCGCTGCAACATCCCCTCGCGTCGCCTGGCGCCCGGCGACATCGTCTCGATCCGCGCCGAGAGCTCCGTTCGCGACAAGGCGACCGAGGCCGGCGATCTGTCCGAGCGCGTCCCCCCGTGGCTGCTCGCCGACACGGAGGCGCTGATCGGGCGAGTCGTCCACGCGCCGCAGCGCGACGAGATCCAGGCTCCGATCGAGGAGCAGATGATCGTCGAGTACTACAGCCGGGTCTGAGGCGCGGCGATGCTCTCGCCGCTGCCCTTCGTCCCGCGGGCCGCACTGAGGGCCACCTCGATGTTCGACATCTTTCCGTTTGGCTCGCCTAACATGGCCCGGATGCCGTCCTTCCTCCGACTGGCCACGCGTTCGCTGCTGATCGCCGCCTGCGCAGCCGCCGCGTTGACCGCCTGGACAGCCACCGCGGAGGCGGCTGTGACGGTGGTGATCCAACCCCCGGGCGCGGCGAACCCGAAGCCCATCTCTCTCGACGACGTCCAGCCCGACATCGGAACGGGAGCGCCCCAGTCCTTCCGAATCGCCAAGCCTGGCGGCGGCACGCAACGGGTGGAGGTCTCCGACGGCGTCTCCTTGCAGAAGCTGCTCACCGAGACGAACACCAACTTCGACTTCGTGACGATCCAGGTCCCTCGCCCCGACGGAAGCCCGTTGATCTTGACGAAGGAGCAGGTGAAGGACCCACGTAATCAGCAGGTCTTCTATACCGACCCGCAGGGCGTCAGCCGCTTCATCGGTCCGAGGCAGGCCAACGACATCGTTCTCGCCAAGGACTACTTCGAGGTCAGTGGGACCGTCACCCTGCTGCAGCGATCCCAGTCGAAGCTGAAGGTGACTATCAGCCCCGCAAAGGAGAAGATCGATCTCGGCGGGTCGATCACGTTCAAGGCGTCCGTCACGGGCTACGACCCCGGCGAGTCGGTCACCTACACCTGGGGTTTGGCGGGGCGTAAGCAGAGCCTGGCGGGCCCCCGCTTCACGCAGAAGTTCCCCAAGAAGGACGACGTCTACAAGTTCTTGGTCGCCGTCCGCGTCGAGGGCAGCGAGACGAGCGTCACCGACGTCGCCACGATCACCGTCGGCGATCCGGAGAAGGCCGACGAGGAGCAGACGGGCGGCGGCGAGGGGGACACGGGGTCCGACGGCGGGACGACCGGTGGATCTGGCACCGGCGGCTCCTCGACCTACACCCCTTCCACCTACACCCCTTCGTATACGCCTGCGCCGAGTACGCCGACGGAGCCAGCTCCAGTTCCGACCCTGACTCCCGACCCACCGCCCGACACCGCGACCTCCGGCACGCCGGTCGAGGGGAACCTGCTCGCCGATGTCAGCGACCCCCCGCCGAGCAACATCCTCGAGTCGGCGGCGCAGGCCGCGCGTCAGGGCAAGCAGAAGGATGACGAGGCGAGCGACGGCGATGTCGGCGTGTCGGAGGCGGCGATCAGCGTCTTTGCCGCATTGGCGCTGCTAGGTCTCGGCGCGGGCATCGAGAGCCGTCAGGGCCGCCCGCCTCGGCTGCGACTGCGTCTTCCGCGACGCGCCGGCTGACCTGTTGGTTAGATTCGCCGTTCACGTCAGGCCAACCCCTAACAAGCACAGCGAGGCGCTGCAGCCGTGAAAATCGAGAACATCATCTTCGACATCGCCGACGCACTGCTCTACCCGGTGCTGATCGCGGCGATCCTGTCGATCCTCTTCGTGGTGGTCGAACTCGGCGCGCTGCTGGCCGAGCTGCGCAAGCGCCGCGGTCGTGGCCTGGCGCGGCTCGAGCAGGGGCTCGACGAGATCCGAGCGGCTCTGGGCAAGGGGGACAACGTCAGCGCGCTGGGTCTCGCGCGGAGGCTCGGCTACAACGCCGCCATGTCCGACGCACTCGCAGCGATCATCGAGCAGCGCGGCAAGCCCGACGCCCCGGACCGGATCGCGAAGCGGATGGCGGAGTACGACTACCGTTCGATGCGCCGCCTCGAGCGGACGCGCATCCTCGTCCGAATGGGTCCGGCGCTCGGTCTGATGGGCACGCTGATCCCGCTCTCCCCGGCGCTCGCCGCGCTCGCGGAGGGCAACGTCCAGCGGCTCACCGACGATCTGCGCGTCGCCTTCAGCGTCACCGTCGCCGGCCTGCTGATCGGCATGCTCGCCTTTATCGTCTCGCTCGTCCGCGACCGCCTCTACGCGCAGGACTACTCAGACGTCGAGTACGTGCTGGCCGGCCTGTCGAGCATCCCGATCCACCCGTCGGCGAAGGCGCCGGCGAGCGGTGAGGCGAAGGTAGCGGCAACCGAGGTAGCCCAGTCGGGCGCCACCGCGACGGCCGTGCTGCCGACCGCTTCGACGCCCATTTCGACAGGACAGCCGCCGCCCACGCCGCACCAACCGCCGGCCGCGCCTCCGGCTCCGGGACAGGCGTCCCAGAGCCCGGCACCCGGCGTAGTTCCTCCAACGGCGCCGGAGGGCGCTTGACCTCTCGCGTAAACGCCCGTGCGCGGACGCGCGAGGACCGAGCCGGCGATCCGCTCGACGGCCTCGTCAACCTTTTCGACCTCGGCATCGTGCTCGCGGTCGCGTTCCTGCTCGCGGCGCTTTCTTCGATCGACCTCGCGCCGTCGGTCCTGAAGCAGAACGACGCTCAGCAGACCGGGGCGGTTCAGGTCCCCGCGGACTCGGTGATCCAGAAGCCCGGCGAGCAGGCGAACACGATCGAGCTCCAGCCCGGCGAGGAGGTCGTCGGCCAGGGCGAGCCCGTCGGAACCGTCTACAAGCTCAGCGACGGCCGCACCGTGATCGTCCGTCCCGACAGCGCCGCACCAGTCCCCGGCGAGGAGGTGCCCGACACCAACGGCTCGTCCGGCTCCGAGCCAGCCACGCCCACGCCGACGCCCGGCACAACGCCGTCGCCGGACGGTACCGAGGGCTCCAACTCCGGCGGCTCCAGCGCTCCCAGCGACTCTCTCAGCGCCCCGCAGCCGAGTACCGGAGCGCCCTAGCAGCACCGATTCGCCCCCTACAAAGCGCAACGCCCCGGCCGCCCACCGGGGCGGCCGGGGCGCAGATGCCCCTAGGCTCGTCCTCGTACTACGGGCCGAGCCAGGTCGCCGCGAAGTAGACCTGCTGCAACGAGCCGACGACGTTGAGGCTCGTGCCTGAGTTCTGGCTGGCGCCTACGAACGCCGCATCGCCCGCATTGAAGCGGTCAATGGTCGTGACTGACTGGATTGTCGGAGTGCCGCTCAACGCCGGGGTGGTCGTGGTGCCCGACTGGCGGCCGCTGAGGCCGTGAATGCGCAATGCGCGGTAACCGATTCCGTTGTCCTGTGTGCCCGTAAGCAGGGGATCGGCCCAGCGCACACCGGCGCTGATCGCGTAAGTGCCGGTGCGCGGGAACACGATGCAGGTATCGGCTCCCTGGCCGACGCATTGTCCGAGCGTGTTCTCGCCTGGGGCGAAGAACCCGCCGATGTCGAATGGACGGGGACCCGACGGCAGCGGCCAGGCGACGGGCGATCCCTGCCCACCGGAGGCGACTGGCAACGGCGTGTTGTCACGGATCAGCCGCACCGCCGGGATCTGGCCGAACTGGTCCGGACCAACCGCGCCGTTGGCGATGCCCGGGTTCGGGTAGGTGCCACTCAGCGAACCACCCGCGGGGCCGCTGGGCGGCGTGCTGGTGGGCAGAACGCCGGCCGCCAGGTCCTCGGCGAGCAGGCTCCCGTTGGCGACCTTCTTCGAGTTGACCGCGCCGTCACCGATCTTCTTGCGGACGACAGAGCCGTTCTCGAGCCGCTTGCTCGTGATGGCGCCCGGCGCGAGCTTCAGGGTCGTGACGGACGCCTGCTTGAGCTGGTCGGTCCCGACGCTGCCGTTGGGCAGGCTGACGGCCGCGTAGGAGGTACCTCCCAGGGCCACGAAAAGGGCCAGGAGCGCAATGTGGTGGCGGCGTAGATACCGCGTGAGTTGGTTCATGGTTAGGCGACCCTAACAGAACTTAGGGGCTCCTAAGTCGGCCCCCCGGTCCCGCCGTTGCTCGGAACGGATATGGCCCCGGTGAGATGGTCCAGGGCGACGTTGGCGTGCATTCGCACCCCGGTCTGGAGAACCGAGTCGTCGGCGTAGAAGTGCGGGTTGTGGTTCATGGCGATTCCGCGCCCGCCAGGAGTCGGTACGAGCGAGCCGTCACCGCGCAGCTCGCTGTCCTGGGCGCCGAGCTGGAGATAGACGCCGCCATAGCGGTTGACGAACACCGAGACGTCGTCGTAGCCCAGTCCCGGCGGTGCCTGGACGAGGTGCTCGTGCCCGACCACGTGCTCGATCGTCGGGAGCGTCGCGTCGATCCACCGCGGCGTGTTGTGGACAGCGGGGACGTGCTGGAGAAACTCGACCTCCGCGCTAGCTCCGTACGCCTTGGCCACGTGCTCGGCCGTCTGCCTCACGCGCGAGCTCGCCGTCGCCATGTCGGCCTCGACCGAGCAGCGGATGGTCCCGAAGAGCTGGACCGAGTCGCCGATCACGTTGAACCGCCCGCCATCCTCGACGTGGCCGATCGTGATCGCGAGCGGGTCGTAGCCGGGCACCTGGCGGTAGACCTGACCCATCGCCGCGACGATGTCGGCGGCGGGCGGCAACGGGTCGATTCCCTCCCAGGGCGTGGAGCCATGGACGGCCTTCCCCTTGACGGTGATGCGCATCAGCACCGACGCGCCGTACTGGTTGCCGGCGAGGTAGGCGACGACCCCCTTCGGATAGGGAGTGACGTGCATCCCGAAGACCATCGTCGGCTTGGGGTCCTCCAACGCGCCCGCTGCCTCCATAGCGACGGCGCCGCCCTCCTCGTCGATCGGCGGCCCCTCCTCGGCGGGCTGGAAGACGAACAGCACCGTGCCCGGCAGGTCGTCGCGCACCTTGGCGAGCACCGACGCGGCGCCCATCAGCATCGCGGTGTGGCAGTCGTGGCCGCAGGTGTGCGAGACCGGGTACGGGCCGCCGGGATAGTCGGAGTCGACCACCGTCGAGGCGAAGTCGACGCCGGAGTCCTCCTTCAGCGGCAGCGCGTCGATGTCCGCGCGCAACGCGACGACCCTGTGGTCACCCGTCTGGCCGCCACGCAGCACCCCGACCACGCCGTGGCCGGCGATGTCGGTGCGCACATCGTCCAGGTCCAGTGACCGCAGGTGGTCGGCAACCAGTCGCGAGGTCTCGACCTCGCGGTTCGACAGCTCCGGGTGGCGGTGGATGTGGTGCCGCCACTCGACGACGCGGTCGGCGATCTCCGCGGAAGACCGATCAAGACGCTCGTGCAGCGCGTGCGGCGGGACCGACCTGCCACTCGGTCGATGGGCGGTGAAATGCTCGCGCCCGGTGAGGCTGACGCAACTCATGAGAGCTCCTCTCACTGTTTGCAGTCCCGCCCGCCTCGTCCACGATAGCGCCGATCTTCCGACCCTTCTGGAGATGGGCGCGGGTGGTTTCGAACCACCGACCTCTCGCGTGTGAAGCGAGCGCTCTCCCACTGAGCTACGCGCCCGGGAGCGGTTGATTCTAGGGCGGACGCCCCTGGAATGCCCCTTGGCATGAATTGGGTCCAACACCCGTCCAGAACGCTCGAATACCCGTCCAGATCGGGTTTGACCGCGTTCGCGGCGGGGACGGTAGCCCGACGTAGAGACTGCAACGACGTGGAGCAGGCGAGAGACCGCTCCGCGAACTATTCAGAGGAGAGGGTCATGGGCACCAAGTCCAGCCGCCGTTCGGTGGCGGGAGGGTTCAGTCTGGTCGTATTCGCGTGCGCCGCGGCGTTGGCGCTCGCGGGGCAGGCGGGGGCTGCGACCACGGCGTATCCCGTCGGCGCGAACGGCTTCGACGGCGGAGCGGATGGCTGGGTCGGCTCCGGCGCTACCTGCACGATCCCGGTGCTCACGTGCGAGACGACGAACGTTCACGATCCGGCTGTCGGGAATCCGCCCGGCTCGATCGCCACGGTGGTTGACGTTCCGCTCGCGGCCGTCGGCCTGCTGACTGGCGGCGGTACGTGGACGTCGCCCGCATTCGCCCTGCCCACCGATCAGGTGATCGACGGGGCGACCTTCGGCTACGACCGGCGCTTCGACGCCGGCGGCCTGCTCCCCCTGCTTCCGACGAGCACGGTCGAGGTGACCCTGACCGACGAGACGACCGGCGTGAACACCCCCTTGCTGACCGATGACCTGACGGCGGCGAACACCGCATTCGCGCAGGCGACGGCCCCGGCGGCGGTCGTGGCGGGCCATACGTATCGGATCTCGCTTGCGACCGTCACCAGCGCGACTCTCGGCGTCGGCCTGTTGAGCGACCCAGCTCAGACGCGCTTCGACAACGTCGCGCTCACCATTCAGACCTCCGCCCCTGGGGGGAATGGAGGCAACGGCAACTCGCCCGGCGTCACGATCGTCCGCGGCCCGTACGGCGACAGCGAGATCGCATCGATGATCAACCGCTTCGACATCGACGCCGACAGCGGGGGCGGCCGCGACGGCTCGCTGATCCCGATCGCCATGTGCACGATTCTCGGCACCTCGGGGTCGGATCGCATCACCGGCACCTCGGGCAACGACGTGATCTGCGGCCTCGGCGGCGATGACGTGATCAGCGGAGTCGGGGGTCGCGACGCGATCGACGGCGCCGACGGGAACGACCGGCTCTCCGGCGGGATCGGCGGCGATCTGCTGCTCGGCCTGCGCGGCAACGACCGCCTCGACGGCGGCACCGACGCCGACCGCATCGGCGGCGGCGCGGACAACGACCGCATCGAGGCCGGCAACGGCGGCGACATCGCCAGCGGCGGATCCGGAAACGACGCGGTCGGCGGTGAGGCTGGCCACGACAAGCTGCGCGGCCTGGCCGGCAACGACCGAGTCAACGGCGGCCCCGGCAGGGATCGCCTCGACGGAGGCGCGGGCAACGACGTCCTGCGCGGGTTCTCCGGCAAGGACACGCTGGTCGGCGGCTCGGGTACGGACCGACTCGACGGCGGCAGCGGTCGCGACCGCCTCCTCGGCGGCTCGGGTGCCGACCGTCTCGCGCTGGTCGACGGCGTACGCGACACCGCCAACGGTGGCCCGGGCCGCGACCGTGCGGTCGCCGACCGTGTCGACAGGATCCGGCGGGTCCCGGTGATCGCTCGTCGTTGAGCTAGGATCGATCATGGACCGTGCTAGGCGGGGAGGTAGCGGTGCCTTGTCACCCGCAATCCGCTCTAGCGGGGCCGAATTCCTGTTCAAGGGCTCGGCCTTTGGGGTCAGTACGCCAGTTGAAGGCGTCGATGGCTGGGTCCCGTGCGGTGAGCGATCGCGAACCAGGTCAGGTCCGGAAGGAAGCAGCCTTAAGCGGAGCCGCTCATGCGTCGCGGACCAACCTGGCCGGAGCCAACGACTGGCGGGCACGCCCGAAGGCCCGTTTTCGACGACAGGTGCACGGTCCATTTGACGTCTAGCGCCATCGGTTGAGTTAGGCCCGCCTAATCGGCGGGCCTGACTTCTGGTATCAATCCGCCCCATGGCCGACGCCGCTATGGGTGCCAAGCTACCCACCAAGAACCCCCATGCCGTGATCGACGACGCCGCGGCGGTCGACTTCCCGATGCCGCTCGACCCGATCGTCGAGGTGGCCCCGGCTCGCCGTCCGAGCGCCGCCGAGGAGGCGCGCACGATCGTCGCCAGCTCGATCGTCGGCACGCTCGCGTCGCTGACGTCGGCGGGCGACCCGTGGGCCTCGGTCGTCACCTACGGTCTGCTCGAGGACGGCTCTCCCGTCCTCTGCGTCTCGCGGCTCGCGCTGCACGGCCGCAATCTCGTCGACGACCAGCGCGCCAGCCTCGCGGTCTCGGCGCCCGTCCCGGCCGGCGAGGATCCGTCCGACATCGGGCGCGTCACGCTCGCCGGCCGTGTCGAGGAGCCGGTCGGCGAGGAGCTCGACGCGGCTCGCTCGGCCTACCACGCCGCGGTCAGCTCGGGCGCCTCGTTCACCGCTTGGGACGACTTCACCTTTTGGGTGCTGCGGATCGAGCAGGTCCGCTGGGTCGGTGGCTTCGGCCGGATGGCCAGCACCGACCTCGAGCGCTATGTGGCGGCCGAGCCCGATCCGGTGGCGCCACAGGCCGCCTACGCGGTCAAGCACCTCAACGAGGACCACGCCGACGCCCTGCTCGACATGGCGCGCGGCATCGCCGGACACACCGACGCGACCCTCGCGAGCTGCCTGCGCGCCGACCGCTATGGCCTCGATCTCGACGTCCAGACCCCCCGGGGCAGGGCCCTGGCGCGGGTCGGGTTCGCCGAGCCCGCCACGGCGCCGGACGGCCTCCGCGCCGCCACGGTCGAGCTCGCCAAGCGCTCCCGCGGGGAGTAGTCCAAGCCCGTCCGTGTGACGGGTACGATGGACGGCCGATGCTCTCCCTCTACCGTCGTCACCGCCCGAGGACCTTCGACGCGGTCGTAGGGCAGGAGAGCGTGGTTCGGACGCTGCGCAACGCGATCGAGCTCGACAAGGTCCACCACGCCTACCTGTTCGTGGGCTCGCGCGGCACAGGCAAGACGAGCATGGCGAAGCTGCTCGCCTGCGCCCTGAACGCCGACGGGGGACCCAAGGCCGAGTTCGACCCGGACAGCCAGACCGCGCGGGCGATCATGACCGGCAGCTCGCTCGACGTCGTCGAGATGGACGCCGCGTCGAACAACTCGGTCGACGACATCCGCGAGCTGCGCGAGAACGTCGGCCTGGCGCCGATGGGTGGCGCCAAGCGCGTCTACATCCTCGACGAGGCGCACATGCTCTCGCCGGCGGCATGGAACGCCTTCCTCAAGACGCTCGAGGAGCCGCCGCCGCACGTCGTCTTCGTGCTTGCGACGACCGAGGCGCACAAGGTGCCGGCGACGATCATCGACCGCTGCCACCGCTTCGACTTCCAGCGACCGTCGCTCGAGCAGATCGCCAGCGTGCTGCGGAGGGCCGCCGACCAGGAGGGAATCGTCATTCCCGACCCGGCCGTCGGGATGATCGCCCGCAAGGCGTCGGGCAGCTTCCGCGACGCGCTCGGGACGCTCGAGCAGCTCGTCACCTACGGCGGCAAGGAGGTCGAGCTCGACGACGTGCTCGCCAACCTCGGCGTCGCCGACGCCACGCTGATCCTCGAGACGGCCGAGACGCTTGCCGCGAACGACCCGCGCGCGGCGCTGCTCGCCGTCCAGAAGCTGACCGAGTCGGGACGCGACGAGGCGCAGTTCATGCGCGACCTCTCCGCGCACCTGCGCCACCTCTACGTGATCCAGACGATGGGCGAGGTGCCCGACTCCTTTGCCGTCACCGCCGAGCACACCGACCGCCTCGCCGGTCAGGCCGACCGGCTGTCCCAGGGCGACGTGCTGCGCGCGATCGACCTGCTCGCGGCGGCTCTGGCGGCCGTCAAGGACGGCTCCGAGCCGCGGCTGCAGCTCGAGCTCGCGCTGCTGAAGGCGACCCAGCCGCAGTCCGACCAGTCGCTCCAGGCGTTGATGCACCGCATCGACCGGCTCGAGGCGGCGCTCGCTGGAGGCGCGCCGGTCCCGCCGCCGGAGCCGAGCCACGCCCGGTCAGCCTCACCCGACCCGCCTCTGGCTCCACGGCCGCCTTCCCCGCCCGAAGCGGCCCCCGCTTCGCGCGTTGCGGTCACTGCGTCGGCTGGCGCCGCCGGTGCGGCCGCGGCAGTCGAAGACCGGCCGGTCGACGAGCCGGAGCCCGCCCCGGCGGTCGACGAGCCCGCGGCGCTCGACATCGAGCGCGTCGTGGCGCTCTGGCCGGCCGTCGCGGACGCGATCCGCGAGCAGAACGGCATGGTCGCCGCGCTGCTCGCCGAGGCCGTTCCGACCGGGATCGACGGGGGTCGCCTGACGATCCAGTTCCCGGCCGACGCCGCCTTCTCGAAGAAGAAGGCGGAAGCGAACCGAGAGCTCGTTACCGGCGCGCTGCGGAGCCTCGGCGGTCACGCGATCGCCGTAGCCTTCGAGCTGGGCGAGGATCGCGGCGAGCGCAGCCCGGCGACGTTGACCGCCGACGAGCTCGCGGCGCGACTGATGCGCGACTTCGCCGCCGAGGAGATCTTCGAGAGTGACGAATCCGAGAGCGAGGACTGACCCGTGCCGAAGCCGCCGAACATGAACCAGATGATGCGCCAGGTCCAGCAGATGCAGGAGGACATGGCGAAGGCTCAGGAGAGCCTCAAGCACGAGTCGGTCGAGGCGAGCGCCGGCGGCGGCATGGTGACCGTGAAGGTCAGCGGCGAGCTCGAGATCCTCGACCTGAAGATCGATCCCGCCGCCGTCGACCCCGAGGACGTCGAGCTGCTGCAGGACATGGTCCAGGCAGCGCTCAACGAGGCTTTGCGCGCCGCCCAGGAGCTGGCTGCCAACAAGATCGGCGCCGTCACCGGCGGGCTCGGCGGCGCGGGTGGTCTTGGCGGCCTCGGCTTGCCCGGTCTCTAGCCAGCGAGCAGCAGGCGCAGGGTCCGCGCCAGGTCGCCGTCGAGCTGCCGGTACGCCGCACGCAGCGTCGTCCAGCCGTTGCGTGTGAGCAGCTGATCGCGCCGGCGGTCGTCGCCGAACGCCTTGCGCGTGCCATGAGTCGCGTAGCCGTCGGTTTCGAGGATCACCCGCCGCTCGGGCCACGTGAAGTCGGGTTGAATCGTCCGATCCTCGACCGTCATCCACGCATTGACCTCCGGCTCTGGCAGTCCGTGACGGCGAAGGAACGTCAGCAACTCGCGTTCGAAGTGGCTGCGGGTCCGATCGTCGCTCCAGTCCGCCAGCACCTGGCGCAGCAACCGTGCGCCCCGCTTGCCTCGCGCACGTTCGAGCACCGCCTCGACCCCGGCCCCGTCGTAGATCCTGAGTTCCTCAGCGCGCGTGATCGCGGCCACCAGTCCGGGGCGGTTGCCTCTGGCGGCAAGGTCGACCAAAGTCCGTGCGACCGTCGTGCAAGGGATCCCTTCGACCGTCGTGACGTCCGCGGACGTGAGGCCGCGACTGCGGTGGATGACGACGTCTGGGACCGACCGGTCCGCCTGGGAAGGGATCGAAACCTCCGGCCGACCGGCGTACGGGCGCAGCGACCAGAGCGCCGCCGCCGACCGATGCGACAAGGCCGCGTCGGCGCCGCACGCCAGAACCGCGGCGAGCCGGCGCCCGTCGGCGCTCACGGCCCCGTGTCCTACAGCAAGCACACCGCGATGCAGCCGCACGAGACGTCCCGCCGCGATTCGGTACCGAATCGCGCGCGGGCTCAAGCCGAGCGCAACCAGCTGCGCCTGCCCCGATCGACGTGCCGAGCACCGCCATCTCCGGCGGGTGTGAAGGATTCCGGAAGCATGTAGTCCGTTTCGCGACTCACCCGGTGATCGTGAGGGACCGGGTTCGCACGGTTGACGACGCTTTTGCGACGGATCGGTGACGCCGGTGCCACGGTTAACCTGGCAGGCCGTGCTCGCGCCGCCGATCAACCGCCTGATCACGGAGCTGTCGCGCTTTCCGGGTGTCGGCCAGCGCACGGCGCAGCGGATGGCGTTTCATCTGCTGCGCGTCTCCGACGAGGAGGCGCTGGCGCTCGCCGACGCGATCCGCGAGGTCAAGGAGACGGTGGGGGAGTGCGAGGTCTGCTTCAACCTCGCGACCGAGCCGCTGTGCCGGATCTGTCAGGACGATCGCCGCGACGCCCATGTCCTGTGTGTCGTCGAGGAGCCGAGCGACGTCATCTCGATGGAGCGGACCAATGAGTTCGGCGGCCGCTACCACGTGCTCGGCGGCGCGCTGTCGCCGATCGACGGCGTCGACCCCGAGGATCTCCATCTGGCCGAGCTGATCGCGCGTGCCGCCAGCAACGGCGTCCGCGAGGTCGTCGTCGCCACCAACGCCACGACGACCGGCGAGGCGACCGCCCTATACATCGCCGATGCCCTCCACGAGCGCGCGCCCGGGGTGGCGGTCACGCGCCTGGCGAGCGGGCTGCCGGTCGGCTCCGACCTCGAGTACGCCGACGAGATCACGCTCGGCCGTGCGATGCGCGCCCGCCGAGAGCTATAGCCGTGGTGCTCTGACTACTCCATCAACCCGTAGTTGCGCTTGACGGACAGGTTGCGCAGCAGCGCCTCCTTGATCCGGCCCGGGGAGAGCTTTCCGGCGCGCACGGCCTTCAGGACGGCGTCGTAGGCCGCCTGCTGCTCGGACGCCGGTCCGGAGATGTAGACGAGGTCGGCGCCAGCCCGGATCGCGGCCACGGATGCCGCCGGCGTCGTTGTCAGCGCCGTTACCCCCGGGTCCGAGAGGTCGTCGGTGACGACGATCCCGCGGAAGCCGAGATCACGGCGCAGCAGGCCGCCGATCAACGACGGCGACAGGCTGCCGGGGGTCACGAAGTCGTCGGTCACGTAGAGGCCGTTGCTCATCGTGATCGCCGGGGCTCCCGCCCGGATCGCGGCGCGGAACGGCACCAGGTCATGGGCGCTCAGCTCGGCGATGCTCGATCCGACCTGCGACGGGCCGAGCCGCGTGTCCTCCGAGCCCGAGCCGAGCCCGGGGAAATGGCCGGGAGCCGTCAGCAGGCTCTGGGCGCGGTAGGCGCCGACGACGGCCCTGGCGTAGTCGGCCACGTCGCGCGGATCGGCGGAGAAGGCCCGCGCGCCGACGGCGAGGCCATCGGGGGGTCCGACGTCGATCACGGGACCGAGCAGGCCGCTGAGCCCGGCGTCGCCGAGCGTCTGCGCCGCTTGGCCGGCCTCCGCGGCGGCATCGGCGGCCGAGGCGAGGTCGCCGGCTGCCGTGGCGGGCGGCAGGTCGGGGAAGGCGTTGAACTCGCCCCCCTCCTGCGGCGCGAGCACCCAGGGCCTGACGTTGCCCTCCTGCTCGGCGATCACACCGGCCTCGCCGGCGAGCGAGGCGAGTTGCTCGACGGTGGTGTAGTTGTGGGCGTCGATCGCGATCCCGCCCAGCGCCTCGCCGCGCAGCCGCTCGAAGATCGGCGCCGTCAGGTCCTGGCCCTGGAAGCCGAGCAGGAACAGCTGGGCGACGCGGTCCTCCACCGGCATCCGCTCGGCGATCGCGGCGACCTGCGCTCCCGCGGTGGCGCGACGCCGCTTCCGCTCGCGGCGCTTCCCGGTCCCCGTCTGCTGCGCCTTCTCGCCCACGGTCGCAGTGCCCGCCTGACGCGGCTCCTCGTCCGCTCCGAGGCCGAGCGCCAGCGCGACGATCCCGGCCAGCATCAGCGTCGTCAGGACGGCGGCGAGCGCGAACTTCCACGCAGCGATGTCCGGCAGCAGATCCCGCAAGCGCCGAACGCTAACCTGCGGCGGCCATGACTGGCGCGAGTTCCGATATCCAGACGGTCGTCATGAAGTTCGGCGGCACCTCGGTCGCCGACGCCGACCGCATCCAAAACGCCGCTCGGCGGATCGTCCGCGCAGCGGAAGCGGGCAACCGCGTGGTCGCCGTTCTCTCGGCGCGCGGCAAGACCACCGACGAGCTGGTGGCGATGGCGCACGAGGTCTCCGAGCGGCCCCACCCGCGCGAGATGGACATGCTGCTCTCGACCGGCGAGCGGATCTCCTGCGCGCTCGCCGCGATGGCGATCAACGACCTCGGCCGCGAGGCGATCTCGCTGACCGGCTCCCAGGCCGGCATCGTCACGGACGCCTCGCACACCAAGGCGCGGATCATCGACGTCAAGGCCGACCGCATCCGCAGCGCGCTCGACGAGGGCAAGATCGTGCTCGTCGCCGGCTTCCAGGGCGTCTCGACGGACACTTCCGATGTCACGACGCTCGGCCGCGGCGGCTCCGACACGACCGCGGTCGCACTCGCCGCGGCCCTGCGAGCCGACGTCTGCGAGATCTACACCGACGTCCCGGGCGTCTTCAGCGCCGACCCGCGGATCGTCCCGGACGCGCGCAAGCTGTCGGTCGTGTCGTTCGAGGAGATGCTCGAGATGGCCGCGTCGGGGGCCGGGGTCCTGCAGCTGCGCTCGGTCGAGTACGCGCGCAACTACGGCATCCCGATCCACTGTCGCTCCAGCTTCGACGACGGACCAGGTACCTTCGTGGTCAACGAGCAGCAGACGATGGAGCGACCACTTGTGACAGCCGTGACGCACTCGACCGACGAGGCTCGCGTCACCCTCACCGGCGTGCCGGACCAGCCCGGCATCGCGGGTCGCGTGCTGACCACGCTCGCGGAGGCGAACGTCAACGTCGACATGATCATCCAGAACGAGCCGGAGTCGGAGGGGCGTCAGGCGGACATGTCGTTCACCGTCCCGCGCGACGACCTCACCGCGTCGCTCGACGCGCTCGAGGCGATCCGCGCGGACCTCGGGATAGCTTCGATCGCCAGCGACGGGTCGATGGCGAAGGTCTCGATCGTCGGCGCCGGGATGCGCAGCCACCCGGGCGTCGCCGCCAAGACCTTCAGCGTGCTGGGCGAGGCCGGCGTCAACATCGAGATGATCGCCACGTCGCCGATCAAGATCTCCTGCGTGATCCGCGAGGAGCACGTCGCGGATGCGGTCCGCGAGCTGCACACCGCCTTCGGCCTCGGCGCCGACGCGGTCCTGCCGGAGGACGTCTCCGGCGACCACCGCCCGATCGTCAAGTCGACCGAGACGACAGAGGCCTCCTAGTCATGCGCGTCGCCGTCGTAGGCGCCACCGGCGCCGTCGGATCGACGATCCTCGGGATCATGCGCGAGCGCGAGTTCCCGGCCGACGAGGTCGTCCCGTTCGCGTCCGAGCGCTCGGCCGGTCGCACGATCGACTGGGGCGACCAGAACCTGACCGTCGTCGCGCTCTCCGACGAGGCGATCGAGGGCTTCGACCTCGCGCTCTTCTCCGCCGGTTCCGGCATCAGTGAGGAGTGGGGGCCGAAGTTCGCCGCGGCGGGCGCCACGGTCGTCGACAACTCGTCCTACTGGCGGATGAAGGATGACGTCCCGCTCGTCGTCGCCGAGGTCAATCCCGGCGACCTCGCCAGCCACAAGGGAATCGTCGCCAACCCCAACTGCTCGACGATGCAGATGGTCGTCGCGCTGAAGCCGATCCTCGACGCCGTCGGCATCGAGCGGCTGGTCGTCTCGACCTACCAGGCGGTCTCCGGCACCGGCCAGCGCGCCGTCGAGGAGCTCCACGACCAGACCCGCGCCGTGCTCGAGGCGACCGACATCCCGCCGGCCCAGATCTACCCGCACCAGATCGCCTTCAACGCGATCCCGCAGGTCGAGAGCTTCAAGGACGGTGACGACTACACAACCGAGGAGCGCAAGATGATGGCCGAGACGCGCAAGATCCTCGGCCGCGACGACATCGCCATCTCCGCCACCTGCGTCCGGATCCCGGTCTACACCGGCCACTCCGAGTCGGTCAACGTCCAGACCCGCGAGCCGCTCTCACCCGAGGATTGCCGCGGCTTGCTCGCCGACGCCCCCGGCGTCCAGATCCTCGACGACCCCGGCAACGCCCTCTACCCGCTTGCCATCGACGCCGCCGGAAACGACGACGTGCTCGTCGGCCGCATCCGCCGCGACCCCTCTCACGACCACTGCCTCAACCTCTGGGTCGTCGGGGACAACCTCCGCAAGGGCGCCGCGCTGAACGCGGTGCAGCTGGCCGAGTTGCTGGTCCAGCGCAGCGCGGCCTGACGCTCGCGGTCACGCCGGTCGTCACTGATCCGCTCCACCGGAACCCACTGGCTGGGTAGGGCGACGTGCGGCCCGGTCGGCTCCTCCATCGTAGGCTCGGTCCCCCGGCCGCCAGGACCACTCCTTGAGCTCCAACCACCTATACGGTGGCTAACTTCACAACGCGGCGAGTCCCCCACGGCTTTTGTGGAGCTGACCACCGCATAGGTGGGTAACACCACAAAGGCGACCGCTACGCCTGGTTGTCGGCGTCGGTTCCGCGGGTGGCGGAGACAGGACCCGCGGCCTGCTGGGCCGAGCCCTAGCGCGAAGAACCGGCGACGGCTAAGCGGCGGCGAGCTCGGCCAGCTTGCGCTGGACGGACTTCGTCTTGACGACGTGCTTGTTCATCCCGAGTGCCTTTGGCTCGATGCCGAGGGCGAGGCCGACCATCTGCGGGAGATGGAGGACCGGGATGTCGAGGTCGCGCTCGACGAACTGCGCGGCTGCCGGCTGCTGGAGGTCCAGGTTCAGGTGGCAGAGCGGGCAGGGGGTGACGAGGCAGTCGGCCTCGGCGTCGATCGCGTCGGCGAGGTGACGGCCGGCCTGGCGCAGCGAGGTCGTGCGGTTCATCGTGATGACCGGGAAGCCGCAGCACTTGTGCGAGCCGGCGTACTCGACCGGCTCGGCGCCGAGCGCCTCGATGACGTACTCGAGGTACTGGTCGCGCTCCGGGTGGTCGGCGTAGCCGAGCCGCTTGGTCGGGCGCACGATGTAGCAGCCGTAGAAGGGGGCGATCTTCAGTCCCTCGAGCGGGCGCACGACCTTCGAGCGCAGCTTGTCGAGGCCGATCTCCTCGACGAGCAGCCAGAGGAAGTTCTTGTTCCACCACTCGCTCTCGGCGTGCTTCTGGTACGCCAGGCTCTCCACGGCGAGATTCGAGTTGACGGCGTCGCGGTACTCGCCATCGGCGTCGAGGCGCTGCTGCGCCTCGGACTGGGCGCCCTGGCACGTCGAGCAGATGTTCATCATGCCGACGGCGCCCTCGACCTTCTGGGCCATCGCGAAGGTGCGCGCGTTGAGCGTGTCGGCGAGCTCCTGGTTGTGCTCGGCGATCACGCCGGCGCCGCAGCAGTTGGCGCGGTCGAGCTCGACCAGCTCGAGGTCGAGCTTCGGCGCGACGAGGTTCATCGACCCGTGCAGCTCGGGGGTGAATCCCCGCGAGACGCAGCCAGGCCAGTAAGCGAGCTTCATGACTCCTGACTCCCCTCGGCCATCGCTCCCTGCTCCTCGCCGGGCTCCTCCTCGACGATGTACAGGTTGAGCTCCAGGCGCTCGTCCTTCGACTCGATCTCCTCGAAGATCCTCTTGACGTTCTCCTGACCGGGCAGCTTGTGGTGCCAGAGCGCCTTGCGCGGCGAGACCTTGCCGGACTTGAGGCCGCGGATCGCGGTCGGCAGGCTCTCGATCAGCTCCTTGACGGCGCCGGGCTCGGTCTGACCCTTGAGCAGCGAGCCGTCGCCGAACGAGCGCGGCAGCAGCTGTGCCTCGTGCAGCGTGCCGTACTTCTCGATCAGGTTGACGAACGCCTTCTCGTGGCCGTAGCCGTTGTTGCGGTCCTTGATCTCGAAGTCGTTGGTCGCGCGGCGACGCAGGCGCATGATCTGGTTCATCGGCGCGACGTCCTTCGGGCAGACCTCGACGCAGGCGAAGCAGTGCGTGCAGTCGTACATGCCGTGCGGGTCCTCGGCGAGGTCGGTCAGGCGCTCCTTCTCCTGGCCGTCGCGCGGGTCGCCGACGAAGCGGTAGGCCTTGGCGAGCGCGGCCGGTCCGACGAACTCGGGGTCGGCCTCGAGCGCCAGGCAGGCGCCGACGCAGGCGCCGCATTGGATGCAGGCCATCGACTGCGTGATGTCGATCATCGACTCGGCGGGCACGATGTACTCGCGCTCCGGCGGCGCGCCCTCGGGCAGCAGCCACGGGATGACGCGCTGGACCTTCTTCCAGTGGACCGCGTCCATGTCGACGATCAGGTCCTTGATCACCGGCATGTTGTTCATCGGCTCGACGACGATCGGGTTGCCAGGGCCGGCCTTGGCCTGGGCCTCGCCGATCGCGGTGTTGCAGGCGAGCGCGGTCTTGCCGTTGATCCGGATCGCGCAGGAGCCGCAGATCGCGGCCTGGCAGGAGCAGCGGATGCCGATCGAGCCGTCCTGGTCGTCGCGGGCGGTGAGGATGCCCTTGAGCACCGAGCGCTCGGACTCGACCTCGACGTCGTACTCGCTCCAGTAGGCGGGCTCGCCCGACTCGGGATTGAAACGACGGATCTTCAGCTTGTAGTCGGGCATCTGCTCAGTTCCAACCGTAGTCGCTTAGTACTTGCGCTCCTGGGGCTCCCACTGGGTCATGGTGGCCTCGGAGTAGGAGATCTCGGGCTCGCCGTCGGCGCCGGCGGTCAAGTTGATGTGCTTGATCCACTCCTCGTCGTTGCGCTCCGGGAAGTCGGTGCGGAACTGCGCCCCGCGACTCTCGGTGCGCTCGATCGCGCCGGTGACGATGCACTCAGCGTTGTCGAGCATGAACTGCAGCTCGAGCGCGCCGAGCACGTCCTGGTTGAAGACGCTGCCCTTGTCGTCGACCGAGACCGTCTTGGCCTCCTCGCGCAGCCGCTTGACGGCCTCGAGCGCGACCCTCAGGCCGGCGTCGTCGCGGAAGACCGCGCAGTGCTTGTCCATCACGGCGCCCATCTCGGCCTTGATCTCCGAGACGCGGCGGCCGGTGCGGTCGCGGGTGACGATGGCGTCGATCGTCTCGCGCTCGCGGTTGAGCTCCTCGCCGGCGGGCGTCGGCATCGACATGCCCTTGGCGACCTTGGCGGCGTGGGCTCCGGAGCGGCGGCCGAAGATCAGCGTGTCGAGCAGCGAGTTGGCGCCGAGCCGGTTGCCGCCGTGGACGGATACGCAGGCGCACTCGCCGGCGGCATAGAGGCCGGGCACGTCGGTCTCGCCGTCGACGTTGGTCTTGATGCCGCCCATGACGTAGTGGTTGCCCGGCTTGATGTGGATCGGCTCGCGCGTGATGTCGACGCCGGCGAAGTCGCGGCCGACCATCACGATCTCGCGCAGCGCCTCATGGATCCGCTGCTTCGGCACGACGGTGATGTCGAGCGCGACGGTGCCGTCGGGGAAGCCGCGGCCCTCGTTGATCTCGGTCTGCTCGGCGCGCGAGACGACGTCGCGCGAGGCGAGCTCCATCTTGTTCGGCGCGTACTTCTCCATGAAGCGCTCGCCGGCGGCGTTGTAGAGATGGGCGCCCTCGCCGCGCGCGCCCTCGGTGATCAGCAGCCCGATCCCGGCGAGCGTCGTCGGGTGGTACTGGATCATCTCCATGTCCATCAGCGTCGCGCCGGCGTTGTACGCCTGGGCGATTCCGTCGCCGGTGCAGATCAGCGCGTTGGTGGAGGGGTCGAAGATCTGGCCGTTGCCGCCGGTCGCGAGGATGACCGTCTTGGCGGTGAACAGCTGCAGCGAGCCGTCGCGGATGTTGCGCGTCACGGCGCCGGCGATGCGTCCGTTGTCGTCCTTGACGAGCGCGGTCGTGAACCACTCCTCGTAGCGGTCGATCTGGTCGCCGAACTTCATCAGCTGCTCGTAGAGCACGTGCAGGATCGCCTGACCGGTGATGTCGGCGACGTAGTAGGTGCGGGCGGCGGAGGCGCCACCGAAGGCGCGCGTGCCGAGCTTGCCCTGCTCGTTGCGGTGGAAGGTCACGCCGAGGTGCTCGAGGTGGAGGATCTCCTCCGGCGCCTCGCGGCACATGATCTCGATCGCGTCCTGGTCGCCGAGGTAGTCCGAGCCCTTGACGGTGTCGAAGGCGTGCGACTCCCAGGAGTCCTCGGGATTCAGCGCCGCGTTGATTCCGCCCTGCGCCGCGTTGGAGTGCGAGCGGACCGGATGGACCTTGGAGATGATCCCGACAGACGCGCCGCCCTCGGCCGCTGCTAGGGCTGCGCGCTGACCGGCGAGGCCGGCTCCGATGACTAGGACGTCGTGTTGGGGCATGGCGGGGAGGGGCGAAGCGGGGCGATCCTATCCCAAGGAAACGGCGCTGCGCCGCGCGGCCGGGGATAGGGCTCCCTAACTGCCGGGGGCCGGCTGGAGCGCTCGCCGCACACGGTCGGCGGTGACGATGCCGCGCAGGCGGCCGTCGCCGTCGACCGCCATCAGCGCACCGAGGCGGACGAGGCCCTCGCGGCCGAGTAGCGCCTCGAGTGGCTCGCTGGCGTCGACGCGCAGCGAGCTGTCGCCGCCGGCGGTGTCGCTCGCCATCACCGAGGCCACGGTCCGTCCGGCTCGGACCGCCTCCGGCAGGCTGGAGATGCTGTGCTCGGTGATGAGCCCGGCCAGGCGGCCGTCGGATTCGACGACCGGGAACCACGGCCAGCCGTAGCGCAGGAAGAACTCGTCGTAGGCGCGATCGAGGTCGAGCTCGGCGGGGATCGCGACCGGCTCCGAGTCCATGACGTCGGCGACCGACAGTCCCTCGATCCGGTCGGTCAGCTCGGTCTGGGCGATCGCGCCGCGCGCGGCTTGGTTGAGGAAGACGCCGATGATCCCGAGCCAGATACCGGTGACGAGCAGGCCCTGGACGGCGAAGAAGATGCCGACGCCGATCATCAGGAAAGCGAAGCCGCGGCCGAGCGTTCCGGCGAAGCGGGTCGCCCGCGTGCGGCTGCCGGTCACCTTCCAGGCGATCGCGCGGGCGATCCGGCCGCCGTCGAGCGGGAAGCCGGGGATCAGGTTGAACAGCAGCAGCAGGACGTTGACGGAACCGAGGTAGCCGACGACCGCGAGCGCCTCGTTGTCGGTCGCGACCGTGAAGCGCAGGGCGTCCCACGACTCGGCGGCGCCGCTCATCACGGCTCCGATCACCCAGCAGACGACCGCGATGCCGAGCGTCACCAGCGGTCCCGCGACGGCCACCCTGAACTCCTCGCCGGCGCTCTTGGAGTCGCGCTCCATCTTCGCGACGCCGCCGAACATCCAGAGGTCGATGCCGATGATCCCGATCCCGGAGCGGCGCGCCTCGAAGGCGTGGCCGAGCTCGTGGAGCAGCACCGAGAGGAAGAACAGCAGGGCGGAGATCGTCGCGAGCACGAATGCGGTGCTCCCCTCCGGGAAGAGCTCGGGCTCGCCGTAGTAGCCCGACAGCGACCAGATGATCAGGAAGAGGACGAAGAACCAGCTGGGGTCGACGCCGATGCGAATCCCGAAGACGCGCGCGAACTGGATCGATCCGCCGCCGAACACGCAACACATGGTGGCAGTAACCTGCGCCCGCCGATCAGCGAAGACGAGCGAAGGGACCCCTGATGGCCAAGATCCAAGTCAAGAACCCGATCGTCGAGCTCGACGGCGACGAGATGACGCGCATCATCTGGGCCTTCATCAAGGACCAGCTGATCCTCCCGTATCTCGACGTCGAGATCGAGTACTTCGACCTTGGCATGGAGAGTCGCGACGCGTCGTCGGATCAGATCACCGTCGACGCGGCCAACGCGATCAAGCGCCACGGTGTCGGCGTCAAGTGCGCCACGATCACGCCTGACGAGGCGCGCGTCGAGGAGTTCGGCCTCAAGGAGATGTACCGCTCGCCGAACGGCACGATCCGCAACATCCTCGGTGGCGTGATCTTCCGCGAGCCGATCGTGATCTCGAACATCCCTCGTCTCGTGCCGGGTTGGACGAAGCCGATCGTGATCGGCCGTCACGCGTTCGGCGACCAGTACCGCGCCACCGATCTGGTCGTGCCCGGCGAGGGCTCGCTGACCCTCACCTACACGCCCAAGGACGGCTCGCAGCCGATCGAGCTCGACGTCTACGACTTCCCGGGCGGCGGCGTCGCGATGGCGATGTACAACCTCGACTCCTCGATCCGCGACTTCGCGCGCGCCTCGATGCGCTACGGCCTCGAGCGGGGCTATCCGGTCTACCTCTCGACCAAGAACACGATCATGAAGCGCTACGACGGCCGCTTCAAGGACCTCTTCGAGGAGGTCTACGAGAGTGAGTTCAAGGCCGACTTCGAGGCCGCCGGCATCACCTACGAGCACCGTCTGATCGACGACATGGTCGCCGCCGCGATGAAGTGGGAGGGCGGCTACGTCTGGGCGTGCAAGAACTACGACGGCGACGTCCAGTCCGACACCGTCGCCCAGGGCTTCGGCTCGCTCGGCCTGATGACGAGCGTGCTGATGACCCCCGACGGCAAGACCGTCGAGGCCGAGGCCGCCCACGGCACCGTCACCCGCCACTACCGCCAGCACCAGAAGGGCGAGCAGACTTCGACCAACTCGGTCGCCTCGATCTACGCTTGGACCGGCGGCCTCAAGCACCGCGCCAAGCTCGACGACAACGCCGAGCTTCTCCGCTTCGCCGAGACCCTGGAGAAGGTCACCGTCGACACCGTCGAGTCGGGCTTCATGACCAAGGACCTCGCGCTCCTCGTCGGGCCGGACCAGAAGTGGCTGACCACCGTCGGCTTCCTCGAGAAGATCGACGACAACCTCCAGAAGGCCCTCGGCTGACCGACGCCTGAGTCAATGGGCCGGCGCCTCACACGTGCGCCGGCCAGGCCCGCGCTGGTAGCCGGGCGCCGACCCTGCCCTCGGCGAGGCACTGCCTCGCGCAGGGTCGTCGGCTGGAGCGCGCGAGCGCGGAG
>DASQKP010000014.1:0-173244 GCA_035630455.1 Thermoleophilaceae bacterium
GTCGAGAGCGAAGAGGACGAGAGCGATCGCGGCGACTACGACCCGGACCAGGACGAGCTGCTCGCCGAGGCTGTCCGCACGGTCGTCCAGATGGACACCGCCTCGACGTCGATGCTCCAGCGCCGCCTGCGAGTCGGCTACACCCGGGCGGGTCGGCTGATCGACATGCTGGAGCGGCGCGGGGTGATCTCCGGCTACGAGGGCTCGAAGGCGCGCAAGGTGCTGATCACCGAGGCCGAGCTGCCGCGCGTTCTCGACGCTCTCGGCGAGGCAGCCGGGGCTGAGCCTGTGATCTCGCTGCACGAGGGATGATCATCGGTGCCGTGCTCGCCGGATCGGCCCACCTCGCTATGCCGCCGGTCCACGCCCCCGATCCGGCTGCGCTCCGCCCGTAGGGCGGCGTACGTCAGAATAGGCCGCTGCTATGCCTCCGATCGGGGAAACCCTGCGCGAGGCGCGGATGCGCCAGCGCCTGGACATCGCGGATGTCGAGGAGCGCACGAAGATCCGTGCGAAGTATCTGCGCGCGCTGGAGAACGAGGAGTGGGGCCTGCTGCCCGGCCCGACCTTCGTCAAGACCTTCCTGCGCACCTACGCCGAGGTCGTCGGCGTCGACCCTTATCTGCTCGTCGAGGAGTACCGGCTGACCGAGGAGCACACCGACGCGCCGGAGTTCCAGGCGCTGGCGCCGATGCAACCGCGTGACCGCGGTCGTGACAGGGGACGGGGCGCTCGCCGCCCGCCCAAGCGGCCGCGCCCCCGCGGGGGGCTGATCGCCGGCGCCGTGCTCGTCGTCGTGGTCGGCTTCCTGCTGGTGCTCGGCCTGACAGGGGGCGACGACGACCCCGGCGGAGGTGGCGGCGAGCAGGCGGCGACCACTCAGACGACCACCACCAAGCGGCCGGCGAGGCCCAGGCAGCGCCAGAAGCAGCCGGCGCCGACGGGGGTCAACGTCAGGATCGCGCCGGTCGAGCCGACATATGTCTGCGTCGACAACGGTCCCGACACAGCGGTCGTCTTCGAGAACACGCTCGACGCGCCGCGCACGTTTCGCAATTCACGGCAGGTGCGGATCAATCTCGGCAAGCGGTCGGCGGTGGTCTCGCTCAACGGCGAGCAGGTGACGGTGCAGCAGAGCGCGGAGCCGATCGCCCTCGAGCTGAACCGCGACGGCACGAGTGAGCTGGATTCCGCGGAGGCGCCCTGCGCATGAGCGCCCGCGCCGGCGTCGTCGTCACCGGGACGGAGGTGCTGACCGGCCGCGTGCGCGACCGCAACGGGCCGTGGCTCTCCGACCGGCTGGGCGAGATCGGCATCGACCTGGCCCACATCACGATCTGCGGCGACCGGCCCGAGGACATGGAAGCGCAGCTGCGCTTCATGGCCGACCAGGGCGTCGACGTGATCTTCACCAGCGGCGGCCTCGGTCCGACGGCGGACGACCTGACGCTCGAGATCGTCGCGCGCTTCACGGGCCGGGAGCTGTCGCTCGACGAAGCTCTGTCAGAGCGGATCGCCGACATCGTGCGCCCGTTGATGAAGCGCTGGCCGAACGTCGACGAGCAGGCGATCCGCGCCGCCAACCGCAAGCAGGCCCTGGTTCCCACCGGCGCGACCGTGATCGAGCCGGCCGGCACGGCGCCCGGAATGGTCGTTCCAGCCGCCGATGGGCTGCCCACGGTCGTCGTGCTGCCCGGTCCGCCGCGCGAGCTGCACGCGATGTGGCCGGCGGTCCTGGCGTCGGAGGCTCTCCGGGAGGTGCTCGGGCGGGCGACCGACTACGAGCAGACGATGCTGCGCCTGTTCGGGATTCCGGAGTCCGAGATCGCCGAGACGCTGCGCGTGGCCGAGCGGCGTGTCGAGCGGTTCGACGCGCTCGAGATCACGACCTGCCTCCGGCGGGGCGAGGTCGAGGTGGTGACCCGCTACGAGCCGGACGCGGCCGCCGCCTGGGAGGCGTTCGCCGCCCTGGTCGCCGAACGTCACGCCGACACGCTCTTCTCGACCGACGGTTCGACGGTCGAGGAGCAGGTCGACGACCTGCTCGGTGAGCGCAGGGTGGCGGTGGCGGAGTCGTGCACCGGCGGGCTGCTGGCGGCCCGGCTGACCGAGCGACCGGGCTCGTCAGGGCACTTCCTCGGCGGAGTGGTGTCGTACGCGAACGAGGCGAAGGCCGAGCTGCTGGGCGTCGATCCCGAGCTGATCGAGCGCCACGGCGCGGTCTCCGGCGAGGTCGCCGAGGCGATGGCCGACGGCGCGCTGAAGCGCTTCGACGCCGCCGTCGCGATCTCGATCACCGGCATCGCGGGACCGGGCGGTGGCGGCGAGGACAAGCCCGTCGGCACGGTCTTCTGGTGCGTCAAGGAGGCCGGAGGAGAGGCGATGGTGCGTGGAATTCGCCTGCCGGGGGACCGCGCCGACGTCCGCGATCGCTCGACGACGGTGGCGCTGCACCTGCTGCGGCGACTGCTGCTGGGCTCCTCGTAACCCTCCTGTAACCCTCCCGTGACAGAGCTGTTGCACGAACGCACGTTCGTCGTCCGATCGTCGTCCTAGCCTCTGGTCTCCGGAGTACGGGAATTCGTGGAGACCAGAGGAGACGTCATGGACAAGGACCAGGAGAAGGCCGCGAAGGCCCGCGACGCCGCTTTGAACAGCGCGCTGGCGCAGATCCGCAAGGATCACGGCGAGGGCGCGATCATGAAGATGGGCGACGAGAACGCCGCCGTGCGCGTCAAGGCGATCCCGACGGGAGCGCTTTCGCTCGATATCGCGCTCGGCGTCGGCGGTCTGCCGCAGGGCCGCATCGTCGAGGTCTTCGGACCGGAGTCGTCCGGTAAGACGACGCTCGTCTACCACGTGCTCGCGGAGGCCCAGAAGCGCGGCGGAATCTGCGCCTTCATCGACGCCGAGCACGCGATGGACCCGATCTACGCGAAGCGGATCGGCGTCGACGTCGACGAGCTGCTCGTCTCGCAGCCCGACTACGGCGAGCAGGCGCTCGAGATCGCCGACATGCTGATCCGCTCGGGCACGATCGACGTCGTCGCGATCGACTCGGTCGCCGCGCTGACGCCGAAGGTCGAGCTCGAGGGCCAGATGGGCGACCAGACCGTCGGCCTCCAGGCACGGATGATGAGCCAGGCGATGCGCAAGCTGGCCGGCAACCTCAACCGAGCCAACACCCTCTGTCTGCTGACCAACCAGATCCGCGAGAAGATCGGCGTGATGTTCGGCTCGCCGGAGACCCAGCCGGGCGGCCGCGCGCTGAAGTTCTACGCGTCGCAGCGGCTCGACATCCGGCGGATCGAGACGCTCAAGGAGGGCACCGAGGCGGTCGGCAACCGCGTCCGCGTCAAGGTCGTCAAGAACAAGGTCGCGGCGCCGTTCCGCCAGGCGGAGTTCGACATCGAGTACGGCCAGGGCATCTCGTCCGCGGGCTGCATCCTCGACCTCGGAATCGAGCACGAGATCGTCCAGAAGTCGGGCTCGTTCTTCTCCTACGGCGACCAGCGGCTCGGTCAGGGGCGCAACAACGCCAAGGGCTACCTGCGCGAGAACCCCGAGACGATGGGCGAGATCGAGCAGAAGGTCATCGCCGCCGTCGGTCTCGGACAGGAGGCGCCGATCGCCGCCGTAGAGCCGCCGGCCGGGGTCGATCCGGAGACCGGCGAGGTCCGCGAGGCGGCCTAGGGGCTCCGATGACAGAGGCGCAGCGAGCACTTGACCTTGCGTACAAGGCGCTCAACCGGCGCGACCGTACGGTCGGCGAGCTGCGCATCCATCTGGAGGCCAAGCTGGTCGAGCCCGCGGCGATCGAAGATGCGATCGCCGAGCTCGAGCAGGGCGGCTTCCTCGACGACGCGCGCTTCGCGCGGCGCCTCGCCGAGGACAAGCGGACACTGGAGCGGTGGGGGTCGGAGCGGATCGAACGCGAGCTGGTGCGGCGCGGCGTTCCGCCCGACCTCGTCCAGGCGACGCTCGACCAGCAGGACCGCGAGGGCGAGCTCGACTCGGCACTGGCGCTGCTCGCGGAGAAGGTCCGCGAGCCACCAGCCGACGACCGGGCCCGCGATCGCGCCTGGCGAATGCTGGTCCGCAAGGGGTACGCGCCCGAGCTGGCCTACGACGCGGTTCGCGCTCACGCCGCCGGATAGACGCGCAGGCGTAGCGACGATCCAGGGCTTGTCCATCTGGTAAGCCCATGTTTGCGGGGTGACGACTTCGTCACTACCCTGATCTCCAGACAGCCGAATGGCTGGTCGACGTTAGGAGATTTCATATGGAGATCCTGTTGGCGGCTCTGGTCGCCGCGACTGTGTCTGGTGGCGCGGTGCTGCTTGCGCCACGCCTCCGGAGCCGCGCCGCGCTCGCCAACGGATCTGAGCCCACGGTCGCACTGGACCGCGGACGCCAGCGCGAACTGCGGGAACTGGAGGGTGCCGCGGGCATGAGCGTCCCGGAGGCCCGGCGGGCGCTGATGGCGGAGCTGGAGGACGAGCTGCGCCATGAGCGCGCCCGACTGATCCGCCAGGTCGAGGAGGAGACCCGCCACGACGCCGAGCGACGTGCCCGCAGCATCCTCGCGACGTGCATGCAGCGGATGGCGAGCGGCCATTCGGCCGCATCGACCGTCACGTCGGTCCACCTCGACTCCGACGAGCTCAAGGGGCGGATCATCGGCCGCGAGGGCCGCAACATCCGCGCGCTGGAGACGCTGACCGGGATCGACGTGATCGTCGACGACACGCCCGGGACCGTCGTCCTCTCGGGCTTCGACGGAGTCCGGCGCGAGATCGCGCGGCTGACGCTCGAGAAGCTGCTCGCCGACGGCCGCATCCATCCGGCGAAGATCGAGGAGGCCTACGGCCAGGCGAAGACGGAGCTCGACCGCAGAGTCGTCGAGCTGGGGGAGCAGGCCGCGCTCGAGGCCGGCGCCGGGACGGTGCATCCGGAGCTGACGCGCCTGCTCGGCCGGTTGCGCTTCCGGACCAGCTACGGCCAGAACGTGCTCGAGCACTCGGTCGAGTCCGCGCGGCTCGCGACGCTGACCGCGAACGAGCTCGGCGCCAACCCGAAGGTCGCCGCTCGCGCGGCGCTGCTGCACGACGTCGGCAAGGCCGTCTCGCACGAGGTCGACGGTCCGCACGCGATCGTCGGCGGCGAGCTCGCCCGTCGCCACAAGGAGTCCGACGCCGTAGTCCACGCCATCGAGGCGCACCACAACGAGGTCGAGCCGCGGACCGTCGAGGCCGTGATCGTCCAGATCGCCGACGCGCTGTCGAGTGCGCGTCCCGGTGCCCGCGGCGCGTCGCTCGAGCAGTACGTCGCCCGCCTGCACGACCTGGAGGGCGTAGCCGCCCGTCACGCCGGCGTCGAGAAGGTCTACGCGATGCACGCCGGCCGCGAGCTGCGCGTGATCGTCAAGCCCGACGAGATCGACGACGACGGCGCGACCATCCTCTCGCGCGACATCGCGCGCGAGGTCGAGCGGGAGCTGGAGTATCCGGGGCAGATCAAGGTCACGGTGATCCGCGAGAGCCGGGCCACCGAGATAGCTCACTGACCCGCGCGGTAGCGTTGGGCCGATGAAGCGCTACCACCTGACCACCTTCGGGTGCCAGATGAACGAGCACGACTCCGAGCGGATGAAGGGGATGCTCGACTCGCTCGGCTACGAGCAGTCCGAGGAGCGCGCCGACGCCGACCTGATCCTCTTCAACACCTGCTCGATCCGCGAGTCCGCCGACAGCCGCTTCATCGGGCATCTGGGCGAGGCAAAGCGGCTCAAGACCGAGGACCCGACGCGGATCGTCGGGGTCGGTGGCTGCTGGTCGCAGTCGCTGAAGGAGAAGGTCTTCGAGCAGTTCCCGTTCGTCGACGTCGCCTTCGGGCCTGGCCAGGTCCACCGGCTCGCCGAGTTCCTCAACAGCGACCAGCTGACCGCCCAGGGCTACTTCGAATTCGAGGGCTTCACCGGCCACCTGCCGATGAAGCGCGAGCGCGACTTCCAGGGCTGGGTCCAGATCTCGGTCGGCTGCAACTGCGTCTGCTCCTACTGCATAGTTCCCTCTACGCGTGGGCGCGAGGTATCGCGACCCGCCGGCGAGCTGGTCGCCGAGATCGAGCGCCTGGCGGCCGACGGCGTCCGGGAGGTGACGCTGCTCGGCCAGAACGTCAACTCCTACGGGCGCGACCTGCCGGTCGGCGCCAAGGCGACCTTCGCGGAGCTGCTGGCGATGGTCGACGCGATCGACGGCATCGACCGCGTCCGCTACACCAGCCCGCACCCCAAGGACATGCGCGAGGACGTGATCCGCGCCCACGCCGACCTGCCGAGCGTATGCCCGCACATCCACCTGCCCTTGCAGTCCGGGTCCAGCCGGGTGTTGAAGGCGATGCGCCGCACCTACAACCGCGAGCGCTACTTGGACCGCGTAGCGATGATCCGCGACATCGTGCCCGACTGCTCGATCACCACCGACATCATCGTCGGCTTCCCGGGCGAGACCGAGGCCGAGTTCGAGGAGACGATGGAGGTCGTCGAGGCGGTCGAGTATGACTCGGCCTTCACCTTCGTCTTCTCGCCGCGCCGCGGGACCGCCGCGGCCGATCTCGACGGCCAGCTGCCGCACGCCGTCAAGCGCGAGCGGATGGGGCGGCTGATCGAGGCTGTGCAGCGGCTCGCCACCGAGCGAGCCCAGCGCTTCGTCGGCCGGACCGTCGAGGTGCTCGCCGAGGGCCCGTCGCGAACCGACCCGTCGCGAATCCGCGGTCGCACCGCACACGGCAAGACGATCAACTTCGAGGGCCTCGCCCAGCCTGGCGAGATGACCCACGTCGAGGTCACCTCCGCGACCAGCACGACCCTCGCGGGCCACGAGTCGCTGCTCGCCCGCATCGGCGCTTGACACAGGTAGTCGCGCTTTTCGGGCCGACCGGGGTCGGCAAGACGGCGGTGGCGCTGAAGCTTGCGGACCTGCTGCGCGGAAGCGGGGAGGACCCCGTCGCGGTCTCGTGCGACGCCCTGCAGGTCTACGAGGGCCTGGCGACCCTGACGGGAACCGCCAGCGCCGAGGAGCAGCAGCGTCTCGAGCACCGCATGGTTGGGATCGTCCCCGTCACCGAGCCGTTCTCGCTCGGCGATTACATGCCGCTGGCGCACGCGGAGATCGACCGCGCCCTCGAAGCGGGCCGGCGCCCGATCGTCCTGGGCGGCACGGGGCTCTACCTGCGCGCCGCGCTCGCGGACCTCTCGCTCGAGAAGGTGCCGCCGAACACCGAGACCTCCGAGCTGTGGTCACCGGACACGCGCCATCCGACGGCGATCTTCGGGCTGACGATGGAGCGCGAGCAGCTCTACCGGCGGATCGACGCGCGCGTCGACGCGATCGTCGCGGCCGGGGCGGAGGCCGAGGTCCGCCGCGCGGAGGAGCTGGGTCCTTCGCACACTGCGCGCAAGGCACTCGGATTCTCGGAGCTGCTGGAGGGCGACGTCGACCGGATGAAGCAGCGCTCGCGCAACTACGCGCGCCGGCAGATGACATGGATGCGCAAGCTGCCGAACGTGCGGCGGATCGACATGACCGGGTGCGCGCCGGACACGGCGGCGGAGGAGATCCAGGCAGCCCTTGGGCGGTAGACGGAGACGCTCCTATACTCGCGACAGCGGAGGCGTCGTGAACGACTCGAGGAGACCGTCACGTTGCGCAAGCTCGTCCTGCTGACACTGCTGTCCGGCCTACTCGCCGCGCCGACCACCTCCCTCGCGCAGGTCGACTATGGCGGCACCGTGCGCAACGTGCTGCCGCCCGGGCAGGGCGGAACCGTGCCCCCGTCGGCGACCAGCACCGATCAGATCGCGCTCTACGACGGGCTGACGCCGCTCGAGGGAAACGTCGGTCCGGATGCGCTCGACCGCTTCTTCAAGAGCGCGGCGTTCGGCGAGCCGGCCGGTGGCACGACGATCCAGCCGCGCGGGTGTGACGGTGCGGCGCGACAGCTGGGGCGTGCCACATGTCAACGGGCAGACCCGAGCGGACGTGATGTTCGGCGCCGGCTGGGTTACGGCTGACGACCGCGGGCTGTTCATCGAGCTGATTCGGGGGCCGGCGCGCGTCGCCGCCCTCGACGTGCCGGGCCTCGACGCGCTGGATCTGGCGACGTCGCTGCGTCAGTTCACGCCGAGCGCGGCCACCGAGCGCTACCTCAGCGCGCAGATGGCGCCGCTGCGCCGTGCCGGGCCGAAGGGGCGGCAGGTGATCGCCGACATCGACGCCTACGTCGCCGGGATCAACGCCTTCTACCGCGCCACCGGCAACTCGGCACGCGCCTGGACGCGGGCCGACGTCGTGGCGGCCGCGGCCTTGATCGGCGCCGTCTTCGGCAAGGGCGGCGGCAATGAGGTCGCCAGCTCCCAGCTGCTGTCGGCCCTGCGCAAGCGCCTGGGCCGGCGCGGAGGCACGCGCATCTGGCGCGACCTGCGCTCGGCGCAGGACCCCGAGACGCGGGTCACGTTGCGCAAGCGGTTCCCGTACCGGGCGGGCGGACGGGGGTCGGCCCCCGGGTCGCGCGCCGTCGACGCCGGCTCGGTGAGCATGGCGGCGGCCCGCGCGGCGCGGGTCGACATGGCTCAGCGCGAGCAGATGTCGAACGCGCTGCTGGTCGCTGGCGGTCGGTCGGCCAACGGGCGCCCGCTGGCTGTCATGGGTCCGCAGGTCGGCTACTTCTATCCGCAGTTCCTGATGGAGCTCGACCTGCACGGCGGCGGGATCGACGCCCGCGGCGCGGCGTTTCCAGGCGTGTCGCTCTACGTGCTGCTCGGGCGGGGGCTCGACTACGCGTGGAGCGCGACGTCCTCGGGCTCGGACAACGTCGACCAGTACCTCGAGCGGCTCTGCGATCCGCGCGGGGGTCGTGCCACCAGGCGGTCGCGGGGCTATGTCTGGCGCGGGCGCTGCCGCCCGATGAGGACGTTCGACGCGGGCACGCTCGCGGCGGGCGGCGGCGAGCCGGCGAGGCGAATCAGGTTCAGGCGGACCGTCCACGGCCCGGTCAGCGGAACCGTGACGGTCGGCGGGAGGCCGTACGCGGTCACCTCGCGGCGCTCGACGCGCGGGCGTGAGGTGATGAGCGCGATCGGCTTCGCGGATCTCAACGCCAACCGCGTGCGGTCGGCGCGCGACTTCGCCGCTGTGATGAGCCAGGTCGAGTTCACCTTCAACTGGCACTACGTCGACAACCGCGACATCGCCTTCTTCTCGTCGGGGCGGCTCCCGATCCGCCCACGCAGCGTCGACCCGAGCCTGCCGGCGCTCGGCAACGGCCGTCACGAGTGGCGCGGATACCTCCGCCGGTCGGCACACCCGCAGGCGGTCAACCCGCCCGGCGACCTCCTGCTCAACTGGAACAACAAGCCGGCCGCCCGCTTCGGGGCGGCCGACAACGAGTTCTCCTACGGCGCCGTTCAGCGCGTCGAGCTGTTCGAGCTGCCGCCGCGGAGCCTCGGCCTGCACGATCTCGTCGGCGTGATGAACCGCGCCGCCACCCGCGACCTGCGCGTGGTCGAGGTATGGCCGCGAATCGCGCGCGTGCTCGCCGGCGGCAGGGCGCCCGACGCGCGCACGCGCCAGGCCGCCCAGCTCGTCGACGACTGGCGGCGCCAGGGCGGCAGCCGGATCGACCGCGACCTCGACGGCAGGATCGACGCGCCCGGCGCGGCGGTGCTCGACGCCGCGTGGGACCGGATCGCCAACGCCGTGTTGCGGCCGGCGCTCGGACCGCTGACCGGTCAGCTGGCGCGCGTCGCCCGCCGGGACAACCCGGCGAGCCAGACCGGGAGCGCGTTCGGCGGCGGCTGGTACGGGTATGTCGACAAGGACCTGCGCGCGCTGCTCGGCGAGCCGGTGCGAGGCCGCTACAGCCGTCCCTACTGCGGCGCTGGACACCGCGCCGCCTGTCGCCGGTCGCTCTGGCGCGCGCTGAACGGCGCCGCCGACCGGCTCGCGGCTGCGCAGGGCGGCGATCCGGCTGCCTGGCGGGCAAATGCGAACGCCGAGCGCATCGTCTTCCAGCCGGGTCTGCTCGGGCCGGCCAACACGATGCGCTGGACCAACCGGCCGACGTTCCAGCAGGCGGTCTCGTTCCTGGGGCACCGCCCACGTCCATAGCGCGGGCCTGACATAGAGTCCCGCGCCGTGAAGTTCGAGAAGTGGAACGCGCTCGGAAACGACTACGCCATCGTCGAGTCGGCCAACCTGCCGTTCGAGCTGACGGCCGCGCGGGTCCGTGCGCTGTGTGCGCCGCACAGCGGCGTCGGCGCCGACGGGGTTCTGCTGCTCGATCGGTCGTCTGAGGCGGGCTTCGTCGCCTCGCTGCGGATCTTCAACCCCGACGGCTCCGAGGCCGAGCTGTCCGGCAACGGCGTGCGCGAGGCAGTGATGTACCTGCGCCGCTCGGGCTGGACCGACAACGACAGCTTCGGCATCCAGACCGCCGCCGGCGAGATCCGGCCGCGGATCACCGGCCCGACGACCTGCACCGTGGACATGGGGCGGGCCAAGCTGACCGCCAAGGACTTTCCGTCGGGCCCCGACGACGGTCGCGCCAAGTTGACGGCGAACGGCCGCGACTACGACTTCCAGTTCGTCTCGATCGGCAATCCGCAGTGCGCGATCGAGTGCCCGGATGGGCTCGAAGACCTCGACCTGCCGGCGATCGGCCCGGCGCTGGAGCACCACGAGCTTTTCCCGAATCGCACCAACGCGTCCTTCTGGCGGCGCGAGTCCGACAGCGAGATCAGGGCGCGGATCTTCGAGCGCGGCGTCGGCGAGACGATGTCGTCCGGGACCGGCGCGACCGGCGCCGCCGTCGCCGCCGTACTGCGCGGCATCGACAGTCCCGTGACCGTCCATCTCGACGGCGGCGACCTCGAGGTCGAGGTGGGGGAGGACCTGCACGTCAACTTGACCGGCTGGGCGGTGCCCGTCTACGCGGGTGAGCTGAGCCCCGAATTCCTGGAGGCATTGAGAGAGGCATGAAGACGAGCGCGCGGCTGGACCGCCTTCCCCCGTACCTGTTCGCAGAGCTGGAGCGCAAGATCGCCGAGAAGAAGGCGGCCGGCGTCGACGTCATCAGCCTCGGCATCGGGGATCCGGATACGCCGACGCCGACGCTGGTCGTCGACGCCCTCGCGAAGGCGGCCGCCGACCCCGGGACGCACCAGTACCCGTCGAACCGCGGCCGGGCCGAGCTGCGCCAGGCGTTCGCGGACTTCTACGCGCGCCGCTTCGGAGTCAAGCTCGACCCGGAGACGGAGATCATCCCGGCGCTCGGCGCCAAGGAGTGTGTCTTCAACCTCAATCTGGCCTTCCTCGACCCGGGCAGCGTCGCGCTCGCCGCCGACCCCGGCTATCCGGTCTACACCGGCGGCCCGCTGATCGCCGGGGCGGAGAGCGTCCTGATGCCGCTGGTGCCGGAGCTCGGGTTCGTCCCGGACCTCGACGCGATCCCGCTCGAGGCTCGCGAGGCGGCACGGCTGATGTACCTCAACTACCCGAACAACCCGACCGGCGCGGTGGCGCCGGAGGGCTTCTTCGAGCGGGTCGTCGAGTTCGCCCGCGCGCACGACATCCTCGTCGTCCACGACGCCTCGTACACCGAGACGACGTTCGACGGCTACGTCGCGCCGAGCTTCCTCGAGACCCCGGGGGCCAAGGACGTCGGCGTCGAGATCTTCTCGCTCTCCAAGGGCTACAACCTGACCGGTTGGCGGACGGCGGCGATCGTCGGCAACGCCGAGGCCGTCGCTGCCTACTGGAAGCTGAAGACCAACATAGACTCCGGCATGTTCGAGGCGGTGCAGCTCGCCGCGGTCGCCGCGCTGTCGGAGGAGGGCGACCAGATCGCGCGCGACATGAGTGCCGTCTACGCCCGCCGCCGCGACATCGTCGTCGACGCGCTGCGGGCGATCGGCGTCGACGTCCGCTCGCCCGAGGGCACGATCTACGTCTGGGCGCCGGTTCCCAACGGCCACAGCTCAGCTTCCTACTGCGAGCTCGTGCTCGAGGAATCGGCCGTCGTGGTGTCGCCCGGCGGCGCCTACGGACCGAACGGCGAGGGCTTCTTCCGCATCTCGCTGACTGTTCCGGACGACCGCCTCACCGAGGCCATGGAGCGGCTGCGCTCCAGCCTCGGCGGCTGAAGCCCGGCCTCAATCTCGGCCACCGCGTGGCGATTGCGCCGCTCGCGCGGAACCCGCTAAAGTCGATACCGGGCTCCGCGAACATGGCGTCGCGCGCTCCGGCACCGTAGGCGAGATGGGTCGTGCGCTCCGACTGGGCGCGTTGCCCCCTCGAAGGTACGTTCACACCATCGAGGGAGTTCGCAAATGCCGTCAGCACTGGTTGCAGTCGAGTCGAGCGTTCAGGGCACGACTCGCGTCGTCGTGGTTCGCGGCGAGATGGATCGATCGTCCGTCGACAAGGTCCGGGGGTCGCTCGATCGCACGCTGTCCAACGCGCCCGAGACCATCGTCCTCGACCTGAGCGCGGTCACGTTCTGCGACTCGTCCGGCGCTCGGGTCGTGATGAATGCCAATCGCCGGGCGAGCGAGCAAGGCTGCGGCCTTGTCGTCATACGTCCTCGGGGACCCGCCTGGCGGACATTCGAGATCTGCCAGCTCGGCCGCTGGGTGCGATTCGTCGATACCGGAGACCCGACGCCGGCGTCGCCGCGGCTATCGGCCCAGCCGGTTGGCGCGAGCGGCTAAGGCAAGCCGTTGCCCACTCCGAGCTCGCCGCGCGACGGGCCCTCCTCGCCCTCCGGATAGAAGATGAAGGTCTCGACCGCCAGGCCCTCGACCTCGGTGTCGATGCTGCTGTGGAACGACCGGACCGTGCGGCCCGTGATCTGCTCGACGGCCCCGCAGAACTCGCGGATCGTCGCGTACTGGAAGTACATCCGCGTCTCGCGCAACCGCTGGTGCTCGTTCATCGCGACGAGGTTTCGCTCCGCGGCCGTGAGCGTGTTCTCGAGGAAGCAGGCGATCGCGTTCGGGCCGCACCAGTGACTCCGAGCTGACGTCGGTCCGCGGCCGAACTGCTCCTTGTGGAGCTTCACCATCGCGTTCGAGACCTCCATCAGGTCTCTTCCGGACGCCTCCACGGCCATGGGCTCCTGTTTGGTGTCCATGCCGAGTGCCTGCCCGGTCGCGGAGTTCCCAAACGCTTCGCGAAGCGCGGCGGCTTGCGGCCGGCGATCCGAACACCACCGCCTAGACTGGTCGATGAATGGATCGGGGACGCAACGGACGCACAGGCCAGAGCCGCTACGGCGAGGGCCAGCGGACGCCGCGTGCCCGCCAGCGCGCGCTCTGCATCGCGGCCGGGCCGGAGGAGGCCGATCTCGGGGAGCTGCGCGAGCTGCTGCGCACGGCCGGGGCCGCGGTCGTGGGGGAGATGACCCAGAAGCGGCCGGCTCCCGATCCCGACCGCTACTTCGGCAAGGGCAAGCTCGCCGAGCTGAAGCAGGCGGTAAAGGATTCCGACGCCAACCTCGTCGCCTGCGACGACGAGCTGCTGCCGCGCCAGGAGCGAAACCTCGAGCAGGCCGTCGGCGTGCCGGTGATCGACCGCACGGCGATCATCCTCGACATCTTCGCCGACCACGCGCACAGCGCCGAGGGCATGCTCCAGGTGGAGCTGGCGCAGCTCGAGTACAACCTCGCGCGGATGCGCGGGCTCTGGACCCACTTGGAGCGCTTGGGCGCGGGAATCGGCACCAGGGGCCCGGGCGAGAGCCAGATCGAGACCGACCGCCGCCTGGCGCGCGACCGGATCTCCGCGCTGAAGCGGCGCCTCGACGACCAGCACGGCACGCGCCAGGTGATGCGCCGCGAGCGCGATCGCGCAGCCCTGCCCACCGTCGCCCTCGCCGGCTACACCAACGCCGGCAAGTCGACGCTGCTCAACGCGCTGACCGGCGCCGAGGTCGGCGTCCGCGACCGGCTCTTTCACACGCTCGACCCGACGACGCGCTCGTTCGAGATCGCCGGACGGACCTACCTGCTGACCGACACGGTCGGCTTCATCCGCAAGCTTCCGCATCAGCTCGTCGATGCCTTCGGAGCGACGCTCCAGGAGGCGCTCGAGGCCGATCTGCTGCTGCACGTCGCCGACGCGTCGGCGCCCGAGGAGGAGCTTGCGGAGATGCTCGAGGCGGTCGAGGAGGTGCTCTCGGAGATCGGGGCGGGCGAGCGACCGCGTCTTTTCGCGCTGAACAAGGTCGACCTGCTCGACGACGAGCGCCGCCGCGAGCTGAGCTTCCGCTTCCCGGACGCCGTCCAGGTTTCGGCCGAGACGGGCGAGGGGCTCGAGGAGCTGCGCGAGGCGATCGAGGCACGCTTCCTGTCGAGCCTGCGTCGGATGGATCTGCTGGTGCCTTACGAGGAGGGTGGCCGGCTCTCCGAGCTGCACGACCTCGCTGGCGAGATGGAGCGCGAGGACACGCCGGATGGCGTTCGCGTGCAGGCTCGGGTTCCGGTCAGCGTCGCGTCGCGCTTCGAGCGCTTCGAATCCGACGGCGCCGCCTCGTCGAACGGGGCCGGATGAGGCTGCGCTTCGCGCGGCTGACCGAGACAGCCGCCGCCCCGACCCGCGCCCACGCCGACGATGCCGGCTACGACCTGCGCGCGTCCGAGGCGGCGACGCTGCCGCCGGGAGGACGCGCCAGCGTCGGGACAGGTATCGCGGTCGCAATCCCAGATGGCCACGCCGGCCTGGTGCTGCCGCGGTCCGGCCTGGCCGCCCGCCACGGGATCTCGCTCGTCAACGCACCGGGGCTGATCGACGCCGGCTACCGCGGCGAGGTTCGCGTGCTGCTGCTGAACACCGACCGCGAAGCCAGCTTCGAGGTCGCGCCCGGCGACCGGATCGCCCAGCTCGTGATCGTCCGCCACGAGGCGCCGGAGCTGGTCGAGCTCGACAGCCTCGACGAGACCGTGCGCGGCGACGGCGGTTTCGGCTCCACTGGGCGCTGAGCTTCACCCGCTCAACAATCGCCGCCGGCTGCCGATACCCGAAGGGTGTCAGGAGCCACAGCCGATCGACCCAGTCCCGCACTAGCCGGATTCACGCCGCCGACCGAGCGCGGCGGCGCGCCCAAGCGGATCGGCGACGTCATCGTCGCGCTCGGATTCGCCAGCCGCGACGCCGTCGAGCGCGCGGTCGAGGAGGCACGCAACACGGGATCGACGACCGGCCGCACGCTGCTAGCAAGCGACATCGTGACCGCGGACCAACTCGCGCGGGCCGTCGGCGAGCGCTACGGGGTCAGCCACGTCGACCTGAACGTCGCGAACGTCGACCCCACCGCGAGCTCGCTCGTCGACCCTTCGGTCCTGCGACGCCACCGCGCCGTTCCGATCGCCTTCGCCGACGAGCGCACGCTGATCGTCGCCACCTCGGATCCTTCGAACATCCTCACCGCCGACGACCTGGCGATGATGACCGGCTACGACGTGCGCCTCGTCGTTGCCACCGACGACGACATCGAGCTGCTGCTCGGCCGCCTGTCGCGGCTCGACGACACGGTCGCCGAGGTGGAGGAGCAGGCCGAGGCCGAGGTCATCGACCTGCGCGACTCGGCCGACGAGGCGCCGGTCGTCAAGCTCGTCCACTCGATCGTCGCCGAGGCCGTCGAGCGCGGCGCATCCGACATCCACTTCGACAGCGAGGCGGGCGCGATGCGCGTGCGGCTGCGTGTCGATGGCGTGGTCAGCGAGTCGACGACGGTGCCCAGAACGATGGTCTCGGGCCTCGTGTCGCGCATCAAGATCATGGCCAACCTCGACATCGCGGAGCGGCGGATGCCGCAGGACGGACGCATCGGCCTGACCGTCGACAACCGGGTCGTCGACATCCGCGTCGCGACGCTGCCGACCGTCCAGGGTGAGTCCATCGTGATGCGCGTGCTCGACAAGGGCCGTGGCATGCTCGACCTCGACCATCTCGGCTTCGAGCCCAGCGACCTCGCGCGGTTGCGTTCCGCGATCTCCCAGATGCACGGCTGCGTGCTCGCGACCGGTCCGACGGGCTCCGGCAAGTCGACGACGCTCTACGCGGCCCTGAGCGAGATGAACACGCCCGACCAGACGCTGATCACGATCGAGGACCCGGTCGAGTACGAGCTCGAGGGCATCAAGCAGATCCAGGTCAACCCGAAGATCGGGCTCGACTTCGCGGCCGGCCTCCGCTCGATGATGCGCGCCGACCCCGACGTGATGATGGTCGGCGAGATCCGCGACCGCGAGACGGCGCAGATCGCGATCCAGTCGGCGCTGACCGGCCACCTCATCCTCTCCACGCTGCACACCACCGACGCCCCGATGAGCGTCGCGCGGCTGATCGAGATGGGCATCGAGCCCTTCCTCGTCGCCTCCGGCATCAGCTGCGTCGTCGCCCAGCGCCTCGCCCGCAAGCTCTGCGAGAACTGCCGCGTCGAGACCGAGATCAGCGCCGAGGCGCTCAGCGGAAGCGGGTTCACCGACGCCGGCGAGCCGTTCACCGGCTACGAGGCCGGCGAGGGCTGCGTCCGCTGCGCACAGACCGGCTATCGCGGCCGCGTCGGCCTCTACGAGCTGATGGAGATCACCGACGAGATCCGCTCGTTGATCGTCGAGAAGCAGTCCGCCGAGGCAATTGCCGCCGTCGCCGCCAAGCAGGGCATGCGCCGCCTACGCGACGACGGCCTCTCCAAGGTCCGCGCCGGCAAGACGTCGATGTCGGAGCTGTTGCGGGTGTTGGGCACTACGGCCTAGGGTCGGGCGCGCTTCCCCGCGGCCTGGCGGTCAGAGCCCTAGCCCGAGGAACAGGGCGCTTAGACGCCGGCTGCGCGGCGGGCGGAGGCGTGGGCGGCTTGCTCGACCTCGTCGCCGGGGAGGGGTTGGAGCTCGACGTCGAGGGCCAGCTCGATCAGGCGGTCGGCTAGCCAGACGTTCTTGGGGAGGAGGGGGCCGTGGAGGTAGGTGCCGATGACGTTGTTGCTGTGGACCCCCTCGAAGCCGTCGTTGCCGTTGTTGCCGTGACCTGAGAGGACGCGGCCCAGGGGTCGCTCGTCGGGGCCGAGGTAGGTGCGGCCGCCGTGGTTCTCGAAGCCGGCGATGACTTGGGGGCCGTTGCCGAGGTCGGCCTCGATGGCGCAGTTGCCGATCAGGCGGGGGCCGTCCTCGCGGACCGTCCTGAGGTCGACGAGGCCCACTCCCGGCAGCTGCTCGTCGCCGAGCTGGTAGCTGTGGCCGAGCAGCTGGTAGCCACCACAGACCGCGAGGATGACGGCGCCGCTGTCGCGGGCGGCGTGGAGCGCGTCGCGCTTGGTGGCGACCATGTCGGCGGCGACGGCGACCTGATCGCGGTCCTGGCCGCCGCCGATGTAGAAGAGGTCATGGGCGGTGGCGTCGAGCGGCTCGCGGAGCGTCGAGGAGGACAGCTCGAAGTCGATGCCGCGCCACTCGCAGCGGGCGCGCAGGACCGCGATGTTGCCGCGGTCGGCGTAGATGTTCATCAGCTCGGGATAGAGCGCGCAGACGCGCAGCGTGGGGGAGGTCATCGCGGTGCCTCCAGCATGACGACGGTGCTGCCGACGTAGTCGACTGTGGGCGGGACGTGGCGCGCGGGAAGCACGGTCAGGCCGGCCGCGCGGCCCTCGTCCTCGAGCGTCGCGGGGGCGCAGTCGTCGAGCGTGATCGAGGAGAGCTCCTCGGTCAGGTCGCCCTCCGGAGAGACGGCCTGGCGGATCCGGTCGATCGCCACCGCGTCGGCCTCGTCGCGTACGGCGACCGGCGTAGACGAGAGGACCCAGCCGTCGATCTCGAGGACGTCGGGCAGCGGTGGACGGGAGTCGCCGGGCTCGACCGCCTCGAACGGATCGGCGACGGCCAGCGCAATCAGGCCGCCCGGCTCCAGATGGCGCGCCAACGTTGCGAGCATCGTCGCCCGCCCCGGCGGTCCGCCGAGCAGCTGGGCTACCTGCATCGGCACGATCGCGAGCGGGAAGCGCCGCTTCAGCGTGAAGCTGCGTGCGTCCGCTCGGAGCGCGCTTGCGGGCAGGCCCGCCTTTGCCGCGCGCACGTTGAGCGCCGTCACGAGCGGCTGGTCGGCGTCGAGGCCGATGACCTCGTGACCGGCCGCCGCAAGCTCGAGCGCGACGCGGCCGGTGCCGCAGCCCACGTCGAGGATCGGGCCGCCGCGCTGCCGCGCCAGCTCACGCCAGAGCGGGAAGTCGGCGGTGTAGGAGCCGCACTCGACGTCGTGCCAGGCGGCGGGGTCGGTCGCCATGCCCGCGGCGGTCATCGGCTCGAATCCGGTCGTAGGTCTACGCGCTCGAGGTCGAGCAGGGGGAGGCCGTCGAGATCCGTGGTCGAGAGGAAGCGCTGGTACTCGGCCTCGCCGAGGCGACGAAAGCCGTCATAGACGTGATCGAGATAGTTGCGCTGGACGACGGCGGTGCCGGCGGCGATCCCGGCGCGGAGACGATCGCGGCCGTCGGGCGACCCCGCATAGGCCCAGACGCGGCCGTCCGGCGGGTCCTCGATCGCGGCCGTCACGTCGATCCGATCGTAGTTGCGCTCGCGCCGGTCGAGATCGGCGAGTGCTCCCGGGTCGACAGGCGCGAGGACCCCGTTGACGACCGTCCCCGGGTCTTCGACGATGTCGAGGAAGGCGACGTGGACGTCGGGGTAGGAGCCGTCGCCGGGGAGGCGGTAGCGCTTGTAGCCCGCTATCGCCTCGGAGTTGTCGGCGGCGACGCCGAAGGCGCGGCGGTAACCGCGCAGCCGCTTGACCTCGACGTCGGCAAGCAGGTCGCGGGCGAGCGACCCGTAGCCGAAGACGAAGTCGGGGCTCAGCCGGCCCATCGGTCCGCGAGGCCGCGCCCGCTGAGCAGATCGCGCAGCTCGATCAGCGCGGTATAGGTGGGCAGGGCGTAGAGCGGGCGCCCAAGCTCACCGGCGGCCACCGCTCCGTCGAGCGCGACACCCAGGTCGCGGTCCACCGCCGTCTCGGCCTCGATGCCCGCGTACTTCAGCCGCAGCGCCAGCTCCTCGGCGCGGGTGCCCGAGCAGACGACCCGCTGGACGTGGCCCGCCAGCAGCTCGAAGTCGGCGTCCCAGATCCAGGAGACGTCGCGACCGTCGGCGATCTTGTCGTTGAGGGCGATCCAGAGGTCGATCGGCTCGCCGGCCAGCGTCAGCGTGCGCAGGACCTCGTTGGCGCCGGCGGGGTTCTTGATCAGCAGGATCGAGACCGGGCGCTCGCCGCCGGCGGGGTGGGGGACGGCGATCGTCTCGACGCGCCCGAACGCGCCGCCGAAGCCGGCCAGGGCCTGCTCGACGTCGTCGAGCGACGCGCCGAGGTCGAGTGCCAGCGCGGCGGCCGCCACGGCGTTGTAGACGTTGTAGAGGCCGGGCAGGGGGAGCCGGAAGTCGATCGTGCCCGCCGGTGTGCGCAGCGTGACGTCGGCTGAGCTCATCCCGTCCAGCGCGACGCGCGTCGCGACCACCGTCGGCTCGGGCCGTGTGCGTCCGCAGCCCGGGCAGTGATAGCGGCCCAGATGGCCGAGGTAGATCGCGTCGTAGACGTAGGGCGTGCCGCAGTTGCGGCAGTGCTTGGAGTCGGCGGCGTGCTGCAGCTCGGCCAGCGCCTGCGAGTCGTCCTCGACGCCGAAGTAGACGACGCCCTCGCGGCCGCGGCCGAGGTCGGCGACGAGCGGGTCGTCGGCGTTCAGCACGAAGCGCGCCTTGCCGTCCTGCTCGGCGACGAGGCCGGCCCAGCCGTCGGCGAGCGTCTCGAGCTCGCCGTAGCGGTCGAGCTGGTCGCGGAAGAGGTTCGCCAGCAGGTAGGTGCCCGGGTGCAGGGCGCCCGCGACCTGCGGCAGCCAGGCCTCGTCGACCTCGAACAACCCGAGCTGACCCCTTCCGCGACGGGCGTCGAGCAGCGCCGTCGCGACGCCCCAGCCCATGTTCGAGCCGGCGCTGTTGTGGACGACATGCTCGCCCGAGCGCTCGAGGATCGCGGCGATCATCGCCGAGGTAGTCGTCTTGCCGTTGGTCGCGGAGACGACCGCGGCGCCGTCGTCTAGTTCCTTGCCCATGCGATCCAGCGCCCCCGGGCTGACGCGCAGGAGCAGCCGGCCGGGCAGCGTCGTCCCACCACCGCGGCCGAGCCGCCGGCTGAGCGCGCGCACGGTGCGGGCGAGCAGGTGCCAGAGGCGGAACATCAGCGCGGGACGATCATGCGCAGGCAGCGCGGCTCGACCTCCACCCGCGCCGGCACCTGGCCGATCGGATCGCCGTCGGCGTAGATCGTGAAGTCGCGGTCGGCCTCGACCTCGATCAAGTTTCCACGCCAGTAGTGGAAGCCCGGATCGGACAGGTGGGCACCCCTGAAGATTTTTGGCATCAGGCGAAACAGGAAGTACCGCTTCGATACGTCGCCAAGCGCCATGACGTCGAGCTGGCCGTCGTCAAGCTCCGCCTGCGGCGCGACGAACATGCCACCACCGTAGGCCCGCGAGTTCGCGACGCCGGCCGAAAAGCCGGTGATCTCGTGGCGTTCGCCATCGACGGTCAGCGTGAACCGCGCCGGTTTCCAAGCGATCAGCGCGCGCAGTGCGGCATAGAGATAGACGGCGTTGCCCTTGACCAGCCGCGCCTCGTTGGCGATCCGGTTGGCTTCCGAGTCGAAGCCGAAGCTCGCGATGCCGAGGTAGGGCTCGCCGCCGACCGTCGCCATGTCCATCAGCCACTCGCGTCCCTCGACGGCGATCCGCGTCGCGGCGGCGGTGTCGGTCGGGATCCCGAGGACGCGCGCGAGGTCGTTGCCGCGCCCGCCGGGCACGATCGCCAGCGCCGACTCGCTGCCGCGCAGCTCGGCGGCGATCGGGCGCAGCAGCCCGTCTCCGCCGATCGCGACGACCGTCTCGTTCGCGGCGACGGCCGCACGCGCCTCCTCCCGCGCGTGATCGATGTCGCGCGTCCGCACGACACGGTGCTCCGCGCCCAGCCGCTCGAGCTCGGCGACCGCGAGCGGCAGCCGCTTGGCGCCGCGACCCCCGCCCGCGACGGGGTTGCAGATGACTGCGTAGCGGCGGCTCACCGACGGCAGTCTAGGAGTCGAGGACGAGTGTGCGGAGGTCGGGGGCGACCGCGATCGGCTGGGATGCGCCGTCGCTGGCGATGGCGGTCCGGGCCTCGTCCTCGGTCATGCCGCCGGTGAGGACGAGAGCGGCGTCGAGGCCAGCGGAGGTCGCAGCGGCGATGTCGGTGTCGAGGCGATCGCCGACGACAAGCGTGCGGCCCTCGCCGAGGCGGTCGAGCGCGGTGTGGAAGAGCTGTGGCTGGGGCTTGCCGACGATCTGGCCGGTGATGCCGGACGCCACCTCGACCGCTGCCAGGAGAGCGCCGGTCCCGGGCCAGTGGCCGCCCGGCATCGGCAGGGTCGGATCGCGCGCCGTGGCGAGCAGATCGCCGCTGCGGCGCGCCGCGAGCGTCGCCACGCGCAGATCGTCATAGGTGACGGTGTCGGTACCGCCCATGACCACCACCTCGGCGTGCTCGGCCCGCTCGGTCCCGTTGAGCACCGTGAGCCCGGCGTCGGCGACGTTGGCGTGCAGCGACTCGCCGCCGACCACGAACGCGCTCCGGCCCTGACGCGTCTCGTTGAGCAGGTGCTGCATCGCGCCGCCCACGGTGACGACGTCGCCGAGCGACGCCTGGATGCCGTGTCCCCACAGCCGCGTCACCTGATCCTCCGCCGGGTGCCACGAGTTGTTCGTCGCGAACGCCACACGCTTGCCTGCCGCGCGCAGCGCCGCGATCGCCTCGGGCGAGCCCGGGACCGACTCGTCGCCGATCCAGACGCAGCCGTCGAGATCGAGGATCACCTGGTCGTAACGCTGGAGGAGGGGGGAGAGGGTCATGGGTCGCCGGGAACTCTACGACCCGGCTAGGCTGCGACCCGTGATCCGCTCGCTGACAGCACTCATAGCCCTGCTCGCCCTGCTCGTGGTCGCCGGTTGCGGCGACGACGACTCCGACACCGCCTCGAAGTCCGGCGGTGGGACAGAGACGACCGCCCAGAGCGGCCAGGAGTGCGCGAAGGTCGAGGCCCCGGCGCCGAAGCCCGACGGCGGCGCCAAGAAGCCGACCGGCAAGCTCGACGCCGCCAAGACCAACACCGTCACCTTCGAGACGTCCTGCGGCGACTTCACCGTGACGCTCGACGCCAAGAACGCGCCGAACACCGCGGCCTCCTTCGCATCGCTCGCGCGCAGCGGCTTCTACGACGACACGATCTTCCACCGCATCGTCCCCGGCTTCGTCATCCAGGGCGGCGACCCGACCGGCTCCGGGATGGGCGGACCCGGCTACAAGACCGTCGACAAACCGCCGGCCACAGCCACCTACACGAAGGGCATCGTCTCGATGGCCAAGACCGCGACGGAGAAGCCCGGAACCTCAGGCAGCCAGTTCTACGTCGTCACGGCCGAGGACGCCGGCCTGCCGCCGGAGTACGCGATCGTCGGAGAAGTCACCGAGGGCATGGACACCGTCATGCGGATCGAGGCGCTCGGCACGCCCAGCGAGCAGCCTTCGCGCCCGGTCGTGATCGAGAAGGCGACCGCTAGCGAGGGCTAGCGGTCAGCCCGCAGAGCGGGCAGCCGCGGCTTTCGCCTGCCGGCGACGGCCGAAGAAGGCCAGGCCGCCGAGCACGGCGGCGACGATGATCAGGCCGAGCAGCAGGGTGCCGATCGTGCCGACGCCTCCGAACGGCAGCGCGATCAGCTTGGCGAGGCCGAAGCCGATCGCGAGGATCGCGACGACGATCAGGACGAGGATCAGGATGCCGCGCACGCGCGCCATGGTGCCCGCGCTGGCCGCGGGGGCGATCAGGCCCATGATCCGCAGCATGAAGAGCTGGCGGCCAGACGGCGGCGCCTGGCCGAGCTTCTCGACGGCGGCCTTGAGGTCGTCGGGACGACGCTCGGCGAGCGCCATCGACGCGGCCATCATCTGGCGTAGGGCGGGGCGCTCCTGCGGATGGCAGCCGGACAGCGCCTCGTTGAAGTACTTGCGCGCCGTGGCGGCGTCGTAGCGCTCGGCGGCCCGTGCGGCCAGCAGCGCCTTGGCGGCGACACGGTGCTTGGACTCGCTGACGAGCTGCTCGTCGGTGCGGTCCTCCAGGAGTTGGATCGCCGCGAGCGAGCCGACCTGGACCTGCTGCATCTTCTGTTGCCTCTGCTTGGCCACGGCCGGGAAGTGTATTTGACTGGGGGCTCACGCCCCCAGACCCCCGCGATCCGTGGCCGGTGACCGGTATGCGTAGGATCGCCGCGGTGTCCGAGGCTTTCTACACGCGCGACGGCGACGGTTTCGTGGCTTCGGAGCTGACCCGCGGACCGTGGGACGAGCAGAGCCAGCACGCCGGTCCGCCGTGCGCGCTGCTCGGCCGTGCGCTCGACCGTGCGGGCGCGATCGACGCCGCCCAGGTCGTGCGCGTCACCTACGAGATCGTGCGGCCGGTGCCGATCGCGCGGCTCGAGACGCGGACCGAGGTCGTGCGGCCGGGCCGCAACGTCGAGCTGATCGAGGGTGAGCTGCGCCACGAGGGCGAGCCGGTGATCCGCGCCCGCGCCTGGCGGATCCGCACGACCGAGGTCGAGATCGACCGCCCGCCGCGTGAGCCGGAGCCGATCCCAGGTCCCGACGCTGCCGCCCAGCAGAGCTTCTTCCCGGTTGCGTGGGACGTCGGCTACCACACGGCGATGGAGGTGCGGTTCGTCGAGGGCGGCTTCGTCGAGCCCGGTCCGGCGCGTGCCTGGATGCGGATGCGGGTCCCGCTGGTCGCGGGAGAGGAGCCGTCTCCGCTTGACCGCGTGCTCGTCGCCGCCGACTCCGGCAACGGCGTCAGCTCGCCGCTGGACTACCGCCGCTACATCTTCATAAACACCGATCTGACGGTCAACCTGCGGCGGCTCCCGGCGGGGGAGTGGGTCTGCCTCGACGCCGTCACCTACCCGGAGCGCAGCGGGATCGGGCTGTCCGACAGCGCGCTCCACGACGAGCGCGGCATGATCGGACGCGCGACTCAGGCGCTGCTGGTCGCCGAGCGCGGCTGAGCCGGCAGGTCGCTGCGCACGAGCCGGGCCTGCTCGAGGTCGAGCTCGTGCTCGACGTTGCGCCGCACCTCGTCGGTGATCTGGCCGCCGTCGCGCAGCCGCCGCAGCGCGGCGCGCTGGGCGTCGATCACCTCGTTCATCACCCGCCGGTAGAGCTCGGCGCGCTGCTCGTAGTCGAACTCGCCCTCGGGGCTGTGATCGTCGAGGCGCGAGCTGAAGCGGCGACGGCGGTAGTCGTACATGTTGCGCACGCGCTCGATCGTGTCCTCGTGCACCCAGCCATCGGCCGCCAGCTCCTCGATCCGGTCGAGCGCCGCGTAGGCGATCTCGATCCGGGCGTCCAGCTCCTCGTCGGCGTCCGAGGTGTCGTCGTCGAGATCGAGCGCGCGGATCAGCAGCGGAAAGGCGAGGCCCTGCAGGACGAGCGTCGCGATGATCACAGAGAAGGTGAGGAAGAGGATCAGGTCGCGCTCGGGGAACGCGGCGCCCGCGTCGGTCTGGAGCGGGATCGCGAGCGCCGCAGCGAGCGAGACCGCGCCGCGCATGCTGCTCCAGGCGACCAGCGTGACCTCCTTCCAGCCGCTGCCGCCCTCGGGACCGGCGATCTCGTGCCGCACGCCGCGGTCGAGCATGCTCAGCCCGAAGACCCAGGCGATCCGCACGGCGATCACCACCGCGGAGACCAGCACCGCGTAGCCGAGCAGCTCGCCACCGTCGCGGCCCTGGAGCGCGTCCAGCGCGGTGTGCAACTGCAGGCCGATCAGGATGAACAGCACCGCGTTGAGCAGGAACTGGATGATCTCCCAGACCGCATACGCCTGGAGGCGGGTCGTGTGGGTCGTCAGCTCGGACGCGCGCCAGCCGAGCACCACTCCGACGGTCACGGCCGCGATCACCCCGGACAGCCCGAGCTCCTCCGCCGGCAGGTAGACCGCGTACGGCGTCAGCAGCGAGATCGTGATCTCGGTCGGCGGGTCGTCGAGCCGCTTGCGCACCGCCGCGATCGCCAGACCGCCGGCCACGCCGATTGCCGCGCCGCCGACGCCGGTCAGGATGAACTCCGGGCCGGCCTCGACCAGCGAGAAGCTGCCGGTCACCACGGCCGCGACGGCGAACTTGTAGGTGACCAGCGCCGTCCAGTCGTTGGTCAGGTTCTCGCCCTCGACGATCGTCACGACGCGGCGCGGCACACCGAGGCGGCGGAGAATGGTTGCGGGCGCAACCGCATCGGTCGGCGAGACGATCGCGCCAAGTACGAACGCAACCGGCCACGCGAGGTCGATCGCGTAGTGGGCGACAGTGGCGACGGCCAGCGTCGTCACGACGACCAGGCCGATCGCCAGCAGCCCGATCGGCCGCGCGTTGGCGCGCAGCTCGCGCAGATTCGAGAAGAACGCCGCGGCGTACAGCAGCGGCGGCAGGAACACGAGCAGGACGAGGTCCGGGTCGAGCTCGATGTCCGGAAAGCCCGGGATGAATCCGATCGCCAGCCCGCCGATCACCAGCAGGATCGGATACGGCACGCGCACCAGCCGCGCGACGACCGCCAGGGCGGCCACGGCGACCAGCAGCCCGAATACGACCAGCTCGATGTGCTCGGCGGCAGAGGCGGCGATCATTTCGTATCCGGGTTCACATAATCCCCATTATCGGGCATTGCGATTTCAACCGTCAGGAAACGGCTGAATGGCCATCCCATGGTCCGTCTCGCGCATTCCGAGCTCGTAGACGGCTCCTGAGGCGAGTTGGAGCGTCAGTGGAGGTAGTGCGGGCCGCGAGACCGTCAGGACGAGGTTGGCGATCGAGCAGTTGACCGTGTTGTGCTCGGAGCCGTCGGGATCCGCGTAGACCCAGCCGACGAAGTCCTTGCGGTCGGCGCCGACCTGGCCCTGGACGGTGATCCCGCCGCCGGGCAGCGTGAACGTCGCGCCGTCGGGCCGCTCGGAGACCTCCGTGCGGCGCGCGGCGCCGAGTCCGCCGAGCCGATGACGGATGCCATCCAGCGACAGGACGCCGTTGGCGATCCACGGCGTCGTCCATGGCCCGATCGCGATCCGGCCGAGTGCGGCGTCGATCCAGGCGTCCTCGTGGCCGTCGAAGCCGGCGCCATGCAGCCAGATCCAGCGCTCGGCGTGCTGAGCGCCCCAGTTATGGCCGACCATGCCGCGCCAGCCGTCGAGCTCGACGGTGCGTCCGCCCGCCTGCACACGCCCGCTGAAACGGGCGTCCGGGTACGGGCTGAGCAGCTTCGTGCGCGGCAGCGGCGCGCGGTACATGAGCTCGCGCGGCAGGTGGCGGAACGGCGGCTCCGGCGAGTCGAGGCTGAGGTCCCAGTACGCCTCGCGGCGGTCAGAGCCGACGTCGGCGACCGCTGCCCCGAAGACTCGCCCCGGCTCGAAGCGCGCCTCGCCGACGTGGATGTGCTCGCCGGGATCGGCCCCGACGTCTTCCGTCGTCGTCTTGACCGCCCAAGGTCCGTTCTCACGGCTGTCGAACAGCGTGAACCACAGCGATCCCCGCGGAGCCGCGCCAGGCCGCTTGTGGACGGTGTAGCGAATCCAGACCGAGACCGGATCGGTCGGATGGGTCGCCTTCAGATAGAAGCTCTCGTAGTGACCGGCGGAGAGCGGAAGCTCCGGAAAGCGGGCCGCGCTACGCGTTCGATCCCCCATCCGAAGCCACGATATCGGCACGTCGTGGTGCGGGCGTATCGTGGGTCGGTGATGTCCTCGCCCGGCGATCGCCGCATAGCGCACCTCGACATGGATACGTTCGCAATTGCGTACCCATTGAGGTAGTTTCGCCCCCGTGGCGCCCCTCCCCCTCGACGGCTACATCCGCGTCTCCCGCGTCGGCGCCCGCGACAAGACTGACGGTTTCATCAGCCCCGACGTGCAAGAGCACGGGATCCTCCGCACCGGGGAACGCATCGAGCGCGAGGTCTACATGCACCCGCCCGAGCTCAACCGCTCCGGCGGCACGATGGACCGCCCCACCTTCAACAAGATCATGCGCCGCGTCCGCGACGGCCAGTCCGGCGGCCTGATCGTCTACAAGACCGATCGCTTCGCCCGCACGTTGCTCGGCGCAGTCAGCACGCTCGTCGAGCTCGGCGAGCACAAGGCCGCATTCGTCTCGGCCACCGAGCCCGCGCTCGACTACTCGACACCCGCCGGCCGCGCGTTCCTCCACCAGATGTTCACCTTCCACGAGTTCCTGCGCGACACGCTCAAGGAGAGCTGGGCCGTCTCGCAGCGGTACGCGATCGAGCGCGGCATTCACATCGGCCCCAACCACAACAACTGGCTCGGCTACAGCCGAGGCGACGACCGGCGCCTCGTCCCCAACGACCAGGCCGACATCATGCGCGAGGCGTACAGCCGCGCTGCGCGACACGACGGCTGGCAGTCGATCGCCGACTGGCTCAACCGGGTCGCGCCCAAAGACAGCGGCTACCTGTGGACCGGCCTCACCGTCAAGAACACCCTCTCGAAGCGCATCTACCGAGGCGAGGCGTCGCGCTTCGTGGGCCAGGACAAGGAGGACCGCGGCGCGATCATCACGCCTGACGCGCACCCCGCCCTGGTCGACGAGGACACCTGGCAGGCTGCGAACGCTCCGCGACGCCCGGCCGCCGGTGGCCGTAAGCCCGGCCAAGCCCTCCCCCTCCTCTCGGGCATCGTCCGCTGCGCCGGCTGCCGGTACGGCCTCTCGATCAGCATGTCGACGAGCAGCGGCCACACCTACCGGTGCCGATCGCGACACGCCTCCGGCCAGTGCCCCGCGCCGAGCGCTGCCGTCGCGCGCCACCTCGAGCAGCACGTCGAGGAAGCGGTGCTCGCCGAGATCGAAGGCACGACCCGCAAAGTTTCCGACAGCCGCGACCGCGACGCGATCGCCGCGCAGCTCGACCGCGCGCGGGAAGACCTCGCCAGCTTCCGAGCCGACCGGGAGGCCCGACGCAAGCTCGGTCCCGAGTGGCACGACTGGCTGGACGACTACCTCGGCGCCGTGCGCAACCTCGAAGCCGAGCTCGCCCGCCTGGACACGCTCGCCGGCACGCTCGGCGAAGGGCTTACACGCGACCACTATTTCGCCCTCCCCATCGACGAGCGTCGCGAAGTCCTCGGCCAGTTCATCGACGTCGTCTTCCTACGCCGCGCTGGCGGTCGGGGATACAAGCGCGGAGTCCCGCTCGAGCAACGCGTCAGGATCCTGTGGGCCGGAGAAGGGCCCGACGACATCCCCCGCCGCCGTGTCCGCACGCCCATCAAGTCCTTCGAGTTCGAAGACGAAGTCGAACCCAGGGTTCTGCCGGCGCAGAGCAGCACGTAGCTCAGCCAGGCCGGCTGCGCGCGCCGAGGACGGCATCGGACGCTGCGCCGAGTTCACCCTGCCGCCCCCTCCGGCTTGAACGTGCGGCCAGTGACGAGACCGTCGCACCAGACCCCCTGGAAAATCTGCGTGAGCCCCTCCAAAGTCAACCCCGACTGCTGCGCAGCGACGAGCGCATCGTAAGCCGCCCCCTCCCCCATCTCGCGCGATATCTCCGCGACCTCGTCCGGGTCGAGCCCAGCATCGGCAATGAAGCGCGCCCACGCCTCCTGGTTCGTGCGGGCTACACGCGAGTCCTCGGGCAGGACGCAAGTCTCGGCGTGCTCCTCCTTGACCGCGTCGCGGCGCTCCATGAACGTCCGCAGCCCGCTCAAGACCGATCCCCCCGACCAAGAGCAGCCCGCTGAGGCTGGGTCATTCGCCGCCACTGGCCTACGGATGATCGCCAGCGTCTCCACCCGCTCAGTGCTCACGCCGGAACCGCCTGCGGCGCGTCTTGGCGCGCGACGGCCGCGGCTTGCGCAGCGCCGACGAGCGGCGCGATCGCGAGGTAGGTGGCGGTCGGCGTCAGCGACCGCAGTCGGTCAGCGCGGCCGGCGCGAACCTCGCGGGCTATTAGGGCATGGATCGCCGCCGCGCTCGCGTCAATCCTGGCTCCGCCGACGAGCGGGCGCAGCAGTCGATGGACGACGTCGCCGCGCGTGGCGATCTCAGGCGTCGCGGCCGGTGCCTCGAGGAACACCAGTCGCGCTGCGGCCGGCTCGGAGGCGAAGTAGTTGAGCATCGTGTCGATGGCGCCGTAGACGCTGTCTGCGGCCACGCCGCCGCCGAGTGACCACGCGACCTCGCGATGCACGGCGGAGAGCATCGCTGCCTCCTTGCCGCCGAACAGCGAGTAGAACGTCGACAGCGACGCGCTCGCGCGGTCGGCGACCTCGACGATCGTGGCGTCCTGGTAGCCGACCTCGGCCACGAGATCGGTCACCGCGGCCAGGATCCGATACCGGGCGTCGTCCCCTCGGGTCACGCCGGCCGGGACGCGCGGCTTGCGACGCGGGCGCGGCAGCTTGACATCGGAGCGGCAGGACTCGGCCCACTCGGTCAGCTCTCCGAGAACGTCGCCGAGGGGATCGCCGCGTCGGAGGCGGCGCTCGCACACTCCCACTCCCCCGCCCGCGATGGCATACGCCACGTCGCGGGGAACCTCGGGCCACGTCTGCTCGAGCTGGCGTGACCAGACCTCTAGCTCGCCAGCGATGACGCGTCGTGCGCGCGGGCCGGCGGCGTGCGTCTCGCAGAGCGCGAGCGTGGCGGCGGCCGGGTAGGTGGTCGCGAACTCGACGGCGCCCGTGAGGTCGCCGGGCATCGCGTCGCGCAGCTTGAGCAGCGTGTCGACGAAGCAGTCGAGCTTGTCATCGAAGTGGTGGTAGAAGGCGCTGCGGGAGACGCCGGAGAGGGCGACGATGTCCGCGACGCGGGTGTGCTCGTAGCCGAGGTCGGCCACGGCGGCGACGGTCGCGGCGGCGATGCGGTCGCGCTGGTTGGTCGTGACGGCGTCGCGGGGCGTGCCGGGCCCGGGCCGCAGGCGGCGCTGGCGCAGCGTGTCCGCGCGGCCCCACGGGGTGTCGACGGCGGGCGCCGGCCGGACGCGCGCCGAAGCGCGCGTCCGGGTCGGGCTGGCGAGTGCGGTCGTCACGCCGAGGTTGCGGCCGACGTGGTGGTCGCGGAGCGGGCGGTGCCGCGGTAGACGGGCGCCTTGCCGTCGAACTTCTCGGAGATGCGGCCGGTGATGTCTCGAACCGCGTCCTCGAGGATCTTGTCGAGGTTGACGAGGTCGTAGCCCATCAGCAGCTCACCGCCACGGATGCGGTACCGCAGCTTCGCGGTCACCGGCTGGGTCACCTCGCCGACGAACGTCGCCAGGACGAGACCGAACTCGGTCGGAACCTCCAGCTCGCCCTCCTGGCCCGCGCTCGCCTCGATGTCGGCCTCGTACCGGAACCCGCGGGCGCCGTTGTCGAGCCGACGCGTCGACTTGAACGCGGCCGTCTCGGTGCCCTCGATCGACTGGACGATCTCGAGCAGCTCGGCACCGTCCGGGTTAGCGATGTCGAGCAGCGACCTGTCGATGTGCTCGGCGAACTCGAGCTGCTTGATGAACCGGCCGTTGAGCTTGAGCCAGCGCTCCCACTCCGCAGACGGCTTCAGCGCGAGCTCGACGCGGTGGTCGCCCCAGCCCGCCTTCTCGGCGTTGTCGTTGAGGACCGCCACGACCGTCGCACCGGCGCTGCCGCTGGACGTCTTGCCCTCGTCGACCCAGATCGTCGTTGCGCCCTCCTCGAGCAGACGATCGACGACCTCCATGAACGCGTCCACGGTCGACGGCTTGTACGTCGCCCGCGCCCGGTTCGGCACCGGGAGGAACTTCTCCAGGTCAACGACCCTGTGGGTCGCGTTGGCCGGGACGATGATCCCGTACTGCTTCGAGGGATCGAGCACCTCGGGCTCCGCGCCCATGAGCGCGTTGTCGATGACCGCCTGAGCGTCCGACATCAGAGTGCCTGCCTTTCATCCTTCGTGGTGGGATCCGCCGAGGCGTCGCGCAGGCCCGTCAACTCGGGCTGGCGCGGGTCGCGGCGGCTGAGGTTGCCGTCGTCGTCGGCGTAGAACAGCGACGGCTCGGCGTCGGCGATCGGCACATCGGCCGTGACCTTGTCGCTGACGATGAACGTGCCCGGCACCTTGCCCGGCGCGACCGTCACCTTCAGCGTCAAGGCGCCCTTCTTGCCGTGCTGCTGGACGCCCGCCACGATCTCGGCAAGCGACTCCGACAGCTCCTTGTGGAGCGTCCCTCGCCGCTGCTCCTGTAGGAACTGGGCATACGGCTTGGTCTGCACCGTTGCCGGCTCCTGATCTGCTTCGTCGGCCATGATCTCCTCTCGATTGCTCACGTTCCGGTCCACGCCTGTTCGGCATGGCCGCCAAGGTCGTTCTCCGCGCGGTAGGTCCCCGACAGCGGCTCTGGGTCGTCCTGCTCGAGCAGCCACCGCGACAGCGCCACGTTCGCCCGCGCCCGCGTCGAGATCACGTCGACCTCGACCCACTCCGGCCGGTCGTAGCCGTCACGCCGAAGCTCGAAGATCCGCGTCACCGTGTAGGGGCGGGGAGCGGTCGCGGGTCGACGACGTGTCGCCACCGCGCTCACCCGGCCCGCTCTCCGTTAGCGACCGCCTGGAGCAGGGCGAAGTCCTCGGCGGTGAACGTAAAGCCGAGTGCAACATCGGCCTTCGCTCTCACACACGCGGCGTGACCTTTGAGGAACGCCTCGGCCCACGCCGCACGCGCGTTGTGGTCGGTCACCAGACGGCGACGCCACCGCGGCGCGATCGCCGAGAACCGCCACGGCTCAAGCTCCTCGACCTCGGGGATCTGGTGAGCGAACGCCGCAGCTTCACCAGCCTCGTAGCCCGCGCGTGACGCTGCACCGACTGCGGCGTCGTGGCGCTCGCGTCGCGGCTCGAGAACGAGACGCTGATAGAGCGCCGCCAGCCCGATCAGGATCGCGGCCACGGCGATCACGCCGAGCACCCAGGCGATCCCGATAATCACCGGCAGCGGTAGCGCCGCGATCACCGACCCACCGTCCTTCCACATGGCGCGTAGATCCGCTCGTAGCACTCACGCTCGGTCAGCGGCGCCGAAGGCCGGCGAAGGCACGCGAACAGGCCGGCCCGCCGGGTGGCGGGCCGCTCGCTTGCGCGCGCCTCGATACGGCGGGCTGAGGGACGAACCGGCATCAGTCGCTCGCCCTCTCACGACGCGCACCGACGACCAGGAGCGCAGCCACGGCCAGCAGAAGCGCGACCGTCCACACCGGCCCGTGGATCAGCACCGACGCGATCACCGTCGCGCCTCCTCGAACGCACGATCCTCGAACGCCGAGCCAGCATCGCCGACTCGGCGAGCAGCCCAGCGGACGGCGTCGCTGGCGACAACGAGGCCGTACTCGATCTCCGCGAAGACATCAGCGGCGAGGTTGAGCAGCCGGAGATTCACGCGACGGCCTCCGCTGCCGGCTCGTCGTCGGCGGACCAGATGTCCGTCACCTGCAGCTCGAGGAAGTCAGCGATCTTGCGCGCGTTCCTGCCGCGCGGCTCGCTCTCCCCCGTCTCGGCTCCGGCCCACACTCGGCGGGTGACGCCGATCTTGTCGGCCATCTCCTGCTGGCTGAGGCCGCGGTTCTTGCGCTCGGCCAGGAGGTTGACCATCAGGCGTTCCTCTCCGGCCGAAACAGGTCGAGCGGGTCCTCGTACTGGAGCGCGCGAGCGAGCCGCGCCTGCGTCTCCATGTGCGGGTTGCGCACCCGGCCCTTCTCGATGTCGCGGATCGTCTTGCCGCTGACGCCCGACATGCGGCCGAGGGCGTCGATCGAGAGGTGCTTCCTGGCCCGAGCGCGAAGTAGATCGTGGTTCGGAGCGCCTGGCCGGGGGTTAGGTCCCTGTCGCATTGATCCGAAACGTATCAGAACGTTTGGAAACGTGCAACTTCGTTCGGAATGGTTCAGAAGCTTCCGCCTCGGGTCAGCGAATCTCCTGGGTTACGTGGCCTTCCCAGCAGACATCAAGCACCGCGTCCGAGCGGCGCGCGCCTACGGAGACCTGTCGCTCGACAACATGGCCGAGGCGGCGGAGATCGGCCGATCAACGCTTATCCGCATCGAGACCGGCCGTCGACTTCCGAAGCGGGGCGAGCTGCGCGAGATCGCGATTGCAACTGGGCTGCCCTACGAGTTCTTTACTGCGGACTTGTCTCGGCTTCCCGAGCTGGCACCCGAAGCCGACCCAGTGGACCCGGCGTCGCTGCGCAACAGGCGTGATCGAATAGCTCAAGAAGATCGCCCCGCCGCCGGCCAGGAGGATGAGCCTCAGCACGGGTCAGGATGAGGTCGGCGGCGCGGAGTAGGACTTCGCGGTCAGCCGCATAGCGGCTCGCTTCTTCCTCGTCGACCTCTCCCCGCAGGGCCAGCTCCCTCACACCCTTCCCTGCGCCCCTCGCCTTGCGAACCTATAAGCCCGGTCGGAAACGGTGCAATCCCCAACTGGCTTAGTAAGGCGACGTACCCCGCATCTTGCGAACGCACAGCGCGCCCCGACCGCGTTCTTGGAGGGAGGCGGGCGGGGCGCGCGACTGCCCTTGACTGGAGGGCAGGAAACGCGATCTTACCCGATTTTTCCTCTTAGGGAATAGACAACGTGCAGGCCGCCTGCCAGACATCCCGGTCCCGTGGAGCCCGCCGAACAGGTCGCCGCCAACCTGCGCCGGCTCCGAAAGGAGCGCGGCCTGACACTCGAGGCGCTCGCCTCGGCGTCCGGCCTCAAGTACAGCGACATCGCCAAGATCGAGACGCAGGGCCGCGAGCCGCGCGTCGGAACGATCGTCAAGCTCGCCCGCGGCCTCGGCGTCAGCGTCGCCGAACTGTTCGCCGGCATTGACGTCGGATAGGCTCACGACCGTACTCAGAAGGAATCCACCAGGGGGTTGACGACTGTGCTGTTCGCATTGTTCGTTGGGGCGCTATTCGTCGGTCTGCCGGTGGGCGCCGTGTTTGGCGAGGGGGCGGCTGTAGGCGGCACCGCCATCGGAACGATCGCTTACATGGTCTGGGCGACCTGTCCGAGCTGCTCGAAGCTCACAGCGCCTCTGGCGCCGGCCTGCCCGTCCTGCGGTCGCGACAAGAAGACCGGCAAGCTGCCGACCTCCTGAACGACAAAAGCCTCCGCCGCCCGAAGGCGACGAAGGCTTAAGCTCCCTCACGCTCACCCTCTAGTTGAGGGTTATTCGTGCCGGCGCTCCTCCGACAAGGTCGCGTAGTGGAACGCCGCCGCGCCGTGTAGTGCGGCGAGGTTGAGCTCGGCGAGCCCGCCCTCGCCGCGCAGCCGACGACCGAGCGTGTCGAGCAGCGAGTAGACGCCGATGTCCGCCGCCTCCTCGCGGCTGTTGCCGGGACCGTCCCAGTCCAGTGCAAGGAAGGCGTCACCGAACTCGCGCTGGCCCTGCTCGATCCGATCGACGACCATCGCGTCGAAGCGAACCGTGCGGATCCCGAGCTTCTCATCCGCCTCGCGGGCGAGATGCTGACGCCACAAAGCCTCGAACGCCGGGTCGCGTCCCATCGGTCAGCCCTTGATTCCGCCGAGCTGCTCGCGCACCTCGTCGAGCGGCGGGCTGCCAGGGTCGTGCTCGGTGCGCAGGACGGTGCCGGCGTTCGGCCAGCGGTAACCGACGATCGAGCCGGCGACCAGCGAGACGAACGCCTGCAGCAGCGGATCGTTCTCGGCGAAGTCGACCAGCTCGACGGCGAGGTAGGTCAGGCCGGTCGTGACGACGGTCGACACGAGCTTCGAGTCGAGCGTCCGCAGGACCGCCACGACGGAGTCCGTCGTGGACAGGCCGGCGGCGAGGGCGACCGCGAGCGCGGTCAGTGCCGCCCAGAACGGGTCGAGCGGATCGCCGCCGACCTCGAGCGCGACGCGGGTGACGATCGCGGCCACGAACGCGAGGACGAGCGGCAACGGGAGTGAACGTAGGAACTTGAGCATCGGAGCCTCCTTCTAGGCAGGGACGACGTTGAGGACGCCGAGGACGAATGCCCGCGGCCGGGTGCGGTCGTAGACGCCGCCCCCGTTCGCCTGGCTGCCGCCGTTCGACGGGGACGTGTTGAACTCGCGGGTCGGGATCACACCGCCGCGCATCGGTCCTCGAGCCAGAGCGACGTGGTCGGCGCCCGTGCCGGGGGTGAAGTCCATGACGACGATCGCGCCCGGGTGCGCCTGCTCCGGCGCGACACGTCGGAGCACGTATCGGCGGCCGTCCTTGGCCGTGAACGTCTCGCCGTGGTAGCTGAGGATGTTCGGCGTGTAGACGGTGCCGTCAGGCAGCTTGAGCCCGGCGCCCTTGAGGTAGGACCAGATCACCCCGAGGCCGCAGTAGGGCTGGCCGACCATCCAGGTGAGCGCGCCGCCGGCCTTGACGACGTAGTCGATCATCGACTGGAGCCACGGGGCGCGGTTGTTGCTCTCGGTCTTGCCGAGCATCGTGCCGGCGGCCTGGAGGGCGAGCTGGCCGGGCGGTGCCTCCGCTGCGCGGATCAGCTTGCGGCGGGTGGCGATGTTCTTCGCGGCCTTCGCGATCGCCACGCGGATCGCGTGGAACTTGCGGCGGCGGGCGCTCTGCTTCTTCAGCGCGCGACGCTGCGTCGCCTTGCGACGGTCGAGCTGGGACGGCATGGTGACCTCCTACGGGTCGGGATTGGCTTCTCGCTCGCTCCCCCACTCCGCCCGCAGCGCCGCTGTCGCGGCCGTGGGGCGTCGCAGTGACGCGAGCCGGTCTACGTCGTCAGGCGTGCCGTTTTGCGGCGCTCGTGAGCGCGGGCCGTGCGCCGTTCGCGCGGCGCGGCATCTCGGCGCGACGGCGGGCGAGCGCTTGGCCGCGCCGGCCGAGGTCGGCCCAGAACGCGTCGGACTCCGCGCGGGCCTCAGCGAGGCGGGCTCGGTAGCGGCGCGTGCGGGCGCGGGACTCGTCGGCCATCAGTCGAAGGTGCAGGCGAACGTGCCGTCGCCATTCGGGGTACAGGTCGCGGTCGCGCCTGAGAGCGATCCGGGCGGCCCCTGTGGGCCGGCAGGACCGGGCGGGCCGGCTGGACCCGCAGGCCCGGTCGGGCCCTGCGCGCCTTGGACGCCATCGGTGCCGTGCTCGCCCTTCTCGCCAGCAGCGCCATCGCGGCCAGCGCTGCCCGGCACGCCGGACTCTCCCGCCGCGCCGACAGGGCCAGCAGGGCCGGCCGCCCCGCGCGCGCCGCCGGGGCCACGGGTGCCGCGCGGGCCGCGCAAGCCGGTCGCGCCGGCCAGGCCAGCGAGACCGGACTCGCCGCGCTCGCCCTTGAGCACCTTCACGATGCCCTTCGATCGCTGGTCGGCGCGGCCTGCCGTGTCGGCCGCCTCATCAGCGGTCGACTGCGCGGCGCCGGAGTCGCGCGAGCTCGCGTCGACCGCGAGGTAGATCGCCAGGCCGAGCAAGACGGCCATGAGGCCAACGGCGTACCAAAGCCGCCGCTCGCGGCGAAGCACACCGTCTAGAAGGTTGCGCACCGGCTGGTCTGCGTCGTCGTGTGCGTCGCGTATGTCGTCAGCAGTCACGATGGGATCTCCTGTCCGAGGTCTGTTAGGCGCTGCTCGAGAAGTCGAATGCGGGTCTCTAGGCGGCGGCGCTCGCTACGGCACCACTCGCGGTCATCGCGGCAGCGCTCGAGCGCCTCTTGCAGCTCGTCGACGACGCCGCGCATGTCGGTCATCAGGTGCGATTGCTGCTCCACGACGGCGGTGGCCTCCTCGCGCGGATGGCGCAAGGCGGCGAACAGGAGCGTGCCGAGGCCGGCGGCCACGGCAACCACGGGAGCGATCGATGCAAGGTCCATGCACAGACAGCCCTCCTTGGGCCAGGGTCGCTAGTCGAAAAGGGATGGGTCAGCGCCGGTTGCGCGCGCGCACGTCGAGCCGCGCGAAGAGGCCGGTCAACGAGTTCGTGACCGTGTCGAGCTTGAGCCGCAGCGTCTTGCTGGCGTGGCTGTAGCTCTTGTCGACGATCTTCCACGGCTGAGGATCGGGGAAGTCGACGAGGTCGATCATGTCGCCGGAGCGGCACGCCCAGACCGGCACCGGCCCGATCGTCGGGTGCTCGAGCTGCGGGACATGGCCCTCGCCGAGCGGACGGATGGTGAGGTCGCCGGAGCGCTGTGGCAGCTTCTGGTCGTTCATCCAGACGTAGCCGATCTGCACGGCCGCGTGGTCGAGCAGCGGGTGCCCGACCGTCAGCTCCTCCCAGCGCTCCTCGCCGTGGCGGTTCAGCTCGTTCGTCGGCGACGTGTCGACCAGCAGCGCGCTCTCAAAATCGCAGCCGGAGCCGGGCGGCCCGACCGTGCGGCTATGACCGTCCGGGGTCTCGTAGGCGACGACGACGCCGTTGACGAGGCTGGTCGCCTGGCGGCCGGCGGGGGTCCAGTGCGCGCCGCCCTGGATCCTCGCGATCCACGGGGCGGTGCTGTCCCACGGCTGCCACCAGAAGGTGTCGTCCTCCCAGACCTCCCAGCGCCATTGGAACCAGGCGTTGATTTCCTCGACGGCCTGGAGGCGCTTGAAGCCGCTGTCGAGCCAGGCAAGCTGGTCGATGACAAAGCTGGTGTTGTCGCGGATCGAGCCGCTGGGGCCGGTGGTGTAGTTCAGGCCAGCGGCACCGACGATGTGCGCGAGCGCGTCGTGGCCGTAGACGCCGGGCAGAGCGCCCGCGATGTCGCGCAGCGTGAGCCCGTGGTCGCCGTAGAGCGCGAGGGCGTTGTAGCGCTCCTGCGTGCCGACCGTGGGCGTCGTGTCGCCGGAGGCGAAGACCTGGAGGTAGACACGTCGGCGAGCCGTCGTGAGCGCAAGCGTTCGCAGCGTGTCGTCCAGCGTCAGGTTGTAGGTCTCGATCGCGGGCGGCGCCGTGTCGGAGTCAGTCGCGCGAAGCGCCGGGACGTTGAAGGCCGTGAAGGCTCCCGTGCGCGCTCCCCGATAGCCGAACTTGCCGACCTTCACACCGGCGGGCATCTCCTGCCACGCCTGGCCGCGCCAGCCGTTGTGGAGCAGCTCGCCGGGGACATCGAAGACCAGGCCGCCCGCGACAAGGCCGACCTGGATTTTCTGCTGATCCTGGCCGTCATCAGCGATCTGCTTCTTGCGCCACAGCGGCGGGTCGCCCCAGCGCGACATATCCTGGTCGACGATCAGCTCGCGGTACGGCTTCGCGACCAGCTTCACGCGCCGCCCGATCGCGTTGACACCGATCGACACATCGTCACCGAGCGCCGAGGGGAAGTGCTCTTGCTGACCCTCGAAGGCGCTGCGCCCGAGCGGCTTGGTGCGGCCGTGGACGGTGAGCTTGTCGACTAGGGCGAGGTCGGGCCAGTCGCGCCGCGGGTCGCGCAGGAGCGTGAACGACGCGTCAGCGAAGCCGCCCGGCGAGGTGTCGTGGATCTCCAGGTCTTGCGGGATGCCGTCCGCGTCGGGGTCGTCCTCGGCCCACCGCGAGATGTTGCCGTTGGCGTGCTCGGCGATGACGTAGAGGCGATCGTCGACCGGCTCGCCGGTCACGGCCGCCGCGGGGACGGACTCGGGGGTCGTGAACGTCTGGTCCTCGCCGTAGATGATCGGCCCCAGCGGGGCGTGGCGGGCTACCGCGACGAAGTGGTAGGTGGCCCCCGGCGTCAGGCCGGAGATCACGGCCGAGATGTCGACCGGATCTTCGCCGGCCGCCAGCGGATTCTGGGCGGCGAAGACGACCGTGCCGTAGCTCGTCGTCGGGCCGTAGAGGAAGGCGACGAGGGTGGCCGGCCCGTTGGGGTTGACGACGCCGTGCAGCTTGGCATTGCGCGGGTTGACCAGACTCGCAGCGTCGGTCTCGACGCTCGGAGGCTGGACGGCCGTCAGCGTCCCGGCCGTATCCGTCTCCCCCGCCTGGCCCAGCGTGGCGCCCGTCGCAGCCGGCGCCGGGGTAAGCGTCCCGCCGCTATCGCTCTCCGCTCCCTGCTCGAGGTCTATGTCCGTCGCCCCTGGCGTCGGTGAGAAAGCCGCGGCGGCGTCTGACTCAGTCGCCTGCTCGAAGGGGACGTCAATGGTCGCGTCAGGCGACAGCTCGCCCGCGGCGTCGGACTCGCCGGCCTGCTGGAGGGTGCCGTCGATCGGTCCTGGCGCCGGGGTTGCCTCGCCTGCGCTGTCGGTCTCTGCGGCTTGCTCCAGCTCGCCGCTCGGGGCCTCCGCGTCGGGGGTGCTCTCGCCGGCCGTGTCGACCTCTTGGGCCTGCTCCAGGCCAACGCCAACGGCGCCGGGACCGGGCGTGAGCGACCCTGCTGAGTCGGTCTCCTGGGCCTGCTCGAGGTCGACGTCCTGGTCGGCGGCGCTCGGCCCGAACATTCCCGCATGGGTGATGGCCTGGCGGCGGTCGCGGGCGACGACGTTCGGATAGAGCGCGAAGGCGTGCTCGATCCCGTCGAGGAAGTTCGTAGTGCCGGCGTCGGCGGCGGCGAGGCCGGCGGCGATCGCGGTGTTGGTGAGCGTCTGGTTGGTGACGGTGCCGAGGACATCAACACCGTCGAGCTCCATGAAGTGCCCACCGGCACCGTTCTTGCCGACCCACAGGTCGTGCCAGCGACCGAGGATTACGGGGACGGTCGACTTGACGATGTCGCCGACGCTGTTGCGCCGGAACAGGACCTTGTTGTCGGCCGAGTCCGTGCGGACGATCGGGCCGTTGGCGCCCTTGTCGTAGAGACAGTGGAAGACGCCGAGCGCGTCGACCTTGAAGCGGACGTGGATCGACAGCGTGTCGCCGACGTTGAACTCGGAGCGGTGGGCAATCTGGACCTTGTCGTCGACACCATCGAACGCCACGCCGGTACTGGCGTCGTTGGGTATGCCGATCGCCTGGCCGAAAGTGACCCCGCCTGAGTAGACGCCGGAGGCCCCGCCGACCTCATCGACGGCCGCCGTACCGGATGTCTCGTCGAGCATCAGCGCGACGTTCGGACTGTCGGCCATCAGCTCGTCGCGGAGCGAGAGGCCGCTCGGCACGACCTCGCGTAGCGCGACTGCCGCGGCGCCGGCCTCCTCGGTCGTGACCGTCCAGCCCGCGGTGAACCCGCCGCCGGCATCGACCGACGTCGACCGGATGAACGAGGCGGTCTGCGAGCCGAAGTCGAACTCGGCCTGCTCGGTCATCCCGGAGCCGGCCGCGATCGACCCCACCGCGTCCTGGCCCGAGTGGAGCGCCGCGTAGGTCAGCGTGCCGACGCTCGTGCCGGTGTTCATCACCAGCGCCGGGTTGGCGCCCGTCGACTGGTCGAGCCAGGCGATGTCCTCGATCGCGATCTTGCTGCCCGCCACGTCCGAGACGACGGTGTCGACCCTGGCCGTGCGCGACGACCCGGTCGAGTTCGTGTCGACGAGCACGGTCTGCGCCCCCGCCGGGGGATCGGCGAGGAAGTAGATGTAGATCGCCCCGTCCTCTGACCCGGTCGGGTGCAGGAACGGCGACCCGAGCACCTCGACCATCGGGACGCCGCCATAGGTGACACCGTCGACCTGATCGGTGGCGTTCGTGTTCTGCACGACGCGCACAACCGCGCCGGTGCCGCCAACAGCGGACCCGCGGGTGTGCGTCGCCGACAGATCGCCGGTGCCCGACCCGAGGTCGGTGCTGGCGTCGTGAGCTATCGCCATCTCGTCACCGCCCCTCGGTCAAGCGACCGCATGGAACGGCTGCTAGCTCGCGACGAAAGCGCCGCCGGACGCGACCACGACGTTGATGTCGCCGCCGTTCGGGCTCACGACGAACGGGCTGCAGGTGATCGGCACGATCGCCGAGTCCGCGCCGCCCGTGCTGTCGGAGTCGTAGCCGAGGAAGAGGTGCGTCCAGTCGTCGCCGGCCGCGATGTCCTCGAAGACCTGATCGGGAAAGTCGACGAACGCGATGTCGCTGGTGTCGTTGACCGTCACCGTGATCGAGTCGGCGTTGTCGAGCACGATCCGGGCATAGCCGCCGTTGGTCGCCTCGGCCGTGTTGCCATCGGCGATGACGGCCGCAAGCGTGTCGAGATCCTTGAGCGTCGCGTCGGTCGCCGTCGAGACGAGCGCCACGAGCACGAACACCGCGTTCGTCGGGTCATTGTTGTTGATGCGGTTGGCGAGCTCGTTGGCTCGCCCCTTCGCGATGTTGAACGTGAAAACGGCCATGTCGGGGTACGTCCTTTCTTTCCCTAATGGGAAAGTCGGGTTACAGTGGGCCGCTCAGACAGCGGCTTAGGAGGCAATTCGGTGAAGCAGCGGATCAGCAGGCACTACGCGAACGTCGTCGCGACGATCGCTCTGTTCGCGGTGCTGACGGGGGTAGGCGCGGCGGCGGCCGGCAAGGTCCAGATCGTCACTGGCAAGCAGATCAAGAACGGGTCGATCTCCACCAAGGATCTGGCCAACAACAGCGTCCGCGCCGCCGACATCAAGAACGGTGGCGTCACCTCGGCCGACATCGGGGTCAATCAGGTCAAGCGCTCCGACATCGCCTCCAACCAGATCACTAGCGACGAGATCGCCCCAGGCGAGGTCACGCCCGAGGAGGTCACGCTGCCAGAGCCCGCAAGCTTCAAGCTCAACGGGAACTGGTCCGCGATGGTCAACCAGCACGCGGCCAAGAAGGTCGTAACGCTCGGGACCTACGCGAAGCAGGACGCTACAAGCGCCCTGAAGGTTGACTGGGTCGGGCTCGCCAAGTCATTCGAGTTTGGGTGCATCTACGAGCTGCGCGTGGACGGGATCTCCGAGGGCGCCGGCACCGCCTATGCCTACGACACGACGGCGCTGAGCGTCTCGGCCTCGTCGCTGTTCACGGGCCTGGGTGCCGGCGACCACGCGGTCGAGGTTTGGGCGAGAACGGCCTGGGGCGATCCGGCTGGTACCGAGGTGCGTTGCGCTGTGGGCGTGCCCGAGGTTGCGCTGCCTCAGTCGGTAGTCGTGGCCGAGATCGTCAACTGAGCGCGAGCGCGTCTCCGCTGGGGCGCTCCTTGGCCTAGGCGGGGTCGGGTACGGCGTAGTAGCGCGGCGTGACGAAGATGTCGGCTTCCAGGTCGCTGGGTGTGGCGGGGACGCCCATCAGGTCAGGGTCGGAGGGTGACGCGACGATCGCGAGGCGGTTCTTGCGGTTCTCGACTCCGGCGGGTTCGAGCCGCATGTAGTCGCCGCGTGGGACGAGCGGCTCGTAGACACCCGACGCGGCCCCTCCGCCCAAGGACTCGCGCTCGACGCTGGACGAGCCCAGCTCGAGCGTGCAGTCGGAGAACAGGACAGCGGCCCGCGGCGGCACCCAGACGGCCACGTTGTCGTAATTGCGGGTGACGGCCGTCGCGCCGGTCTTGGCGTCGTAGAAGCCGACCTTGCCGGACGCGAGCGTGGCAGCCAAGATCAGCGACATGTCGCGGCCGGCGAGCAGGAGCCTTGGCAGTCCGCCGGTCGCTACGCCCCAGAGCCAGTAGCGGCCGAGTCGGTCAGCGTGCAGCCAGATCGTGCGCCAGTCGATGTAGCTCGGCACGGCTACCGCGCCGAGGGTCTCGTAGGTGCCGGCGACGCGCTTGCCGACGAAGGCGAAATCGGCGGCGGTAGTCGTGAGGTAGCCGCCCATCAACCAGTTGTTCGCATCGGTGTACCGGGCGAGCGCCGACTGCAGGAGCTGCTGCGAGCTACCTACATCGAGGACCGAGCGCTTCGCCGCGAGCGACACGACCACGTCGGAGAAGGTGTTAGTCCCGGCAACGGCGTAACGGCCGGTCAGCGTGTCGGCGTCGGAGACCTCCCCTCGCTGGGCAGTGTGGCCCGTCGCCTCGACCGCGATGTCCGTCGCGTCGCCGGTAGTCGCCCACGTCTGCCCCGTGGCGGCGGTGTAGTAGACGGTGACCCGGACGTGGTCAATCTGGGCGCGACTGCCGTTGAGCATCGACGCCGAAATCGCGATGCCGAAGCCGCTCGCGTTGATCTGGGCCTGAGTCCAGGTGTTCGACCAGAGATCGTTCGGGGAGCCATAGCTTCTGTAGATCAGCGCGCCCGCCGGCCACAAGCCGCCCGCGGCGTGGTTGCCGACACCTTGAATGGCTCCGGCTTTGACCAAGAAGATGTGGTTGTCGACGATCTGGTCGCCGAGACCGTCGGCGCCGCGCTTGATCTCGGCGACGATGCCGTCAACCGTCGCGCCCACCGGCAGCGAAAAGCCGAAGTTCGTTGCCTTTAGGTAGTGGCTGATGCCAGGCGATCCGCCGCTGCTGGTGTCCGCCAGCGCGCCATCCTCTGCCAGCACCGACGAGGGGTTGGCCCAGGTGAGGGCGCCGGTACCGGCGTCGTCGGCAGCCGTGCCGGGGTTGCGCGGCCCAGACACGCTTGCAGCCGCGGCGATCGACTTGCCGTGCAGGTTGCCAGAAGCCTGGTCGAACTCGTCGCGGATCGCGACGCTCAGCGGAGTGGAGATGGATGCCTCGGCGGACACGGTGCCGTTGCCCTCGGCCACGGGGATCACGCCAATGTGGGCGACGTCGATGTCGTCGCCGACGATGGTCGAGCGTGCGGCGACGGTGCCGATCCAGTGGTGCGGACCCTGCGAGGCGGGGCGTAGGAAGACCTGGCCGAGGCTGACGAGCACCAGCTCGCCGGCTCGATCGTGGCCTACCGGGAAGATGAGCGCTGAGTTCTCGGTGCGGCGGGTGCCCGCGCCGTACTCGAGCTTGACCTCTACCTGGCCGGTGTTCCCGGTCGGGAGGTGCAGCCACACGAGGATCTCATAGATCCCGGCGTGGGTCAGGTGGCCGCCGGCCGCGAGCTCGGTCGAGTGGACGGCCCGCCAGTTCGGCGTCAGCGTGCCCTGTCGGATGACCGGAACCGACACGCCCTGGATCGTCGCGGTCGTCGCGGTTGCGCCGTCGAGCGGCGTTAGGTCTTGCGCGGGGTAGTAGGGCTGCGCCGTCTCGGCGTCGGAGTACTGGCGCGACTCCCAACCCCAACGGACGCGCCACTGATCGTCGGGCGACGTCAACCGCACGTCGGCGAGCGCCCGGGCGGTGCCGGGCACGTCCTCGACGACCACGTCGAGCACTGGTAGCGGGCTGCCGTCGAAGGTGAATGTGCCGGCGTTGTAGCGCTCGCCGCGGCCGAGCGGCTTGCACTCGGCCTCGATCGTCACCTCTGCGAAATCGCGCTGCACGAAGCGCCAGTCGGTCGGCAGGCCGACGATCTTGCAGCCGACGACGTCGAAGTCGATGAACGACTCGTCGGGCAGCACGCGCCGCCACACGCCGCCCTCGGACGAGAGCTTGCCGACCTTCTGCTCGATGAGCAGCAGCCGGTCGCGCATCGTGGCGCCGTAGACCTTGACCTTGCAGGTGATCGTCCGGTTCGGCAGCTTGCGGGCGGCGGGCAGCGTGCCCTCGACGGCGATGCTCGTCGCGCCTACCAGCTCGGGTGCCGGCGGGGTGTAGTCGACCTCGAGGATCTCCACGCTGCCGGGAGCGTCGTGCAGCTCGACGCTCGCGGCCTCGGGATCAAGGATTGCGTTCTCGAATGGCAAGGGGGGCTCCTATCTCCAGGCGGGCACGCCGTCGAGGCGCTGCGTCGTGGCGGCCCGAGCGCCGAGCGTGCCGTCGAGCATCGCCGCGACGGCCGCCTCGATCAGCTTGCCCTGGTCCGCGAGGGCGAGGATCTTGCGCTGGTTCTCCTCGATCGACTTGAGGATGTCGTCGCGCTGGCTCTCGCTCAGCGTGTCGTTGAGCGCCTTCAGCGCGTCACGGACGCCCATCAGCGCGTTGCCGGCCTCGATGTCGTCGAATGGATCCTCGGTCGCGAGCGCGGACCTGAAGGCTCCCTCCCAGTAGGCGAGCTGCTGGTTGAGAGCCGCGCGGTCGTCGTTGAGGTCGTCGGGGGTGAGCACCTTGGCGCGGACGAGCGCGGCGTCCATGTAGTCGGTCGCCTTCGGGGTGAGCGACTCCAGGTTCTCGGTGGCCTGGTTGAGGTTCTGCGTCGCCTCGATCAGCTCGCCGAGGTCGCCGGACTTCTGCGCAGCCTGCAGCGCGACGCGGGCGAGGTCGACCTGCGTCTTCGCAGCCGCGCGATCGTCGGCCTTGCCGGGGGTTCCCTGTGCCTGCTCCCAGGCGAGCTGCGCCCGTTGCTGGGCGGGCGAGGTCTCCGGGACGGGAGCGCCGATGCCGAAGCTCTTGGCGGCCTTCTGGAGCCGCTGCTGCTTGGCGCCGGCGCCAGCCAACGACTCCAGCGTCGAGGTCGCCTCGCCGGGCATCGACGCCATGTCGGAGAGCAGCGTCGAGCGCTCCTGTAGGAGCCGCTGCCGGGCGGCGGGGGTCAGCTTGCCCTTCAGGGCCTTGTTGATCTTCGCGAGCCGCTTGCGCTTCTTGGCCTGCTGCTCCTGCAGCAGCTTGATCCGCGCCCAGCCGGCCTTGCGATCGTCGCCCTTGCCGCCGGTCGTCTCGGCGCGTGCGGTCGCGCGGTCGTTGCGGGTCAGGCGCTCCTCGAGGTTGAGCTTGTGCCGGCCCTTGGTCGGGGTGCGGTCGCCCAGCTCCTCCTTGAGCGCCTTCAGGTCGCCCTTGAGCGTCTTTTGCTCGTCGAGCAGCTTCTCGCGCCGGTCCTTCTTCAGCCCGCCGCCCTTGAGCAGGCTGTTGACCTCCTGCAGCCGCGCTGACTTCTTGGTGAACGACTTTTGGTAGCCGGCGAGCACCTTCTGCGACAGCGCCCCGCCGCCGCCCTTTGGCACCCCGCCCTTGCCGAAGACGGAGTCGATGTCGTTGGGCACCGACGCGGCGAACTGCCCCGTGTTGGATGCCGCCCAGGGCTGCAGCGGGCTCGCGCCGTCGCGCTTGGAGTACTCGACGAGCGCGCCGACCATCTTGGCGTTCTGGACGGGGTTGCGCATCGCCTTCATCCCGCCGAGCTTGGCCAGGATGCCGTGCAGCGGCGAGCCCTTCGGCCATGCCCAGTTCGTGATCTGGCCGAGGCCCGTTCCGCCGTCTGAGGCGACGATGCCGGGGTAGCCGAGCGACTCGCGCTTGCGGAAGACCTTGGCGAGCACCGCGGCGATGTAGGGCGACAGGCGGCCGTACTGCTCGAGCAGCATCCGAATGCCGCGCTCGGACATCTGCGGCTTGCCGGGCGCGTCGCTCAGCCCGTGCTGGCTGAAGGTCTGGTTCCACTTGTTCGTGCCGCCGCCGCGGCGGGCGCCGTGGCGGTAGTAGGCCATGCGCTCCTTGCCGCTGCCCCCGGCGATTTCCTGCGTCGCCTGGGCGAGCAGGCCGAGCGACCGTTGCTTGTCGCGCGGGTTGGTCGAGATGAAGTACTCGGGATGCGCCGGCGCCTCCTCGGCGTACATCACGTTCGGGGAGGTCTGGCGGTGCGACCGCGCTCGCCGGCCGCCCTTGGCGTAGGCGACGTGGACGTGGTCCATGTGGTCGTCGTAGACCGAGCGGCCGTAGAAGCCCATGATGTTGACCGGCCGGCCGTCCTTGATGCCGACGCCCATCGGGCTGTAGATCAGCTCCTTGAGCTGGCTACCGAACTTCCCGAACATGAAGCGGGCGAAGCCCATCATCCCCGGCGTCGGGCCGCCGCCGTTGGAGTAGTCGCGGGCGCGGTTGACGCCGTGGTAGCCGTCGTCGCCGGCCCGGAAGCCCGACGTGATCGACAGGCCGTACTTGCCGGCGAATGGGTTGAACCCGTCGACACCGGCGACCTTGCCGCCAGCGCCGGGGATCAGCGGCCCCAGCAGCCCGAACGGGTCGAGCTTGCCGGAGTTGATCGCCTCCTGAACCTTCTTCTTCGAGCCGCGGCGCACGCGGCCCTCGAGGTCCGGCCCGCCGGACGGGCCGCCCGAGGGGCCGGCCGGGGTGTTGGTGTTGCCGAACGCGCCGCCGCCCCACGACTCGCCGTTGAGCATGTCGTTGAGCTTCAGGTTGACGCCGACGTTGATCTTCTTGCCCTTCAGCAGGGCGATCTCGTCGCGCAGCGCGGCGACCTGATCGGAGGTCCCCCACGCCGAGTCTCTGACCTTGTCGATCGTCGCCTTGAGGACGGCGATCTTGGTCTTGGCGGGCATCGACGCGTCGCGCAGACGGTCGATCTGCGCACTCATCGCGCCGAGCTTGCCGTCCGACGCCGCGCTCGCGATGCCGACCTCGTAGGCCCACTTGATGAGCGTCCGGCCCTCGGCGGTCAGCTTGCCCGACCGCGACATCGTCGCCTCGATCGTCGAGACGATGTCGCCAAGGTGGGTCTTGACGGCGTTCTTGGCGTTGCTGGTGTGGGTGCGCAGCAGCCGCTCCATCTCGGCGGCGCCCTCGGCGGTGAGGCCCTTGCCGTCCGACATATGCACGCGAATCCAGCGGGCGGCCTCGGAGAAGTTGCGCCGCACGGCCTCCTTGCCGGCGGCGCTGTTGACGCCGAGCGTCTTCGAGATCCGAACGAGGTTGTCGTCGGCGGCCTGGCGCATCCCCTGCGCGTTGACGACGAAGTTGCTGCGCATCCGCGCCCAGCCGTTCTGCAGCAGCTCGAGCTGGCGAAGCGCACCATCGGGGTTGATCCACGCCTCGTCGATCAGGCGCGTGCCGGCGCCGAACATCTGGTTGGCGTTGTTGCGCAGCCGCGCCATCCCGGTCAGCAGCTTCTTCTCGGCCCCGGTGAAGTCGTCGAGGTCTTCCTGACGGATCAGCGACCGGTCGGGGTCGTTGGGATCGGAGAGCTTGAGCGCCCCCGAGTCCTTCCAAGTCTGGATCCGCGACGCGATCGTCGAGAGCCGCTCGTCGATTGCCTTCGGCTCGGGGATCAGGCCCATCGTCGCGGTCGACGAGGCGCGCTGGAAGTGGTCACCGAAGCTGAAGCCGCGCTCGCCGGCCATCGCCGACGACACGCCGTCGAGGATCCCCATGCCGAGCGCGACACCGAGGGTGCCCTTGCCGACCGCCTTCATCGGCCCGGCCATGCCACGCAGGCGGCCCATGACGCCGGTCGACGCGCCGGTCGCCATCCCCTGCCCCATCGCGACGCCGGTCTGCGCGATCATCGCGCCGCCGGGCCCCTTGACCCACTGGATCGACCCCTTCGCGGCAGCGGCGCCTACAGCGGCCCCTGCCGCGCCGCCTGCGCCGCCGGCCGCCATGCCGGCGGTCATGCCGAGCGCCATCTCGCCGCCGGCCTTCTGGCCGAGCGTGCGGAACATCGCGAAGCCGCCGAACTTGTGCATCAGCCAGGCGCCCGCGATCAGCTTGCCCCAGGCGTCCGCGCCACGCCACGCGTCGAAGAACGCGTTGACGGCCTTCGGCGCAGCGTGTGCGGCCTGCTCGGCGACGAACTCCATCGCCTCGCTGAAGCCCTTGCCGAGCTTGTCCCCGAGGCCCGCCTGCTCGAGCTCGGTCGCGATGCGATCGAGGCTCGGGCCTAGCTGCCGCTCGGCCGCCTTCATCGACAGCTCGATCTTCTGGCCGAGGTTGAGATCCTCGCGGGCAGCGATCCGGTTGACGGTGTTGACCCACTTCGTCAACGCCTGCGTGCCGAGCGTGAGCGACGGCAACATCTTCGAGCCGACCGTGATCCCGAGCGTCTCGAACGACCCGCCGAGGTGCTCGATCGCGCCAGCGAGGTTGTCCTGCTTGATCCGGGCGACGTCGGCCGCAGTGCCGTGCTCCGACGTGGCCGCCGCGAGCTTGCGCAGCTTCTCGGGGCCGGCGTCGTAGAGCGAGTACAGCGTCCGCACCGCGTCGCTGCCGGCGATCACCCCGGCCTTGTTGAGGAACTGCTCCTTGGTGAGGTCGCCGAAGGCGTGGCGCAGGTTGCCGGCGATCGCGGGCAGCGGCTTCAGCTCGCCGGTCGCCGTAAAGATGTCCATCCCGAGACCGCGCATCGCCTTGGCGGCCTTCAAAGACGGCGTGCCGATGTTCAGGAAGAAGCTCTTGAGGCTGGTGCCGGCGTCCGAGCCCTTGATGCCGGCCTCGGCGAGCGCCTCCAGGGCAACGACGGTGCTGTTGAACGACAGCCCGGCGAGCTTGGCGACCGACCCGCCCATCTTCAGCGCGAGCGCGAAGTCCTTGACGTCGGCGGTGGTGCTGTTCGCGGCGGTCGCGAGCGCGTCGGCGACCTTCATGCTCTTGCTGCCGCGCAGGCCGAACAGCTTCAGCGCGTTCGCCGTCGTCTCGGCCGCGGCGGCGAGGTCCATCTCGCCGGCCGCGGCGAGCGCGAGCGCGGATCGCAGACCACCGCGCATGATCTGCGTGACCGACAGGCCACCCTTGGCCAGCTCGGTCTGCGCCTTGGCGGCCTCGAGCGCCGAGTACTTCGTCGCGGCGCCCGACTTGAGGGCCTGGCCCCGCAAGACCTCCATCTGGCGGCCACTGGCGCGAGTGACCGCCTTCAGCGACGAAAGCTGCGACTCGAAGTCGGCAGCCTTCTTGATCGAGTAGGCAAGGCCAGCGGCGAGACCTACCGCCCCGACCTTGCCTGCCGTAAACATCGACCGCTCGAGGCGATCGACGCCCCTCGACGCCTTCGACGCCAGCGCACCGGCACCGGCCATTTTCCGTCCGGCCGCGTCAAATTCACCGCCCATGCGGGCGGCACTCGAAGCTGCCTTCTGGTTGAGGGCGTTCGCCTGGGCTAGCTTGCGTTGAAGCGGACCAAGGTCCGCGTCAACGACGGTGTGTAGCCGGGCGATCTCCGTTCCGGTGATCGCGTGTCACTTTCTGCGCCGCGCCTGCTGCTTGCGCTCGTGCTCTTTGAGCTCGTTCTCGACGTGGACGAAGTCCTGCCACTCGAGAAACTCCGAGCGGGGCATTGCTCGGATCTCGGCGAGCGTCTTGTGCAGGCGACTAGCGAGGACGAACTCGAAAGCTCGCTCCCTCGCCAGCAGCAGACGCTTCGCCTCTTCGTCGGTGAATGCGCTAGCTGGCCCCAGCGCTAGCGCGAAAGGAGACGCGCGACTTCTTCCTGATGTCGGGCGTGTCCTCGCTCAGCGCGTCGATCGCGCCCGAGAGGCGGCTGATGACGGCCGCCGACTTGTCGAGCAGCGTGTCGAGCGCGTCATCGCCGATCGCCGGCTCGACGAGACCGAAGCGGACCATCAGCCGCTCCTGCAGCTCGAACTGCACGCCCTCGCCCTCGGAGACGCGCTTGATGACCTGGCCCGCCTCGCCCTGCGTGAGCGCGCGGATCTTGACCTGACCGCCCCACTCGGGGACGTCGATCACGTCGGTCGGGAGGTCTTGCGCCTCGATGATCTCCTGCCAGGTGAGGATCTTGCCGTCTGCGGCGCGCGCGGACTTGGCCTGGTTTCTCTGGGTTGCCATCTGGTGGGTCTCCTTCAGGTCTGCAACGTGAGCGCGCCCGCCGCCGGAACGCCGAGGTACGGCGGCGGCGACGGGCGCGCGTGGGCTCGTGCTAGGCGAGGTCCGGCACCTACGGCGCGACGACGCCCCAGGTCGGCTTGCCGTTGAGCTGCAGCTCGAACGACATCGACGCCTTGTCGTCGACCGGCGTCTCGATGTTCAGGCCGCCGACGATCGCCTCGTACTCGGCCTTCGGCTTGCCGACGCCGTCACCCTGCGGGTAGTAGACGACGTCGCTGAACGCGTTGAGGATGCCGTCGATCCAGCCGTAGGCGGTCGGGTCGTAGTGCCCCTCGCACGACTGCGAGCCCTCGAAGAGGCCCGGGATGTACTTGTGCGCGTCATCGCCCAGGGCGGTGACATCTGGGGCGTCGGCGGAGCGCTCGAGGCCGACGCTGGACAGGTAGCCCGAGACATCTCGGACGACGCTGCCAGAGTCGGTGATCGTGAGCTTGGCCTTGCTTCCGTGGTCGAATCCCATCGTTTACTTCCTCCTTGGCAGGCGCGCTGCCGGTTACTCGTTGGGTGTGCGGCAGACGCCGACTTGGTAGGTCGCGTTTCCATCGGAGACGACGTGGCTGGCGCGGACGTAGCGGCGCAACGTGCCCGCCCCCGCGACTCGCTCGGCTCCCCCGTCCTCGTCGACCTCCGCGAAGGTCGCGACGTCGGCGAAGGTGGAGTTGTCAGCGGAGTCCTGGAGCTTCACGTCGAGCGTCTCGCCCTCCGGCACGCTCGTCGCGTGCAGGTAGGCCGCCCAGCCGGTCGCGCTCGACGCGCCGCCGTCGTGGCTGGCGACGTTCGCCGTGCCGGTGCGGGATGCGAGCGGCGCGATCGACACGAGCCGCTCCGATCCGCCTGACGCCTGCGTCTCGATGTTCAGCGTGGTGATGCCGTCGACTGGCGACTCGATCGCCAGCGAGGTCGGGATGCCCGACGCTCCCTGCCCCAGCGCGCCAGCCGCGTCGCCGGACGGGTAGTAGGAGAGAACGGACGGCTGGTTGGTCCGCGTGTCGAGCGCGGGCCCGCTGTCGGAGTCGTACATGCCCTCGCCGGACGCCGAGGCGTCCTCAAGGCCGGGGATGAACTTGTGCGCGTCGTCGCCGAGCGCGGTGGAATCCGGCGGGTCGGTCGACCGCTCCCATGAGAACGACTTCAGGTAGCGGGTGAGGTTGAGCGCGTCGAGGAAGACCTTGGCGCGCGAGCCGTGCTGGGCCATCTAGGCCACCTCCTCGATTGCGGCGAGCACCGCGTTCTTGTTGGGCAGCTTCTCGGGCTCCTTGACGCCGACCGTGGCGGCGTAGACGTCGAGATCGCTGCGGTTCATGTCCTTCGGCGAGGTGCCGCCGACAAGCTCGATCAGCCCGTCGCGCAACAGCCAGGGGATCGACTCCGGCGGGATGTCGCTTCGGATGTCGTCGGGCTCGGCGCGCTCGTCTCGGCCCCAGTTGAGGCCGCGGAGCACGCGGTACTCCTGCTTCTGTGAGTCGGCCACGGAGGGCCTCCTTTGCTGGGCCGCGCGAGGCGGCGGGTTAGGCCACGTAGAGCCGGTACAGGCCGCCTCGGTGGCGGTAGGTCTTGCCGTCCTTGACCTCGGAGTAGGCGACGTCGCTCTCGGGTCGCAGGTAGGCGTGGTGGCGCCCGGCGATCGTCAGGTCCGCGTCGGTGAGGACTGCCTCGACGCGGTCGGCGATCTGGCCGGCCTTGACAGCCGAGGACGACGGGTCGACGGCCTTGATGAGGTAGCGCGGCTTGTCGAACGCCAGGCCGTCGAGGGTGAACTCCTTGGGGCCAGAGTTGAGGCTGATGACGACGAACGGATGGCCGGAGCCCTGCGGGGCGACGTCCTCCCAGACGGCCTTCGGATCAGCGAGCAGCGCGACGAGCGGCGCGTCGGCGAGCAGCTCCTCGCGAAGGGCCTTTACGACGGCGTTCACTTCGCCGCCCGCTTGATCGCGGCGCCCATCGCAGCCTTGAAGGCCGGGCGCTCCGCGTCGGCCGCGGGGCCGAGGAACGGCTTGGCCGGCAGGCTCTCGGTGCCGAGCTCGTGGAACTCGCCCCAGAAGGCGTTGACGACGACCGCCTTCGCCAACGGCCCCTGGTCGACGACCTCGACCGAGCCGAGCAGCTCGCCGGAGTCGACGAGGCCCTGACTCTGGATGTTCTCCTCTGCTCCGTCCTTGATGTTCTCGGCCGCGGCGGCGACGACGATGCCCACCGTGCCGGGCGCCTTCGCGATCACGGCGGGGATGCGGGTTGTCAGGCGGGTGGTGGACTTCTTGGCCATTAGGTGACCTCCAGGCACTCGACGCGACGTGAGAGCTGCCACGACCGGGGATCTCGTAGGCCGCGCACCTCGAGCGTCTGCCCGCCGACGACGATGCGGTCCTCGACCTTGATGTCCTGGCTGGCGGGCAGCGTGACCAGGCGGAACTTCGTCGTGGCGATTCCGTCCTCGACCTCGTCCTCGTGGTCGATCTGCGACGACAGCGGCGAGAGGCGACAGGCGACGCCGGTCGCCAGGTCGCTCCACGCTTCGGTCTGCCCGCCCTGGCCGTCGTCGGTGACCGCCTTGCGCTTGATCGTGCAGGTGTCGGGCAGGGTCTCCTCGACCGTCTCGCGCATCGCGGCGAGCTCGCCAGCGTCGAGCATGTGCGCTCCCTCTTGGTCGGGGGTGGCTAGGCGGGGAGGTCGGGGTCGGTGTAACCCCGGCGGACGCGCCCCGTGCGCGCGGTGCCCACGGCGCCGAAGTCGACGTCCTGGCTGTAGCCGTCGTCGCGGCGCGTCGACACGGTCGTCGCTCCCTGAGCCCGGCCGCGTAGATCGCGGGCGAGCTGTGCGTACTGCTTCGACTTCTGCGAGCGGCTGAACGACTGGCCGTCAGTCGAGAAGTCGAACTCGCGGGCGAAGCGTCGCGCGAGGATGTCGCACAGCGCCGCCGCGGCAAGCGCCACGTTCTCACCGTGGTCGCCGAGCTTGGCCTTGACCTCGTCATCGGTGAACAGCGCCGACGCCTCGGTGGTGTCGCCGATCTCAAGGCGGACCTTCGAGATCAGCACTTCCTGGGCGTCGGCGGCGGCGAGGTTGTAGGTGAACATGGGCTAGGTGACACACACGAAGGTCACGCCCTCCGCAGCGTTCTCCGCATCGACGAACACGTTGCCGAGGTCGTCGACGCCGGGCAGCTCGGCGCGGTCGCCCGCGGCGAGCGTGAGGCCACGGCCTACGGCGATCGTCTCGCCGCCGACGTACACGTCGCCGGAGTTCTCTGCCTTCGCCTGGATCTCGACGTGGCCGCCCGCCGACGACGAGGACAGCGCTACGGCTGTCCCCGGCGTCGCGACGTCGACCTCTCCGTCAACGATCGGCATAGCGATCAGCCTCCTCGGCCGGCACGAGCAGCACCGCCTCGTCGCCGTCGCGGCGTGCCCCGTTGACCGGGCACACGTCAACCGAGTGGTGCATCGAATGGTCGGAGAACGGATCCCACCAGTCGCCGTCGATCGTTGTGCGCTCGATCTTGCGGCGCACCTCGACGTACTCCCCGGAGGGCTCAGCCTCCGGCTCGTCGGCGTCGACCTCGTCGGCCGGATCGGCGGCAGGCTCGTCGGCCGGTGTGTCGTCGGCGGCGTCTCCTCCCGCTGCCACGGCAGCGTCCGGGTCGTCGTCGGGCGCCGAGTCGGCAGCCGCGGGCTGCTCCTCGAGGTAGCGCGTGATCGCGCGCTCCAGGTCGGGCTTGAGGACGTTGCCGCCGGCGCCCGTCCCCTCGACCTTGATGTCGTTGTCGGCGACGAACTTCTCCAGCTCAGCCTTGGGCGTTGCGTCGAGATCCTCGACGCGCAAGCTCTCGGTGGTCATGTCGTCTACTCCTTCCGCTGCCACGGCAGCTCGGGGACCACGATCCCCCGGTTGCGATTGGTGCGCCGGAGCGCACCGACCTCGTCCTTGAAGTCGATGCGCTCCATCCGCTCCTGCTTCTGCGAGTCGCTGCACCCCGTGCCGGGGTACAGCCGCTCGTACCGCTCTGCCTTGGTCGGCATTCGGCGTCTACTCCGCGCCCCAGACGAGGTAGGACACGGTCGTGTCCTCCGTCGCTGCGGTCGCGTCGTCCTGCCAGATCTTGATCGTCAGGTCGCCGCCTGACGCCGTGTAGCTGAGCAGGGCCACGTCCCCGGCGCCTGCGCCGGGGTCCTCGGCGAGGGTGAGTACACACCCCTCGATCGAGGAGAGGCCGGTGGCGACGACGAGCGTTGCGCCCGTCACCTCCACCGTGCCGCGCTTGGTGACATCCCCGGCATCGGAGATGCCGTTGGGGAATCGCGTGGTTCCCATGATCGTCCCCCTCCTCTAGGCCGGCTTCTGGCCGTAGACCCAGGCGTAGTCGCGCCAGCCGTAGGACCAGCGGCCGTAGCCGCGGAACTTGGCCTGGAGGGTGTCGAAATCCTCCTCGCGGGCGAACTCGAGCGGGATGCGGTCGTACCAGAGCAGCGACCGAGACCGGCGCGCGGAGTCCATCAGGAACCACGCGGTCGGGTTGGTCAGGTAGTGCCACACGGCGCGCGTGTAGCGGCCCTGCTGCGGGTTGACCGCGTTGTTGGCGGTGTCCGGCTCCAGGGCGGACACGCCGGCCTGGGTCGCCGCGTCCTCCAGCTCCGGCGGGATCAGCAGCTCGTTCGACATGACGTTCATCAGACCGCCCGTCTCGTCGGTGAGCTTCGAGTGCGCGACGCGCGTGGTGCCGAGGTTGTCGGCCGTCAGCGCGAGGGTGCCCTCGTTCGACTGCGTGTCGCCCGGGTTGTCCTGAGACAGCGGGTGAACAGCCGAGCAGAGCCCGACACCGTCCGGGCCGGCGATCTCCAGCCCGTCCGAGTTGATGCCGGTGTCGAGGAACGCGTTGTTGAACACGCTCGCCGCACCGATCTCGCGGGCGCGGAACGCCGAGTCGCCAAGCGACCGGGCGTCGTCGTCGACCGTCTCGGTCAGGTCGTCGTCGATGAGCTTGCGCTCGACGACGAAGCCCTGCGCGAACTCGACGTGGGTGTAGCGCTTGAGGAATCCCTTCTTGCGCTCCACGTAGGGCACGCGGCCCGTCTTCGCGAACTCGTTCCACTGGTTCGGCAGCGTGCCGACGCCGAGGTGCTCCTCGAAGGCGCGCTCCGAGTCGCGGGTCCCGTAGATCCGCTCGATCATGCTCGCGCGGCGGCCCTCATCGGAGAACCCGATGTAGAACGCCTCGGTGAGCTGGGGGGTGAGCAGCTCCGACCAGTGGGCTGCCCGCTCGGGGCTGCCGCCTGCGATCGCTCGCAGGAGACGGCCGTGGTGAACGACGCCGCCGAGCTGTGTCGGAGCGTCTGCCTTGGGGGTGTAGGTATTCATCTGACGCTCTCCTCTACTGCGCCCGGCGGAACGCGTGGGCGTCCTGGTTGATGCGAACGAGGGTCTCCTCGGTCGCACTGGACTCGGCGACGACGACGAACTCCTTGTTGGAGCTGGCCGCGACGCCCTGGGCACCGGTGGCGCCCGCGAGATCGAGCGTGTCGCCGATCTTGCGAGCGTTGGCGTCCCGGACGCCGTAGACGGCGTCCTCGTCGACGATCGTCTCGATGCGCGTCGTCGAATCGGTGCCCTGCTTGGTCTCCTGGACGGGGCCCAGGAGGTTGGTGTCGGCAGTCGCGCCAAGGTCGACCTCGCCGCTCTCCAAGTTGGCGATGTCGCCCTTGGTGAGCTTCTCGGTGTCCTTGAACAGGAACGACTGCACTGTCGGCGCCCCGCCCGACAGGCGGTAGCGGTACTCGAATCCGGCCATAGCGGCTCGTCTCCTCGTGTTCGGGTTCGGGGACAGACCCGCGATGGGAACCGTCCCTGGGCTACTGCGTGGCGGCTGCGCTCTCTTGAGCCCTGGTGGCCTGCCAGTCCTTCAGGGTGCGCACGCCCTTGCGTGCCTGGTACTGCTGCGGCGACAGACCGGCCTTGTCGGCTGCCTCCAACTCCTCGGCGGTCAGGTCGACCACCGGCTGCTGACCGTTGCCGGCGCCACCGTCGATCGACGGCGCGGGCGGCGGCGGTGCCGCACCCGACCGCAGGAACGGGCGAGCCTCGAGGAACCCGTCGAGCAAGCTCTTGCTCTCGGGATCCTCACCGTCCTTGACGGTGAGGTTCGTCGGGTTGCCCTCGGCGTCGAACTCGACGCCCACGATCAGCTGAGCCGCGGCCTCGGCATCGACGATGCCGTGCTCGGGCTTGGCCAGCTCGGTGAGCAACCGGCCCTGGCGCAACGCGTCCTGCGCCGCCGTCTCGCGGCTCTGCAGCTCCGTCTCGCGGCGCTGCGCTGCCTCCGCGTCCTCGGTGCTCAGGCCGCCCGCCTCTTGGAGCTGCTGCTGGAGCTGGGCGACCTGGCTGCGAAGGTCGGTGACCTGGCCATTGGCCGTGGTCAACTCCTCGCGGGCGGTGCGCTCGCCGTCGCGGGCCTCCCGCTCTGCACTGCGGGACTGCCGCAGGGCGCGCAGGACGCGCTCGGTATCGAACGGCGTGCCGTCCGGGCCGTTCGGCAAGGCGGGCGGGGTGACTGCGCCACCGTTGTCGGGGTCGGCGGGATCGTTGCCGTCGCCTCCCCTCAGACGCTTCAGCCGGCGCTCGCCGACGATCAGGTAGTCAGGGTCGTGCGGGTCGACGGCGTGCGCCAGGGTCGGCGGTGCCGTCACGATCGAATCAGCCACTTGGCCTCCTCGGGTAGGAGCCGCCGCTTGACGGCTCGGTTGTGTCGAAACGCTTGGGTGCCTACGCGGCGTCGGTGGCGTCGTCGCTGTCGGCGACGAGCGAGGCGAGCGGCGCCTGCGTGATGAAGTCGTCGCCGAGGTGCTGCGGCGAGGTCGCGGCGAGGTCGGTGATCTCGAGGTCGCCACCGCGAATCAGCGCGGCGACGTCGGCGCCGACCGCCTTGTCTTGCTCGGCGCGCGACATCGACGCGAACAGCTCGGTGCCTGTTGCGCGCGGATGGGTGTCGTCCACGCCATCGACGCGCGGCTCTGCGATGCACTGGCAGCCGGGATGGATCTTGAAGCGGACGCCTTTGCCGAACGTGCGCGAGGCGGCGGCCAGGCACGCGCCGCACGTCCCGGCGATCGCGCGGCGGTAGCCGACGATCCTGTCGTCGGCGAGCTGCGCATCTCGCAGCGACTCGCGTGCTGCCGCGTCGACCGCGAGCCACAGCATCCGAAGCGCTCGGGTAAGTCCCATGTCGAGCGCCCGCGAGAGCGGCTGTCCCTGCTTCAAGGCGGCCTTGACGCCGATCAGCGGGCTATTCAGCGCATCTCGGATCGGCCGGCCGTCGCGCGCGATCCCTACGTAGTCGGGCGCGTCGATCGGGACGGTCGACGGGGCGCGTACCAGCTCGGACGCCACGAAGGCGGAGGTGTAGCCGGCCGAGGAGACGGCCGCGGCGGACTGCGCGGACAGCAGCGCCGGAAGGGTGAAGCGAAGCCAACGATCATGCTCGGCGTCAAGGTCGGGCTCCTGGCGCGGGATGCGCCCCCAGGCGAGCCGCGCCTGCGCCTCGACGGTCGCTTGGTGATCGGAGAGGCGCTCGCGGTAGGCGTCGGTGAGTAGAAGCGACAGCTCAGACCGTGGCATTCGCGGGATCCTGCGCGGGCTGTCGGCCGCCGCCCAACTCCTCCGAACGCGTCGGCGCTTGCATCGCGCGAGCCCGGCTCAGCAGCTCGCTGGCGACGACAGGCGTCTCCTTGGCTCGCTTGTCGCGCTCATCGTCCGGGTCGTAGCCCATCTCCTCGAGCAGGGTGTCGGAGGACACGCCGATCGTCTTCTTGACGGCCGCCGTGTTGGCCTCGTCGATCTCGTTGCGCGACTCGACGGGCTCCCAGTCGCAGTCGGTTCGCTCGTCGAGCGGCGGGTTGGAGCTACCGAAGGCGGTCTCGACCCGCGCGGCGATCGTCTCGACGTCCTCCATGCGGTTGCCGTTCTCGGTCTGGAAGCGGACGCCCTTGCGATCGAAGCCGGACTCCGAGGTCTTGAGCGTCTCGCCGGATGGCAGGTTGCCGCCGGCGAGCATCAGGTGAAGCGGCGTGCGGGAGCGCGACGCCATGCGCTTGATCGTGGACTCGATCGAGGAGATCGTCTTGGTCGGATCGGCCGCGTCGAACTGGCCGAACTTCGCCTCCTCCTTCTCCGAGGTGATGATCGACCCGGGGTGACGGACGATGTCGTCGAGGCGGACGCCAGTGCCCCATTGCTGAGGCCAGCCCTGCGCGTCCATGACCCAGAAGTGGTCGACGAGCTCCTTGTTCAGGGCGTCCTGCTGGGGGATGACCTGAGTGAGCTCGGATCTGCCGTAGTGCGGCCCGGCCTTGTTGGCGAAGTGGATGACGGGGATGCCGATCGGCTCGCCGCCCTCCTGGCCGTTCATCGTCCACCAGACGACGTGGCTCTCGTCGTCGGCGGCATCGCGGAACGGCGCCCAGTCCCCGTTCGACGATGCCGACATCCACTTCTCGACCCGGTCGGGCCAGTAGATGTTCATGCGCCGGATCGCGCGGCCGTTGGGATTCGACGCCGACCGCCGGGTCGTCGCCCAGACCTTCGACGCGTACAGCGGCTCGCCCGAGTCGTAGACGATCTTGACCTGGCGCGGATCGTTGTACCGGATGCGCGGCTTCTGACCCGGTTTGCCGGGCTCGACGATCACGAACGAGTCGCCGAGCTTGACGGCCGTCTCGACGATCGGGATCTGGCCGGCGTCCATGCGGTTGTCCGCCCACAGCTCGTTCGCAAACTCGCGGCGATCCTTGGACTTGCTGGCGAACCCGCGCACCGCCAAGCGCGAGACCATCGTGTCGACGATCGTCTCGCAGAAGTTCTCGCAGTAGCTCAGCCCCGATGCCTCGAGGAACGAGCGCTCGCGCTCATCGAGCTTTACGCGGTGCTCTCCGGCGTAGTAGTCGTCGGCGAGGTCGTAGCCCGCGATGCGGTCCTTGCCCATCTCGGCGGCTTCGTGTAGGAAGTCCTGCTCTGCGCGCGGCCCCAGAGCGGAGGGCATGAGGCCGAGCTTGTCTGCAACCCATCGGATCGGAGCGGCCATTGGCTACCTGCCTCGTTTGATGTTGCCCCGGTCACCGGGGTCACGGTCGATGTACTGGTCGCCCTGCAGGACGAGGTCGCCACGGCGGACGACGGGGGTGCCTGAGTCGGGCCGAAGTGACTGCTGCTCGACGGCATCGGATGGTCGTGTCGTGGCGTCGGCCGCGATCGCGTCGCCTCGAGCGCGCCAGGAGAGCAGGCCGGCGGCTGCTCCGTCGATCTTGTTCGGCGAGCCCGGCTTGTCCTTGGTGATCGAGTGGAGCTTGCGGGTCGGGTCGCTCTCGTCGTGGATCTTCTCCGGCTTCTTGACGGTGTTCTTGATGTGCCGGGTCAGCGTCTCGTCGCCGTCGTGGGGCACCTTGCCGGTGGCGATCGCGTCGGAGTAGTTGCGGACGGCGATGCAAACCTGGCGCGGTCGCGACATGAGCCAGCGGATCACGCGGTTGGTGCCCCAGCGGCCCTCCCAAAGCTCAACGAGCGGCTCGATGTTGCCGGTGGCCGAGCCCGGGTCGATGTAGACGCGCCACACGTCGTAGAGCTCGAAGGCATCGACCATGACACCGTCGACCTCGCCGTCCTTCTCGATCGGATGCTCGTAGTCGTCCCCCGCGTTCTCGGGGCGCTCGACGATCGCGAGCGGCCACTGAAAGCCGGTGACGACCTCCGTCGCGACGATCGCCAGGGCATCGACGAAGCGCGCGCCGTCGACTCCGATCACGATCAGCGCGCCGGGCTCGGGCATGTACCCGGGCTTGAAGTTCTCGTCCCACTTGACGCCGTTGAACGCCCTGGCGGACTTGGCCTCCTTGCGGTTGAGGTACCACCGCTCGGCCTGCGCGGGGTCACGCGGAAGCAAGGCGCGGATCTCGCCGTCGATGCGGTCGAGGTCGACCCACCAGGCGTCGCCGTAGACCTGGCGGAGGGCGCGCTTGCGCTCCTCCTTGTTGTCGATCGTCAGGCCCTTCGACGGCTCGACGTCGTCGAGGTAGACGCCGCCGACCTTGACCTCCTCCTCGGCCGTGTACTGCGCGACCGACTCCTCGGTCGGATCCCACGCGTTCGGCGTCGACAGCCAACGCCCGCCGGTGCCGCCGAGGTTGCGCCGCTGGTTGTCGGCGAGGTCGCGACCCCCGTTGGACGCATACCAGGACTCCGTCTGATCCTGCACGACGAACGTCGTGCGCTGGCCGAGGCGCGACTTCGCCGACGACGTGACGGGAACGATCTTGCCGCCGCGCGGCAGGTTGATCCGCGTCTCGCCGGTGTCGGGAATATCCGCGTCGAGGTCAGCGAGCTGGATCATCGGCAGCAGCGCGTCCCAGACGTTGCCGGCCTGGTCGGCGCTGAGCGCGGTGATCTGGATCAGCGGGGTAGGCCACGGCCGCCCGACCGGCTGGCCCTTCGCGTCCCAGCCGTCGAAGACGACCGGGCCGTCTGCCTCCGCGCACACCAGCGCGCCTGCCCACGGTCCCTTGCCCCACTTCTGCGGGCGGGTGAGCTGCGAGCCGCGGTAGTGGTGGAAGACCCCGACCCATCGGCCCTTCTGCTCGTCGTAGACGGCGGTCGGGCTGACCCGGTAGTGGTGCAGCGCGAAGCGCGCCTGCTCGCCGATCGGGATGAATGGCTGCCCGATCTGCTCGCGGTCGGGAACGACGCACTTCGCGGCGATGAACTGGACGACCTGGAAGCCGAGGGTCGGGAACTCGCGGCACGCGACGCACCGGCCGAGGTCGTCCGCTGTCGCGCCGGTCGTCGTCCACTCCGTCCCGCCGCAGTTGCGGCAGCGCGGGGCTGCCACGCGACTAGACCGCCCGGATATCTACGACATCAGCGAGCGGCTGGTCCTCAGCCTTGCCGTCGTCGGCCGACGCGCGGGCGACCTCCCACTGAAGTCCGCGGCGAGCCTTCGGGCTGATCCCGAAGCGATCCTCGAGCGCCGTCATCTGCGCAAGCTCCGTCGCGCCGAGCTCGCCACGGCGGAAGCACTCGACGAACGTCGCGAGACGGATCAGCGGCTCGACGTCGGCGGCGACATACGTGGTCGCCATCGGCGACGCCCACAGCCTCGCCCACCAGTCGCGCGTCCCCTTCAGCCATCTCGGCCGGCGGGTCGGAAGATTGGGCGGGCGCTTGAAATCCTCGGCGGCGGGAAGCGTCGTCCAGCCGCCCTTGGCGGCGCCCTTCTGACCCCGCGGGATGGCCTGGCCGGGCGGCTTCGGATTCGGCGCCACAGCTACTGCCCTCCCAGCATATCCGCTGTGGCAATCCCCCATATGGGATTTCTGCAGATCCCGACAAGCCCCCCCTGGCGGTCCCTGTGGCCCATCCGGCAAGGGGTGGGGGGGTCTATCCGTCCTCTGCCACTCGGCATACCCTGGCGGGCCGTGCGCGGGCTCATCCGAGCACCTCGATCTGCTCCGCGATGGCCTTCGCCAGCTCGACAGGCTCAGCCAGCGTCGTGTCCACCGTGAGGTTGACGATGACGTGGTCGCCGTACCCGATGTCCGTGTCCTCCCTCAACCGCGTCACGATCGTCGCGGCGTCCTCCCCGCGCTCACGCAGACGCTGCTCGAGGACGGGACGCGGCGCGGCGAGCTTGACGACGATCGCGCGGCGGGCGGTCCACCGACGACGAAGGGCACGCGGAAGCGCGACGCACTCGACGACAGCACGGTCGGATAGGTCCAGCTCGGCGTAGAGCGCCGACCAGTCGCCGTCGAAGTCGTCGGGGCCGAGCGATGCTGCGCTGAGTCGTGGTGCGAGGGCTTGACGGATCGCCGTCTTGCCTACGCCTGATGGACCGCAGAGGATCACGAAGCGGCTAGTCGATGTCATTGCTAGGTACCTCCTGGCGCTTGCCAGCCGGCCGCTTGGCCGGATCGGTGTGGAACGTCAGGTGCGGCGAAGGACGGACAGGTCGCCACCGCTCGCGGTGACGCGGCTGTGGCACTCGTGCGCGAGCAGGATCAGGTTCGACCAGTCGAAGCCGAGCGGGCCCGTTGGTCCGAGGCCGTCGATGTGGTGGACGTCCGAGCCCTCTCGACCGCAGCCGCACTCGCAATCAGGCCCGTACCGCTCGATGTAGGCGCCGCGCTCGCGCTCCCACTCGACGGTGTAGCCACGCTCGCGTGCGCTCGGCCGCTTGGCATCGGAGCGCTTGCGAGCTTCGGCCAGGTGGATCGGACACTGGCCCGACCGATGGTCTGTCAGCTCAGGACATTGAACGTGAGTCGCGTTGCAGACCTGAAGTCTCACCCTGCGGAGTGCTCGACGCCATTCTCGAGCGGCGCGTCGCCAGCGTCCGCCCAGCGAGTGCAGAAAGCTCCAGACGTACCGTGAACCGCGTTGACGATGATTCTCGCCATCCGGTCGTTGAACTCCTCCATGTCGCCGTTGCGACCGCCCTGGTAGGCGATCCAAAGCGACGCGGCAACGTGAGGCCGCAGGATCTCGTCGTGGTCGAGAACGCGGTCGAGCGCACCATGCAGCAGCTCGTGGACGATGATGCAGTCGAGCTTGATGTCGATGAGCTCAAGCGTGTCATCGGGGAAGTGAATCTTGAGCTCGGCGATCGTCCAGTCGGACTGCATGACGCCAGCGACGTTGTCCATGTCGTGATCTGGCGGCGGGTCATCGTTGAGCGCGACGCGCCACTCGGGTACGACACGGGATCGCCACCACTCGACCCGCTCAGCGAGCTGGTCACGCGTCATGGGCTCGCCATCGGGGCGCTCGCGGTAGGTGACGACATCGGTCATTGGTGAGACCTCCAGAAGGGCTTTCAGGGGCAGTCGTCGGAGCCGTGCTCGGTCAGGCAGCGCGGGCACTCGGCTCGGTGCGCCATGCCGTCGATGTCGACGGTCGCGAGCGATTCGTTGCCGGCGTACTCCCAGCCGAAGCGCGCGCGGCGTGCGAACAGTTCGAGGTACGGGCCGGGCGAGACGCGCTCGACCATGTCTAGGAAGGCTTCGGGCTTCTGCGAGTGCCGCCGCTGGCGCGGCCAGTCGAAATGTGACTGGCCGATCTGCTCGGTAGCCGTGAGCTGGCCTCGCCGAGCGAACAGCACGTACTCGGTCGAGATCCTGTAAGTCCCTCCGAGGCCGCCGCCGGTGACCGGCTTGCACCAGACCAGCAGGGTCGAAGGTGTGAAGCCCCACGCTCGAGCAACGCGGTAGGCGTCCTCGACGTAGCGGTTGATCGTCCAGAGGTAGAGGTGCGAGTCGGGCGCTGCCCAGTGCCGGACGTTGAGCGCGGCGATCTCGTCAACGCTCATCGTCGGGTATGGCAGCGGGCGGCTCGGCCCACCTCCCCAGCTAGGACCGCCGCGTACCCGCCAGGGCGGGTCGGCGACGATCGTCGAGAACAACGAGTCCATTTCGCTTCGCCTCCTCCAGCGAAGCTCGGCCCCTGCCAGGGCACTAACCCTTCCGAGCGGGTTTGACCAGAAGTTCCCCGCGTGGCGCGTCAGTCAGCGTGAGCGCCCTCGCACGCAGCGCTCGGGCCGGCTCGAAGGCCGGCTACCTCAGACGCGGAGAGAACGATGCTCAGGGCGTAGAAAGTCCTGTAGCGCACGCGGGCGGCCTGTTTACCTGCAGGCCCATCCGAACATCGGCTCAGTTGGAAGTCAATCCGCCCCATCGGACGGAAGCCCTCCGTTGATCCGGCGGAACTCGCGGCGAGCCTTGAGAGCCCGACGATTCACAGCAATGTCAGTCAGCCTGCCGAGATCGTCAGCGATACGGCCAAGATGCTGCGCCGCGGCGTAGCTGGCAACAGCAAGACGCCTCAACCGCTGAGCATCAAGCGAACGAACGGGCTCGCTCACCGGAGGCCCTCGATCTGGCGCCGCAGCCTCTCCATCGAGCCGGCGTCCATCGCCAGGGCGCGCGCGACGCGCTCGAACGACCAGTCGAACTCATGCGCGATCCGACCGGCGCGGATCGCCAGGGCGAGCTGGTGAAAGGCGAGTTCGTGCCGGCGCCGGCCACGGTCCTCGAGCGAGCCGACCTGGACGTCGTCGCCACGAGCGCCCCACAGGACCAAGCGACCATGCGTCGCCGCAGGGGCACGACACGCCTCCCACGCCTCCGGGTCGATCCAACCGAAGTCGCGCACGCTCATCCCGGCCTTCGCGAGAGCGGAGAGACCGCGGGAAGCGTCCACGGCGTTGATCCTATGCCGCCTCTCGCCCATCCTCGACCTTCTTCGCGATCGCCTCGAGGCGCTTGTTGATGACGCGGAGATCGGATCGAATATCGACACCGCGCTCGCGGGCCATTGCCAGGAGCCGATCGAACTCCTTGGCGCCAACGACCTTCTCGATCCGGCGGGATAGCCGATCGTCCGCCCTGTCCTGGCGCTCGCGGGCGCGCAGCTCGACCCCCGGATCGCCCCAATCGCTCGGCGGCGCCCACTCAGGGCTGCCTTCCTCGTCGCGCTTCGCCAGATCAGGGTCCGTGGTGTAGCCGCTCTTGCCGAGGAAGCGCGTCGGTACCTCACGCACGACCTCAGTCAGCCTGACGGCATGACAGCCCTCGTGGTCGCCGCTGGTGATCGGCCAGTGGTCCTCAACGCGCGCATGGCAGCTTGCGCGCTTCCCGACGCCGACTTGCAGCGGCACGATCGCCCCGATGGCTGGGGGTCGCTGGCGGACCAAGACCTCGTCGATCTTGCCCTGTCGCAGCGCTCGCAGTTCGTCGCGGTCGACGATCACGCTCGCCCGCTCTCTGCCAGTTCGGGGAAGGGCTCGGCCGCGACCGCCAGCAGCTCGAACTCGACGCGCCAAACCTTCTGTCGGGGGTCGTAGATGCCGCCCTTGCGCATCGACGCCCAGAGCTGCGTGAAGTCGTAGGCCGTCGCGAAGCCCTCGTTGGCGGCCTCCGCGTCGTCGAGCCAGCCCAACCGGACCTTTTCGACCGACACGACGAGCATCCGGCCTACGGCGTTCTTGCCGCGGCCGGGGCAGATCGCGTAGTCGCGGCCCGGTATGTAGGCGCAGCGCTCGACCCACCACGGCGAGTTCGGATTCGGGGACGGCTCGCGGCGCGTCACCGTCTTTTCGCCGACAAGGATCTGATCGGCCAGGTGCTGCTTGAAGTTCATGCCGCGGCCTCCCAGAGAGAGCCTTGGCCGCCGAGGTCGCGGCTACGAACTGCGAACGTCAGGCCAAGCCCGGCCTGCGCGATCGCCTCGGCGCAATCGTCGCCGTATGCCACGAGGAGAGAAGGCGCGCCCGCGTTGCTGGTCGTGCCGTTGGACGCTCGCCGCTGCTCTGGCGGCACGAAGTTCAGCCGGCCGCGGACGAAGCACACCGCGCTCGCCGCGACGATCGTGTCGTGAAACCACGCCGTGTCGGTGCGGGCGAAGACGAGCCCGATCCCATGCCCATGCGCTGCGAGACGCCGGAGCCACGCTGCGGTGTGAGGGCCGTAGGGCGGGTTCAACCAGACGCGTCCTTCCCACGGCTGCGTCAGACCGTCATCCTCGATCGAGTAGAAGCGCTTGGCCGGAACCCACGGCAGCCCGCCGGCCGGCGCGCACGGGTCGAGGTCGAAGTCGATCCCCAACGCCTCGAAGACATGCGGCGGCGTGTACCACTCGTTCGAGCGACCCTCGACCGGCTGATGGTGGCCTCCAATCCCTCGGCTCACGCGCTCGCCCCCACGCTCGCTCGGCGCTGCGCCGGCTCCAGCCCATCGCGTTCAGCTATCCCGTCCCGGGTGACGCGGTACCGGTTCGGGGACGGGCCCAGCTTCTCGACCCAGCCCTTCCGCACCATCCACCTGAACTTGCTCGCGATCGACGCCACCGGAGCGATGACGGTCGCCGCGCGCGGATTCCGCTTCGCCAGCTCGTCGAACGCTTGGCTGGCCGTCGCCCATCCGTCAGCGGTCGACGCGCACGCGATGGCGAGCGCGTGCAGGTACTCGTGGTCGTAGAGCTTGAGCCAGCACAAGCTCATGGCGTTCGGCCCTTCTCGCGACGGATGATCTTGCGCTCCACCGTCAACAGGCGCCGCGCTCGGGAGCGAGACGCGTCGCCACGGCCGCCAACCCACCGGACCCGCCGGACGTGCCAAGACCGGCGCCTCACGCCGACACCGCCTTGGTGATCTGGACAATGAGCGAGGCGAAGGCCGGATCGGCGGCGTCGCGCGCCACGGCGTTCGTGCCGATGCGACAAGCGCCGGACTCGCCGCGGGCACCGAGGCGCTCGCCGATCGCGGCCCAGCTCAGCTCGGTCTCTGCCCGGGCGACCAGCACGATCGCCGCTCGCGTGCCGGTGACGCTGTGCAGGCGGCTGCTGCCGAGGACCGCCTGAACCGTGACGCCCGTCGCGGCACATGCGGCGTCGACGATCGCGCCGAACGCCGGAACCGCCTTGGCGTTGCCCCGCGGCGCGGCGCACTCGTGCCCGAGCGGGACCGCCAGGTAGTCGCGGTCGCAGCCGCACACGACTGTCGCCGTCACGCCGCCGCCTTCGCCAGGGCGTCCGGGTACGTGTCCGTCAGGCGGCGCTCGAGGCCGTGGCCGAGCTCGGCCGCCATCGCGAAGACTTCCGGGCAGTGCTTGACCAGCACGGCGCGCGGAATGCGCTCGACAGCGTCGTGGTGGCGATCGTGGCAGCGGTCGCCGACCGGCAGGCGATTGCGCTTATCCCAACGCAGCAACAGGTCGAAGTCGATCCCCAGCGTCTTCGCCACGCTCTCCAACCACTGCTGGTAGAGAACGTGATGCCCACGGGTGACACCGCAACGCTTCCCGCAGACCGCGCACGGAAGCTTTCGGACCTCTCTCGCCCACTCGGCTTGCGCGAGCAGGATCTCGACCTCCTCGACCGCTGGCCGGGACGGCTCGCTCGCCTTCTTCGACTTGCGGTCGATGCCCTTCGTCCGTGGCCTGAACGTCGACATCAGCCGCAGGCAGTCCTCGCACCGCAACTCCTCGCGTGGCGGCTCCCAACCCTTGACCTTCTTCTCGGCGCCGCAAGCGCAGTAGACCTTCACGCGATCCCCCCGACCGTTCCCGGCTGCGCCGCCGCGCGGAACCGCATCCGGCGTCCCTCGAACACGACGTCGGCGCGGCCCTTCAAGCCGCCACGGGCCTTCGCGACCTTGATGATCGACTCGTCGCCCTCAAGGCCAGGCTCGGTCTCCGACTCCTCCCGGTAGACGAACAGGACGTTGTTCGACAGGTTCCACATGGAGCCGGAGCCGCGAAGGTCCGAAACGGACGGCTCGGGTGGGTACGCATGGCCGACGTTGCGTGACTGGTTGAGATGCTGCAACCCGACGATGTGACACGACGCCTGGCGGGAGCAGGCGGCCAACGTGTTCACGTTGTGGTCGATGTCCTTGGTCTCCGACGAGTTCGGCAGGCCGTTGAGGAGGTCGATCACCGCGACGTCCCACCGCTCGCGCCGAATGTCGTAGGCGATCTCGTCGGCCGTGGCGCCGGCCGCCTCGATCAGCTCGTAGCCCGTGCCCAGCGCCTCGATCGCCTTCAGGAACTTGCCCTGCTCGTCGTCCTTGACCTGGCCCTGCACAAGCCGCCAGTACGAGATCCCCGAAGCGCGCGACACGTCGCGGCCGTCGATCTCCTGCGACTCCATCTCGTTCGAGTAGAGCGCGCACCGGGCACCCTGCTCGGCGAAGTGCTCGAGCATCTGCACCATCAGCGCCGACTTGCCGTGCGACGGCCAGCCGCCGAGCGTCGTGAACTGGCCCGGCCGGAAGCCCCCGGCGAACAGCTCGTTGACCCGAAGGAACGGCGTCTTCCATATCCGGCCGCCGCCGGACTCGACGAGCGCCGCAACCGCCTCCTGACGCTCCAGCCGAGACACCTTCCGCAGCGTCCCCGCCACGCGAGCGCCGCCGGCAAGTGCTGACTCAGCGCCAGCGACGCCGTCCGCGTCGCGCACCGCGGCGGCTTGCATCAGCGCTCGACCGGCGTCGAGCTGCGCCCTGAAACCAGCGTCCGCGATCACGATCCGGGCGTAGTCACGCACGGCGCCAGCCGAAGGGACCATCGTCGGCAGCGAGTGGACGTAGGCGTTGCCGCCAGCCTCCTCGAGCAAGCGGTGGCGCTCAAGCTCGGCGCACAAGGTGACGGCGTCGACCGGCTCGCCCTTGTCGGCGAGGCCGGTCATCGCCGTGAAGATCGCCCGGTGGCGCGGCCGGTAGAAGTGGTCGGGGCGCAGGCCCTCGACTGCGAGCAGACCGGACAGCGCAGCGTTGGCGAGCAGGACCGTGCCGAGGACCGCGACCTCGGCCTCGTCGTTCTGCGGTGGCGTGATGTCGGTCACGCCGCCGCCTCGGCCAGCCGGTCAGCAGTGCGATCGACGACCGAGCGTGCCTTCCGGGCCGCCGCCGCGCCGCCACGCTCGCTGAGCTCGTAGCGCTCGACGAAGTCCTCGAGCTTCTCCCGGTTCCGGCAGATCAGCGTCAGCTCGTCGTAGCGCTTGCCGTCGTCGTTGATGTACGCCGCTCGGGCAGCGCCACGGATCGCCTGGCCGATCTCCCGCGGCGTCGAATCCTTCAGCCGAGCCTTGAGCTTTGCTCGGCGACCATCGGATAGCTGCGCCCTCGGGTGATCGCACTCGGCCTGCCAGAACTCGAACAGCTCCTTGACCAAACGGTTCGTCTCGGCTGCCGGTCGTTTGACCTTGGAGTCGTCCGTAGTTGCAGTTCCAACGTTCCCTTTACCCGAAGCCGTTCGGTCGGCTTTAGCCGACCGAACAGGCTCAGGTTCACCGGCGTTAGCCGGTGAACCTGAGCCGTTCCGTTCTACTGACGGTTCGGGTGGCCCCCCTGTTTTCCTAACCTGACCAAGCCCCCCAACCTCACCTGAGATTTCCTCACCTTGGGTTTCCTCACCTGAGCTTTCCCGAGCTACCTCAGCCACGTTTGCGGGCACCTCATCCTCGGATGCATCGACCATCGGCGACCGGTCGGCGGCGAGGGGCGCGAGCACGATCCAGTCCGAGGTCCGCGACCCGTTCCGACGACGGCGAGGGAACCGGACGATCAGGCGGTCAGCCTCCAACCGCTTCAAGTTTTCCGTCACCGTCTCAGGCCGACAGCAGCAGTCCTCCGCGAGCGATTCGCGGCCCGGAAAGGCGATGCCTGCCTTGTCGGCGCGATTGCCGATCGCGACCAGCAGGAACTTCGCCCCGGTGGGCAGTCCGCCCTGCGCAAAGGCCCAGCTCGACGCCTCTACGCTCACGCGCCCGCTCCCGTCGAATCGGCACGATCCGACCTAGCGGCCGTCCTACCGTCACCGTGACGGCCTACGGGCGTCTCTCGCGCCCTGATCCCATTCGCAACACCTTCCAAGGAGGTCGCTACGAGCGTCGGGGTCCAGTCGCCGGGATCGCGTGCCGGGTCGCTCGACACGACCCACGACCTCTCGCCGTTCGGCAGCACCGCCGTCACGACCACCGAGACGGCATCGAACCCAGCCGCCTCGAGCGCGGCGCGCGCCGCCAGCATCGCCGGCTCCAAGTCCTCGCTCGTCGGCCTGCTCACGATGGGTTCCCTGCTGCTGCCGCGTCGCGCTCTCTCGCTCGCTCGCGCGCGCCGACCGACTTGATGAGGTCGACGAGGTCGTCTGCCGCGGCGCGTGGCAGCTCGGCGAGGCCGGATATCGGCTGGTCGCAGAGGTCGTTCGCGAGCGCGATCACCTGGGCGCCCGTCAGGCCGGCCTCTTTCTGGGCCTGGCCGATGAACTTCTCGATTTGCGCCGTGGAGACCTTCTGCGCGCCTGCGACGGTGTAGACGGTGCCGCTCGCCAGCGGTGCCGGCAGCAGCTTCACGGCGAAGGTGTGGACGTACCAGCCCTTCAGGGCGCTCGTGATCGCCGCCGCGATCCCGCGCTCGCCCGTGTCTGGGTCAAGCCACGTCTCGCCCGCCCACTCGCCCACGATCTCGCGGTCTCCGTCGAGCGGCGCCGCGACATCGGTCAGCGTGACCTGGAGCAGGACGCAGGCGAGCACCTTCTCCTTGCCCATGACGAACTTCGGCTCGCCCAGCACCCCCGACTTCACCACGAGCTTGTGGTGATCGAGCTTGGTCTGCACCTTGCCGAAGACCGCGTCGGCCTCAGCCCACGCGAACGCGCTGTCCGGCTCGCGGACCTTCGTCACCTCGATCTTCGACCGGCGGACAGCGGCCAGCTTGGCGTGAACGCTGCTCGAGGCGTCAGACACTGGTCGCCTTCCTGTGGTCGTCGTCGTGGGCCTCGACTAGCTGGAGGTGGCGGCGCACCCAGGCGGCACGGGCGAAGCCCGCCGCCAGGCCGAGCCGCCACGGCGGCTGGTCAACGTGGGCGGGCGCGTTCGTCCAGCCCTCACCACGGCTCGGCATCAGGACGCGCGCCTCGACAAACAGCGCCCAGTCGTCGGCCTCCTTGACCGCGCACGTCTCGTCAGCGTCGAGACCGGGCAAGCGCAGCCGCTCGTCGATCGCCACGGTCACGCGCCTCTCGATCTCGCGGAAGTCGGGCAGCAGCATCTTCAACGGCCGCGGCACGTCGCCGATGTACGCCTCGGCGTCGTCGTGGTGAAGGCCGGCGAGCTGCACCGCAGCCGGGAAGCCGAGATCGGCGAGACGGCGGGCAACGAGAACGGCGTGCTCAGCGACGGAGTAGAAGCGGCGGGCGTGGCCGCCGTACCGGCAGATGTGCGCCAGCCCGTGCGCGATGTCGGCCAGGTCGATCGCCTCGGGGCGCGGGTCGGTGAGATCGACGTACCGGCCGCTGGCCGTCTCGATCATCGTCAGCTCGACGTCGCTCATGCGTCGAGCGCTTCCCTGATCCGGGCGACGATCAGCGCCATGACGGGCGGGGTGACGCCGTTGCCGTACTGGGCCATCTGCTCGCGCTTGTTGCCGAGGACGATGTACTCGGAGCCGTCCGGGTGGTTAGCCATCTGCATGGTGTTTGCGATCTCGTGGAGCGCGAACATGCGAAAGCGGCAGGCGTCGATCTCCTCGTCGCCCCACGCCAGCGCGAAGGACTCCCGGCTCGTCTGCGTCGGGCCGGGCTGCTCGAGCGCGGGGGTCGAGTCATCGCGCCAGTTCCCGCCCGCGGGCACGACGAGCGCCAGGCGGTCGCGTGTCGACAGCGTCGCTGACGGGTCGCGCTCGGCGATGTCGGCGGTGCCCGTCCGCGTGTAGGGAATCACCAGCGACTGGTGGCAGCCAGTCGTGAGCGTGCGGATCGGCTCGTGGGCCGGGGTACACATCTCGGCACCGCCGCTGTTGTTGCGCATGATGACGCCGTGGTGCTGGCCGCCAGCGCGCACGGTGTGAACGGGCGCGTCGGGCGACCGGACGCCGCCGTTGGCCTGGAGCTCGACGACGCCGAGCTTGCCGCCGCTCGTGACGGTCGCGGCCGGCTCCTCGTCCGCGATCTTCGGGACGTTGTTCGCCATGTTCGACAGCACGACGGCAAGGCCGCCCTCGGTGCGCAGCGTCGGTGACGGCGTCTCACCCGCCGGCTTCGGGACGTGGTTCTCGGTGTTCGCCATGACCAGCGCGCCGCGCGTGGTGGTCGTCTGCGTAGGCGTGGGCGCCCGGTAAGCGTCGCGGGGGTCGACCTTGCCCATCGGCGGGACGACCATCGCCCGGTCGAGCGTCGCGTGAACGGTGTCCGCCGGGTGCGTCGAAGCGTCGCGTGCGCGGTTACCGGGCGTGCGCTCGAAGGTGTTGCCAGCGACGGGGAAGACCATCGCTGCCTCCGGCAACTCGGCGAGATCGACGAGCGGCAGCGTAAGCGGCTTCGGGTGTCCGCGCTCGAAGCCGATCTCGAACGGTTCGCGCATCAGCCGCTCGAGGCCGCGGCGGATGCGCTCGCGGGTCGCGTCCGCCAACGGGCGCTTGCGATCGCCGATCAGCTCGGCGGGCAGCGTCCAGTCGATCGCGGTCGACGCCGGCATCGCACCAGGCAGCACGGTCCCGAAGCACTCCGGGCACGAGTAGAGGTACTGCGGCCCGTAGCGGCCCCACGGGCGGCGATCGGGCCGCTTCCAAGTCTGCCGGCCGTCGACCAGCTTCTCGCAGCTCGGGCACCAGGACACCGGCTCGAAGCGCAGGTTCGGCCGGCGGATCCCCTTGCGCCAGAAGACGACGTACATCCGATCGCGCGACTGCGGGACCGGCGGTGCGAACATCGAGTTGAAGAAGACGATCTCGTGCTCGTAGCCGAGCGCCCGCATCGCCATCAGCCAGGCGTCGAACAGCGAGCCGTCGTCGTTCGGGCCCCACTTGAAAGCGTCTACGACGTTCTCGACGACGATCGCCTTGTACTCGTGCGCCTCGGCGAACCGAATGACGTCCCACATCGTCGCGCGGGAGCGCTCCTGCTCCGCGTCGCTCGACGGCCCGTCGTCGAACAGCGAGCCTGCCTGCGGCTTACGGCGACGAGCGCCCTTCGCGAGCGAGTGGTTCGTACACTCGGGCGACGCAAGCAGGATGTCCGTCGAGCGGTAGCGGCGCGGGTTGGTGTCCGAGACGTTCGCGCAGTCGTGGTCCGCGTCGGGGAAGTTCGTGTTGTGCGTCTCGACGGCTCGGTCCCAGTGGTTCAGCCCCAGCCGAAGCGTCGTCCCGGCCACGGTCGCGCCGATCGACGAGCCGCCAGCACCACAGAAGAGATCGGTGACGGTCAGGCTCATCGACGGCCTCCGAACGGCCGGCTAGGCTCGCTCTGTGCCTGGCGACTGGCCCTATGTGTACGCATTGCTCGATATGGACGCGTTCTACTACGCGTGCGAGCTGCAGCGGCGGCCGGAGCTGGCCGGCAAGCCGGTCGTGATCGCCGGCAGCGGTCCACGCGCCGTCGTCACCACCGCCAGCTACGAGGCGCGCAAGTTCGGCATCTTCTCGGCGACACCGGCGGCGCGGGCACGACGCCTGTGTCCGGAGGCGATCTTCGTGCCGCCGGAGTTCGAGTACTACCGCGCCCGCTCGCGCGTCGTGATGGAGGTGCTGCGCGATCACGTCGACCGCGTCGAGCAGATGGGCCTCGACGAGGCGTACCTCGACCTCACGGGACTCGAGCGCTGGCGCGCGGCCGCGCGGCGGCTCAAGGGCGCTGTCACAGAGCAGACCGGCCTCGCCTGCTCGATCGGGATCGGACCGAGCAAGCTGGTCGCGAAGGTCGCCTCCGACGCCGACAAGCCGAACGGCTTCCTCGCGCTGACGCTCGCCGAGGCCCGCGCGCGCTTTGCGGCGGCCTCCCCCGCCCTGATCCCCGGCATCGGTCCGAAGACCGTGGACCGGCTGGCCAAGCAGGGAATCGACCGGCTCGACAAGCTCGCCGCGACCCCCGACAGCCAGCTCGCGGAGTGGTTCGGCGGCCGGCTCGGCCCGCAGCTGGCGCGGCTCGCGCGCTTCGAGGACGACCGGCCGCTGGAGACCGAGCGCGTGCGCAAGTCGGAGTCGCGCGAGACGACCTTCGACGTCGACCTCAACGGCCTCGGCGAGCTGGAGCCGGCACTCGAGCGGCTGGCGCGCCAGCTCTGCGACGAGCTCGTCCAGCACGGCCGCAGTGGGCGCACGATCGGGATCAAGCTGCGCCTCGACGACTGGACGACGCTGACGCGCGCGCGGACCGTCGACGGCCCGTGCAACGACTACGCCACCGTTCACGGGATCGCGCTCGACCTGCTCCGCCAGCTGGACCCCGAGCGACCGGTCCGGCTGCTGGGGGTGCGCGTCGCGGGCATGGAGGAGCGGCGCGAGTCGCACGCAGCCGCCCCGCCCCCGGGACAGCTCGCGCTTTCGCTCTAGAGTGTCGCCGATGCAGGGAGACCGCCTCAGCGGACTGGACGCGTCGTTCCTCCACCTGGAGGACGACTCCGCGCACATGCACGTCGCGTCGGTGATCGTCTTCGAGGGCAAGGCGCCGGACTACGTAGAGCTGCTCGAGCACATCGACCGCCGGCTGCACCTGGTGCCGCGCTTCCGCCAGCGGCTCGCCTTCGTGCCGTTCGGCCAGGGACGGCCGCGCTGGGTCGACGACCCCCATCTCAACCTGCGCTACCACCTGCGCCACAGCGGCCTGCCGGCGCCCGGCACCGAGGAGCAGCTGCGCGCGCTCGCCGGCCGGGTGTTCGCCCAGCCGCTCGACCGCGACAAGCCGCTGTGGGAGATCTCGCTGGTCGACGGGCTCGAGGGCGATCGCTTCGCGCTGCTGTCGAAGACCCACCACGCGCTCGTCGACGGCATCTCCGGCGTCGACATCGTGACGGTGCTGTTCGACACCCAGCCCAACCCGGTGGCGCCAGCCGACCCAGGCACCCAGTGGCTCCCCCGTCCGCTGCCGACCCAGGCGCAGCTGCTCGGCGAGGCGCTCGTCGAGCGCGCGACGATCCCCGCCGAGGCGGCCCGCTCGGTCCGCGCCGTGTTCCGCGCTCCGCGCCGGATCGCCCGCGAGGCCGTCACCACCGCGACCGGCCTCGGCGCGATGGCCTGGGCGGGCCTGAACGCCGCTCCCAGCAGCCCCTACAACCGCCAGATCGGCCCGCACCGCCGCTTCACCTGGGTACGCGCGAACCTCGTCGACGTCAAGGCGATCAAGAACGAGCTCGGCGGAACCGTCAACGACGTCGTGCTGACGGCCGTGGCGGGAGCGCTCGGGCGCCACCTGCGCCGCCGCGGCGTCGCGACGGACGGGCTCGAGCTGAAGGCGATGGTCCCGGTCAGCGTCCGCTCCGCGGAGCAGACCGGCGATCTCGGCAACCAGATCGCCGCGATGATGGCGCCGCTGCCGGTTTGGTGCCAGGACCCGGTCGCCCGTCAGCAGCTCGTGCGCGAGTCGATGGTCCACCTCAAGGAGGGCGGCCAGGCGGTCGGCGCTCAGGCGCTGACGGAGATGAGCGGCTTCGCTCCCCCGACGGTCATGGGACAGGCCGCGCGTCTGATGAGCAGGCAGCGGATCTTCAACCTCGTCATCACCAACGTGCCGGGACCGCAGATCCCGCTCTACCTGCTGGGCCGCCGGGCGATCGACCCCTTCCCGCTCGTCCCGCTGGCGAAGAACCAGGGCGTCGGCATCGCGATCATGAGCTACGACGGCCGAATGGACTTCGGCCTCGTCGGCGACTACGACGTGATGTACGACCTCGACGATCTCGCCGGCGACCTGTACGACTCGCTCGCCGAGCTGGCCGAGGCCGCGGGCCGCAAGTTGACGTCGGCGCCGCCGGACGCGCCCGCCGAGGACCTGCACGCCTCGGACGTCGTCGCGCGCTCGACCTGACCGCTCGCCACCGGCCACCCTGCCAATCGGTATAACGGCGGTCCGCACTTTGGTCAGACCGACCAATGGCGATCTGCCTCCAGCACTGGTATCAACTGAAGGAAGACGTCGCGGGAGACGTCGATCATGCGATCCAAAGTCATAGACAGCGCGCGGGACCTCGGCCTGGACGTCAACGTCCAGCGCCTGCCCGACACCCGCGCCTCGGTAGCCGACACGGCCGCGGCCGTCGGCTGCGGCGCCGCGCGGATCGCGAGCTGCACCGTCTATGTAGCCGACGGCGACCCGATCGTCTGCGTCGCCTCGGCCGGCTGCCCCGTCGACGCCGATCTGCTCGCCGACGCGCTCGACGTGGCCGAGGTCCGGCTGGCGAGCAGCGGCGAGACCCGCGCCGCCACGGGCTTCGCGATCTCGGGCGTTCCGCCCTTCGGCCACGGCCTCCCAGTCGTCGTCGACGAAGTGCTCCTGACCCACTCGACGGTCTGGGCCGCCGGTGGCGACGGCTCCACGCTCGTCGAGATCGAGCCCCGGCGGCTCGCCAGCTGCACCGCTGCAACAGTCGCGGCAGTCACCGCCGTAACCGCTTAGCTGAGCGATACTCCAGCCATGTCCGAGCGTCCCGAGCCGCTGCGCTGCGCGCTTGCGCAGATCAACTCGACGGTCGGTGACATCACCGGCAACGCCGACCGGATCGCCGCCGCGACCGTCCAGGCGCGCGAGCGCGGCGCCGCGCTGGTCGTCTTTCCCGAGCTGGCGCTGACCGGCTATCCGCCCGAGGACCTGCTGCTGAAGCCGCACTTCCTCGACGAGGCGGCCGCGACGCTCGAGCAGCTGGCGGCCCAGGCGGTCGACGTGGTCGCCGTCGTCGGGTTCCCGGAGCACGCGGACGACGTCTACAACGCGGCGGCGGTGCTCGCCGACGGCCGCGTCGCCGGGATCTACCGCAAGCTGCGCCTGCCGAACTACGGCGTCTTCGACGAGCAGCGCTACTTCCAGGCCGGCTCCGCGCCGATGACGGTCGAGATCAACGGCGCGACGGTCGGAATCACCGTCTGCGAGGACATCTGGGAGCCGGGCCCGCCCGCTACGGCGGAGGCGCTCGCCGGCGCCCAGGTCGTCGTCAACCTCTCGGCGTCGCCCTACCACCACGGCAAGGGCCTGCAGCGCGAGCGGATGCTCGCCCAGCGGGCCCGCGACAGCCTCGTCTCGGTGCTGTTCTGCAACGCCGTCGGCGGCCAGGACGAGCTGGTCTTCGACGGGCACAGCGTCGCGATCGACCACACCGGCGAGATCGTCGCCCGCGCGCCGCAGTTCGAGGAGTCGATCACCGTCTGCACGCTCGACCTCGGCGCGATCGCCGGCGGCCGGCTGCGCGATCCACGCCACCGCGAGGCGGCGCGTCGCGCCCGCTCGGGCGACGGCCTGACCGTCGAGCGGCTCGGCACGCTGCGCGCCTCCAGCCGCGCCACGATCCCCGGCTCCGACAAGCTGCCCGCCTTCTGCGCCGCGCTGCTCGAGCCGGAGGACGAGGTCTACACCGCGCTCGTCACGGGCGTGCGCGACTACGTGGAGAAGAACGGCTTCGGCGGTGTCCTGCTCGGCCTGTCGGGCGGCATCGACTCGGCGCTGGCGGTCCTGGTCGCCGTCGACGCGCTCGGACCGGAGCGCGTCCACACGGTCGTCATGCCCTCCCCCCACTCCTCCGACGCGACCCAGGCCGATGCTCGCACGATCGCCGCGAACCTCGGCACAGAGATCTACGAGCTGCCGATCGGCGCCGCGATGGATGTCTACGAGGAGCTGCTGTCAGACGCCTTCGCCGGCCGCGACGCGGACCTCACCGAGGAGAACCTGCAGGCGCGGATCCGCGGCAACCTGCTGATGGCGCTGTCAAACAAGTTCGGCTGGCTGGTGCTGACGACCGGCAACAAGTCGGAGCTTTCGGTCGGCTACTCGACGCTCTACGGCGACATGGCTGGCGGCTTCGCGGTGCTCAAGGACGTCTTCAAGGGCTGGGTCTACAGGCTCGTCCGCTGGCGCAACGAGCAGGCCGGCACGGAGCTGATCCCCGCCAGCGTGATCGAGCGCCCGCCGTCGGCCGAGCTGCGCGCCGACCAGCGCGACGACGACTCGCTCCCCCCCTACGACCTGCTCGACGGGATCCTCGAGGGCTACGTCGAGCAGGATCTCGACGCCGCCGGCCTGGCCGCCCGCGGCTTCCCGGCCGACGAGGTCGTGCGTGTGATCGCCCTGGTCGACGCCGCGGAGCACAAGCGCCGTCAGGCGCCGCCCGGTGTGCGACTCTCGACACGCGCCTTCGGCCGCGACCGGCGCCTGCCGATCACCAATAAATACGGGCGCGCGACGCGCGCGACTAGTTCGTCGGCGCTGGGCGAACCGCGATCGTGATGCGCGAGATCGCGCAGACGCGGCCCTGGTCGTCGGTGAACTCGACGTCCCAGATCCAAGTCGTACGACCACGGTGACGGCGGGTGCCGTTCGCGTGGACCGTTCCTGATGCGACGGGGCGGATGAAGCTGGTGTCGTTGTTCTGGCCGACGGCTATCTCGCCGTTGGCCTCGACGGCGAAGTAGGTGCCCACCGACGCGAGCGTCTCGGCCAGGGCGGCGTAGGCACCGCCGTGGACGATCCCGAACGGCTGCCTGACGCGATCCTCGACCTCGAAGCTGCCGGTAATTCGCTCGTCGTCGAACTCGCCGACATTGAAGCCGAGCACGTCGTTGAGCGACTGCTTGACGGCCGCGTTCGCCGCTGGTGCGTCTTCGGTCACGGTGGCAGGCTATCGTTCCCGCCCGCATGGCCTCCTACGACCAGCTGTCGGCGCAGCAGCGGGCGATCGTCGACCTGATCCTGAAGCGTGGTCAGAGCTACGACCAGCTCGCCGACACGCTCGGCATGCCCGAGAACCGCGTCCGTGAGCTTGCCCGCGACGCGCTCACGAGCCTGGCGCCCGTCAGCGCCGCCGCCGTCGACGACGGCTGGCGCGCCCAGATCGCCGACTACCTGCTCGGCCAGCAGGCCGCGCCCGAGGCTGCGTCCACGCGAGGCCATCTGCGCCGCTCTGAGGCTGCGCGCGCCTGGTCCGGCTCGGTGCTGGACTCGCTCGAGCACCTGTACCCGAAGGGCGAGCTGCCGACGATTCCGTCGGGCGACAGCGCGCCGGAGCCGAAGCCGAAGGCAGAGAAGCCCCCCAAGGCCCCGCGCGAGCGCAAGCCCTCCACCCCGCGCGCCCCGCTGACCCCGGAGGCCGCCGCGATCGTCAAGCGCCGTCGCATCGCTGGGATCGCCGCGGGAGCCGTCGCGCTGCTCTTCATCCTGTTGGTCTGGCCCGTCGGCCTGCTGACCGGCGGCGACGACTCCGACGGCAGCGGCGACCAAGCCAGCGCTCGCACCGAGATCGTCGGCCAGGTCGTCCTGCGCCCGACAGCGAGCGGCCGCGACGACGCCGGTGTCGGGGTCGTCACCCGCCGCAACGGCAAGTTCCAGCTCAGCCTCCAGGCGAAGGTCGAGCCGACCGCGCAGAACCAGGCCTACGAGGTCTGGCTCTACAACTCCGCCGACGACGCCAAGTCGCTCGGCGCCCAGGTCACCGACGCCCAGGGCAACTTCGCCGGCCGCGCCAACCTGCCCGCGAACTACAAGAGCTACCGCTTCCTCGACATCTCCCGCGAGACCGTCGACCGCAACGCCGCCCACTCGGGCACCTCGGTCCTCCGAGCCCGCACCGCCGCCATCCGCCCGCCCCAGCAGAACACCGCCGGCTCGGGCCAAGGCGGAACCTCCACGACTCCCTAGTCGCCGCTCGCCCTAGCCGTCCGGCAGCAACTTGCCGGGGTTCATGATGCCGGCAGGGTCTACGCGGTCCTTGACGGTGCGGAGAATGTCGATGCCCAGGGGGCCGATCTCCTGGGGCATCCAAGCGCGGTGGTCGGTTCCGATGGCGTGGTGGTGAGTGAGAGTGCCGCCGGCGGTGACGATGGCGTCGCAGGCGGCGGTCTTGGCGGCACGCCACTGCTCCAACTCTTGGCCCTGCTGCTGGCGGACGATGAAGGTGAAGTAGAGCGAGGCGCCTGACGGGTAGAGGTGAGAGATGTGGCACATGACGGCGGGTGGGGTCCCGCGCTCCGTAAGCGTGGTGCGCAGGGCGTCGCCGACGGTCTTGTAGAGGTTCGCCAGGTTCGTCCAGGTGGTGGCGGTCTCGAGTGTCTCGACCATCACCCCGCGGTCGAGCAGCTCATCGCGCAGGTAGGGCGCGGCGAAGCGGCCGCGCAGCCAGGAACTGCCGGGCTTGGTTCCAAGGCCGACGGCGCCGTGGGCGCGCAGGATCTCGGCGGTGCGGCCGCGGCGGCGGGCGATGTCGTCAGGGGTGCCGTCGAAGCCGGTGAAGGCGATGCAGCCGCCCTCCTGGCCGCGAGCGCGCAGGTAGAGCTTGCCGACCTTCTCCGAGAGGCCGCCGCTGGAGCCGAGCGCCATCGTGAGCCGTGTCTCCTCCTCGTCGGAGAGTCGGGCGACGTCCGGCGAGGCGCCGGCCTGCTCGATCGCGCGGAAGGCCTCGGCGCCGGCCTCGAACGAGGAGAACGACCAGGCCTCGTACCGCTGCTCGGCCGGTACGGGCCGGACGCGCATGGTCGCGCAGGAGATCACGCCAAGCACACCCTCGGACCCCACGACCAGCTCTCGCAGCGAAGGGCCGGCGGCGGTCGCCGGTGAGTCGAGCGTCGCCAGCTCTCCAGCTGGCGTAACACAGCTGACGGACTCGACGAGCTCGTCGATTCGTCCGTAGCCGGTCGACGCCTGGCCGGCGGAGCGGGTCGCGACCCAGCCGCCGACGGTCGAGTACTCGAACGACTGGGGGAAGTGGCCGAGCGTCAGGCCGGCGTGGCCGAGCTGGCGCTCGAGCTCGGGACCGAAGATGCCCGGCTCGACGGTCGCCGTCAACGACGTCGCGTCAACGGCGATGAGGGCATTCAGCCGCGACAGGTCGAGCGTGATCGCCGCGTGGTGGCTGCCCGGCAGCGCCTCGACGCCGCCGACCACGCTGGTTCCGCCCCCGAAGGGGATCACGGCCACGCCCTGCTGAGCGCAGACGGCTAGCAGCGGCGCGAGCTGACCGGACTCGGACGGGTAGACGACGGCGTCGGGCGCTCCCGACGCGTCGCCGCCGCGCAAACGGACGAGATCTGGGTAGCTGCGACCGGCGGCGTGGGCCACGCGGGCCTCATGGCCGTCGGCGACGGCCTCCGCTCCCACCACGGCGCTCAGCGCCTGCCGGGCGGCGGCGTTCAGGCGCGCCGGCGGAACGGTCACCGCGCCCAGCTCGACACGCTCACCGCGCTCGTCGCCGCTCAGGCCCAGCTCGCCGCGCAGCAGCTCAGCCGCCGCCACCGGCAGCTCGATCGCGTCCTCGTCGCGCCCCCACCCCCACCAGCGCATCATGCGAACAAGCTTTCCAGCCCGTCGAGCGCGCGGTCCAGCTTGCGCCGCGCCGCCCGCTTGACCTGCCCCCCGCCGAGCCGCGAGAACCCGCGCAGGCCCATCTGCTCGCTGATCCGCACCTCGGTCCTCCCCCCTGCGGCCGGCTCCAGCCGGATATCCGTGACCGAGTTGGTCAGCACGTGCTCGAACGGCGACGCCGCGACCTCGTGACGCCAGCTGCGGCGGCGCGGGTGCTCGGAGGCGACGAGGCTGAAGTCGGCGCGCAGCAGCTTCCCTCCCTTCGGCGAGGCGAGCACAGTCGTCCAGGCCTTGCCGTCGGACTCCTCGACGCGTTGGACGTTCGGCCACCATTCGGTCAGCCGCTCCGGATTCGCGACGACGTCCCAGACGTGCTCGGGGATTGCCGCGACGACGCGACTGCGGCTCACCGTCGGCACGGCGTCAGCCTAGAGCCGGCCACGGAAACGCGGGGGTCCGGGGGCGTGAGCCCCTGGTCTGCATCATTTTGCGATCTTGCGCAGATCGCGGATCAGCAGCAGGTGCTTGAGGTGGGAAGCGATCGCGGCGAGGTTCTCGAGCGTCTCGACGGCCTCCTTGCGGCGCTCCGGATTGCGCGAGCGCAACGCCGGGGCGAGGATCTGCTCGAGCAACGCCGCCTCGCGGTCCGCCGAGGTGCGGAAGACGCGCAGGTTGCGGCCGCCGACGCCATAGCGCTTCAGCTCGGTGACGGCGCGGACGATCTCGCGGTCGGTCTCGTCGTAGAGCATCTCGCCGTCGCGCCGCTCGCCGCGGATCACGCCGTACTCCTCGAGCTCCTTGACCAGGCTGGCCTCGGCTCCGGTCTCGTCGAGCACCTCGTCGATCCGGTAGAGCGACTCGGCGGCGCCGGCGACGGTCGCACGGCGCAGCGACTTCGGGTCGGGGCCGGCCGGCTTGGCGACGTCGTCGCCGCTGTCGGCACGTCCGGAGGCCAGCTCCTGGCGGATCACCCGCAGCGGCAGGAACTCGTCGCGCTGCAGCCGCAGGATCGTCCGCAGTCGCATCACGTCCCCCGGCGTGAAGAGCCGGTAGCCGCCGGCGGTACGCCGCGGGGTGAGCAGTTTCTGGTCCTCGAGATAGCGGATCTTCGAGATCGAGATGTCTGGGAACTCGCGCTCGAGCTGCTTGCAGACGGCCCCAATCGTCAGGGACTTGCCCTGAATCGGAGGAATGTCGGTGGTGTCGATCTCGGCTTGCGCCATGTCAGCGCTCCAGGTAGGTGAGCTTGTACTTGCCGACCTGCAGCTCGTCGCCGTTGGCAAGCTTGTGCGACTCGATTCGCCGCCGGTTCACGTAGGTCCCGTTGAGCGAGCCGAGGTCATCGACGTAGAGGCCGTCCCGTCGCCGGACGAGCAGCGCGTGGTTGCGCGACACCGTGACGTCGTCGAGGAAGACCTCGGCGTCGGGGCTGCGACCGATCTGGGTGCGTTCGTCCTTGACCTCGAAGACTTCTCCGGCACGGCCACCACCGGAGCGGATAGCCAACGTCGCGCCTTCGGCCGCTACCTCGTCGATGTCGACCGGGCGCAGATCGCCGGACTCGTCCAGCTGGTAGGCCGCCGTCGTGCTGCCGCCCTCCTCCTCGACCTCAGGCAGGAAAGCGCCGCACTTCTGGCAGTAGTTGGCGCCCTCGACGTTGACGAAGCCGCACTCCGGGCAGTGCATAGCGGCCTCCGGCCTAGACGTCGCTGTTGGGGATCGCCTTGCCCGACAGGATGTCGGTCAGCTGCTGCACGTCGGCGCCGCTGATCGCGGACTCGCCTGCCTCGTGCTTCTTGCGCAGCCGGTTGACGAGCTCGGCACGCAGGATGTCGATCTTGCCGTGCAGGATGCGGCGGCGGTACGAGACCTCCTGCTCCTCCACGGTCAGACCGTCGATCAGCTCCTTGAGCTCCTGATCGGACAGCGCGCCGAGATCAGGGAAGGTGGTGTCGTCCATCTACTCGCCCATTCCTTTCGTGGCCAGGACAGACGAGTATAGACCCACCATCAAGTCGAGCTTGAGGGTCGGTCGCGCGCTTGCAGAAAGCGGTAGCCGTCGGCGAAGTAGATCGCCGTGGCCCACAGCGTCAGCGCCAGGCCGATGTAGAGCGAGGCGGTCGCGACCCAGGTGTCGACGAGCAGTGTCAGGAAGATCGCGAACATCACCGGCCAGACCGCCCAGCGGCCGACCATGTTGATCTGGAGGTCCATCCCGACACGCAGGCCGACCTGGGCCAGCACGAGCATCGCGAGCTCGCGCGCGATGAGCACCGCCAGCGCCCAGCGCGGCAGCAGCTCGAAGTGCCAGCAGACGACCACGCCGGAGATCACCAGCGCGCGGTCGGTCAGCGGGTCCAGCAGGGCTCCGAGGCGGCTGTACTGGCCGGTCAGCCGCGCCGCGAGGCCGTCGAGCTGGTCGCCCCAGGCGATCAGCCAGAAGAGGCCGGCGACGGCGAAGCCGCGGCCGTCGCCGGAATCGAGCGCCACGACGAGGAAGACCGGCAGCAGCGCGATCCGCGCGTAGGAGATCGCGTTGGGGATCGTCCAGGGCCGCAGCGGCTGGCCCTTCTGCGTCTCGGGCGGCGGACCGCCGGAGCGGTCGATGCCGGAGAGGCACTTCAGGGGAGCGCGCGCCACAGCTCCGCGGCCGCGTCGACGGCGCCATCGAGCGGCAGTGTCCGCTTCTCCTGACCGCGCCGCACCTGGGCCTCTATCTCGCGGGCCTCGATCCCCTTGCGACCGACCGTCAGGCGCAGCGGCGCGCCCAGCAGCTCGGCGTCGGCGAACTTGGAGCCGGGGCCCTCGTCGCGGTCGTCGTAGAGCACCTCGAGGCCGGTCGCGCGCAGCTCCTCGTACAGCCGGTCGGCGACGGCGCGCGCCTCCTCGCCCTCCTTGCCGAGCGTGACCAGGTGGATGTCGAACGGCGCCAGCGCGCGCGGCCAGGCGATGCCCCGGTCGTCGGCGTACTGCTCGACGGCGGCCGCGACGATCCGCGCCGGACCGATGCCGTAGGAGCCCATCCAGATGTCGTGCTCCTTGCCGTTCTCGTCGAGGAAGCGGGCGCCCAGCGGCTCCGTGTAGCGCGTGCCGAGCTTGAAGATGTTGCCGACCTCGATCGCCGGCTCGATCCGGATCGTGCCGCCGTTCGGACAGCGGTCGCCGGCGACGACGTCGCGCACGTCGCCCCAGTTGACCTCGAAGTCGCGGCCTGGCTCTACCCCGCGCAGGTGGCGATCCGGCTCGTTGGCGCCGGCCACTAGCCCGCTCAGCCCGCGCAGCGCCTCGTCCGCGAGCACCGGGACGCGCGTCTCGACCGGGCCGACGAAGCCTGGCGGAGCCGCGAACACCGACCGGATCTCCTCCTCGGACGCCTGTCGGGCGGGAGCGCCGAGACGATTCTGCAGCTTGATCTCGTTGAGGCGGTGGTCGCCGCGCACCAGGACGAGCAGGGGACGCCCGTCGTCGCGGATCATCGGCATCGCCTTGATCAGCGCCCCCTGGGGCACGCCGAGCAGCTTCGAGACGGCCTCGATCGTGCTGGCGCCGGGCGTGTCGACCGGCTCGGGCGCGCTGAGCGGCTCGGGCAGCCCGTCGACGGCCTGGGCCTCGGCGGACGCGATCTCGACGTTGGCGGCGTAGCCGGCGTCGGACAGCGCGACCTCGTTCTCCCCTGCCGCGCAGGGCGCCATGTACTCGTGCGCGCCGACTCCGCCCATCATCCCGACGTCGGACTCGACGCGGTACCACTCGAGCCCGGAGCGCTCGAAGATCCGGTCGTAGGCGTCGACCTGGCGCTCGTAGGAGCGGTCGAGCCCCTCGGCGTCGCGGTCGAAGGAGTAGGCGTCCTTCATGATGAACTCGCGCGTGCGCAGCACCCCCGCGCGCGGCCGCGGCTCGTCGCGCTCCTTGACCTGGAAGTGGTAGAGCATCAGCGGCAGGTCGCGATAGGAGCGGACCTCGCGCGCGACGTGAAAGGTCAGCGCCTCCTCGTGGGTCATCGCCAGGACGAGGTCGGCGCCCTTGCGGTCCTGGAGCTTGAACAGCTCGTCGATGTCGTAGCGGCCGGTCTTGCGCCAGAGGTCGGCCGGCTGGATCACCGGCATGAGCATCTCCTGCGCGCCGATCGCGTCCTGCTCCTCGCGGATGATCTGCTCGACGCGGCGGTGGGCGCGCCAGCCCGCGGGCAGGTAGGTCCACATGCCGGCGCCGAGCTGCCGGACCAGGCCGGCCCGCACCATCAGCTTGTGCGAGGTCGCCTCCGCGTCTGCGGGCGCCTCCTTCTCCGTGGGCAGCAGGTAACCGCTCTGGCGCGTCATCGGCGGCGAGTCTAGTCGGGCGCGGGCGGGCCGGTTGCGGCGATGGGCCAGTGCGCCCATCGCTCAACCGCGATCGACGTACTGCCGATAGGCCTGAAAGGGAAACGGCCTGACCCCAAAGTCCCGACGACGATGCCGAAACCTCTCAGACTCGACAAGCGCAAGGCGACCGTTGGCCTCCTCGGCCTTGCCTGGAGCCTGTTCGCCCTGCACACGCTCGGCATCTTCGGCAACTGGGCGGACTCGCTCTTCGACGACTGGCTCTACGTGACCCTGCTGGCGGCCGCGGCGGGCGCCTGCCTGTGCCGGGCTGTCCTCGTGCCCGCCGAGCGACTCGCCTGGTCGCTGATGACCGCGGCGATCGTCTCCTGGACGCTTGGCGACATCTACTGGAGCACTGAACTGGCGACGCTGGCGGGCGGTGCGACGCCGTCGATCGCCGACTCGCTCTACCTCAGCTTCTACCCCCTGGCCTACGCGACGCTGGTGCTGCTGATCCGCAACCAAGCCGGACTCGCTTCGCGCGATCTCTGGGTCGACGGGATCATCGGAGCGTCGTGCGCGACGGCGATGGCGTTCGTGATCGCCTTCCCGGCCTTCGACGTCTCCGCCAACGACACCGTGGAGCTGGCGATCACACTTGCCTACCCGGTGCTGGACGCCGTCCTGCTGGGCTTCGTGATCCTCGTCTTCGGACTCTCAGGCTGGCGTCCGGGGCGGCGCTGGACGCTGATCGGCGTCGGACTGACAGCCATGGCGATCTCCGACGGAATCTACCTCGTCGAGACCGCGCGCGGCAGCTATGTGACTGGCGGCATCCTCGACGCCGGCTGGCCGGCCGCCGCGCTCCTGGTCGCCCTCGCGGCCTGGCAGCCGGTCGGCTCGCCAGCCGCCCCACACGACAGCGATCGACGCCTGGTGCTGGTGCCGTTCGTCTGCGGCCTGATCGCTCTGGTGCTGGTGACGCTCGCGGTGTTCGACGTGGTCCCCGACGCGGCGGCGTTGCCCGCACTGCTGACGCTCCTGCTCGTCACGGGCCGGATGGCGATCGCCTATGTCGAGGGACAGCACGCGATGGACGAGAACCGCCGTGAGGCGCTGACCGACGGCCTCACCGGCCTTGCGAACCGCCGCGCGCTGCTCGCGGATCTCGAGCGTGCGGTGGCCCGCGCGACGGTCGAGGACCCGCGGGTCTGCATCGTGCTCGACCTCGACGGCTTCAAGGCCTACAACGACGCATTCGGCCACCCGGCCGGCGACAAGCTGCTCAGCCGGCTCGGGCAGCGCCTCCAGGACGTCGTCGGCGAGCAGGGCAAGGCCTACCGGCTCGGCGGTGACGAGTTCTGCGTGCTGGCGCGGCGCGACGCGGCTGGCGCCCGCCGGCTGGCCGACGCGGTCCGCGCCTCGCTCACCGAGACCGGCGAGGCGTTCGCGGTCACCAGCTCCGCGGGCATGGTCGCCATCCCAGCCGACGCCACGGCGCCGTCCGAGGTCCTGCAGGTCGCGGACCGGCGGATGTACGCCGACAAGGGACGGCGCAGCTCGTCCGCCGGGCACCAGTCGCGCGCCGTGCTGCTGCGCATCCTGCGCGAGCGGGAGCCGGCGATGCACACCCACCTGGTCGGCGTGGCGGAGTTGGCGCTGGCGGTTGCCCGCGAGCTCGGGATGTCCGGCGAGGAGCTGGACGAGCTGGCGCGCGCCGCCGAGCTGCACGACATCGGCAAGATCGCGATCCCGGAGGAGATCCTCCACAAGCCTGGGCCGCTCGATCCCGACGAGTGGGCGTTCGTCCGCCGCCACACCGTGATCGGCGAGCGGATCCTCGGCGCCGCCCCGGCGCTGCGACCGGTGGCGCGGCTCGTCCGCTCGACCCACGAGCGCTGGGACGGCGGCGGCTATCCCGACGGTCTCAGCGGCGACGACATCCCGCTCGGCTCGCGGATCGTCGCGGTCTGCGACGCCTACGAGGCGATGGTCAACGACCGGCCGTACCGCCCCGCCCTGTCACCGGAGCTGGCGGTCGAGGAGCTGTTCGTAAATGCCGGCACCCAGTTCGACCCCAAGGTCGTCCAGGTCTTCAGCGCCGCGCTCGGCGAGCGCGTCCCGGAGCCGTTGACGACTCTCTGACGTTCGAGAGGCGAGCCTGGCAAGGAAGCAGCGGCCGTGGCGGGGCCCGCCCCGCGAGGCCGCGATGACGCCGCCAGGCGACGCCTATCGGGCGTCAGGCCCGGGTGAAGCGGCGGCCGGCGGTTGGGCTGGCGTCCTCGTCGAGCGCGATGACCTTGCGGTCGGCCTTGGACGCGCCCGGAGCCATCGGCAGCTCGGTGCCGTTTGCCATCGCCTCGGCGCTGGCGGCCTTCGCCTCGAGCGCGGCGAGCCGCTCGGGGGTCAGCTCGCCGGCGTTCTCCTCCTCGATCCGCTCGAGCCACTGCGCGCCGGCGGCGGCCTCGTCGTCGTCGAAGACCGTGCGACCGACCGCGAGCGAGCGGTCGATCTCGGCGAACAGCTCGTCGACGAGGCGCTCCTGCGGCACCTTCCGCAGCGGCTTGCCGTGGGCGAAGATCAGGCCCTCGTTCTTGGCGCCGGTGATGCCGAAGTCGGCGTGGGCGGCCTCGCCGAGCCCGTTGACGGCGCAGCCGAGCACGGCGACCTCGATCGGCTCGAGGTAGCTCTCCAGGCGCTGCTCGATGTCGGTGACGACGGTGTCCATGTCGAACTGCAGCCGGCCGCAGGTCGGGCAGGCGATCAGCACGGGGCCGCGCTCGCGCAGCTTGAGCGCCTTGAGGATCTCCCAGGCCACCTTGACCTCCTCCTCGGCATGGAAGGTCGACAACGAGATTCGGACGGTGTCCCCCACCCCGTCGGCGAGCAGCGTCCCGAGGCCGACGGCCGACTTCAGCGAGCCGGACCACTTGGTGCCGGCCTCGGTGATTCCGAGGTGCAGCGGATAGTCGATCTTCTCCGACAGCAGCCGGTTCGAGGCGATCGTGTTGGGGACGCTCGTCGACTTGATCGAGACCTTGAAGTTCTGGAAGTCCAGTCGCTCCATCAGGTCCACGAACTCGACCGCCGCCTGGACGAGCGCCTCGACCGAGTTCTCGCGCTCGAGCGCGTGCAGGTGCTTGGGCAACGACCCGGAGTTGACGCCGATCCGCATCGGCGTGCCGTGCTCGGTCGCCTTGGCGACGACCTCGGCGACCTTGTCCGGCCCGCCGATGTTGCCCGGGTTGAGCCGCACGCAGTGGGCGCCGGCCTCGATCGCCTTGAGCGCGAGCGTGTGGTTGAAGTGGATGTCCGCGATCACCGGAATCGGCGACTCGACGACGATCTTGCGCAGCGCGTCGACGTCCTTCTCGCGCGGGACGGCACAGCGGACGATGTCGCCGCCAGCATCGGCGATCGCGCGAATCTGACGCATCGTGGCGTCGTAGTCGGCGGTCTCCGTCTTGGTCATCGACTGGATCGCGACCGGGGCTCCGCCACCGATCTTGACCCCGCCGACATCTATCTGGCGCTTGGAGGGCACGCTCGAAGGGTACCTAGCCCGCGTTCGCGGACCCACCGAGGATGCCGAGGGCGAGGTCGAGCACGCTCTCGAGCGTCGCGACGGTGATCGACTCGTCCCGCTGGTGGTTGCCGACCGTGCCGTCGGCGACGTTGACTACGGGGATGCCTTTCGCGACGAAGACGTTGGCGTCGCTGCCACCGCCGGTCGCGATCGGGCGCGGCTCGATGCCGAGCGCGGTAAGCGCAGCCGACGCGGCGACGACGGGCGGCGAGCCGCTGGGCAGCCGGTAGGCGCGGAAGAGTCGCTCGACGATCGTCTCGACGTCGCACTCCATGTCCGCGGCGGCCTCGGTGAAGGCGTCGACGATGCCGCTGACCGCGTCGCCGGCCTTGGCGTCGTCGAGGCTGCGCGCCTCCAGCGTGACGATGCAGCGCTCCGCCACCACGTTGGCGGCGGTGCCGCCGCGGATCGTGCCGACGTTCGCGGTCGTCTCGTCGTCGATGCGACCGAGCGACATCGAGGCGATCGCCTCGGCGGCCGCTGAGATCGCGTTGTGCCCGGCCTCGGGGCGGATGCCGGCATGCGCGGCGGCGCCATGGACGTGGGCCTCGACGCGGTAGTAGCTCGGCGCGGCGACGATCAGGTCGCCGAGCGGCGTAGCGTGGTCGAAGACGAAGCCGAAGTCGGCCTGGAGCTCGTGGGTCAGCTCCTTGGCGCCGAGCAGGGCGATCTCCTCGCAGGTGGTGAACAGCAGCTCGATGCCGACGGGCGCTCCGGAGGCCGCGAAGCGGCGGGCGACGGCGAGCAGGACGGCCACGGCGGCCTTGTTGTCGGCGCCGAGGATGCCCTCGTTGCGGTTGGTGAAGCGACCGTTGTCGCGCAGGACCTCGACGGGCGCCGTCAGCGGGACGGTGTCGAGATGGGCGCACAGCAGGACGGTCGGCGTCCCGGGCGGGCCCGGGATGCGCGCGAGCAGGTTGCCGGCGTCGGAGCCGGTCCGCGCGGCGCTGGCGTCCTCGTCGACCTGGAGCCCTACCGCACGCAGCTCGGCGGCCACGAGGTCGGCAACCGCCCGCTCCCTGCGCGATGGGCTCTCGACCTCGCAGAGGCGGACGAAGTCCGCGGCGAGCCGCTCTCGCTCGGCCGCCGAAGCCTGCGGCGGCCCTTCGACCACGTCGCTAGACGTGAGACTCGGAGTCCGCGTGCTCGGCGGCGGAGGCGCGAATCTCGCCCTCCCCCACGTCGCCGGCGTCGCCTGGCCGGGCGCGGACACGCTCGAGCGCCGCGCCGACGAACTCGCGGAACAGCGGCTGCGGGCGCAGCGGGCGCGACTTGAACTCCGGGTGGAATTGCGAGGCGACGAAGAACGGGTGATCGGGCAGCTCGACGATCTCGACGAGCCGATTGTCAGGCGAGGTTCCGGAGCAGACGAGGCCCTCGGCCTCGAGCCTGCGGCGGAGGTGGTTGTTGACCTCGTAGCGGTGGCGGTGGCGCTCGTAGATGACGGCCTCGCCATAGATCTCGCGGGCCCGCGTCCCCTCGTGGAGCTTCACGGGGTCGGCGCCGAGGCGCATCGTGCCGCCCATGTCGCGGACCTCCTTCTGCTCGGGCAGGAGGTCGACTACGGGAAACGGCGTCTCGGGGTCGAACTCGGTCGAGTTGGCGCCGTCCATGCCGACCACGTGGCGGGCGAAGTCGGCGACCGCGATCTGCATGCCGAGGCAGATGCCGAGGTAGGGGACGCCGTTCTCGCGCGCCCAGCGGGCGGCGAGGATCTTGCCCTCGACGCCGCGCACGCCGAAGCCGCCCGGGATCAGGATGCCGTCGCACTCCTCGAGCTGGGCGAGCTCCTCGTCGCTGGTCAGGCCCTCGGAGTCGATCCAGCTGACCTCGACCTTGCCGCCGTGGTGGGCGCCGCCGTGGCCGAGCGCCTCGATCACCGACAGGTAGGCGTCCTCGAGCTTGGTGTACTTGCCGACGAGTCCGATCTTGACGACGTCGGTCGCCTCCTCGTAGCGCTTGACGATCGACTCCCAGGCCGACAGGTCGGGCGTCTCGGTCTCGATCCCGAAGCGGTCGAGGATCTGGTCGTCGACGCCCTCGGCGCGGAAGTACAGCGGCACCTTGTAGATCGAGTCGACGTCGCGCGCCGATACGACGGAGTCGATCGGCAGGTTGACGAACAGCGCGATCTTCTCGCGGATGTCGCGCGACAGCGGTTCCTCGCTGCGGCACATCACCATGTCGGGCTGGATGCCGATCCGGCGCAGCTCCTGGACGGAGTGCTGGGTCGGCTTGGTCTTCAGCTCGCCGGCGTGGCCGAGGAACGGGACCAGCGTCAGGTGCAGGAACATGCAGCGCTCGCGGCCCTCGTCGACCTGGAACTGGCGCAGCGCCTCCAGGAAGGGCAGCGACTCGATGTCGCCGACCGTGCCACCGATCTCGGTGATCACGATGTCGACGTCCTCCATGTCGGCGACGCGCTTGATGCGGTTCTTGATCTCGTCGGTGATGTGCGGGATCACCTGGACGGTGCCGCCGAGGTAGTCGCCGCGGCGCTCGCGGCGGATGACGGAGTCGTAGACCGCGCCGGTGGTCACGTTCGAGCTGCGCGACGCGTTGACGTCGGTGAAGCGCTCGTAGTGGCCGAGGTCGAGATCGGTCTCGGCGCCGTCCTCGGTGACGAAGACCTCGCCGTGCTGGAACGGGCTCATCGTGCCTGGGTCGACGTTGATGTACGGATCGAACTTCTGCAGCGAGACCGACAGGCCCCGGGCCACGAGCAGCTGGCCGATCGAAGCGGCCGCGATGCCCTTTCCGAGCGACGAGACGACGCCCCCTGTCACGAAGATGAACCGAGTACCAGCCACGGCGACGACCTTAGCGCGCCGGCCTGACGTTGCTCACGCCGCCAGCAACTCCCTCGCATGGCGCCTGGCTCCAGCGTCCGAGGCATCGGCGCCGAGCATCCGGCAGAGCTCCTCGACGACGGCCCCGTCCTCCAGCCGTTCGACCCGTGTCAGCGCCACCTCCGCTCCCGGCGACTTCTCGATCCGGAAGTGGCGGTCGGCCAGCGCCGCGATCTGGGGCAGGTGCGTGATGCAGAGCACCTGGCGCCCGGCTCCGAGCGCTCGCAACCGCTCGCCGACCGCGCGCGCCGTCTGCCCGCCGACGCCCGAGTCGACCTCGTCGAAGACGAGCGTCGGCGATCCGCCGGCGCCCGCTACGGCCATCAGCGCCAGCATCACCCGCGACAGCTCCCCGCCCGATGCGCTCTCCCTGACGGGAGCTGCCGGGACGCCGGGATTCGGCGCCAGCATCAGCTCGACCCGCTCGGCGCCGGTGGCGGCGATCTCGTCTCGGGGCTCGAGCAGGACCTCGAACTTCGCGCCGTCCATCGCCAGCGCCGCCAGCTCCGCGACGACGCCCTCGGCCAGCCGCGGCGCGGCCTCCCGCCGCCCCTTCGTCAGCTTGGACGCCAGCTTCGCCCGCTCCTGCTCTGCCGCCCCAAGATCGGCTTCAGCCTGCTCGACCGCCACCTCGGCATTCTCCAGCCGGTCGCGCTCCTCACGGCAGCGGTCCGCGTGCGCCAGGACCGACTCGACGGTACCGCCGTGCTTGCGCGTCAGCCGGTCGTACTCGGAAAGTCGCGCCTCGACCTGCTCCAGCCGCTGCGGATCGGCGTCGATCCCCTCCAGGTAGCGGCGCAGCTCGCCGCCCAGGTCCTCCGCCTCGAGGCGCAGTCCGCGCAGCCGCCCGGCGAGCGCGTCGAGCGCCGGATCGGCCCCGTCGACGGCATCGGCAAGGCGCTCGGCGGCCGCCATCGTCTGCACCGCGCCGCCGTCTCCGTCAGCCGGCGCCAGCGCCTCGGCGCCACCCGCGGCAGCGGCACGCAGCCCGTCGACCTCGCGCAACCGCGCCCGCTCAGCCGTCAGCGCCTCTTCCTCCTCCACCGTCGGACCGACTTCGTCGATCTCCGCCAGCTCGAAGCGCAGCAGGTCGAGGTCGCGATCGCGCGAGCCCGCGCGGTCGCGCAGCTCCTCGAGCTCGGCCCGCAGCCCGCGCACCCGGCCATGTGCCTCCGCCACCTGCGCCCGCAGCGCCATGTGCGCGTCGCCGCAGAACCGATCGAGCAGGTCCAACTGCGCCGACGCCACCGTCAGCTTCCGGTGCTCGTGCTGCCCGAAGAACGACACCAACCGTCCGCCCAGCTCACGCAGGTCCGCAGCCGTCGCCGAGCGGCCCTGGACGAACGCCCGCGTCCGCCCCTCGGCCGAGACGCGGCGAGCGAGCACGATCTCGCCGTCCCCGTCACCAACCCGCTCCCGTAGGTCCGCCAGCTCGTCGCCGTCCAGCAACCCATCTGGCAACTCGAAGACGCCCTCGACGTACGCCTCCCCCGCTCCCGGCCGCACGATCCCCGAACGCGGCTTGCCACCGAGCAGCAGGTCGAGCGCATGCGCCAACACCGTCTTCCCAGCGCCCGTCTCCCCCGTGATCGCGTTCAGCCTCTCGCCAGGCCGCACCTCCGCCCGCTCGATCAGCAGCAGATTCTCGATCCTCAGCTCCAGCAACACGCCGCTTGGTCTACAGCCCCCGCCGGACGGACGACACGAACAGGCGTTCCCTCTAGCGGGTCAGGCGACCAAACTTGTCACGCAGACGGTGGTAGAAGCTCGCCCCCGCCACCTGCGCCAACAACGCCATGTCGTGCTTGAACCGCACCTCGACTTGCTCGTTCGGCGCCAACGTGCAGATCGTCCGGCCGTCGGTGGTCACGTCGACCGGCTCGTCGGGCGAGCGGTTGGTCACCTTCAGCACGTCGTCGGGCGCAACGACCAGGGCGCGCGCCGAGAGAGTGTGCGGGGCGATGAACGACACGACGTAGCCCTCGACGCCCCAGGCCATCACCGGCCCGCCGTTGGCGAGGTTGTAGCCCGTCGATCCGGCCGGGGTGGCGATCACGAGCCCGTCGCAGCGGACCCGGCCGACCTGCTCGTCCCCGACGCCATAGCTCAGCTCGGCCACGCGCAGGTCTGGCCGCCGATGGAAGGAGATGTCGTTGACGCCGAGCCAGGGGCCGGACGCGGTACCGACCTCGAGCGCGGGGAGCGGCAGCACCTCGAAGTCGCCGCGCAGCGCGGGCGCGATCGCGCTGTCGAGTCCGTCGCGCTCGACCGTCGACAGGAAGCCGATCTCGCCGAAGTTGATCGCGAAGACCGGCACCTGGCGGCCCGCATAGCGGCGCAGGGTCGCGAGGATCGTGCCGTCGCCCCCGAGCGCCATGGCAAGGTCGGTCGGCCCGTCGGGGTCGGCGCCCAGCTCGACGCCGGGCAGCGACTCGAGGCCGTGCTTCTCGACCTCGGCTGGCGGGACGCGCAGCACGATCCCGGCCTCGTGAGTGAGCTCGGCCAAGCGGCGCAGGCCACGGCCGGGCTCTCCCCCCGGAGCGTGGCGGGTGAAGACGGTGATCGACTTCGGCGCGCTCACGGCTCCACCGTTCTCGCCGCCGCGTCCAGGTCCTCTACGGCGCCGGCGCGGCCCGCCTCGGCGATCCGGACGAACGTCTCGCGATTGCCCGCGGGTCCTGGCAGGCCTGAGGACGCGTAGCCCAGCACCGTGGCGCCGATCTCTTCGCGCACGCTCTCCCCAACCGCCACCAGCGCCGCGCGGCGATCCGCGGCCTCGTGGACGACGCCCCCGCTGCCGACACGCCCGCGGCCGACCTCGAACTGCGGCTTGACCATCGCCAGGCAGTCGAACCGCTCGGCCGCGCACGCCAGCACCGCGGGGAGCACCTTGCGCAGCGAGATGAACGAGACGTCGATCGCGATCAGCTCAGGCCGGAAGGGCAGCTGGTCGCGCTCGACCGAGCGGGCGTTGACACGCTCCATGACGGTCACGCGCGGATCCTCGCGCAGCTTCCAGCTCAGCTCGCCATAGGCCACGTCGAGCGTCACGACCTCCGCCGCGCCGTGCTGCAGCAGGCAGTCGGTGAAGCCGCCGGTCGACGCCCCGACGTCCATGCAGCGACGTCCGGTCGGGTCGACCGCGAAGCCCTCGAGCGCGTTGGCGAGCTTGACGCCGCCGCGCGAGACGTAGCGCGGCCCCTCCGCGACGACCAGCTCCGCGTCGTCGGCGACCATCTGGCCGGGCTTCTCGGCGCGTCGCCCGTCGTTGCCGATCGCCACCTCCCCCGCCATCACGGCCGCGGCCGCGCGCGTGCGCGATTCGTAGAGCCCGCGCTCGGCCAGCAGGGTGTCAAGCCGGCGCTTGCCCATCCGCAGAGGGTATCCGGGGTCAGTCGGCGTCGTTGCCGGGCGATCCGTCGCCGGCGGCGTCGCGCAAGGGTCCGACGAGCGCCAGCTCCTCGATGCGCGTGTCGTCGACGGCCGTGACCTCCATCGTGTGACCGTCGACCTCGACCAGCTCGCCGACGTCGGGCACTCGACCGAGCAGCTCGACGAGGTGGCCGCCGATCGTCGCCTCGTGCGGGTCCTCGATCGCGACTCCCAGCCGCTCGACCACGAGCCTGACCGGCGCGGCCCCGGAGACGACGGTGCGACCGTCGCGCTGCTCGATCAGCTCCGCGTGGTCGGCGTCGAACTCGTCCTCGATCTCGCCGACGATCTCCTCGATGATGTCCTCGAGCGTGACCAGGCCGATCGTCGTGCCGTGCTCGTCGACGACCAGCGCGATGTGCGAGTGCTCGCGGCGCAGGTCGCGCAGCAGCTCGTCGAGCAGGATCGACTCCGAGACGCGGATCAGCGGGCGCGCCAGGCCGCGCAGCTCGGGCTCGCCGGGGGCGACGAGCGCGGGCAGCAGGTCCTTGGCGTGAATCACCCCGATCGAGGCGTCGAGGCCCCCGTCGCCCTCGCAGAGCGGCAGGCGGGTGTGTCCGGTCTCGATCGACCGTCGCGCGACGTCGCCGATCGAGTCGTCGGCGCTCACCCAGTCGACCTCGGGCCGCGGCACCATCACCTCGCGGGCGCGCAGGTCGCCGAACAGCAGGACGTTCTCGGAGAAGCGGCCCTCCTCGCGGTCGATCAGACCCTCGGCAGCGCTCTGTCGCAGCAGCACGCGCAGCTCGTCCTCGCTGTGTGGCGAGTGGCCGACGTCGCGTGCCGGCGGGATCCCGAACGGCCGCAGCAGCAGGTTGCCCATCGCGTTGAAGAGGTCTACGACCGGGCGCGTGAGGAGGTAGAAGACGCGCATCGGCGGGGCCAGGAACAGCGACGCCGGCGCGGTCCGCGCGATCGCGAAGCTCTTCGGGGCCAGCTCACCGACGACCACGTGCAGCAGCGTCACGATCCCGAAGGCCAGCGCCGCGGCGAGCGCGACGCTGCCGATCTCAGCGTTCTCGCCGAGGATCGGCTCGAGCAGCTCCTCGAAGACAGGCTTGCCGACGATGCCGAGCCCGAGACTGGCCAGCGTGATGCCGAGTTGGCAGGCCGACAGGTAGGAGTCGATGTGCTCGACCGCGTGGCGGACCGACTTCGCCCCGGGCCGGCGATCGCGCTCGAAGTCGGCGACCTGGGTCGGGCGCAAGCGCGTGATGGCGAACTCGGTCCCCACGAAGAACGCGTTCGCGAAGACGAGCAGGAAGGTGGCGATCAGGTCGAGGGCCATGCGGCGCGCTCACCCGAGCATAGAAAAGAAACGACCCGCCGAGGCGGGCCGCTTCCGAGGGAGGAGTGATGCGTTTGGATCTGGAACGAGAAGTTTGATCGACATGGGCGCTTAGTCAGCTGCCGTCATGTCTGTAGTGATCAAGGTACGGGCTGAGCAGCGGATCGACTGTGAGGCTGATCACATAACCACCCCGGAAAGAGAACCGCCCGCCCGGTAGACCGGACGGGCGACTCGGAACTCGCTCCTCCCCAGGACGCGGCCGAGGAAGCAAAGCCTAGGGGAAAGTGACGATCGCTGCTTGATCAGGCGAGCGCGCCGCGCGGCGAGAGCAGCGCGGCGGCGACCTTGGAGGCGACGGCGTCGGCGGTCAGCCCGACCTCCTCCCGCAGCAGCGCCGGCTTGCCGTGCGTGACGTATCGGTCCGGCAGGCCGATGCGAACCACGCGCACGTCGCCGAGCAGGTCGCGGTCGGCGAGATGCTCCAGCACGGCAGCGCCGAAGCCGCCGGTGAGCACGTTCTCCTCGACCGTCACGAGCACCTCGTGGTCCGCGGCCAGGCGCTCGACCAGCTCGCCGTCGAGCGGCTTTGCGAAGCGCGCGTCGGCGACCGTCGGCTCGATCCCGTGCTCCGCGGAGAGGGCATCCGCCGCCCCGAGGGCGACCGGCACGCCGTAGCCGTAGCCGAGCAGCGCCACGCGCTCGCCCTCGCGCAGCAGCTCGCCGCGGCCGATCTCGATCGACTGCGGGCCGGCGGGCAGCGCGACGCCCTCCCCCTCGCCGCGCGGGTAGCGCAGGCCGACGGGGCCGGGATGGGCGATCGCGGTGTGCAGCATGTGCACGAGCTGGGCCTCGTCGCGCGGCGCCATCAGCGTCATGTGCGGCAGGCAGCGCAGGTAGGAGATGTCGAAGACCCCGTGGTGGGTAGGACCGTCGTCGCCGACCAGGCCGGCACGATCCATCGCGAAGACGACGTCGAGCTCCTGCAGGCAGACGTCGTGGACGATCTGGTCGAAGCCGCGCTGGAGGAAGGTCGAGTAGATCGCCGCGACCGGCTTGGCGCCTTGCAACGCGAGCCCGGCGGCGAACAGGACGGCGTGCTGCTCGGCGATGCCGACGTCGTAGTAGCGGTCAGGCAGCTCGCGCTGGAGGATGTCGAGGCCGGTGCCGCTGTTCATCGCGGCCGTGATGCCGAGCACGCGCTCGTCGCGGCGCGCCTCGGCGACCAGGGCGTCACCGAAGACCTTCGTGTACTGCGGCGGCGCCGCCTTGCCGTTGGCGGGCTTGGGCGCCGCGGCCGGCTTGGGCGCAGGCGCGCCGTTGACGATCGACGCGGGCTTGGCGGCGTGCCAGCGCTCCATGCCTTCGAGCCCGCCGTCCTCGGCCGGCGCGAAGCCCTTGCCCTTGACGGTCGCGCAGTGCACGACGACGGGCCGCTCGGCGGCCAGCGCCTCGCCGATCGCCTCGCGCAGCGCGGCGACGTCATGGCCGTCGATCACGCCGATGTAGGCGATGTCGAGCTCCTCCCAGAACAGCCCGGGCGCCCAGTAGGCCTTCAGCGACTCCTTGACGATCGGCCCGAGCCGCTCGAAGCGCTCGCCGATGCCGGCCGGCAGCTTGGTCAGGCCGTGCTCGACGTCCTCGCGCGCCTTGTGCAGGCGCGGGTTCATCCGAATGCGGTGGAAGTAGCGCGACAGCGCGCCGACGTTCGGCGCGATCGACATGCCGTTGTCGTTGACGACGATCACGATCGGCAGGCCGAGGCCGCCGGCGTGGTGCAGCGCCTCGAACGAGACCCCGCCGGTCAGCGAGCCGTCGCCGATCACCGCGACGACCTTGCCGTCCTCGCCGATCCCGTCGCGCATCGCCTCCTTGAGCCCGACCGCGTAGCTGACCGAGGTCGAGGCGTGGCCGGCGCCCATGATGTCGTGCTCGGACTCCTCGATCGCGCAGAACGGCGTCAGGCCGCCGTACTTGCGGATCGTGTGCAGCTGGTCGCGGCGGCCGGTGAGGATCTTGTGCGGGTAGGCCTGGTGCCCGACGTCCCAGAGGACCTTGTCGCGCGGCGAGTCGAGCAGGCTGTGGATCGCCACCGCGAGCTCGCAGGCGCCGAGGTTGGCGCCGAAGTGGCCGCCGATCTCGCCGATCGTGTCGATGATCTGCTCGCGGACCTCCTGGGCGACCTGCTGGAGCTCGCCGTCGTCGAGGCCGTGGAGATCGGCGGGACCGTCGACGTTGTCGAGCAGGCGCTTGTCTTGGTCGGAGGGCATCGGGAGGGGTATCTAAGTCTGCCGGGTCAGGATGTAGTCGGCAATCTGCTCCAACCGGCCGCCGCTCCCACCTGCCTGCTCGAGCGCCGTACGGGCCTCTGCGTGAGACTCGCTTGCCAGCTCGCGAGCGCGCTCGAGACCGAACACGCTCACATATGTCCGCTTGCCGTGACGCTCGTCCGAACCCTGTGGCTTCCCGAGAGAGGCCTCGTCGCCCGTCACGTCGAGTATGTCGTCGACGATCTGGAACAGGACTCCGAGCTCCGCCGCAAAGCGGCCGTAGTGGATTGTCGCAGGTTCTTCCACCCCCTCCAGCAGCAGGACCGAGTTGACCGATGCCGCGATCAGACGGCCGGTCTTCAGCTCGTGCAAACGGCGCAGCGCCGCCGGGTCGAGATCGTCGGGCGCGGTGATGTCGAGCAGCTGGCCGCCGACCATCCCGTTGACGCCGGCCGCGGCGGTGACCTCGCGCAGCGCCGCGAGCACGTTCGCGGGCGGGCCGGCCTGCTGGGCGAGCGCCAGGTGGAGCGCCTCCGCGAAGAGGCCGTCGCCGGCGAGGATCGCCACGTCCTCGCCGAACGCCTTGTGGCAGGTGGGCTTGCCGCGGCGCAAATCGTCGTCGTCCATCGCCGGCAGGTCGTCGTGGATCAGCGAGTAGGTGTGGATCATCTCGAGCGCGCCGGCGAGCGGCAGCAGCTCCTCCGGGTCGCGTCCGAGCGCCTCGCCGGTCGCCAGCGCGAGCACCGGCCGAATCCGCTTGCCGCCGGCGAGCAGCGAGTAGCGCATCGCCTCGGCGAGCCGGTCGGTGCCGGGGGCGGCGCTTAGGTCGAGCGCCTCGAGGTAGGCATCGACGCGCTGCTGGAGGTCGGTCGGATAGGCGCCCGTCACAACAGGCGCTCTTGGCCGCTCGACGGCGCGTCGCGCTCCGCCTCGCGCCCGGCACGGTCGAGCTCCTTGCCGATCTCCGCCGCGATCTCGGCGCAGCGATCGACCAGCTCGGCCGCGCGACCGGCGTCGATGTCGGGCGCGCGCAGGTCGCGCGCCGCCTGCTCGAGCTCGCGCACGGCGGCCTCCAGCTCGGCGCTCACTTCGACGCCACCTGCTCGCGCTGGACGGCGCCGAGGATGCCGTTGACGAAGCCGGGCGCGTCGGCGCCGCATAGCTCCTTGGCGGTTTCGACGGCCTCGTCGATCGCCACCTCCGCCGGGATGTCGGAGCGGTGCAGCAGCTCGTGGAGCGCGACGCGCAGGATCGACCGCTCGAGCGGCGCGATCCGGTCGAGCGTCCAGCCGGTCGCGTGGCGCTCGATCAGCGCGTCGAGCTGCTCGCGTTCGGAGTCGACGCCGGCGACGAGCTCGCGGCTGAACGCGGTCGCCTCGCGCGGCAGCAGGGTGTCGAGCGCCCGACCGGTCAAATCGGCCTGGTAGAGGGCGAAGGTTGCCGCGCGACGCTGGTCGGTCCGCCGCATCGCGGCCCTAGGCGCGCGAGACGTAGTCGCCCGAGCGGGTGTCTACGCGCACGCGGTCGCCGACGTTGACGAACAGCGGCACGCGGATCGTCGCACCCGACTCGAGCGTCGCCGGCTTGTCGCCGCCACCGGAGACGGTGTCGCCCTTGAGCCCCGGCTCGGTCTCGGTGACCTCCAGCTCGACCGCGCTCGCCACCTGGACGTCGGACGGCTGCTCGTCGACGTAGAGGACGTCGACCTCCTGGTTGTCGACGACCCACTTGAGTGAGTCCTTGAGCTGATCCTCGGGGATCGGCAGCTGCTCGTAGGTCTGCGAGTCCATGAAGTGCGCGTCGGTGCCGTCCGAGTAGAGGTACTGCATCTTGCGCGTCTCGGTCCGGATCGGCCGGAACTTCTCGCCGGCGCGGAACGTGCGGTCGATCGCCGCACCGTCGCTGAGCCGCTTCAGCTTCGTGCGAACGAACGCCCCACCCTTGCCGGGCTTGACGTGCTGGAAGTCCACGACCTTGAAGACGACACCGTCGACCTCGATGTGGGTGCCGTTCTTGAATTGGTTGGTGCTGATCACGGCCAGCCAAGATATCGCGATAGCCCCCGGGGGCTCACGCCCCCGGACCCCCGGCGACGCTTGGCCGCGCTACTCGAGATCGGCGGGGAGTCTTCCCTCGTCGCGCAGCTTGTCCAGGTGAGCACGGAGGCTGAGGGCCGCTACCGGGCGCAGCTCGGGCGGCGCGTCGGCCCAGGCGCGGTCGAGCAGCTCGTCGGTGTCGCGGGCGCCGGCGGCGAGCGCTTCGAGCAGCAGGCGCTCGCGTTCGAGGCGGTGGGAGAGGTACTCGTCGAGCTTGGCGGCTGGGTCCCAGACGTAGGGGCCGTGGCCGGGACAGAGGACGTCTAGATCGAGTGCGCGGATGCGGCGGAGCGAGTCGAGGTAGGCAGACAGCGAGCCCTCGCCGGGCATGATGAAGACACTGCCGGTGCCCATCACGAGGTCGCCGGCGAAGCAGGTGCCGCCGAGCAGCAGGCAGACGTGGTCGGGCGCGTGGCCGGGCGTCAGGACGGCCTCGAACGGCCCGACGGGCCCGTCGCGGTCGGGCAGCATCACGGCCACGCCGCCGGCAAGCTCGGCCAGCCGCTCGGCGCCGTCGGAGTGATCCGGGTGGGTGTGGGTCAGCAGGACGCCGTCGAGCGGGCCGCCGGCGGCAGCGAGCACGGCTCGGAGATGACTTTCGTCGGCGGGGCCCGGATCGATGGCCCAGCCGGCCGCGACATAGGTGTTCGTCCCGTCGAGCGTCATCGGCGACGGGTTGGGCGCGCGGACGCGCACGACCCCGTCGGGATGGCGCTCGGCGTCCATCGGCCAATCCTCCCAGGCGCCAGCGCGCACAACCGTCCGTCGCGATCTTTGGACGCCGGGCGAATGGCTTTCGGCCGCGCGCCGGCCACCATCGAAGAGGTGCGAGACCCCGACCGGATCAAGCGCTACACGCTCGTTCCACGCTCACCCGCGGGCGCCAAGCCCGACGGCGTCAAGCGCTTCACGCTCGCCCGCGTCGGTGCCTCCCCCCGCTCCGCCCTCGGCGCCGACCGCCTCGAGCGCATGGAGCAGATCGCCGACGCCGACCGCGAGCGGCAGTCGCGCAACGGCGGCGAGGCCGGCGATCAGGCCGCGGAGTGATGCTGTCGGTCGATCAGATGGTCAGCCCGTAGCGAGGCCAGCAACTTTGGCGTGGGCTCGTTGTCGGCAAGCCACTCGGCAATCGCGGCACGCTGCTCCGTCAACCCCTGATTGCGAATCCCGAGCTTTCCGATCAGCTGGGCCGAGCTATATGGACGCCATTCGGGAGAGTCGCTGATCCCATGAAGGTCGTCATTGAACCTACTCATCGAGCACCACTCTTCCTCGCAGCACAGATACGGCATCGACCGACTGAACATGACTATATACGTCGATCTTCGTGCGGTTTTCGAGCAACAGCTCGCCTTGACGTCGGAGGGAGCCATGGCCTACGCCAGCCACCCAGAGAGCTGGCGTCCCAACTGGCACCGAGAGATCGAGACCCACCACTCGGGAGGGACGCGAGAACCCCAGACTCACCTCGATGTCTCGTAAGCCACGGAACACACGCAGTGGAAGAGGAAGACGACCGCTCTGGATCGCCAAGACCAGGTGTCTTCGTACGCGGCTTGCACTGCGAACTTGCAACTGGCTGGTGCCCGCCATGGAGTGGCCGCGGGCGATCTTCTGGACCAGCTCATAGGTACGGTCGGTTTTCTGCCAGGCGCGAACACTCGCGAGGACGGCGGGATCGAGGTCGCGCTGATGGGCGAAGACTCGATCCAAGCGGGCGATCAGCTCCTGCTCGGCACCGGTTGTCCTATCGCCTCCCGCCATAGGCGGGCGACGCTAGGTTGGCCGGAGGCACAGCTGGCCTAGCGTTTGCGACGGTTCTGCGACCGTCGGGTAACGGCTTTGTCAGGCGAGGCGGAGCTGACCGTCGTCGGGTGGTGGGCCGGGGTCCTGGCCGAGGAGGGCGCGGAAGCGGCGGGCGGCGCTGGGGGCGTCGTCGTCGCGGTTGTTGTTGAAGAGGACGTGGACCTCTGCGGCCTGGTCGGCGAGCGTGTGGGCGCGGCCGGCGACCTCTTCGAGCTCCTCGTCGCCGTAGACCCAGCCGAAGCGCTCGGCGACGGTCTTGCCGGTCAGGTAGCCGTGCGTGTCGCGGCCGTGGAGGCGGACGTAGGCGAGGTCGTCGCGGGTGACGGCGTCGACGGCCGGCATGATCGAGAAGTGGTCGCCGGGCGGGGCGTCGACGCAGACGAAGGCGACGTCGTGCTCGGAGCACCAGGCGAGCGTCTCGGACAGCTGCTCGCCCTCGACCCAGTGGCGGTTGCGCAACTCGAGCGCCAGCTTGCGCGGCGAGACGGCGGCGACCAGTGGCTCCAGCTCCGCGAGGCGGTTCGGACCTGGCGGCTCGTCGTGGTCGTTCGAGGGCTTGAACGCGGGCGTCGTCTGAAGCAGCAGCGCGCCGAGCTTGCCGGCCGTCTCCAGCGGCTCGATCGCGTCAAGCAGCTCCTCTACGAGCGCGAGCTCGAGGCCCTCCTCGAGCACGACGCGGCCGCGCGGCGTCGTTCGCGCCCGCTCGCGCAGGCTCGGCGGCAGCGAGTCGAGATTGGCGCTGTGCCGCGACAGCAACCGGTGCAGCTTGACGTCGAAGGTGAACCCGTCCGGGGTCACGTCGACCCAGCGCCGCACCGTGTCGCGCTCCGGAACTGCATAGAAGCTCGCGTTCAGCTCGACCGCCTCGAACCGCTCCGCGTACCAGCCGAGCCGCTGCCCGGCCGGCATCTTCGGCGGGTACCAGTCCTTGATGAACCCAGGATCGGCCCAACTCGATGTCCCTACGACGATGCGACCGGTCATGACCGCAAGCTACCCGCGCCGTCCCCAGCGGTGACCGGCGGGGGCGACAGCGCGCAGCTCGCTCTCGACGTTCTCGTCCTCCTGAAGCTGACGCGGGCGGCGATCGTCGAGGCTGAGCACCTCGGCCTTGGGCAAGTCGCTGCGCTCCAGCCGCCGAATGTCGTGCACGAGCACGTTGGTCACGCCCTCCCGGTGCTCCACTCGCCCGTCGGCGACGACCAGCGGCTCGCCGCGAACCACCATCCGGCACTCGTCGTGGACCGCCGGCGGCACGATCAGGTTGATCGTCCCCAGCTCGTCCTCCAGCAGCATGAACGTCACCCCCTTCGCGGTCTCCGGCCGCTGTCGTGCGACGACCAGTCCGGCGACGCGGACCTGAGCGCCGTGGCCAGCACGCTCCAACTCATCGCTGGAGATCGTCAGCTCAGGCAACGACGGTCGCATCAACTCCATCGGGTGCTCACGCAGCGTCACCCCTGTCGACCCGTAATCGGCAAGCAACCGCTCCCAGGCCGTCAGGGCTCGCAACTCCGGCCCCCCATGGCCCTCCAGCGGCAACGCCAGCTGATCCCCCACTGTCCCCAGCGAGATCGCCGGCGCGGCCACCCCCAGATTCCACAAAGCCATCCGCCGCCGCTCCTCTTCAGGCCCCTCGACCAGCGCGTCGCAAGCGCCAGCCCACGCCAATCGTCCGAGCGTCTCCATCCCGGCACCGGAACGACCCGCGAGGTCGCCCACCGACTGCCACTTCCCACCCCGCTTGCGCTCATCCACCAACGCCCGAACCTCTCGCTCCACCACCCCGTTGACGTAGCCAAGCCCAATCCGCACCGCCAGGGCGTTGTCGGCCAGCTCGACGGAGCACTCCACATCGCTAGCGACCACGGATGGAGGCAAGACAGCCAGCCCCCTCCGCTGCGCCTCATGCACCAGCGCATCCGGCGGATAGAACCCCATCGGCTGCTCGTTCAGCAACGCACACAGGAACTCCGCCCCATAGTGCACCCGCAGCCAGGTCGACTGGTACGCCAGCAGCCCGAAAGCGGCCGAGTGCGCCTTCGGAAACCCGAACCCCGAGAACCCCACGATCTGCGAGTACACCCGCTCGGCGACGGGCCGCTCGACGCCCTTCGCCACTGCCCCCTCGACGAACTTCTCCTCGTACCCCCGCATCGCCTCCTCCGACCGCCGCCGGCTCATCGCCCGCCGCAGCCCCTCCGCCTCGCCCGCCGAGAACCCCGCGAACGCCATCGCCACCTCGATCACCTGGTCCTGGAAGACGATCGCGCCGAGCGTGTCGCGCAGCACCGGCTCGAGCGACGGGTGCTCGTAGGGCACCTGGAAGTCAGGGTCCTCGCGCAGCGCCTTGCGCCGCTCGATGTAGGGATGGACGGCGCCGCCGAGGATCGGCCCCGGCCGCACGATCGCGACCTGGACGGTCAGGTCGTCGAGGTTCTCGGGGCGCGTCCGCTTGAGCATCTGCATCTGGGCGCGACTCTCGATCTGGAATACGCCCATCGTGTCGGCCGCCTGGATATCGGCGTAGACCGCCTTGTCGTCGAGGCCGATCCGCGACAGGTCGATCCGCTCGCCGCGGGTGCGGGCGATCGTCTCGACGCAGCGCTCGACGGCCGACAGCATCCCGAGCCCGAGCAGGTCGACCTTCAGGAAGCCGGCGTCGTTGCAGGAGTCCTTGTCCCACTGGACCATCTGGCGGCCCTCCATGGCGGCCGGCTGGATCGGGCAGAGGTCGGTCAGCGGCTCGCTCGAGACGACCATCCCGCCGGGGTGCTGGGACATGTGGCGCGGCAGCCGGCGGGCGTCGCGGACGAGCCCGATCAGCGCCTGCCAGCGCGGGTTGGCGGCGTCGATCGCACGTGCCTGCGCGACGTCGGGCGCGATGTCGTTGCCGGAGCGCCAGGGGTCGACGGTGCGTGCGATCCGCTCGATCTCGGCGGGCGGCAGGCCGAGCGTCTTGGCGAAGTCGCGCACGGCCGAGGGCGCCTGGTAGGTCGGGAAGGAGGCGACGAGCGCCGAGCGGTCGTGGCCGTAGCGGTCGTGGACGCGCGGGATCAGCTTCTCCCGGATGTCGCGCGGGAAGTCGAGGTCGATGTCCGGCATCGCCTGGAGCTCGTCGTTGAGGAAGCGACCGAGGTGGAGGTCCTGCTTGACCGGGTCGATGTGCGAGAGGCCGGTCAGGTAACAGACGAGCGACGAGACGCTGGAGCCGCGGCCGCGGCCGGGTGGCAGCAGCGCCCGGGCCGTGTCGGGGCCGCGGACCTCCGCCGCGACCTCGCGCGCCAGCTCGAGCATGTCGCGGTGCAGCAGGAAGAAGCCAGAGAGGCCGAGCTTGCGGATCACGTTCAGCTCCTCGTCGAGCCGGGGATCGGCGGCGGCGCGCTCGTCGCGCGTCGGATAGCGCTCGTCCATCCGCGCGCGGCAGATCTTTGCCAGCTCGCGGTCGGCCTCGGGATCTCCCTGGCGCGGGTAGGCGTAGCCGAGGTCGCGGCGGAGGTCGAACTCGATCCGCTCGGCGATCCGCAACGTCTCGACTACGGCGTCTGGGTGATCCTGGAAGCGCTCGGCCATCGCCTTGGGACCGGCGAGGACGTGCGAGCGGTTGCCGCGCCGCTGGGCCTCGCACTCGTCGAGCGTGCGGCCAAGCCGGACCGCGACGAGCGCGTCCTGGAGCGCGGCGCGCGTCTTGTCGTGGGCGTGGACGTTGCCGGTCGCCACGCACGGCACGCCGATCCGCTCGGCGAGCTCGGAGAGCAGGCGGTTGCGGCGGCGGTCGTGGCGGGCGAACGGCCGCTGCAGCTCGATCCGCAGCCGGTCGGGCCCGAAGATCGCGAGCAGCCGCCGCGCGGCGTGGGCGGCGTCGGCGTGACGGCCCTCCTCGACGGCGCGCGCGGCGGCGCCATGGTCGGCACAACCGGAGAGGCAGATCAGCCCGGCGGCATGCCGTTCGAGGGCGGCGTAGGCGGTCGACGGCGGCAGCGGCTCACGGCCGGGGTGCGGACGCGTGCCGGCGTGCGCCTTGGTGATCAGCTGGCAGAGGTTGGAGTAGCCCGCGCGCGTTTCGCAGAGCAGCGTCAGGTGGCTGCCGTCCTCCAGCGTCAGCTCGGCGCCGGCGATCGGCCGCAGACCTTCGAGCGGCCCGTCGAAGCGGGTCGCCTCGGCGAGTTCCATGGCGCCGTGCAGCCCGTCGTGGTCGGTCAGGGCAAGCGCGCCGTAGCCCAGCCCGTGAGCCGCCACCGCCAGCTCGTCCGGCAGCGACGCCCCGTCGAGGAACGAGTACGCCGAGTGACAATGCAGCTCCACATAGACCGACACGAACACATGTTCGCATCAGTTCAGCGACAATTACAGCGCCGCGCGGCCCCATCCAGTGCCGAATGATGAATTGTGTGGTCCAGAGCGGCAAAAATCATCAGTCGGCCCCAGCAGCGCCGCGGTCGGCCAACTCAGCCGCGCTGGGTGTGCCAGGCGCGGGTCTTGAGGTCGCGGAAGACGACGGTGTTGCGGCCGTTCTCCAGGACGAGCTCGAAGTAGCGGCGCTGGAGCGGCTTGGAGGTCCACCAACGGTCCTCGACGACCCAGTCCTCGCGAACGGCCTCGACGCGCAGGCGGCCGACGCTGATCGGCCGGCCGTCGAGACCGACCTCGACGCGCGCCGGACGCGGCGCCCCCAAACGGCGTGCCTTGGCGGTCACCGACCGGCTCATGGGTCGGGGAAGGGCGCCAAGACCGCGCGGCGCTCCGGCACCCGCGATCCCGGGTCGACGTCGAGCACGCGCAAAGCGGCGCCCTCCCCCGCCGCCTGGCGCGCCTGATGTACCGCCTCGGCGAGCCGGCCGCGCCGCTCCGCCTCGCCGCCGTCGAGCATCCGCGTCTGCTCGCGGGCGGGCGGTCCGAACGCCTCGACCTCGAGCGCCAGCGACTCGGCCGGAGCGGGCAGCTCCCCGAGCCGCGGCGTCAGGACGATCCGCAGCCGCTCGGGCTCGGCGCTGGCGTGGCGCAGCGTGACCTCGGTCCGCCAGGTCCCGCCGGCGACGAAGCGCGCCGACAGCGCGACAGCGCGCAGCGCCCGGCCGCGCCGCTCGCGGCGCGCCAGCATCCGCGCGATCAACAGCTCCAGCGTCCGCTCGAGCTGCTGCCCCGAGACCCCCTCGGGCAGATCGACACGCTCGGTGACGGGCTCCGGCGGGCGCCGCGGCCGCAGCGGCAGGTCACGGCCGTGCGCCAGCTCGCGCGCCAGCAGCCCCGGATGCCCGAACCGCTCGACCAGCGCCGGCGCCGGCAGGGCCGCGAGCTCGCCGAGCGTCCGTACCCCTAGCCGCTCGAGTGTCTCCGGGATCTCCTCGAGCTCGTCCCGCTCGCGCAGCAGGGCGACCGACAACGGTGCGAGGAATCTCCCGAGCCGGCGCGCGTCGACGGTCACCGTCTGCCGCCGCTGCGACGTCTCGGAGGCCGCGCACCAAGCGGCGAAGCGGCTCGGCGCGACGCCGAGCCGCGCCCGGCCGAGCTTGTCGCGCGCCGCCCGCAGCACGCCGTCGAGGCTGCCGCCGTGGAGGCCGCGCAGTCCGCCGGCGTCGAAGAACGCGACTCCGGCCCGCGTCGACTCCGGCGCGCCGCCGATCGTCTCGATCCGCCCGAGCACGACCTCCCACAGTCCGCGCACCCCTTCCGGATCGGGCGGCACTAGCCTCAGCTCCGGGCAGCGCGACAGCGCCTCCCCGACCCGCATCCCCGCGGCGACGCCGAACGTCTCGGCGCGCGGCGAGACCTCGCCGATCGCCTGCTCGCGCCCCGGTTCCGGGCCGAGCACGACCGCCTCCTCGGCCAGCACCCGCCGATCCCCCAGCGCCGCCAGCAGCGAAAAACGCGGAATCAGAACACAGACCACCATACGAACACATGTTCGCATACGCTTCAGACGAGGCCGTCCTGAGCCGACTGTCGTCGTCGAGGAAGACGGTGCCCAGCAGACGGTTCTCAAGTCGGATGGGGACCGTCTTCCTCGACAGCACCACGGCAATCCATAGGATCGAGCCGATGTCCGGCTCCGGCACCTCCCTGCGCACCCGCGTCTTCCTCGTCAACGCCTTCGTCTTCGTCATCGCCGGCACCCTGCTGGCGCTCACTCCCGCGACGATCAGCGTGCCGACCGACCTCAGCGAGGCGCTCGTGCTCGCGGTCGGCCTGACCGCGACGGTCCTGCTGAACCTGCTGGTCGTCGGACGCACCTTCGCCCCGCTGAGCCGGCTGATCGAGGCGATGGAGCGGTTCGAGCCGCTGAACGCCGACTACCGCGTGCCGGTCTACGGCAACGAGCGCGAGATCGTCCAGCTGACGAAGGCCTTCAACGACATGCTCGACCGGATCGAGCGCGAGCGGCGCGAGAGCGTCCAGCGCTCGCTGGCCGCCCAGGAGCGCGAGCGCCAGCGCGTCGCCCAGGAGCTGCACGACGAGATCGGCCAGAGCCTGACGGCGCTGCTCCTGCAGATCGAGGGGCTCGAGCGGTCCGCCGCCGGCGAGGAGCGCGAGGAGCTGGCCGAGCTGCGCCAGGCGACGCGCGACACGCTCAACCAGGTCCGCGGCGTCGCCCAGCGGCTGCGCCCCGAGGTGCTCGACGACCTCGGTCTCGGCAAGGCGATATCCGCGCTCTGCGAGCGGCTCGGCGAGCAGAGCGGGATCGCGATCGGCTGCGACATCGACCCGGAGCTGCCGCAGCTGGCGCCGGAGGCCGAGCTGGTCACCTACCGCGTCGCCCAGGAGGCCCTGACCAACACGCTGCGCCACTCCGCCGCCGAGCGCGCCGCGGTGACGCTGGAGCAGGACGGCGAGGACGTGCTGCTGACCGTCGCGGACGACGGCCGCGGCCTCGGCGACTCCGATCCCGGGGCGGGCATCCAGGGCATGCGCGAGCGGGCGCTGCTGATCGGCGCGCGCTTCCGGATCGATCCCGGCGAGGAGTCCGGCGCGGTCGTACGGCTGCGCGTCGACGGCCGGCCGTGGACCGCCCACCCCGCGGCCCCGGTCCCAGGCCGGGGCATACTGGAGCCGCAATGATCCGCCTGCTCGTAGTCGACGACCACGCGGCGGTCCGCGCCGGGCTGTTCGGCCTGCTGCGCCGCGAGCCTGGTCTGGTGCCGCTCGCCGCCTGCGGCAGCGTCGGCGAGGCGCTGCGCGAGGCCCGCAACCTCGAGCCCCAGGTCGCGCTGATCGACTTCCAGCTCCCCGACGGCGACGGGTTGACGCTCTGCCGCGAGCTGAAGCTGCTGCCGAACCCGCCGCGCGTCGTGATCTACTCGGCGTTCGCCCGCCCGGCGCTAGCCGTAGCGGCGACTCTGGCCGGCGCCGACGGCCTCGTCGACAAGGGCGTCGAGGTCGACGACCTCTTCGACGCGATCCGGGCGGTCGGACGCGGCGAGCAAGCGCTGCCGCCGCTCGAGCCGGAGATGATCACGCGCTGCACGAAGCGGCTCGACCCCGACGACGTCTCGATCTTCGGGATGCTGATGAGCGGCACCTCGATCGCCGACACGGCCTCCGTGCTCAGCAGCGACGAGCAGCAGATCGAGGATCGCCTGCGCAGGATGCTCAGCGACCTGCTGGCGGACTCGTCTAGATCTCAGTCAGCGCCTTCGTAAAGCCCGTCAGCACGCGCGGGCCGCCATCGGCGACGACCACCAGGTCCTCGATCCGCACGCCGAGCTCGCCTGGCAGGTAGATGCCCGGCTCGACCGTCACGACGCTGTTCGCGACCAGCGTGCCCTCGGCCCCCTTGGTCAGCCGCGGCCCCTCGTGGACCTCGAGCCCGACGCCGTGGCCGAGGCCGTGGCCGAAGCGGTCGCCGTAGCCGTCGGTCGCGATGACCTCGCGCGCGACGGCGTCGACGGCCGCGCAGCCGACTCCCGGGGCGACCGCCGCGAGCGCCTCCTCCTGGGCGCGCAGCACCAGCTCGTAGATCTCGCGCTGACGCTCGCCGACGGGACCGCTGGCGAGCGTCCGCGTGCAGTCGGAGCAGTAGCCGTCGAGCTGCGCCCCCCAGTCGATCGTCACCAGGACGCCGGCCGGGATCTCGACGTCGCGCGGCTCGGCGTGCGGCAGCGCGCCGTGCGGGCCGGCGGCGACGATCGACGGGAACGACGGATTCTGGGCGCCCGCGCTGCGCATCTCCTGCTCCAGCTCCAGCGCGACGGCACGCTCGGTGCGCCCCGCCAGGCCGCGCTCGATCGTCCGCTCGAAGGCGGCGGTGGCCAGCTCGGAGGCGGCCGCGATCCGCGTCAGCTCGCCGTCGTCCTTGACCTCGCGCAGCTCCTCGATCAGACCGCCGGCCTCGACGAGCTCGACCCCCTCGCCGGCCTTCTCGACCAGGCGCGCGTGCGCCTTGACCGTCACCCGCGACTCGTCGAAGCCGGCGCGGCCGCGCGGCAGGCGGCTTGCCAGGTCCGCGAGCAGGTCGCGGCCCGCCCTGACGATCTCGAACCCGTCGCCGACCTGCTCGGCGGCCTGCTCGGTGTAGCGGAAGTCGGTCAGGAAGAGGCGCTCGTCGGCCGTCACGAGGCAGGCGCCGTTGGTGCCCGTGAAGCCGCTCAGCCAGCGGACGCCGACAAGGCCGGTGACCAGCAGCGCCGCCAGGTCGCGCTCGCGAAGCCGCTCGACGACGCGATCCGCTCGCGCCGCGCTCACTCGCCCAGCTCGCGGCGCAGCATCTCGAGCGCCTCGCGGTAGCCGTCGGCGCCCTTGCCCTGCACGCGGCCGACGCAGAGGTCGCGGATCACGGACTGGGCCCGCCAGTCGTCGCGGCTGTCGACCTCGGAGATGTGGATCTCGACCGCCGGCAGGCCGCAGACCTCGAGCGCGTCGCGGATCGCGTACGAGTAGTGCGTCCAGGCGCCCGGGTTGAGCAGCAGCCCGTCGGCGCGGTCGCGGGCGGCGTGGAGCTGCTCGCAGTACTCGCCCTCGTGGTTGGTCTGCCAGAAGGTGAGGTCGAAGCCGAGCTCGTCGGCGAAGCCCTTGATCTTGCCCTCCAGCTGGGGCAGGTTGAACGTCCCGTAGACCACCGGGTCGCGCTTGCCGAGCTGGTCGAGGTTGACGCCGTGAAGGACGGTGATGCGGTGTTTCTTCACGCGTCGAGCCTAGCCGCCGGCATGGATCTCCTCGACGGCGGCGCGCAGGGCCTCGGGCGTCACGGCATGGCCGGGCGTGACCTCGCCCGGCGCCTGGAGCAGGACGAAGGGAACGCGGCCGCCCTCGCGCTTCTTGTCGCGCTCGGTCAGGGCGACGACCTCGTCGACCGTCGTCCCGTCGAACGCGAGCGGCAGCCCGTGATCGGCGAGCAGGCCGGCGATCTCGTCGCGCAGCGCGTCCTGGCCCGACAGCCGCAGCGCGGCGAGCAGGCCGACGCCGACCGCCTCGCCGTGGCGGTAGCGCGAGTACCCCGTCGCCGACTCGATCGCATGGGCCACGGTGTGGCCGAGGTTGAGCACCTGGCGGCGACCGCCGTCACGCTCGTCCTCGGCGACGATCGCGAGCTTGGTGCGCAGGCAGCCGAGGATCGTGTCGTCATCGACCTCTCCCCCGCGCCGGACGCGCGCCCAGAGTGGTCCGCCGGCGATCAGAGCGGTCTTGACGACCTCGGCGTAGCCGGCCGCCAGCTCCTCCGGCGGGAGCGTCTCGAGCGCAGACGGGTCGCAGATCACCGCCGACGGCTGGTGGTAGGCGCCGGCGTAGTTCTTGCCCTCCGCTATGTCGACCCCGGTCTTGCCTCCGTAGGCCGAGTCGACCTGAGCCACCAGCGTGGTCGGCACCTGAACGTGGCGCATGCCGCGCTGGTAGATCGCCGCGCAGAAGCCCGCGAGGTCGCCAACGACGCCGCCGCCGAGGGCGACGATGATGTCGCCGCGCTCGGCCGGGCCGGGCTCGTCCCACTCCGCGGGCGGAGCGGCGAGGTCGCCGAGGACCTTCTCGACGGACGCGAGCGTCTTCTCGGTCTCGCCGGGCTGGATCGAGATGTGGTCGCCGTCGGCGAGACGGAACTTGCGCGCAGCCACGTTCGCGTCGGTGACTATGAACCGCCGACCGTCGACGGGATACATGAATCCGCTGTCGATCAGTCCGCGCCCGAAGAAGACCGGGTAGTTGCCGGAGGCGGTCTCGGCCCAGATCAGCCGGATGTCGGCGATGCCGTCGGCGCGCGCCTCGCGGAGCGCGTTCAGCGCGGGCAGGGCGCGGCGGGCGACGTCGCGGCCGTTGGGCGGCAGCAACGCGTCGGCTACCGACTCGTAGACGGCGCGGCGCTCGGCGTAGAGCGCCTCGAAGCGGTCACGGTCGCGGGCCAGCGGGCGCCCCTTGCCGGCGGCGCGGCGCCATGCGTCCTCGGCGCGGACGTCGAGATGGACGACGGTGTGGTCGCGCAGCGCGTCGCGGACGCGCTGCGAGCCGAGCGCGCCGCCGCCGAGCGCCACGACCTCGGCGTCGTCGCGGGCGAGCAGGGCGACGATCGTCTGCTCCTCGCGCTCACGGAACGCGGCCTCGCCCTGGCGGTCGAAGAACTGCTCGATCGGCTCGCCGAGCGCGGCCTCGAGCTCCTTGTCGGAGTCGAGAGCCTCGCAGCCGAGCTCGGCCGCGAGCTTGCGCGCGCCGCTCGACTTGCCGGCACCCATGAAGCCGACCAGGACCAGCGCGCCGGCGCGACGCGGTCCGCCCGGCCGTCCCCCCTGCGTGCTCAGCGCCTCCACCCGATGCGCTCCTCGTAGGCGCGCAGGGCGGCGACGGCGTCGTCGACGTGATCGCCGCCGAGCTTGTCCTTGTAGGCGTCGGCGAGCACGAGCGCGACCATCGCCTCGGCGACGACCGCCGCGGCGGGCACCGTGCAGGAGTCGGTCCGCTCGCGCAGCGCGGCGGCGGGCTCCTTGGTCTCGATGTCGACCGAGCGCAGCGGCTTGGTCAGCGTCGGCAGCGGCTTCATCGCGCCGCGCACGACGACCAGGTCGCCATTGGTCATGCCGCCCTCGATGCCGCCAGCGCGGTTGGTCTCGCGCTCGAAGCCGTGCTCCTCGCCGTAGAAGATCTCGTCGTGGGCCTTCGAGCCGACGCGGCCGGCGAGGTCGAAGCCGTCGCCGATGCCGACGCCCTTCATCGCCTGGATCGACATGATCGCCTGGGCGAGCCGGCCGTCGAGCCGCGTCTCCCACGAGACGTGCGAGCCGATCCCCGGCGTGACGCCGAAGGCGACGACGTCGTAGATCCCGCCAAGCGACTCGTTCGCCTTGCGCGCGACGTTGATCTCCTCGATCATCGCGGCGGTCGCGTCGTCGTCGAGGCAGCGGACCGGCGACTCGTCCACGGCCGCGAACGACTCGGGCGTCAGGTCGTCGCGCAACGGCGCGGTGACCGAGCCGATCCGCAGTACGTGGCTGCGAATCTCGACGCCGAAGGCGCGCAGGTAGACCTTCGCGAGCGCCCCCGCCGCGACCCGCGCCGTCGTCTCACGCGCGCTGGCGCGCTCGAGCACGTTGCGGACGTCGCTGAAGCCGTACTTCTGGACGCCGGGCAGATCGGCGTGGCCGGGCCGCGGCAGGTGGACCTCGGCGACCTCCGCGTCGACCGGCCACGGGTTCATCCGCTCTTCCCAGTTCTTGTAGTCGCGGTTGGCTATCCGCAGCGATACCGGGCTGCCGAGCGTCTGGCCGTGACGGATGCCAGAGGTGACCTCCGCGCGGTCCTTCTCGATCTTCATCCGCCCGCCGCGCCCATGGCCCAGCTGGCGTCGCGCCAGGTCGCTGTCGATGTCCTCCGGCGTCAGCTCGATGCCCGCCGGCAGGCCCTCCACCACGGCCGTGAGGCCTGGCCCATGGGACTCGCCGGCGGTGGTGAAGCGGATCGACATGCGGCCCGACACCCTACCGGGGAGGGGCGGTAACTCGCCCTAGAAGGGCTCGTAGATCGGGCAGCTTCGCGACTCGCCGTCGGGCGCACAGGGGTTGAAGGCGTTCTTGCGACGGGAGTCCGGACCCCATAGCGCCTCGTAGTCGTACATCTCGTCGAAGTTGAGGACGTCGTCGTTGTCCTGGTCGTCCTCGCCGTCGAGGAGCGTGTCGCCGTCGACGTCCGCGTCGGCCGGATCGGTGTCCGCGAACGGGCGCTGCTTGAACACGCCCCAGTAGGTATCCGGCCACGGCGGAAGCGAGAGCTTCGTCAGGTACGACTCCCACCAGCTGAACTTGCCCGGCCCCGCGGTCTCGATGTAGTTGTTGAGCCCGTCCGCGTCGCCATCGCGCTCGTCGTCGGTCCAGTTCGCGGCGTGGTAGGCGCCGGAGTGCGGCATGACGTAGCGCGCCGGGTAGGCGGGTGGGCTGAACGGATAGCCGTATGAGGCGGTGCGGAAGTTCGGTACGCCGGGCTCCTCCTCGGGCCTGCTGGCCTGGGCCCCGTCGCTGTAGCCGATCGGGGATCCCGGGGTGTGATTGCCGGCCCGACCCAGATCGAAGCTGCTGCCGGAGTACCGCCACAACTTGTACTCGACGCTCGCGGGCAGCGAGTCGCCGTCGAAGTCGAAGCCCATGTCAGATGGATCGAGCGGGTTCGGATATGGGCGCTTGCCGGGATAGGGAACGGCCTTCAGGTTGAGATCCTTGGCGGAGTAGTACTCCCAGCCGTCGGAGAGGTCGTCGCCGTCGGTGTCGGGCAGGCAAGGATCCGTCTTGTACTCGAGCTCCTCAACGTTGGTGAGCAGGTCGTTGTCGTGGTCTGCGTCGTCCCTGCAGACCTTCGCGGCCCCACCTGGAGCGTCGCTCAAACTAGTGACGACCGGCGAGAGCCGGCGCGGCGTGAATGCGCTGAACCGGCCAGCCAGCACGCGCAACTTGATGCGCGTGGGCGCTTGCCGACCCTCGCGCACCACGAGCAGGCGCGCCACGCTCGCAGGAACCTTCACGACGAGCTTGCGCTTGGTCGCCGCACGCGGCTTGACGAACGCGGTGCGGCCGCCGGCACCCTGGAAGACGACGGTGTTGGCCCGCGGCTTCGCCTTGAAGCGCTTACCGCGGATTGTGAGCGTGTCGCCGACGGTGACGCGCATCGGCGTCACGCGCGTGATCTTCGGCTTGGCGGCCTTCGCGCGCTTGGTGGCGGCGGTGGCTGGGGCCGCCGCGGGCGAAAGCGAGATGGCGGCCACGAGAGCCCCGATCAGTGGTGCGGAAGTACGCATCCTCATCGTTATCGACCCTCCACGGCCTTACTTGAATCTACGGTTGTCGTCGTCGTCGTGTCGGTGGTGTCGACCTCGACGAGGTCGATCAGCGACGGCAGCGTGAAGCGGCGCGCCGCGGATCCCTGCCCGACCGAGGCCCGACCGCTCGGGCCCTGGTTGGCCGAGCTCTTGGCGGTCACCTTCACGCGCCGGATCTCCTCGACACGGAGGCGGAACGACTCGCCCTCCTCGGTGGTGAAGACGTGCTCGGCGCCGGGTCCGATGTCGACGAAGGCGCAGTTGCTCGCGGCCGGCCGGCAGTTGCCCTCGCCGGCGGTGGTCACCGTCGAATCGACCAGGAAGGTGGCGTTGCCACCGTCACCCGTCGCGCCCATGAAGATCAGCAGCGGCGCGGACTCGTTGGGAAGCATGTCTAGCTTGCGCAGCCCGTTCATCCGCTTGCGGCGCTCGCCCTGCCAGAACGAGATGTCGGCGACGTACTCGTAGGAGGTCGTCTCGGTCCTGGTCTTGGTCCTGGTCTCGGTCCGCGGCGCCAGAGGCGTGACGTCGATCGTCTCATCGACCGTGCCGCCACCGCCGACCTGGACGTCTACCGTCTCGCCGGCTCCCGCCGCGCTGGCGACCTCGACGTCCGCCGTAGCCTCGCGCGCTATGCCGCTCGGCGGCGCGAATGGGTCGTCGGGGCCGAAGACCTCGAGGGAGGACCCGGCGCCGGAAGCCGCCGCCGACCCGGTGTCGAGCGCGACGGCGGTTCGGCGCTCGCTCGTCTCCGCCACCACGGCGTCGTCGCTGGGCGGGGGCGTCGTCGACGACTTCGCCAGCACCACAGGCACCGCGACGATCGCGATCAGCAGGACGACCGCGACGGGCCACAGCCCCTTCTCGCGCAGATCGCTCCAGATGTTCTTGAAGAAGTCGGTCATGGTTAGCGAGTTGCCGTGGCGGCCGGGGTCGGGACGGAAGTCGTGGCGCTGGCGTCCGGGGCGCTCGCCGGCACCGGGGCGGGCCCGGCAGGCGTGGCGCCGGCGGTCGCTCCCTGCGCGGCTGGCGCGAGATAGGCGGTGGCGGTCAGTGTGGCCGTGAGCCGCGGGAAGGTGTCCGGCTCGCTCTTGAACTCGATGCCGTCGATCGTGATCAGGCGGCCCCGGACCAGGACGTCTCCCCGCGAAGCCTCGACGTAGCGCTTGATGCGGTGCGTGAAGTCCGCGAGGTCGAAGAACGTGCCGATGAACTCGAGCGTTATCGGGACCGTGTCGAGCCCGGGCGCGGCTGTCGTCGTGCCGCCGGCCGCGGCGACCGACGCCGTGCCACCACCGACGGGCAGCGCGCCGTCGCTTGCCGGCTGCGAAGTCTGGGTGTCCGCCGGGTTCACGCCACTGTCGGCCGCGCTGCTCGCGCCGTTGGCGCTGTTGACGGCGTTGCCGGCGGACTCGGTCGCGGCTCCCGGCGCGCTCGCGGCCGGGGCGCCCGCGGCAGCGGCCGGCTGCGATCCGTCACCGGCGCCAGGCGCGGCCGGCGGAGCCGCGACGGCAATGGCCGGCTCGCGCTCGTCGGCGGTGATCTTCGTGAAGACGATGTTGGTCCCTCGCGCGGCCGCGTCGAGCTGCACGAGGATCGTGGGCATGTCGACCGTGGTCGGGACGGCCTTGCCGAGCCGGACGATCTCGCCGTAGCCGGCCGCGAAGTCGGTACGAGCGTTGTCCAGCGAATCGACCTGGGCCTGTGCGCTGTCGCGGCGGTCGACCTGCTCGGTCAACGTGACGGCGGCGGTGCTGGCCTCCTCGCGCTTGGGAGACAGCAGCAGGAACCAGTACGCCCCGAGGACCAGGATCGGCACCAGCAGCAGCATGATCTTCCTGTCGCGATCGGTCACGCTCACGATCCACCTCCGAGCGCGGCGGGGACGCGCACCTGGCCGTCCGGCGCCTCGGCGACCGGGGTCGCGGAGAAAGTCACGTTGACGTCAAACTTGTAGTAGCGGCCGCAGCTGGTGATCGACGCCGGAGCCTTGAGGTCCTCCACCACCGACTCCTTGAGCTGGACGTCCTCGACGCGGTACATCCGGCGCAGCCTCAGCATCATGTCCGCGACGTCGCCCTGCCGAGGCATGCAGCCGGTCAGGCGGGCCGCGGGACCGCCCACAGCACCCGTGGCGGCGGCCGCAGTCGACCCGCTCGAGGCCGAGCTCGAGTCCACCTCGCCGGTGACCGATGCGGTCGCCTGCTGCAGCCAGCCGCCCTTGGGCAGCACTCGCGCGAGCTCGCGCATCAGGCGCTCCCAGTCGAAGCGCGACGCGGCGAGCTGGCGGACCGTGGCGGCCCGCTGCTCCTTGATCGCCGCGAAGTCGCCGAACGATCCGAGCTGTGCGACCTGCGCCTCGAGACGATCCGCCTCCGCGCTTGCCGCCGCGGCCTCGTTGGCCCGCGACGTTGCCTGGTTGCCGGTGAGGACGTAGAGGCCGCTCATCGCGAGCAGCACCGCGAGCACGCCGATCACGATGTAGGAGGTCTTGCCGGCGTCGGCCGAGGCACGGCGTCGCTGGGACTCGGGAAGAAGGTTTACGGGTTTCACGCCGCCGCTCCCATCGCCAGGCCGGCGGCGACCGTGTAGCGGTGGACGTCGCCGTCGGCGATACCCGTGGAGTCGAGCGAGCCGAGCGGGCGCGCGGCTGAGACCGGGATGCCGAGCTGACCGGCGAGATCCGCGACGAGGGCCTCGTCGCGCGCGCCTTCGCCGGACAGCAGGACGTCGCCGACGGGCAGCGCTCCGGGCTGGCCCATGTAGTAGTCGATCGAGAGACGGATGTCGTTGGCGATCTGGGCGCCGGCGCCCGCCGCGTCGAAGGAAGTCGACAGCGTGCGGCAGAAGAGGCAGGAGTCTCCGAGCGCGATGGCGAGGTTCGACACGCCACCCAGGTGGCAGATGACGCGCGCCGCACGCGGCGTCTCCTGGCCATCCTCGAACGGCACGAGCGGGGGCGCCACGCCCTCCGAGATCACGGTGTCGGTCGCGGCCTCGGCGGCCAGCATGCGCACCAGCGCGAAGGCGTCGAGATCAATCCCCTCGGCCTTGAGCCCGGCGTCCTTGACGGCGCCGAGGTACTCCTCGATCATCGTCCGACGCGCGGCCACGAGCACCACCTGCATCCGCTCGGAGCCGTCGCTGTTGGTCGTGTAGCCGGCGATCTGGTGGTCGAGTACGGCGTCGTCGAGCGGCATGGCGATCGCCTCCGATGCGGAGAAGCGGAGCGCGGCGTCGCGCTCCCCCGGATCGTCGATCCGCGGCAGGTCGACGACGCGTACGACGATCTGCTGGTTGGACACGCCGAGCATCACGCGCCGGGGCAGCTTGTTTGCGCTGACGAACTCCTTGAGCGCAGCGCTCAGCGCCTCACGGTCGGCGACCTCGCCGTCGGCGAGAACGCCCGCGGGCAGCTCGGCGCTTGCGGTGTTCGCGAGCTTGCCGTCGCGAACCTGGGCGGCCGCTACGAAGCGACCGTCGATGTCGAGGCCGAACAGGCCGTTGTCAGAGGTTTTGCGGAGAGAGATAGGCACGGGAAAAAGGTGATGGGTGCTGGTTCCCCCTCCCTATCGGCAGCCCGCGCGAGTGCTTGAGCCCTGGGTGCGGTTGCCTCTTCGGCTAGAGGAACCGATCCGAGTAGAGCGCCACCAGCTCGCTGCCCGCGAGCATCCCGACGAAGCCACCGAGCGCCATGAACGGAGCGAACGGAACCCCTCGCTTGCGCGCTTCGGCGCCGTGCCTCACGATCATCGCGATTCCGACGCCGGCGCCGGCGAGAAACGCCACCAGCAACGCGGGGACGACAGACAGGCCGAGGTACAGGCCGAGGACGCCGGCGAGCTTCACATCTCCCATTCCCATTCCGGCTGGGTAGGCCAGCGCCGCGATCAGCAGGAACGCGAACGCGCCCGCACCGGCCGCGAGCGCCTCTGGAAGGAAGTCGAGGTCGACGACCACCCAGGCGACGACCGCCCAGACAGCAGCAGGCGCGAGCAGCTTGTTCGGCACGATCCGGTACTCGAGGTCGATCGCGGCGACCGCGATCAGCAGCGCGGTGAACGGAAGGTAGAGCGCGAGCTCGCCCTCGACTCCGACCACCGCGACGACGGCGGTGAACGCGAGCCCGGTGAGGGCCTCGATCAGCGGGTAGCGGGCCGAGATGGCGACGCCGCAATGCCGGCAGCGGCCGCGCAACACGAGCCACGACAGCACCGGGACGTTGTCGCGCGGGGCGATCGGCACGTCGCACGAAGGACAGCGCGAGCGCGGGCTGACGACCGACTCTCCGCGCGGTACCCGGTAGGCGACGACGTTGAGGAAGCTGCCGACCAGCAGGCCTAGCAGGCCGTAGAAAGAGGCGGCGACGGCGATCGACATCGGCCGGGGACGCTAGCCAGCCCGTCGGCCGGCAGCGCTCAGTTGTCGTCCGGCACCTCGCGCCAGGTGTTCTGGACGACCCCGGCGGTGCCCGTGGTTCGGAGATTGTCGAAGGCGTTCGGGTTGAACTCGATGTTCAGGCCGCTCGACCCTGAGACGATCCCTCCGGGTCCGTCGACGATCACCCCGCCCTTGATCAGCGACGTTCCCTGCGTCGTCACGACCGCCCCGCTCGAGCACCAGCTACCGGTGGAGCTGACGTTCGGGACGTAGACGAGCCCATGGAACTCGATGTTGCCGCCGAAGCTCAGGCTGCCGCACTTCATGATCAGCAAGCCCGGCTTCGCGCTGGTGTTGCAGCACTTCGAACCGCCTGGCGCCGCCGGTGCGCTGTTGTTGTAGGAGCAGTTTCCACTGGCGATCACGACCACCTGGCCGTTGGGATTGCTCGGACAGCTCGTGTGGTAGGTGCCGCTCGCTCGCGCCTGGTCCTCGAGCGCGCGCAGCTCGTCGGGCAGCACGCCGGACGTATTCGGGTAGTTGAGCTGGTACGCGCCCGCGGGCTCGAGCTGCCCCTTCCCCGGCTGGTAGTCGAGGCATGTCGACGACTGCGGGGGCAGCGCGCAGCGAACGCCGACGCCCAGCGAGCCCGTGGCGTCGACGATCACCTTGCGACCGTTGTTCGAGGTCTTGAACCAGCCGCCAGCGATGGCGAAGCGCGGGAAGTCGATCGGCCTGAACTCGACGCTGACCAGCGCGACGATCTCACGCTCACGTCCGCGCGCCTTGGCGTTGGCGCGCACCCAGAGCTGCTGGTCGCCGTTGGCGTCGTAGCGAGCGGCCGACTCGACCGCCGCCGCGCTGTAGAACGTCCCGCTCGGATTGTCGCGGACCTTGGTGGTCCACTCCGCTCCGGCGAAGTCTCCCTGGACGGACGCATCGAAGCTGGCCCGGATCTGCTCGTCGGCTGGGCACAGCACCTCGATCGAGCCCGCACCACAGGACGTCGGGAACTGGCTCGTCGCGCTACCGGTTCCGAGCCGCGCCAGCACGAACGTCTGGGCGTTCAGCACGCCCTCGGCGAGGTTGAAGGTCGACTCGTGGCGGCGCTCCTTCATCACGACGTCGCTCTGGGTGTCGACGGTCGACAGCGCGGCGGAGCCGAGCCCCATCATCAGCGCGAGCATCGTCACCGAGATCACAAGCACGTTGCCGCGCTCCTCTCGCAAGCGGGAGCGCATCAGCAGGTCACCCCCACGCCCGGCAGGCAGACCGTCTGTGTCGGAGCCGTGGCGGTGAGGCCGGCGGGATCGCGCACGACGAGCGAGAGGTGCCGCGTCCCCGGCGCCGGCGGCGTGTAGTTGAAGACGATGCCGGTGCCCACGCAACCGGTCTGCGGCACCTCCTCCGGGAGCGGATCGCAGAGATTGCCCGTCTGGAGCTGGTCGTACCAGTAGTACTCCAGCGCCTTGCCCTCGGGATCCGACGAGTCGGAGCCGTTGAGGATCGCGGTCGACGCGCCCACGGTCGCCGTGAACGACGCCGCCGGGCCGCGGTTCTGGTTGCGCAGGAAGACCGACGTCTGCAGGGAGGTCTCGACCGGGTTCGTGGCTGGGTCGATGTCGGCCCAGAGCGTCGCTCCGACCTCGGTGATCGCCGTCAGGGCTACCGCGTTGTAGGAGAACACCGGCCGCGAGCCGTTGACCACATGCTCGACCGCCGCACGCTGCGAGCCCCAAGCCACGTCTGGGCAGCTGGAGGACGGAACGCTGAACGGCGCGAACTGGACTTGGCGCCACAACCGGCGCGTCCCGGACTGGAGGCAGTAGCGCACACGACGCGTCGCGGAGCTGCTGACCGACTGGAAGACCATGTCGGCGGCTCCGGCACGAACGACGGCTTCGGGCAGCTCGTCCGTCGGGCTGGCGAGGTTGCGCAGCTCGCGCGCCAGGCCGTCGAGACCGACCCGCACCTGATCCTGCGCGTCGTTCTGACGCTGGCTCGAACCGGTCGTCTGCTCGAACTGCGAGAAGGTAGTGAAGGTCGTTCCCATGACGATCACGCTCAGCACCAACACGACGAGCATCTCGACCAGCGTCACACCGTCCTCAGCCGCGAGTGGGGCGATCATTGCCACGCCACCTCGCCGCTCAGGACGGACTCGCCGAACAGGCTGTCGACGGCGCTCACGCGATAGGTGTGCGCGCCACTCGCCGTGGCGTCCATGAATACGAGCGGCTTGTCCACGACCTTGAACAGGACGTCGAGCCGGTCGTCGTAGCCGTTGCCGTCGCGGTAGACGCGGTAGAACGCGACGCCATCCGAATCGGTCGACTCGTTCCATGTGAGAACGGGAACGCCCGCCGGCGCCGGCTCGCCGTCGATGTCGTCGCAGCCGGGGTTTCCCCCGGTGCAGACGGTCAGACCGGTCGGGGTCGTCGGAGGACCGGCGTTGGCCGACTCCGGCGCGACCTCGAGGATGGCGCTCCGATCGCCGTCGCGCTCGCCGCCTGCCGGAGCGGTGTCGACGCCGACCACTTGGTAGAAGAGCGTCACTCCGGCGGGCGGGTCGTCGTCGACGCACTCCATCGGCTGGTCCTTCGTCGGCTGGCAGACGACCGTGTCGATCACCCCGGCGCTGGTGCCGCGATAGACGCGGTAGCGATCGACGTCGCACTCCTGGTTCGCCTGCCACTGGAGGTCGACGCGCGAGGCGTTGAGGTTTCGGCCGCCGTTGAACTGAGTCGGCGGGAAGGGCGCCCGCCGGTTGAGCTTGACCGTCAGGGCCTTCGTGGCGCCCGCCCGACCCTTGTCGTCGAACGCCTCGGCCTGGACGACGTAGACGCAATCGACGAACTGCGGTGTGTTGGCCGATCCGAGCGGCCAGCTGAAACTCCAGCTCGTCCCGCCGCCAGACGCCTCCCCGAGCCGCGCGCCGTCGACCGACCAGGTGATACTGGCGGGCACGGCCGAGGTCTCGACGCGATAGCTGGCGTTGGTCGTCGAGCCGCTCGTGATCTCGGTCGTCGCCGGGCTGTTCGGTGTGAGCGACGTCACGGACGGCCCGAGGCCGCCCACCGGGTTCGTCACCACACCCGTCTGGACGAGCGAGTCGCCGTTCGCTCCGGGGAGCGTCCAGGAGAGGGTCACGCCGATCCGGCGGTAGTCGTCCGCGTTGCGATCGAGGGCGGTCTCGCCCTCCCCCAGCACCGCGGAGTTGGCGCAGTAGCCGACGTTGCCGTCCGCCTCGCCGAGGTCGTCGACCGGATCGTCGATCGTGCATACGGTGGGCGTCACGGTGTAGACGAAGCCACGGCTCTCGATCTGATGCCCGGGCACGGTATGCCGGGCGTCGCCGAGTCCCGGACGCCCGCCTAGCTCGGCGACCAGCTGATCGGCGCTGAGCTGGCGGTACGGGACGCCGCGAGCGATCTCGAGCACGCTGCGAGCCAGAGCGGTGGCGCCCTCGCGCGCCTTCGTCTTCGACGTCATCGCGTTGCCGGTGTCGATCATCGTCACCGCGCCGAGCATGCCGACGAGCAACACCACGATCGCCACCGAGACCTCGACCAGGGTGAAGCCACGCTCCTCTGCGAATGGTCGTCGGCGGTGCGGCATCCCTCTCGGGATCGGCAGCGCAAACCCAGTCGATGAGCGGAATTCGAACCTATCTCGATCCGATCGCGGACCCGCTATCGGTACCGATTGCGCCTGGGTGAAATCGTCCACAGAACGGCAAGAGGCGGACCTGAAGGCCCGCCTCTGCGATGGCGACGTGGGACACGATTCCCTACCAGCTGGTCCCGTCGCAGCCGCCGTTGGTCGTGCCACCCGTGGTGCTACACGCGCGGTCGCTCGTGCCGTTGGCGTGCTTGGTGATAGTGAACGTGTTGCCCGACCTGGACTTGGCGGTCACGACATAGACCTGCGGCGATGCCGACGCCGCCTCCACCTGGCCACCATTGGCTCCGATGTCCAACCCGGTGGGGTTGAGCGCCGCCGCGGTGACGCAGTCCGTGTAGGCCTGCTTCTGCGTGTAGCAGGACTCGATGTGCGAGACGAGATTGCGGGCGTTGGACTTGGCCTCGCCGTCCTGACCCTTGGCGCGCTGGCCGAGAAAAGCCGGCAGGGCGATCGCGGCCAGGATGCCGATGATCAGGATCACGACGAGGAGCTCGATGAGCGTGAAGCCCTTCTCATCGCCGTGAATCCGCTCGCTGAACCGTTTCAACACTGGATTCCCCTTCCCTGAAAGCACGAGAGGCGGGCCCGGAGGCCCGCCTCTGCGATGCATTCGAGTGCGACGCTCCTTTACCAGCTGGTTCCGTCGCAGCCGCCGTTGGTCGTTCCACCGGTGGTGCTGCACCCGCGGGTGCTCGTGCCGTCCGCGGCCTTGGTGATCGTGAACGTGTTGCCCGACTTGGACTTCGCGGTCACGACGTAGACCTGCGCCGACTCCGAGGACACCGACACCTGTCCATCGCCGGTGCCGTAGGCGAGGCCGGTGTTACCGAGGTCCGTCGATGACACGCAGTTGGTGTACGCCTGCTTCTGCGAGTAGCACGACTCGACCTGGGAGACCATGTTTCGGGCGTTGCTCTTCGCCTCGCCGTCCTGGCCCTTGGCGCGCTGGCCGAGGAACGCCGGGAGGGCGATGGCGGCGAGAATGCCGATGATGAGAATCACGACGAGGAGCTCGATGAGCGTGAAGCCCTTCTCCTCGTTATGAAGCCTGTTGCTGAGCTTCCGCAGCATGTGAGTCTTCCTCCTTGTGAGGGGTGACTGGGTCTTGTCTGGGGTTGCCAGTCACCTCGGAAGAGACCGTGGTGCTCCGGCTAGGTCACCTCATCGGTGCGGAGGCCGGGTTCCTTTAGCCGTTGCATCGCTCCCCCGCTCGAACATTCGTCCAGCCTGTGACGATTGGCGGTGGCGGTTCCGCTATCGACCGCCGAGTTGCGCGTCTCAAGGCGGTGCACGAAGACGCCGATCCACGGCCTATGCGGCGCGCGCTCATCCCTTTCCTCGTGATCGTCGCGGTGGTCCTGTCGCTGCGCGCTGGGGCCACGATGGAGCCAGGGATCGACTACTTCGGCGATGCCAGCGACGCGATCGACGCGATCGTGCGCGGCGACGTGACCGGCTTCTTCGCTGGACAGCCGCTGATGGGCAGCTTCTCGCTCCTCCTACGCGCTCCCTTCGTCGCGCCCGTCTTCCACTCGAGCATCGAGACGGTGTACTTCGCGGGGGCGGTGCCGTGCCTGCTCGCAACGGTCGTGCTCGGCCTCGCGCTCGCGCGGGTGGCTGCCGAGCGCGGCCAGTCGGCCGCTGTCCAGGGGCTGATCGCCGGCCTCGCTGTCATCAACCCGGTCACCTTTCGCGCTCTGCACTGGGGGCACCCGGAGGAGATGCTTTGCGCGGCACTCTGCGCCGGGGCCGTCCTGACTGCGCTGCGCGAGCGTGAGCTGCTCGCGGGAGCGCTGCTTGGGCTTGCGATCGCGACCAAGCAGTGGGCTTTGATCGCCGTTCTGCCGGTGTTGCTCGCGGCGCCGCGGCGTCAACTCCGCTTGCTGGCGATGGCCGTCGCCGTCAGCGCCGCCTTCTACCTCCCGGGTCTGATCGCCGACGGCGACAGCTTCGGAGCAACCGCCGAGATGGCCGCGGGTCAAAGCGCGGGCGCCGCGTCGACGACGCCATGGAACGTCTGGTGGCCGTTTGCCAGCGTCTCCGACTCGCCGTTCGGCGAGCGCTACATGGCGCCGGCCTGGGTCGGCGTGCTCTCGCACCCCCTGATCGTCCTGCTGCCGATCCCGCTCGCGGCGCTGCTCTGGCGCCGACGGGACCGCCGGCCCGACGACGCGCTGTTGCTGCTGGCGCTGCTCTTTCTGCTGCGCTGTCTGCTCGACAACTGGAACAACGACTACTACCACGCACCGTTCTTCCTCTCGCTGCTCGCCTGGGAGACGGTCCGCCGTCCGGGGGTGCCCTTGCTGTCGCTTGCCGTGGCCGTCCTGATCGGCATCAGCTTCTGGCCCGACCAGACCCGGATCTTCGCCGACTCGGTCGGCGACGCGCCACTGCTGTTCGCTCTCTACGCGGCCTGGGCAGTCCCACTCGCGGTGCTGCTCGCCGTCGCTCTGTACCGGCCGGACCTGCTGCGTCAATACCATCGGCGCCATGGAGCTCCGGCGCGCCCTGCTGCTGTTCGCGATCGTCCTCGGCCTGGCGGCGATCGCCAGCACGATCGCGCGCCCGCCTGACCGCGGCGGCGACGACACGCCCGACACCGCCGCAAGCGCGCCTCCGGCCAAACCCGAGCCGTCCGCGACCTCGCCCGGGGCCAAGACGCCACAGCCGACGACGATCGAGTTTCGCAACAGCGCGAAGCCCCAAACCCACAAGCTGGAGCAGGGTCAGCCCGCGACGGTCCTGGTCGACGTCGAGACGCCCGGGCAGGTCGACATCCCCAGCCTGGGCCTGACCGACACCGGCGAGCCGTTGACACCGGCGGTGTTCGAGATCCTCGCGACCGAGCCCGGCAGCCACCCGATCATGGTCCAGCCGGCGGCGTCGGAGACGCTTCCGTCGAAGATCGGCACGCTGAAGATCGTGCCCGTCGCACCTCCCTCCTGACGCCTCCAAGCGGTCTGACCGAACCGCTGGCACAGCCGGAAACGGTCGCTAACCTCGAAGGAGCACCCGGCGCTGTGGCCCCCTGCGGCGTCGGGTGTGTTACCGCCTCAGCCAGACGCCACCGCGAGCCGCACCGCGATTGCAGCGGGGTCTCGACTCAGGGCCTCCCCCTCAGTCGCATCGTCGACCTCCGCCTCTCCGGCGCGGAGCCGCGCGACGGTGTCGGCGAGCGCTTCCGTGCTGGGCAGTGTCAGCTCGAACGAGCGCAGGCCGAGCGCGCGGGGCGGCGGCGGTGGAACGCCCTCGCCGCGCCAGGTGTTGAGGCCGATGTGGTGGTGGTAGCCGCCGGCCGCGAGGAAGAGCGCGCCGGGATAGGTCCGAGCCGTGACGTCGAGGCCGAGCAAATCCGCGTAGAAGCGCTCGCTGGCAGTGAGGTCGGCGACGTTGAGGTGGACGTGGCCCATGCTCGTGCCCTGTGAAACGGCGATGCCTGCCACGGCCTCGCCATCCAGCTCGCCCAGCAGGTCGTCGAGGTCGAGCGGCAGCGTCGCCATCCGCAGCTCGTCGCCGTCGCGTTGCCACTCCTCGCTTGGACGGTCGCGGTAGATCTCGACGCCGTTGCCCTCGGGGTCGCCGAGGTAGAGCGCCTCGCTGACCAAATGGTCGGAAGCGCCGGCTAGCGGCCAGCGGGTCTCCACCATGCGCTGGAGCGACCGCGCGAGCTCGGCGCGGTCGGGTACGAGGAGCGCGAGGTGGAACAGCCCAGTCGTCCGCGGCGGTCGCGGTGGCGCCTCCAAGTCCTCGACCAGCTCGACCAGTGGCGTGTCCCCGGCGCCGAGCAGAGCACGCCCCTCGCCCGTCTCCATCTCTCGCAGGCCAACTACCCGCTCGTAGAAGTCGCGCACCCCCTCGAGATCGCGGACCGTGAGCGTCACACGCCCGATGCTGGCCGCTGGGTCGATCGACGCCGTCACGACCGCTCAGGCTACTCGCCGTCAGCCGGCACGCAACCGGCCGATGCCCGGCAGGAAGCGCCCGACTCGCGCGGCGTAGCTCGCGTAGGCGGAGCCATGGATACGCCGCAGGTAGGGCTCCTCGACGACGCGAACCTGAAGCTCCAGGGCAACCGCCAACGCCACCAGGCCGGCCAGGGCGACGACGCTCGGAACCATCAGCGCCAACCCCGTCGAGGCGGGCAGCATCGCCGCGAAGATCGGGTTGCGGACGATCGCGAAGGCGCCGCCGGTGACCATCTCGGTAGTCGTGCTCTCGTCGACGCCTATCCGCCACGACTCGCCCATCGAGACCTGGGCGGCCAGCGTCCCGCCGAGACCCACGACGAACAGCACGACACCCCCGACGTGGACGGCCGTCGTGTCGAGCGCGCCGATCGGCTCGACCACCCCCGTCAGAGCGAGCAGCGGAGCAGCGAAGCCGACGGCGATCGCGACGACGAACAGCACGCCGGCGAGCCACTCCGCCGAGCCCGGCCGCCCACTGATCCCCTCGAAGCCGGACGAGCCCGTCCGCCGCAGTTGGATCGCGGTCCGCAGCCCGAAGGCGAGCGCCATGTAGAGGACGTAGGCCGCGAGTGCGAGCGCTGCCATGTCAGAGCGCCTCCGCGACCAGCACCACGGTGCCGAAGATCGCGGCGAGCACCGCAATCGTCGCGACCAGCTTGGTCGGCGGGCCGCCGTGGATCCCGGTCTCGTGCAAGACCGCGTGGCCCCTGCCGCGCACGATCAGCCAGCGGTTGACCGGAAAGGCGACGACACCCGCCACGACGAGCGCCACCGCCAGCGCGCCCCAGAAGAGCACGTCGCCGACGCCCGAATCCATCGCGCCGGGCACCGCGAGCATGATCGCGTTGTCGACGATCTCCATCAGCGCGATGCTGACGGTGTCGACCGAGAGCGCGATCGGCACGACCGCCGCCAGCGCCATCCCCGCGCGCAGCAGCGGCAGGCTGGTCAGCGTGTAGCCGAAGAGGAACGCCAGCGCGACGGCGAGCGCGATGGTGCCGAGGTCGGAGAAGCCGAGCGCCGTGCCGATCACCATTCCGGCGACCTCGCCGAGCGCGCAGCCTGTCAGACAGTGCAGCGTCGCGCTGAGGGCGACCGCGTCGAGCTCCCTGCCGGACGTCGGCAGCGGCGCGTGGTGCCGGTGGGCGTGCGCGTTCACTCCCCGGTGCTCTTTCCCGCCTGGAAGCGCCGCAAGCGAAGCGCGTTGGCGACGACCGAGACGCTCGACAGCCCCATCGCCGCGCCGGCGAGCAGCGGGTTGAGCAGGCCGGCGGCGGCCAGTGGCAGCGCCGCGACGTTGTAGCCGAACGCCCAGCCCAGGTTCTGCTTGATCGTCCGCAGCGTGGCGCGCGAGAGACGGATCGCATCGGGCGCGCCGAGCAGGTCGCCGCTGACCAGGGTCAGGTCCGACGCCTCGATCGCCACGTCGGTTCCAGTGCCGATCGCGATGCCGAGATCGGCCTGGGCGAGCGCGGGCGCATCGTTGACGCCGTCGCCAACCATGGCGACTACACGCCCCTCGGCCTGGAGCCGGCGAACGACCTCGGCCTTGTCGGCGGGCAGGACCTCGGCGATCGTCTCGTCGATTCCGACGACATCCGCGACGGCCTCGGCGGTCGCGCGGTTGTCGCCGGTGAGCAACACCGGCTCGAGGCCGAGCCGTTTCAGGCGTGCGACAGCCTCCGCGCTGGATGGCTTGACGGTGTCGGCGACCACGAGCACGGCGCGTATGCGGCCGTCCCAACCCGCGACCACCGCCGTCCGTCCGTGGGCCTCGGCCGAACGGCTCGCCTCACGCAACCGATCGGAGAGCTCGAAGCCACGATCCTCCGCGAGCTTGAGGCGGCCCGCGAACACCTCGGTGCCGGTCTGCTCGCGCGCTGGCGCGCCAGGGCCAGCGTCCACGACCGCGAGCATGGCCGGTTGCGCCGTCACGGTGCCCTCGACGCCGAGCCCGGCGAGCGCGGCGAAGCCGGTGACCGCGGGCAGCTCCCCCAGCTGGCCCGCGGCGGCCGCCGCGATCGCGCGGCCGATCGGGTGCTCCGACGCCGCCTCGACCGCGCCGACCATCCGTAGGGCCTCGGCGCGCTCGGCGCCGTCGACGACCACGTCGACCAAGCCCATCTCGCCCCTCGTGACCGTTCCCGTCTTGTCCAGCACGATCGTGTCGACCCTGCGCGTCGACTCCAGCACCTCGGGCCCCCTGATCAGTAGGCCGAGCTGCGCGCCGCGGCCGCTGCCTACCATCAGCGCGGTCGGCGTGGCCAGCCCCAGCGCGCAGGGGCAGGCGATGATCAGCACCGCGACGGCGGCGGTGAACGCGAACGACGCGCCCTCGCCGGCCCCGAGCCAGAATCCCAGCGTCGCCGCGGCAAGCGCGATGACGATCGGCACGAAGACCGCCGAGACGCGGTCAGCGAGCCGCTGGACCGGTGCCTTGCCGGTCTGCGCGTCGGTCACCAGGCGCGCGATTTGGGCGAGCGCCGTGTCCTCGCCGACCTTCGTCGCGCGAGCGACCAGGCGGCCGCCCACGTTGATCGTGGCGCCCGCCACCTCGCTGCCGGGACCGACCTCGACGGGCACGGACTCGCCGGTCAGCAGCGACATGTCGAGCGCCGAGCTGCCCTGCTCGACGACGCCGTCGGTCGCTACCTTCTCGCCTGGGCGGACGACGAAGCGGTCTCCCACCTGCACCTGCTCGACCGGAACGCGGCGCTCTGCCCCATCGTCGCCGAGCAGCGCGACGTCCTTGGCTCCGAGCTCGAGCAGCGCCGTCAGGGCGGCGCCGGCCCGCCGCTTCGCCCGCGCCTCGAAGTAGCGCCCGGCGAGGATGAACGTCGTCACGACCGCGGCGACCTCGAGGTAGATGTGGTCGGCGCCGCTGCCGGCCTCCGGCACGAAGTCGATCGTCATCGTCATGCCGGTCATCCCTGCCTCGCCGAGGAACAGCGCGTAGAGCGACCACAGCCAGGCGGACAGCGTCCCGAGCGAGATCAGCGTGTCCATCGTCGCGGCGCCGTGGCGCAGGTTCTGCCAGGCCGCCTTGTGAAACGGCCAGGCGCCCCAGAGCACGACCGGCGTCGCGAGCTGCAGGACGAACCACTGCCAGTAGTCGAACTGCAGCGCCGGCACCATCGAGATGACCAGCACCGGCAATGACAAAACCGCGCTGAAGATCAGGCGCTGGCGCAGCGATGCGAGCGGGTCGATCCCGTCGGCGCCATCCGTCGCGGCCTCGTCGGCCGCGTCCGGGACGACGACCGCGCGGTAGCCGGCAGACTCGACCGCCGCCACGAGATCCGCGGGCGCGGCGTGGGCAGGGTCGTAGTCGACGGTGGCCCGCTCGGTCGCGTAGTTGACCGCGGCCTCCACCCCGTCGAGGTCGTTCAGCCGCTGCTCGACCCTCGCCGCGCAGGACGCGCAGGTCATCCCCTCGATCGGCATGCTGAGCTGCTCAGTGGCCATGGCCGTCCTCCTCGTGCTCGCGCGCGGGCGCTCGGTCGATTGCGGACTCCGTGAACGCGGCGGTGCGGACTTTGCCGTCGTGCTGGAACTGGAGGAACAGCCGGTGGCTGCCCGCGCCCTTCAGAGCGACGTCGAAGCTGATCTCTCGTCCCTCGGTCGCGGCGTCCTTCGGGTGCACGTGCTGGAAAGCTAGGTCGCCCTCGCGCAACGCGACCAGATGCCCGCGCGCCCCGAGATACGGCTCCAGGTCGTCGACGGGCTCACCGTCCTTGCTGACTGTGTAGCGACGCTCGCCGCCGTCGGTCTCGACTGCGACCTCGTAGCCATCGCCGGCGGCCGCCGTGCGCGCTGGTCCGGGCAGCGGCGTGGCGTCATAGTCGCCCGCAACGTCCAGATCGGCCGCCAGGGTCTGCGGCGTGCCGTCGACGACGAAGTCGGCATAGAAGCGGTGCGGGCCGGGATCCGGGAACGCGACGTCAACGGCCCAGCCGCCGTCGGCCGTCTGGCGCGGGTGAACGTGCTGGTAGCCGGTCAGGTCGCGCCGGACGGCGATCACGTGCATGGCGCGCTCGTGCGCGACGTCGAAGTCGCGGACGGTGCGGCCCTGGTGATCGACGACCCGAAAGGCGAGCGTCTCGCTCACGCCCGGCACGAAGTTCCCGTCCTCGACGACTAGCCGGGTCGGGTCGCCCGCGACGCTCGCCTCGGCGTGACCGGCTGCAGTGCCGCCGTGCGCCTTCTTGCCGTCGCCGACATCGGGGTCGACCACCGCACCAACGGCGTAGGCCCCTCCGAAGAGGGCTCCCAGGCCGACCGCGAAGAGCCCTATGCGGATCACTGTCCTCGATGTCATACGCGCTCCGATACGGGACGGGGGTATAGCTGAAATTAACCGTAGCATACCCCTCCCCCGTATAGTAGAATCATTGCCATGAGCCCCGAGACCGTTGACCCCAAGCACGGCTACAGCGCCGACAAGTCGAAGCTCACCGCGCGCCTGCGCCGCATCGAGGGTCAGGTGCGAGGGGTCGAGAAGATGGTCGACGACGACCGGTACTGCATCGACGTCGTCACCCAGATCTCGGCGATCCAGGCCGCGCTGGACAAGGTCGCGCTGGGACTGCTCGACGACCACGCCCGGCACTGTGTCGTCGGCGGCCGCGCCTCAGGCAGCCCGGACGAGCTCACCGACGAGCTGATGGCCGCCGTCGGCCGCCTCGTCCGGCGCTAGGAGGTCACTGGGGCTTGCCGCCCGCGTTGCCGCCCCCATTTCCGTTCCCCTGGGCTCCGCCACTGCCTTGGCCCCCGTTGCCGTGAGCTCCGCCGTTCCCCTGGGGCGCGCCACCATCGCTGCCGCCACCGTTGGCGTTGCCTACACCGTTGCCGCCGCCGTTGCCCTGGCTTCCTCCTCCAGCGCCTCCGGTCGCTGGCGACCCCTGGCCCTGCCCGCCGCCGTTCCCTACTCCGACGCCATTGTTCCCGTTGGCGGCTCCTCCGCCACCAGAGGGTCCCTTCGGCGCGTTTCCGGAGTTGCCGGGCGCGGCGCCATGGCGCTTCGCCAGCCCGGGAGGCAACCCGTCGCGCTTGGCCAGTCCTGGTGGCAACTCGTCCTCCCTGGCCAAACCGGGCGGTAGCCCGCCAGACCCCTCACCGGCTGTCTCGCCACCCCCTGGAGCCGTCCCATCTTCGTCGCCGCCGGCTTGATCTGGCCCGCCCTCCGCGACGGCCGGTGCTTCTCCGTCCGCCCTCCCAACCGCGCCTTCCTGCTGCCTTCCACTCGCCGCCTTTCGCTCCGCCGGCGTGTGCGGCCGGGACCCTTCACCGGGCGCCAGCGGGCTTCCCACCGACACTCGAGGTCCGAGCTGCCGATCGCCGCCCGCGACGCCTCCGCGATCCGCCTTGGCATGCCACGGACTCGCATCTTCGATCTTCGCCGGGATGTCGGCGGCGAAGGCGCCGGCCGCGCTCGTGCCGGCGATAGCGACTACGACCGCGAGCTTCAGCGCGCCGCCCGCGCCGATCGCCGTCAGCGTCCCGACGAGGCCAGCCCCCGCGCCACCACTCGCCATCGTGGCGCCACCTGCCGAAGCCGCGGTGGCGCCTTCGCGTCCGAGCACTTGCCCGAGTGCCGCCTGGCCGAGGCCGACGGAGGGTGCCACCGGCAGGAGGAGGCCGAGATCGTCGCGCTGGCGCCTCACCGCGACCTCGAAGTCGCGACAGCCCTGGCACTGCCCCACATGCCGGCGCAACAGGCGCCGCCGCAGCGCCGGACCGCGAGCCGTCGCGATCTCCCGCCGGATCTCGAGGCATGGCGCGTCGCGGGCCTCGCGCGTCGATGCCAACGAGCTGCGTGCCTGAAAGACGAGCGCCTTGACCTTCTCCGGCGTGACGTCGAGAACCGCGCCGATCTCGCGATAGCTGAGCGCCTCTAGCTGCGACAGGACGAGCGCGGCCCGCTGTGGCTCCGGCAACCCCGCCATGTCGCGGACGAGGTCGCGAAGCTCCTGTCGCCGCTCGACCTGGATCGCCAACCCGTCGAACGATGTCGTGACGACTTGGTCGGGCTCGGCGACCGGATGCTCGCGACGAGCGCGCAACAGGGTCAGACAGCGGTTGCGCGCGACGGTGAAGAGCCAGGGTCGCCATTCGAGCGGCTCGTCGGAGTCGGCGATCTGACGGTATGCCGCGAGGAACGTGTGCTGGACCGCGTCCTCCGCGTCCTCCGGGCTGCCCGTCAGGTGGCGGCAGAAGGCGAGGACCTCCGGCTGGTGGAAGGCGTGTAGACGCTCGAACGCGGCGTCGTCACCGCGCGGAGCCCGGTCGCTCGGACGGGGGTCGCCTGACAGGGCCATCGGCCCATTATCCATCCCCCGACGGCGCGACCGCTACCGCGGCGCTACGCGCAGCGGGGCGTCTGCTTCCTCGCCCGGCACACCCTGCTCGCGCCGCACCCCGGCGCCATATGCCACCCGGAACAGGGCGGCGTCGCGCACGTACTGCGCCACGCTCACCTGCTCGCGTTCGGCCTCGCGTTGCAGGAGGGCCCAGAGCTCCGGCGTGAATCTGATCGTGGTTGCGCGCATGTACTCATAAGACGCGCCAAACGCCGAAAGGTTGGACGGTCACTTCGTCGCCGGCACCTGCTCGTTCTGACGCGCCACGCGCCATGCGGACTGCACCGGGTCGAGGAAGAACGGCGGCTCGCGGTACTTGAGCCGGTCGTTGTAGTTGTAGTCCTTGTCGTAGCCGGTCCCGCCGGACGTTCCGACAGGGCCGCGGAAGCGCTGGGCGATCGCGCCGTTGACCTCGAGATCGCCAAGATCGTTGCCGCAGTACCAGTTGTCGACGATGAACGAGTGGTTGAGCGCGAGGATCGCCGCGTCGATGCGGGGGTTAGACAGCGACCCGCTGCCGTTGGAGCACTCGTCGTCATCGTCGTCGTCCCAGTCGTTGTAGTCCCAGCTGAGCGGGTGGTACACGCGGACGAAGTTGTTGGCGATCAGCCCGAACAGCAGGTCGTCGGAGTTGCGCGTCAAGTCGCCGTTGATGATCACGTCGTTGTCGGCGGCGATCGTCAGGTTGCCCGAGTAGTTGCCCTTGACCCACGCGTCGCCGCAGGCGAGCGGGTTGTTGTAGGTCTGGTTGCGCGCGTAGCCGACGCTGCAGCCGCTCTCGTTCTTGACGTAGATCACGCCGTTGGTCGGCAGCGCCTTCGTCTGCCAGGAGCCGTTCTTGACCTTGACCTGCATCGAGGTGCCGTTGATGACGATCTGGGTCTTGCCCTGGAACAGGTAGCCGCTCTGGACGAGTCCCTGCAGGGCGAGGTTCGACGGCGGCATCTCCATCTGGCCCGACGGGTAGATCACCGTTCCGTCGAAGTCTGGGTTCAGCGTGCAGCCGCTGGCCTTGAAGTAGCCCGGCGAGCTGCCGTTGAGCTCGATCGCGTCCTGGGCGAAGCGGCCGAACTGGGGCGATCCGCAGACGAGCGCGCTGTCGTTGGTGTGGAACGGCCCCTTGACGACGTCGGCGGCCGCGAACTGGATCTCCGTGCACGAGCTCCCGCGCTGGGCGCGGAACTTCGCGCAGTTGTTCGCGGCCGACGTCTGCTGCTGGGACGTCGGGTATGCCAGCGGGTCGAGCGTCTCGAAGTGGGTGAAGTAGATGAAGTCGATGAAGTTGCGCCGCCGCAGCGTGACGATGATGCTGCGCGTCTCGCCGCGCGAGCGCCCGCTGACCCGAAGGCGCATGTTGCCTGTGGGATCGACCATCGAGTACTGGTCGTTGAGGACGCACTGCGAATAGCCGGGCGCGGGCAGCAGCTCGACGGTGTATTGGGCGCCCGGCTGACCGATCAAGTTGCGCCAGACTCGCGGATCGGACCAGCTGCCGTTCCACTTGTTGTTGACGGGCGCGGGCTCGGTCGGACTGGGGTTGCTGACGGTCGTGCACTTCGTGTAATAGCCGTTGTCGCGCGCCAGGCTGCTCAGGTACCACTGCGCGCCGGCCTCGGCGGCACCGTACGCCTGCTTGTAGTCCTGGTCCTTGCGCGACATGCCGATGTCCGGATTGACCGCGGCGAAGCCGCCCGCGACGAGCAGGCTGCCGACCGCCATCACGCCCATCAGCGTGACCGTCGTGAAGCCCTGCTGCATGCGCAGCCGGCGGATCAGATGCATCGTGGGCCCTCCACCGGTCGCGTGGGATCGGCAAGACGTACGTAGACGTCGTTCTGAAGCGTCGTGGAGTCGAAGTCGCGCGGCCTGACGCGCTCGGGCATCGACACGAACGCGATGCGGATCATCACCGTGCGCGACGCGTCGGCCGCGCTGAGCGGCGCGGGCAGCTCGAGCAGATCCCCAGTCGGGCTGCCGGGTTGGAAGGCGTAGTAGCGGAACAGCGGCTGCGTGGTGCTGCCCGACACCACCTGCTTCGCGCCGCTGAGCAGGATGCGCGAGGTCGTCGCGGCCGCCGGGAAGGTCAGGTTGGGATAGCTGCCGCTGCCCACGTGGACGTCCTCGCGGATCTTCCCGGGCGTGGTCCCCACCGGGGCCACGTAGGCCAAGCTCCGCTTGGCGACGTTCTGGCTTCCGTCGCTGAGGTCGCCGTAGAAGCTGATCGAGGTCGCGGTGCCGCTGGTGATCGGCTCCGCGCTCTCGCCGAGACAGACCTGGGAGCGGAGCTGGCGCGTGATCTGCTCCATCGCCAGACGGCCGCGCTGGATCGCGTCCTGACGGTCGACGATCTCGCGCGACGCCGTCTCGGCGCGCTGAAGCACCGCCAGGCTCGCGAACGTCACGACCAGACCGATCGCCATCCCAACGGTCAGCTCGACCAGCGTCATGCCGGTCTGCTCGCGGCGCAGTCCGTCGAGCGACGCTCTCATGACACGCACCTGTCGTCGCTGCCGTTGGTCGCATGGGTCGTGTCGAGCTCCACGCGCTTGTTCGCGATTGCCAGGGCCGTCGTCGTCAGATCGCGGTGGCGGGGCGTCCCGCTCGCACTCGTGACCTTCTTGCGCCAGGGGCCGCCGCCGGAGATGCGCGTCGCGACACAGACCTCGTAGTTGCCGAACGGGACCGGCAGCGTCACCTCGTAGCGCTTCGTGCCGGCGGGCACCGCGATGCCACTGGAACTCGTGGTCTCGAGCGTGGCGGTGCACTGGTACGCGTTGTCACGCTCCTTGACGTAGTACTGAACGTGGGTGAACGCCTGCTCGGTCGAGGAGCTCATCCGGCGGGCTTGTATCTCGAGCTGCGGCACCTCTACCTGAACCGTCTTCAGCATCTCGCCCGGATCCAGGCTGGCGAAGCCGAAGCCGGAGGTCTGGAAGTAGTCGCTGTCCCAGTTCGCGGGGTTGTTGGCCTTGCAGGAGCCGGCGTAAACGCCGTAGCCGTCGTGGAACGGGAACAGGCTCTCGACGTCGCGCGTCGCCGACGCCGGGGACCAGGTGTAGGCCCTGAGCCCGTTCGCAAGCTTTGCGTTGGCGACGCTGATCGCCTTGTAGGCAGTCGTCGTGGCGCCCGTCGGCGTGACGAACGTCGCGCGCAGCGACGCGGGGCTGTCGACCTCCAGCTGGGTCATGCTCGTCTTGCCGACGGCGACGCTCACCTGTGACTCCGCCGGCGACTCGCCGGTCCAGTTGATCAGGCCGCCGTTGACCTGCGCGGTCCAGTCCCCGATCGGGATGTAGGCGAAGATCGCGCAGCCGAGATCGTTGGTGACGCCAATCTCGGAACCGGGCCCCGTGAGGCTGACTCCGACGCCAACGATCGGCGCGCCATCACGATCGGTCAGCTTGACAGCCGCGGTACCGGTGTTCGCTCCGAAGGCCCCGACCGGCGGCGTGAGCAGGCTGGTGGCGCTGATCGGCGCGCCGGCGCTCGCCGGCGAGTTGACGGTCGAGGACAGCTTGAGGTACTCCGACTGCGTGTTCGAGCTGACGCAGCTCGCGACGCCGCTGGCGTCGGAAACCCAGTCGGTGTGCGAGACGACGGTGTAGGGCACGTTGGCGACCGTCACGGTGCGCGTCTCGCTGAGCCCGTTCAGCACCGCTGGCGGCATCGAGCGCAGCCGCTCGAGGTCCTGCTGGGCGAGCGTCGCGGCGGCGGAGCGGTCCTTGTTCTGGCGACCGGTCTTCTGGGCTCCGTCGAGGCCGTCGAGGACCGCGGCGGTGGTCAGCGCGAGCAGGATCGTGCCTACCAGCACCTCGACCAGCACGGAACCGGTCTGGGACGCAAGCCTTTGTCCGAACCACGACATCGCATGAGATATCGGTAGCGCAACCGCATTGCTTGAGTCCTTGGCCCTCGCGGGCCTAGATCAGCGGATCTGGTCGTAGACCTGGAACATCGGCAGGTACATCGCGATCACGATGAATCCGACGATCGCGCCGACCATCATGATCATGATCGGCTCGAGGATCGAGGTCAGCGCCTTCAGCGACGCCGCCACCTGGTCCTCGTAGAAGTCAGCGATCTTCGACAGCATCTGCTCGAGCGCGCCGGTCTCCTCGCCGACGCCGATCATCTGCACGACCATGACCGGAAAGGCCGCGGGAGCCGCTCGCATCGGAGCGGACAGAGTGCCGCCCTTCTTGACGGACTTCTCGACGTCCTCCATCGCCATCTCGACGACCTTGTTGCCGGACGTCCGACCGGTGATCTCGATCGCCTCGAGCATCGGAACGCCAGCGGCCACCAGCCCAGAGAAGGTGCGCGAGAAGCGGGCCAGCGCCACCTTCTGGACGATGTCGCCGATCTTCATCGGCGTCTTGAGCTTGAGCTTGTCCCATTGGATCTGACCACGCTCGGAGCTCTTCCATCTGCGGAAGCTCCAGACGACGGCGAAGGCGACCACGATCAGGACGTACCACCGCTGCGTGAACATGTGCGACAGCCAGACGGTGAACCTGGTGATCGGCGGTAGGTCGCCGCCGAAGTCCGAGAAGATCTTCTCGAACACCGGGACGAGGAAGCTGACGAGCGCGATCAGGACGACTCCGGCGAAGCTCGCGATCAAGCCCGGATAGATCATCGCGGCCTTGATCTGGCGGCGCAGGGCGTCGTCCTTCTCGAGCTGATCGGCGACCCGCAACAGCGTCGACTCCAGGATGCCGCCGCTCTCGCCCGCCGTGACCATCGCGACGTAGAGGTCGTTGAAGACGTCGGGGTGGCGGCCGAGCGCCTGGGAGAGCGAGAGGCCGGCCTCGACGTCCTTGCGCACCGCGGTGAAGGTCTCGCGCAGCTTGTCGTTCTCGGTCTGCTCCTCGAGGACGTAGAACGCTCGCAGCAGGGTCATGCCCGAGGAGACCATGGTGGACAGCTGACGCGTGGCGATCGTCAGGTCCTCGGCCTTGACCTTCTTGAAGCGGGCGAAGATGTCGCCGACGTCGGTCGGCTTGCGCTCCTCGACGTCGAGCACCGTCAGCCCGCGCGAGCGCAGCTGCGACACGACGACTTGCTTGTCGTCGGCGTCTACCTCGCCCCGCGTCGGGACGCCGGCGACGTCGAGTGCCTTGAACGCGAACGTAGCCACGCTATGCCGCCTGGACCGTTCCCATCAGACGGCGCAGCTCCTCCGGGGACGTCGAGCGCGACTCGGCCAGCTCGCGGGTGATCTTGCCCCTGCGGACGAGGTCGACCAGCGAGGCGTCCATCGTCTGCATGCCGTGTGCGACACCGGTCTGCAGCGCGGAGTGGATCTGATGCGTCTTGCCCTCGCGGATCAGGTTGCGGACGGCGTTGGTCGGCACGAGAACCTCGGAGGCGACGGCCCGCCCCATGCCATCGGCCGTCGGCAGCAGCTGCTGCGTGACGATGCCTTGCAGCGCGACGGACAGCTGCATCCGCACCTGATGCTGCTGCGCGGGCGGGAACACGTCGACGATGCGGTCGATCGTCTGGGCGGTGTCCTGGGTGTGCAACGTCGCGAACACGAGGTGGCCGGTCTCGGCGGCGGTCAGCGCCGTCGAGATCGTGTCGAGGTCGCGCATCTCGCCGACCAGGATGACGTCCGGGTCCTGGCGCAACGCGGCCTTCAGCGCCAGTGAGAACGTCTGCGCGTCGGCGCCGATCTCACGCTGGTTGACGATGCAGCGCTTGTGCTTGTGGAGGAACTCGATCGGATCCTCGATGGTCATGATGTGCTCTTCGCGCTCCTCGTTGATCAGGTCGAGCATCGAGGCGAGCGTCGTCGACTTGCCCGAGCCGGTCGGTCCCGTCACGAGCACGAATCCGCGCGGCTTCTTGGTGAAGTCGCGCAGCGTCGCTGGCAGTCCCAGGTCGGCGAGCCGCGGCATCTCCTGCGGGATCAGGCGGAAGGCGGCTCCGAGCGACGCTCGCTGGAAGTAGGCGTTGACGCGGAATCGCGCCCTGCCCGGGATCGCGTACGCAAGATCGATCTGCCATTCGGTCTCGAGCTTCTGGCGCTGGTCGTTGGTCAGGATCGAGTAGACGACCTCGCGCACCGTCGTCGAGTCGAGCTCGGGATAGTCGAGCGCGGTCAGCTTGCCGCGCAGCCGCACCATCGGTGGCGATCCGGCGGTCAGGTGGAGGTCGGAGGCGTTGCGCTCCATCACCTCGATCAGCACGTCTGCGAAGTCGAAGTCCATGTCGTGCCTCTATCGGCAGTGGGTCCGGGAGACCTGAGTGGCGCAACGCGAGCGGCCTCGCTCAGCACACACGCGTGACCTCGGAGATCGACGTCAGACCCTGCTTGACCTTGTCCAGACCGTCGTCGCGCAGCGGCCGCATGCCCTGTTGCACCGACATCGCCATGATCTCGTCTGCCGACGCCCGCTTGATCGCCAGGTCGCGGATCTCGTCGCTCAGCGACATCACCTCGTAGAGGCCGACCCGGCCCTTGTAACCGCTCCCACCGCAGCGGCCGCAGCCGACCGGCTCGTAGGCCTCGACGTCGAAGGCGGCGTGGAAGCCGGCCTCGCGCAGCGCCTCGACGCTGAGCATCGTCCGCCGCTTGCAGCTCGCGCAGAGTCGTCGCGTCAGCCGCTGGGCGACGACGCAGTCGACGGCCGAGGAGGTCAGGAACGGCTCGATGCCCATCTCTGTCAGGCGGGTGATCGCGGACGCGGCGTCGTTGGTGTGCAACGTCGAGAGCACGAGGTGGCCGGTCAGCGCCGACTCGACGGCGATCCGCGCCGTCTCGGCGTCGCGGATCTCGCCAACCATGATCACGTCGGGGTCGGCGCGCAGCATCGAGCGCAGGCCGCGCGCGAACGTCAGTCCCGCCTTGTGATTCACCTGAAGCTGGTTGATCCCCGGCATCTGGTACTCGACCGGGTCCTCGATCGTGATGATGTTCTTGTCGATCGAGTTGATCGCGTTCAGCGCTGCGTAGAGCGTCGTCGACTTGCCGGAGCCGGTCGGGCCGGTCACCAGGACGGCGCCATAGGCCTGACGAAACGCCTTGTCGAAGCGGTCGTGCGGCTCGCCGGACATGCCGAGCTTGTCGAGCGTCATCAGCGCCTGCTCCTTGTCGAGCAGGCGCATCACGATGCCCTCGCCGTGCACCGAGGGCATCGTCACCACGCGGATGTCGACCGAGTGACCCTCGACCTTCATGCCGACGCGGCCGTCCTGGGGAACCCGCCGCTCGGAGATGTCGAGGTCGGCCATGATCTTCACGCGCGACACGACGCCGGCGACCATCCGCCGCGGAATCGACGTCGTCTCGCTGAGCACGCCGTCGATCCGGAAGCGGACCCGCATGTCGCGGCCGTCGGGCTCGAAGTGGATGTCGGAGGCCCCCTCGTCGACCGCCTGGGCGATCACCGAGTTGACGAGCTTGATGACCGGCGCATCCTCGGCCGACTCGCGGATGTCGGTGACGGCCGCCTCGGCCTCGTCGTCCTCCTCCTGGACAGCTTCGGCGACAGCGTCGTCGAGACGGCTCATGCGCGAGATCAGCCCGGCGATGTCATCGGGTGACGCGACGACCGGCCGCAGCTCGTGGCCGGTCAGCAGCTTCATGTCGTCGAGCGCGAGCACGTTCGACGGATCGGCCATCGCCACCAGCAGCAGCTCGTCGTCGAAGCCGACGGGGACGGCGCTGAAGCGGCGCGCGGCCGAGGGCGGGATCAGGTTCGCGGCGCTGAGGTCCGGCTTGTAGAGATCGAGGTCGACGTGGTTGAGACCGAACCGCTCTGCAGTCGCGCGCGCGAGCTGATCCGCGCTGATCGCCCCGCTCTCCAACAGCACCTGCTCGGTCGTCCGAGCGGAGACACGCGCCTCCTCGACGGCGGCGTCGACGCGGTCGCGCGGCACGAAGCCGAGCTCGACGACGACGTCCGACATGAAGCGTCCTCGCGCGCTCGGCTGGCGCGGCGGCGTGAGCCCGTCACCGAGGTCCAGCTCCGGCGCCGTTGCGGCCTGGGCGGGAGTCGGAACCGACCGGATGTACGAGACCCCCGACGGCGCGGGCGGGTTAGCCGAAGGCGGCGGCCCTGACGATGCACCGATCGAGGGAGGCGCGGTCGTGGGAACGTGTTCGCTCGGAGGCGAGCCGCTCGGCTGCGGGGCAGCAGGAGGCGGAGTAGGAGGAGCGCCGCTCGGCGGAGGAGTGGCCGGCGGCGGCGTGACCGGCGGTTCCGGCGCACTGGGCGGCGGCGTCACCGGTGGCGGCGTCCTGGGCGGCGGAGGACTGCTGGGCTTGTCGCTCTCGGGTGGATCGCCGCCACCGCCGCGGCCGAAGCCCCGACGGCCGAAGCTGGGATTCATCGTGCGTCGGCTACGTCCTGGCGAAGCGTGGGCGGATCGACGTAGCCCTCGATCACCCGCGCCGAGCGCCCGCGGCCGACGATCACCACCGCTGGCGCCTGTGAGATACCGAGCTGTCCGACCAGATCGCCGTAGGCAGACAGGCGCCGGATCGGAACCTTGAAGACGGCGACGTCGCCTCCGTCCTTCAGGCCCGCGACCGCACGCCCGGTGGCGCTGTCGTCGGCCGACTCTGGCCCGTAGAAGTACACGACGACCGTCTTGTCGCCACGGATCGCCCGCTTGACCGCGGCCGGCCCGCTGACGGCTGCCTTCCGAACGGTCTTCTTCTCCTTGGCCTCGTCGGCCGACCGCTCGGCCTTCGCGACCTGAACCGGCTGCTTCGTGGCCTCGGCGTCAGCCTTGTCGCCAGGCTTGGACTCGGGCTCCGGCTCCGCGACGGGCTCCGGTGTAGCCGGCACTGGGGCGTCGGCCGCCTGTCGCGAGCCTTGGGTCGCATAGAAGGCGCCGAGACACAGGATCGCGGCGACCAAAGCGATCAAGAGGGGTCGAGAGATTGGCATCGCCCCATCTATCGGCAACCGAAGCGTGAAGCCTTACTGCCAACAGGCGGGCTGCAAGAACTGTGCCGGCGGCTAGCCCGAGCGGGCGCCGGCGCGCATCGCGTCGAGCGGCGCCGGCTGCCCAATCCAGCGTTCGAGGCTTCGAGCACCCTGGCGGACGAGCATCTCGAGACCGTCGACGACGCGGCCTCCCCCGCCTTGCGCCCAACGGCCGAGCGGGGTCAGCTCGGCGCCGTAGTTGAGATCGAAGAAGCTGGCGGGCGGATCGATGCCCTCGAGCCCCACGGCGGCGACCGCATCGACATCGGACACGGCCTCGTCGAGCCCGACCGCGGTGCAGTTGACGACGAGATCGGCGGCGTCGGGCGTCTTGACGTGGCGGACCCCGAACTCACTAGCCAGCCCGGCGGCCCGCTCGCCCGTCCGGTTCCAGATCGAGACCTCCCCCGCCCCGGCCTCGCGCAGCGCCCAGACGACGGCGCGCGCCGAGCCGCCGGCGCCGAGCACCAGGCAGCGCCAGCCGGTGGGATCGGCGCCGAGCGCGTCGAGGAAGCCGCCGGCGTCGGTGTTGTCGCCCTCGATCCGCCCGTCCTCGAAGGTCAGCGTGTTCACGGCGCCGACCGCGCTCGCCGCCGGCGTCAACTCGTCGGCGATGTCGTGGGCCGCGCGCTTGTGCGGGATGGTGACGTTGATCCCGCGGTAGCCCGAAGCAGGCAGCGCGCGCGACGTCTGCTCGAATCGCTCCGGCGGCAGCGGCAGGTGGACGTAGCTCCAGTCGAGGCCCAGCTCGGCGAGCGCAGGCGCGAACATCGCGGGCGAGCGGCTGTGCGCGACCGGCCAGCCGGCCACGCCGAGCATCGTCGGGCCCATCAGCAGTCGGTCGGTGAGTTGCCGCCCTGACGCTCGCGCTCGGCGTTGTAGCGCTCGACGTCCTGCTGGAACTCGGCGTCGCTGGAGGAGAAGGCGTGCGCGCCGTTGCCGCACGGCTTGACGACGTAGTAGATGTAGTCGGTCTTCGCCGGGCGCGCGGCCGCCTTCATCGCCGCCAGCCCCGGGTTGCCGATCGGCCCCGGCGGCAGTCCCTGGTTGGTGCGCGTGTTGTAGCCGGAGTCGATCGCCAGCTCCGACTGCTTCAGCGGCTCGCTCCAGTTGCCGGTCGCGAAGCGGATCGTCGCGTCGATCCCGAGCGGGATCCCCTGGCTGAGCCGGTTGTAGATCACGGAGGCGACGATCGCCCGCTCCTTCGGCAGCTGGGCCTCGCGGTCGATCATCGAGGCGATCGTCAGCACGTCGTAGGCGGTCAGGTTCTTGCTCTTCGCGTAGCCGAGGTCGACCTGGGCGAGCTCGCGCTTGAAGGTGTCGAGCTGGCGGTCGACCAGGGCGCCGACCGGCTGACCGGGCTTCAACTCGTAGGTCGCCGGGAACAGGAAGCCCTCGAGGTTCTTCGCGTTCTTGCCGCCGTACGCCGCGGGCTCGAGCCGCGGCGAGCGAAGCGACGCCCGCATGTAGTCGCCGCGCAGCGAGTCGCCGACCAGGTCTCTGATCTCGGATCGCGACAGGCCCTCGGGGATCGTGATCGTCACCGTGTCGGGCTTCGCCGGATCGCTGAGCGCGTCGATCGCCGCTCCGTAGCTCATGTCCTCGCGCATCGGGATCTCGCCGGCCTTGAAGTCGGCGCCGCTGCCGTCCAGCGTCGTCCGCGCCCGGAAGAAGAACGCCGAGGCGATCACGCCCTTCTGCTCGAGGATCTCGGCGATCTCCCCGGTGCTCGCCCCGCGCGGGATCGTCACCGAGACCTCGCTCGAGCCGTCGCCCTTGAACGGCTGGAACAGCGACAGCAGGAACCAGGCGACCGCGAGAACGACGAGCCCGCCGGCGACCGCGACGATCGCGACCCGTGGGCGGCCCGAGGGACTGCCGCGCCATGGTCCGCCGACCCGTCCGCCGCGGCCCCCGCCGCCACCACGGCGGCCGTGGAGGAACTCACGCGCCGCGGCGCGCCGCTCGGACGCCGAACGGGCGCCGCGCTCTGGGACGGCGGTCGCCCTGCGCGGCGCGGCCTCCTCGAACGGCAGCGGTGGCTCAGGCGGTCGCGCTTCGGTCGCCACCTCGACGGGCTCGTCCCGCTCGAGCGGAGCGGGGGCCGCCGGCAGCGGCTGCTCTACCGGGGACGCGGGCGGTTCCGGGGCGTGGGACCGCTCGGACGCGGGCGGCTCGGGTGCCGCGGGCTTCGGCGGCGGTGCCTCGCCGCGCTTCGCGGCACGCCGGGCCTCGCGCTCCAGCCGGGCGCGCTCGCGCTCCTCCGCCGAACGGCCGCCGTCGCTCATGCGTCCGCCGCCTGGGCGGCCAGGTAGCTCTCGAGCAGGTGGGCGGCGGCGATCGAGTCCTCGGCGGCCTGTCCGCCGGTCGCGGCCGCCATCCGCGTGGTCAGGCGCTCGTCGTAGAGATCGACCGGGACCCGAACGCGGCGCTCGAGGCTCTCGGCGAACGCGCGCGCCTCGGCGGCCTGCTCGCCCTCCTCTCCCGCAAGCGTCAGCGGGAGTCCGACGACCACGCGCTCGGCGCCGAGCTCGTCGGTCAGCGCGGCGACCTTCGCCAGCCCCTTGCGGCTGTCCGGCCGCTCCACGACCGCGAGTGGCGTGGCCAACGTCCCCGAGGGATCGGAGACCGCGCAGCCGCAGCGCGCCTCGCCATGATCGAGCGCCAAGACCCGCATCACGTCACCCGCCCGAGCGCCGGCGAAGCCTTTTGAGGGTTGGAGCACCAAAGATCCTTCATCGGGTCTAGGAGAGTGCCTGCGCGATCGCCTCGCGGGCGGTTGCGAGCGCGTCGTCGAGCCGCTCCGGGTGCCGACCGCCGGCCTGGGCCATCGTGTCGCGGCCGCCGCCCCCGCCACCGACGACCTCGGCGGCGACACGGACGATCTCGCCAGCCTTGACGCCACTTGCGACCGCACCGGGAGTCGACTGGACGACGAGCTGCACCTTGCCGTCGAGGTTTGCGCCAAGCACCACAGCCGCGTCGCCCAGCTTCTGCGCCAGGCGGTCCGACAGCGCGAGCAGCGCCTTGCCGTCGCCCGCCGTCGCCGAGACCGCCGTCACGACCTTAATCCCGCCGACGTCCTCGGCCGCCGCCAGCAGCGTCTCCAGCTCGCCGTCGACGTCGCCGGACGCCGGCTTGCGCTTCGCATCCTTCGCGCGCTCGACCAGCCGCTCGGCCGCGCGCGCGAGATCCTGCTCGGGCGCCTTGAGCAGCGCCGACAGCTGGCGCAGCCGCTCGGTCCGCAGCTCGAACAGCTCCGTCGCGCCGGGGCCGGTGACCGCCTCGATGCGGCGCACGTTCGACGCCGAGGACGTCTCGGTCGTCACGTGGAAAAGCCCGATCTCGGCCGTGCTGGCGACGTGGGTGCCGCCGCACAGCTCGCGCGAGACGTCGGCGACCTCGACCATCCGCACCCAGTCGCCGTACTTCTCGCCGAACAACGCCATTGCGCCGAGCGAGCGCGCCTCGTCGAGCGTCGTCTCGATCGCCCGCACCGCCAGCCCGTCGGCGACCCAGCCGTTGACGCGCCGCTCGACGAAGCGCAGGTCCTCGGCGGACAGGCGCTCGCCGTGGGTGAAGTCGAAGCGCAGCTTGTCCGGGCCGACGTAGGAGCCGGCCTGCCGGACATGGCCGCCGAGCCGCTCGCGCAGCGCGGCGTGCAGGAGGTGCGTCGCGGTGTGGTTGCGCATCGTCGCCAGCCGGGCGCCGCGCTCGACGACGGCGCGGACCGCGTCGCCGGCGACGATCTCGCCTTCCAGCGGCTCGACCGCCAGCGCCTGGTCGCCGCCGACGCGCAGCACGTCGAGCACGCGCGCCCGCGCGGTCGGGGTCTCGACGAAGCCGCCGTCGGAGACCTGGCCGCCGCCCTGCGGGTAGAACGGGCTGTCCTCGAGCTTGACCAGCAGCGTGCCGTCGAGGCGCTCGACCGAGCGCGCGACGGTGTCGGCGTCGGTCCGCTCGTAGCCGACGAAGTTGGTCTCGAAGCCGGCGCCGCGGACAAGATCGGCCAGCCGGTCGGCGTCATCGCTGCCGGCCTCGCGCGCGCCGGCACGCGCGGTCGCGCGCGCTCCGTCCATCAACGCCTCGAAGCCAGCCGCATCGACGGTCAGATCCTGCTCGCCGAGCAGCTCCTGGGTCAGCTCGAACGGGAAGCCATAGGTGTCGTGCAGCTTGAAGGCGTCGGCGGCGGCGATCTCGCTGGATCCCTGCCCGCGCGCGGCGGCGACCAGCTCGTCGAGCAGCCGCTGGCCGTTGGCGAGCGTGCGGCCGAAGCCCTCCTCCTCGGCTGCCGTCCAGCGGCGGATCGTCTCGCGCTCGGCGCGCAGGTCCGCGTAGACGTCGCCCATCGAGTCGACGACGACGTCGCACAGCTCGGGCAGGAAGCCCGACCCGATTCCCAGCACGCGTCCCTGGTGGATCGCACGCCGCAGGATGCGCCGCAGGATGTAGCCGCGGTCCTCGTTCGACGGCACGACGCCGTCGGCGATCAGGAACGACGCGGCGCGGCCGTGGTCGGCCAGCACGCGCAGCGCGCGCGTCGTCGCGAAGTCGTCGCCGTAGGAGCGGCCGGACCGCTGCTCGCCGAAGTCGATCAGCGGCCTGAAGTGGTCGGTCTCGTAGACCGAGGGCACATCCTGGAGGATCGCCGCCATCCGGTCGAGCCCCATGCCGGTGTCGATGTTCTGCTGCGGCAGCTCGGTCAGCCGGCCGTCGCCGTGCAGCTCGTACTGCATGAAGACGAGGTTCCAGAACTCGAGGAAGCGCTCGCCGTCGTCGCCGGGCCGATCCTCGGGCGCGCCGAAGTCCAGTCCGCGATCGAGGTAGAGCTCCGAGCACGGGCCGCAGGGACCGGTCGGGCCGGACTGCCAGAAGTTGTCGTCGCGCCCGAGCCGGACGATCCGCTCGTCCGGCACGCCGACCGCCCGCCAGAAGCCGACCGCCTCGGCGTCCTCGTCGAGCCCGAGCTCGGCGTCGCCGCCGAACACCGTGACCCAGACCTGCTCGGGGTCGAAGCCGTAGCCGTCGCTCGACGTCACCAGCTCCCAGGCGAGCTCGATCGCCTCGCGCTTGAAGTAGTAGCCGATCGAGAAGTTGCCGAGCATCTCGAAGAAGGTCAGATGGCGGGCGGTCAGGCCGACGTTCTCGATGTCGGTCGTGCGAAAGCACTTCTGGCACGACGTCAGCCGCGGCGCCGGTGGCGCCTCGTCGCCGCGGAAGTACGGCTTGAAGGGCTGCATGCCGGCGGTCGTGAGCAGGACGCTCGGGTCGTAGCTCGCCGGCACCAGCGACGCCGACGGCATCCGCCGGTGGTCGCGCGCCTCGAAGAACGACAGGTAGCGCTCGCGTATCTCTGCTGCCTTCACCCCCGAGAGTCTAGGAAGCTACGCAGCTTCCGGTGCAGCGCCACCGCATAGCAGCTGACTTGCAGGACCACGGGCCGTGAACGCGTATAGCTCAGCATTTGACAATTCCTGCTGCAAATAGGCCTCTTGGCGGCATCGACGTTGTAGAGGTTCTGCAGAGTTGCGCCATCGAACCTCTGCAATCGCCTCCCGAAGTGGTCCGACCACCCGTTTGGCCCTGAACATGATTGAACGATGTTGCTAGCCGAGCAGCTGGTCGGTGAGGCGCGCGAGCGCCGCCGACGCCAGATGTCGCGCCGTGAGCGGGTCGTCAACGCCCTGTCCGCGACCGCGTTCGTCGCGGTCGTCGCGACCATCGCGCTGCTGCTCCCGAACGAGCGCAGCGCCGACCCGCTGCTGATCGCCGGCCTGATCGCTGGCTACGCGATCATCTCGCGCGTCCGCTTCGAGTTCGGCAGCACCTACGTCACTCCGGAGCAGCTCGCCTTCATCCCCACGCTGCTGCTGCTGCCGCTGTCGATGGTCCCGGCGGTCGTCGTCGTCGCAGCGCTGCTCGCCCAGCTGCCGGACTTCCTCGAGCGCAGCTGGCACCGCGACCGCTGGGTCAGCTGCTTCGCCGATTCCTGGTTCTGCATCGGCCCGGTCCTCGTACTTGCGGCCATGGCGCCGGGCGAGCCGGAGATCGCGGCGATCGGCGCCTATGCCGTCGCCTTCGCCGCCCAGATCGCCGGCGACGTCGCCTGGGCCACGGTGCGCGGTCGAATCCTCGACAGCCTCCCCTTCACCGACCACCTCCCCTTCCGCGAGATCTGGCGCGACTACGCCGGTGTCGCCCAGTTCGACGCGATGCTGACTCCGGTCGCGATCGCCGTCTCGCTGGTCGCCGTCGGCCATTCGTGGGCGCTGCTGGCGATCGCCCCGTTCATCTGGATGCTCGAGGTCTTCGCGCGCGAGCGCGGCGAGCGCTACGCCAAGGCGCTCGAGCTGCAGCGCGCCTACCGCGGCACGGTGATGCTGCTGTCCGACGTCGTCGAGTTCGACGACCAGTACACCGCCGACCACAGCCGGTCGGTCGTCGACCTCGCGCACGCGGTCGCCGAGGAGATGAAGGTCGACCCGCGCGACCGCCAGACGCTCGAGTTCGCGGCGATGCTGCACGACGTCGGCAAGATCGCGATCCCCAAGGAGATCCTCAACAAGCCGGCCAAGCTCACCGACGAGGAGTTCGCGGTGATGAAGAAGCACACGATCGAGGGCCAGTACATGCTCGACCGCGTCGGCGGACTGCTCGGCTCGGTCGGCGAGATCGTCCGCTCCTGCCACGAGCGCTGGGACGGCAGGGGCTACCCCGACGGCCTCAAGGGCGAGCAGATCCCGCTCGCGGCCCGGATCGTCTTCACCTGCGACGCCTACAACGCGATGACCACCGACCGCGTCTACCGCCCCGCGATGTCCCAGGAGGCGGCGCTGTCGGAGCTGACCGAGAACGCCGGCACGCAGTTCGACCCGGCCACCGTCGAGGCAATCACCCGCGTCATCGCCCGCTGGGAGCCCGGCGCCAGCTACAGCAGCGCCGACGACATCCGCGCGGTGCTCGCCGAGGGCGCCGTCGCGCACCACGCCGGCGCCGCCGCCGTCTAAGCGACGCTCGCCGCCGCGTTCGCCGGGTCTTCGCTCGACGTCGTCCCGGGATCCTCGTCCCGCCACTCGTCGCGCAGAGCGAAGATCGTCACGGCAGCGACTACGAAGCCCAGGCCGCCCGCGATCAGGATCGTCTCGCTCGGTCCGAGCGCGCTGACGATCCCGCCGCCCGCGACGAACGCGATCGCGAAAGCCCAGGCGGTCAGTGCGTCCTTGACGCCGAACACTCGCCCGACGAGATGATCGGCGAACGAATGCTGGATCAGCAGGCGCTCGTAGACCAGCATCATCCCGTTGCCGAAGCCGGCGACCGCGAACGTCGCGAGCGCCACCGCGAAGCTGCCGCTGAGGCCCGTCGCGGTGAAACCGATGCCCAGGACGACCAGACTCGCCAGGTAGCGCCGCTTGAGGAACGGCGCGTCGCCGCCCTTCGAGCCCGCCAGCGAGCCGAAGAGGAACCCGACGCCGAAGAAGGTCACGAGCACCGAGAACGCGGCCTCCGACTTGCCCAGCTCGTCGGTCGCGAAGAACAGCTCCGCGATGTTGAACAGGCCAGCCCCGAACAGCGCGGCTGCCGACGCCAGCAGGACGACGCGAATCGCCGAGGACCCCGCCGTCACGCGCATGCCCTCGCGGGCCTCTGCGAACAGCGAGGGCTGAGCGGTGCCGTCGGTCCGTTCCGGCGCCGCTCCGAAGCGCAGGGGCGCCAGCAGGAGGCCCGACAGGGCGAAGCTCGCGGCGTTGACCCATAGCAGCGTCTCGGGCCCGCCCAGCAGGAGGATCAGGGCCGCGACCGCCGGCCCGACTGTGAAGCCGAGGTCCGCGACGGCGCCGTAGAGGGACGTCGCCGCGGGTAGCCGCCGATCCTCGTCGAGGACGCTCGGCAGCGAAGCCAGCACCGAAGGCGTGAACAGCCCGGTTCCCATGCCGGCGACGACCGCGAAGGCGATCGTTCCGGCGAAGCTGTCGACGAGTGCTATCCCGGCGAAGGCCACGACGCGGACTACGTCCGCCAAGATTGCGCAACGCTTGCGCGACCAGCGGTCGGCCGCGGCGCCGAACAGCGGCCCCAGCAGCATCGCCGGGATCAGGTCGGCGATCAGGACGAGGCTGATCGCCCACGGGGACTCGAAGCGCTGCTCGGCGATCAGGAGGAGCGCGATGTAGCCGGCGCCGGTGCCGAGCGCCGACTGTGCGAGCGCGACGAAGAAGAGCCGTGCGCGGCGCTCGTGGCGAAGAAGGTCGTAGGTCTCTCGCATGTGCCGGCTGGCCAGCCTAGTCCGCTGAGCCTGCTCGATGCGGTCCGGGAACGAAAAGGGCCGCGCACTCGGCGCGGCCCCACACTGCAATTTCTACTGCTCTAGCGACGTGACGGCATTCTCTGTACCTCCCTGAGGTGGGGATATCCCTCGTCCTTGCACTGACTTGGGTAGGCAAGTTCGTGCAACCTGTCGTGAGCAGCATGGCAGATACGACGCGAATGCGCCACCTTTTGCGCAAGATCCCGTGCAATGTGAAGGGCCTTTCGGCCTACTGGCAGAATGCCTATGCCGTTAGGCAGCGCGGCGGCGCGGGTCCGGCACCGGAACGGCGCGCAGCAAGGCCGCCGTATAAGGGTGTGCCGGACGTGCGTAGAGCTCCGCGACGGGAGCGATCTCGACCAACTTGCCCGCCTGCATGACGGCGACGCGGTCGGAGACCTGGCGCACGACGCTGAGGTCGTGCGAGATGAAGAGGTAGGACAGGCCGAGCTCGCGCTGGAGGTCGTCGAGCAGCTCCAGGATCTGCGCCTGGACCGAGACGTCGAGCGCCGATACCGGCTCGTCGAGCACGACCAGCCGCGGGTCGAGCGCGAGCGCGCGGGCGATCCCGATGCGCTGCCGCTGACCGCCGGAGAACTCGTGCGGCCAGCGGTCGCCGTGCGCACGCTCGAGGCCCACGCGCTCCAGCAGCGCGTCGATGCGCTTGGCGGTCTCGGCCTTCGAGACGCCGTTGAGCCGCAACGGGAGACCGACGATGTCGCGCGCCTTCTTGCGCGGGTTGAGCGAGCCGTACGGGTCCTGGAAGACGATCTGGAGGTCGGCCCGCAGCGAGTCGAGCTCACGCCGCCTGGCGCGTGTGATGTCGCGGCCGGCGAAGCTGACGCTGCCGCGCGTCGGGTCTAGCAGCCGTACCGCCGCGCGCGCCAGCGTCGACTTGCCGCAGCCCGACTCGCCGACCAGGCCGACGGTCTCGCCGGGATCGATCGACAGGGTCACGCCGTCGACCGCGCGCAGCGGCTCCGGACCGCCGCGACGCAAGCCGCGGCCGCGCGCCGGGAAGGCGACCGCGAGATTCTCGAGCGCCAGGATCGGACCGTCGCCGGCCGCCGCCACCGCGGGACGCTCGCGCAGCGGTCCGTCGAGCCGCGGCACCGCCGCCAGCAGCCGTTGCGTGTGGGCGTCCTGGGGTCGCTCGAAGACGTCCTCGACCGTCCCCTGCTCGACGATCCGTCCGGCATCCATCACCGCGATGCGGTCGGCGAGCTCGGCGACGACGCCGAAGTCGTGGGTGATCAACAGCACCCCCGCCCCGGTCTCGGCGCGCAGCTCGCGGATCAGGTCGAGGATCTGCGCCTGGACGGTCACGTCGAGCGCCGTCGTCGGCTCGTCGGCGATCAGGATCCGCGGCGCGCAGGACAGCGCCATCGCGATCATCACGCGCTGGCGCATGCCACCGGACAGCTCGTGCGGATAGCTGTCGACGCGCTGCTGGGGCCGCGGTATGCCGACGCGCTCGAGCAGCTCGACCGCCCGCGCCCGGGCGTCCGCGCGCGAGGCCTGGCCGTGGACCAGGATCTGCTCGGCGATCTGGTCGCCGACGCGCAGGACAGGGTTCAGCGACGACAGCGGGTCCTGGAAGACCATCGCCAGCTCCTTGCCGCGCAGCCTGCGCAGCTCGTCGTCGGAGGCGCCGATCAACTCGCTGTCGCCGTAGCGGGCGCTGCCGGTCGTCACGGCGTTCGCCGCGCCGAGCAGACCGATCAGGCTCAGCGCGGTCACCGACTTGCCGCAGCCGGACTCCCCCACCAGCGCGAGGATCTCGCCGGGCGCGAGCTCCAGCGAGACGCCGTCGACGGCCCGCGTGACGTCGTTCTCGCCTTCGCCCTCGAACGCGACGGCGAGGTCGCTGACGGTGAGCAGCGGGGCGCTCACGCGGTGATCCTGATCCGCGGGTCGAGCGCCGCGTAGACGATGTCGACGACTGTGTTCAGCACGACGATGAAGAACGCCCCGAAGAGCGTCACCGCCAGCACCGGAGGCACGTCGAGTTGGCCGACGGACTCGGCGGCGTACTGGCCGACGCCCTGGAGGTCGAAGACGGTCTCGGTGAGGATCGCCCCACCGGCGACGACCGCGCCGAAGTCGAGCCCCCAGAGCGTGACGATCGGGATCATCGAGTTGCGCAGCACATGGCGCACGAGCACCTGGCGCTCACCGAGTCCCTTGGCGCGCGCGGTGCGCACGAAGTCCTCGCTCATCGTGTCGAGCACGCTCGAGCGCAGCACGCGCGAGTAGAAGCCGATGAAGAGGATCGCCAGCGCGGTGCACGGCAGGACGAGGTGGTAGGCCCAGTCGAGTGGGTCCTCGGTGAACGGCACGTAGCCGCCGTTGGGGAACCAGCCCGCTTTGAAGCCGAGGTAGTACGCCATCAGGGCGCCGAGCCAGAAGACCGGCAGCGACACCCCGGCGAGCGCGAAGAAGGTGATCAGGCGGTCGGACAACCTCCCGGCGCGCAGCGCGCCGAGCAGGCCGAGCGCGATGCCCATCGTCATCCAGAGGATCGCGGCGCCGACCGCCAGCGACAGCGTCGCCGGCAGCCCGCGGGCGATCTCCTCGCGCACGTTGAGCTGGGTGAAGTAGGAGATCGCGCTGCCGCCGAGCACCTGCTCCATCGTCTTGACGTACTGGACCGGCAGCGACTCGTCGAAGCCCCACTCCGCGCGGATCGCCTCGACCTGGCTTTCGGTCGGCGACTTGCCCGCCATCCGCGACGCCGGGTCGCCGTTCGGGATCACGTTGAAGATCAGGAAGGTCAGCACCGAGACTGCGAACAGCACCACGACCATCTGCGCCAGCCGGCGGAGGACGAATCCCGTCATATGCGCCTGGTCCCCCACGCGGAATCGGATCTCGGGTCGAACGCGTCGCGGACGCCGTCGCCGAAGACGTTCAGCGCCAGGACCGTCAGCACGAGCATCAGCCCCGGCGCGATCGCCAGGTGCGGCGCGGTCACGAGCTTGTCGACGCCCGCGTCGATCATGTTGCCCCACGACGGGTCGGGCGGCACGACGCCGACGCCGAGGAACGACAGCGCCGCCTCGAGCAGGACCGCGTTGGCCACCATCAGCGGCGCGAAGACGATGATCGTCGACGTCAGGTTCGGCAGCAGCTCGCCGGCCATCATCCGCAGCGGCCCGACGCCCTGGGCGCGGGCCGCCTCGACGAACTCGCGCTCGCGCAGCGCCAGCACCTCGCCGCGGATCGGCCGTGCCATGTACGGGACGTAGACGACGGCGATCACGAGCACCGAGATCGCCATCGATCCGGCCTCGAGCTCGAACGGCCCGATCCGGAGACCGCCGACCGCCAGCGACGTGCCGAGCGCGACGCCGAGCAGGATCACCGGGAACGCCCAGATGACGTCGAGCGCCGAGCGGGCCACGGCGTCGACCCAGCGCCCGAAGTAGCCGGCGACGAGGCCGACGATCGTCGCCAGGATCGTCGTCAGCAACGCCGCGGCAAGCCCGATCAGCAGCGAGTTGCGCGCGCCGTAGAGCAGCCGCACCATGACGTCGCGGCCGTTGGCGTCAGCGCCGAGGAAGTACTCGCCGCGCCACTGCGGCCCGATCGGCACGCCCTCGAGCGACACGACGTCGACCTGCTTGCCGTCGACCTCGATCTTGCCGGTCTCGTTGGTCCTGTTCGGCTCGCGGTCGGCGACCGAGCTCGCCCACAACGGCGCGGCGAGGGCGCCCAGCACGAGCACGACGAACAGCACCCCGAAGGCGAGCGCCACCCGATCGCGCCGCAGGCGACGCAGGGCGAGCCGCCATGGGCTCTGCCCTACGCGCGCGCTGTCGGCTATTTCAGGCAGAAGCTCGAGTAGTCGTTTCCGTACAGCGGATGGACGATCGAGCAGTTCTCGAAGTCCATCCGGTCGGACATGAAGGTAGTCAGCTCCTCGGACCCATAGGGCGCGATGTAGGACTTGTCGACCGCGCGCTCGTCGAGCTTGGCCCAGCGATCGGCGACCGCGGGCAGGTCGGACTCCGGCAGCAGCGCCGCGATCTCCTTGTCGATCTCGGGATCGTCGACGTTGCCCGGGTTCGGGTTGTTCGTCGGCGTGATCGTCGTGCCGTCGATCTGCTGCATGAAGGTCGCCGGGTGCGGGAAGTCCGCGTACCAGTTGGCCAGGCCCGTCTGCGCCTTGGTCTTGGCGTTGCCGATCGTGTTGAAGTAGACGGCGCCGTCGACCACCTTCAGGTCGGCGTCGAGGCCGATGTCGTTGAGCAGGGCGGTGTAGTACTCGCCGATCTGCGGCCGGTTGGTGTCGTTGTTGGCGTAGACGGTGACCTTCTCGCCGGTCGCGCCCGCATCCTCGATCATCTGCTTGGCCTTCGGCGTGTCACCCGGTCCGTTCGGATCGCCGAACGGGCAGGGATCGCGCTCGGCGTGTCCGGGGATCCCGGCGGGGATCAGGTTGCAGGTTCCACTCAGGCGGCCGCCGAAGAGGCGCGCGATCGCCGTCGAGTCGATCGCCACGTTGACGGCCTCGCGGACCTTCTCGTCGTCGAACGGCGGTAGCGCCTGGTTGAGGAAGAAGTAGTTGACCGAGAGCGTCGGCCACTCCTTGTAGCGGTCGGGGTAGCGGGCCTTGACCTCGGCCGTCAGGTCGGTCGGCGGCGCGTCCTGCATGTAGTCGAGCTCGCCGGAGATCACGTCCTGGGTCTGGCGCGCGGGCGACTTGACGATCTCCGTCGTGATCGTGTCGATGTTGCCCTTGGGGATGTCGGGGATGTCGAATCCCTTGACCTTTTGCATCACGAACTCGCGGTTCGGCACCGACTTGACGATCTCGTACGGGCCGACGCCGGGCGGCGGATTCTTCGTCAGGTTCTCGAACGGCGTGTCGGCGGGCACGAGGCCGGCGAAGGTCGTCGCCAGGACGTTGCTGAAGCTGCCATCGGCCGCGGTCAGCTCTACGGTGACCTCGCCGGTCTTGTCGTCGGCGGTTATGCCGCTGATGTCGCCGTCGGCCTCGCCGGCGTCGATGTAGTCGGTCGCGCCCTCGATGCCCTCGAAGAGGTAGGTGCCGCCGGACTCGAGGTTCAGCACGCGCTTGACGGCGTGCTCGAAGTCGTTCGCCTCGACCGGCGATCCGTCGGAGTACTTCAGCCCCTTGCGGATCTTGAAGCTGTAGGTCTTGCCGTCGGCCGAGACCTTGGGCAGCGCGGTGGCCGCGCCCGGGATCAGCTCGGCGCCCTCGGTGCCCTCAGCGCGGCGATAGGTGAGCGGCGGCGTGTAGACGAGCCAGAGGGGCTCCCACGAGTTCGACGTGTATGCGACCGCGGGATCCAGCGAGTCCGGCTGCGAGCCCTGGGCGATCGTGATCGATCCGCCCTGCTTGCCGGCGGACGCCTCGTCGCCGTCCGAGCTGCTGCCGCAGCCGATCGCGACGGTGGCCGCCAAGGCAAGCGCCAGCGCCGTAAGAGAGCTCTTCGTTGCTGTCATTCGATGCTTTTCGACCGATAGGCGACCAAACCTTTAGTCCTACCTGCCAATGTGGCCATTTGGTAAGACCACTCTTGGACGATTTGGACAATCGCTCAGCGCAGGCAGACGCTCGAGTAGTCCATCCCGGCGACCGGGTGAAAACGGGCGCAACGTTGCATGTCGAGCCGCTTCGAGGCAAGCACGCCGGCCGTCGCCACCCCGTACGGAGCGCCGTAGGCCCGTGTGACGACATCCTCGTCGATGCCAGCCCACTCCTGCTCGGCATCCTCCGGGTCGCTGTCCTGCTCGAGCAGCTCGACGCGCGCGGCCAGCACCGGGTCGTCGTCGACGGCGTCCAGATAGCCCGCGGGATGCGGAATGGCCGGCGTCGAGGTGGCGAAGCCGACCTGCGCATCGATCCCGTCGACCACGCGTGCCGACAAGCCGATCTTGCGCAGCGTCGTTGCCAGATAGCGTGCCAGCCGTTGCCCGCGCGCGTCGCGGCCGCCGGCGACGCGCACGTTCGCCCCGGTTGCGCCAGCCTCCTCGACCAGCTGACTGGCTTCGACCAGATCGGCGTCGCCATCCCGCTCGCCATAGGGACACGGGTCCAGCGCCAGGTAACCGGCGATCGCGGGCGGCAGCATGTTGCAGGTCGGCTGCATGAAGCCGTCGTGAAGCTGCGCGAGCACCCGCGCGTCGAGCGCGTAGGCGAGCGCGCGGCGCACGTCGCCGTTGCGGAACGGCGCGCGGCTGGGGTCGATCGACACGTAGAGCGTGCTCACCGTCAGGTGCTCGGCGTAACGCGACTTGTAGCTCGACCGGATGTCGGGCAGCATCCGCGCCGGCGACTCGCCCTCGACCAGATCCGCGCGCCCATCCATCACGGCGTCGACGCGCTCGGCGGGCTCGGGCATCGTCCGCGTCACGATCTCCTGGGCGTTGCCCGCGGGGATGCCGGGCAGCCGCCAGTCGCGGCGCCGTTCGAGCACGACGTCTCCCCCGCGCCGCACCTGGGCGACGCGGTAGGGGCCGACACCGGGCGGCGGGCTCTCCGACAGGTCGCGCAGCGGCGTTCCGCGCGGCACCGGGGCCGCGGCCAGCGACGCCAGCGAGTAGCGGAACAGCCGGTCCGCGTTCTCCAGCTCGATCCGGACTCGGCCAGTGCGATCGTTGACGGCGATCCCGCGCACGTCGGTGGAGTCGCCGCCTCCGCGCGCAAAGGCGCGGGCTCCGACGACGTCGCCCCAGAGTGCGAGGCCGCGCGGCGAGAGGCGCAGCGACCGGGCGACGGCGCGCTCGAAGTCGCTCGCCCGGACTACCTGCCCGTTCGAATAGCGCAGGTCGGGCCGCAAGCGGAAGCTGTAGCTACGTCCGTCGTCGGAGGTCTCGGGCAGCTCCTCGGCCACCCCCGGCACGAGATCGGTCCCGTCCTCGCCCTCGGCTCGCCGGTAGGTCAGCGGCGGCGTGTAGACGAGCCAGGCGGCGCGCCGGCCGACCGGCGTCGCGACCAGCGCCGGGTCCAGCGATCCGGGCGCGGTCGCCTCCGCGACGACGATCGAACCGCCCGCTCCGGCGTCGACGCGCGGCTCGGCGTCGTCGCTGCAGCCGGCGACGGTCAGCGCGAGCGCTACCGCCGCCAGGGCGGATCCCGTCCGCGCCCTACTCATCCAGCTCGGCGCGCATCGTCGTCAGCGACCGACGGATCAGGCGCGAGACGTGCATCTGCGACAGCCCGACGCGCTCGGCGATCTGTGTCTGCGGCAGCCCTTCCTCGAAGCGCATCCGCAGGATCTCGCGCTCGCGAGCGGGCAGCTGGGCGAGCGCCGGACTGAGCGTCGCGCGGTCCTCGCTGCGTTCGAACTCGGCGTCCTCACCGCCGATCGTCTCCATCGGGTCGCTGTCGTCGTCGCTCCCGGCGGGCCCCGCGTCGAGCGACAGCGCCGTGTAGGCGGAGCCGACCTCGAGCGCCTCGAGCACCTCCTCGTTGGTCGTCCCGAGCGACTTGGCGATCTCGCCGACGCTCGGCGAGTGGCCGAGCCGCGCGGTCAGGTCGTCGATCGCGCCGGACATCTTCGCGTTCAGCTCCTGCAGCGAGCGCGGCACGCGGATCGCCCAGCCCTTGTCGCGAAAGTGGCGCTTGATCTCGCCGACGATGTTCGGCGTCGCATAGGTCGCCAGCGACACCTCGCGCTCGATGTCGAAGCGGTCGATCGCCTTGATCAGGCCGATCGAGCCGACCTGCTCGATGTCCTCCAGCGGCTCGCCGCGACCGGCGTAGCGACGCGCCAGCGAGCGGACGAGCGGCAGATGGCGGGCGATCAGCTGCTCGCGCGCCCGGGGGTCGCCACCCTCGTGATAGCGGCGCAACAGTTCCCGGTCTTCGCGTTGCCGCGCGGCCCGTCCGGCCTGGCTGTGATCCCTCACGGCCGTGGCAGTCCCAGCTTCTCCAGCCTCACCACGATCTGGCCGTCCGTGGCCGGCTCGACGCCGAACGAGTCGACGACCGCCGACAGGATCCGCGCGAGCGACAGTGTCGCCGTATCGCCGTTGGTCTCCTGGAGCGCGGCGGCGAGGCGGCCTTCACGCAGCGGCCCGATCCGCGTCCGGACCACGCCGTCGCCGAACTCGAAGGAAATCTTGACGCGGCCCTCGCTCCCTGTCTCGGCGAGCAGGCGCTCGATCGCGAGCTGCAGGTCGTCCATCGCCTCGAAGCCGAAGTTCGCCTGCTCGGCGATCCCGCCGACGACCAGCCGGACGACGCCCTGGAAGGCGAGGTCGAGTGGAGCGTCGATCTCCACCCGGTCGACGGCGCCGCGCTGCTCGGCACTCACGCGCGTGCCATTTCCGGCTCGTCGATCAGCGCCCAGCCGACCACGTGCTCGCCGCGCATCAGACAGGCGACCTGGCCCGGCGCCGGTGCCGCAATCTCGCGCTCCAACTCGACCGTCATACCGTCATGATCGCCCGACGCCAGCTCTCTGTCGACGGCGCAGCCGAGCACCGCGCCCTGATAGCGCAGCCTGACCGCGTCGATCTGGTCCGATGGGCGATGCAGCCGACCTGGACCGAGCCTGACCGTCGTCGTCGCGAGCTGCTCGCGCGGGCCGACGACTATCCGGTTGTGGCTCGCGTCCTTCGCGAGCACGTAAAGCGGCTGGTCGGCGGCGACGCGGATGCCGCGCCGCTGGCCGACGGTGAAGCGGTGGTGTCCGTCGTGATGGCCCAGCACTTGTCCCTCGCTGTCGACGATGTCTCCCGCGGCATCCTGCATCTCCTCGCTGCCATGGCGCTCCACGAAAGCCTGCTGGCCGGTGCCGGCGAGGAAGCAGAGGTCCTGACTCTCCGGCTTGTCCGCGACCGAGAGGCCCGCGCGACGCGCGAGATCGCGAACCTCGGGCTTGGCGTAGCCGCCGAGCGGGAAGCCGATCCGGCGCAGCGTGTCCGTCGTGACGCGAGCCAGCACGTAGCTCTGATCCTTGCGCGGATCGACCGCCGCCCGTATCACCGGGCCGTCGTCGTCCTGCTCGATCCGGGCGTAGTGGCCGGTGGTCAACCTGGCCGCGCCCAGCCGCTCGGCCAGCTCGACCATCGAGTCGAACCGGACGAGGCCGTTGCAGCGCACGCAGGGGTTGGGCGTCGCCCCGCCCGCATTACCGGCGAGGAAGTCGTCGACGACGTCGCCGCGGAAGCGGTCCCGCAGGTCGAGCGTGAAGTGCGGAATCCCCATCCGCTGGGCGAGTCCCCGTGCCCCGCGCACGGCCTGCGGCGAGCAGCAGCTCTGCTCGCCGTCGCCCGCCGGATCGGACCACAGCTCGAGCGTCACCGCGACGACGTCCTCGCCCGCGTCGAGCGCGAGCTGGGCGGCGGCGGCGCTGTCGACCCCGCCGCTCATCGCGACCAGGGTGCGTGTCCGAGTCGCCGAGGGGGCCACCTCGATGTCGCCGCCGCGCGCGGCCGAGCCGAGCGCGCGGTGCAGCGCGTCGCAGGTCAGCTCCGCGGCGTGCACATGGGTCGGTGCCAGACCGCCCAATTCCTTGGCGACGACCTCCGGCGACACGAGCGCGGCGGTCAGCGCCGGCATCCCCTCCACCAGCTCGGCCACGGCGCTGCCGGCGGCCCGTACGGCGGCGCAACCCGAGGCCTCGAAACCGGTTTCCACGACACGGTCGCCCTCGACGACGACCGAGACGCGAACCAGGTCGCCGCAGGCGGCGCCGCCGGCGGCGCCGGTGTGCGGCGCGTCGGCGAGTGCGCCGAGCCCGTAGGGCTGGCTGAGGTGCTGCTCGATGAGCCCGCTGCTACGCATCAGGGCCACTCTACGAGATGGGACAGCGGCGAGAGCGGGGTTGAGGAAATTAACCCCAGCTTGCCGCTGCCGGCAACCGGGTTGGGCCTGTTTCTGGCACCGTGGGCGTCCTCCGGAACGCGACTTGCGGCAGAGCGCCTGTCACGCCCCGAGCCGGACACCCATCCCGTTGGTGTTGGCTCAACATGTGGGCCGGCTGGCGCACAAGCTAGGGCTGAGCCCGACACTACCACCACCTCGCCGACCATGTGGCAATTGGCTGAATCTCCTCAGCTGGTGGCGATGCCCGGTTTCAACCGCAGGCCGAGTTCGTCGAGCTGGCGTTGGTCGACGGGCGACGGGGCGCCGGTCAGCGGATCGGCGCCGCTGGCGGTCTTGGGGAAGGCGATCACGTCGCGGATCGAGTCGCGGCCGGCGAGCAGGGCGACGATGCGGTCGATGCCGAAGGCGATGCCGCCGTGCGGCGGCGCGCCGTAGGTGAGCGCGTCGAGCAGGAAGCCGAAGCGCTCCTGCGCCTCGTCGGCGTCGAGACCAAGCGCCTCGAAGACGCGCGACTGGACCGCGGACGTGTTGATGCGGATCGACCCGCCGCCGATCTCGGTGCCGTTCCAGACGAGGTCGTAGGCGCGGCTGCGCCAGCTGCCCGGATCGTCGTCGAGATCTCCGCTCGGGGCGGTGAACGGATGGTGCAGCGCGTCCCAGCGCTGCTCGTCCTCGTTCCAGCCGAACATCGGGAAGTCGACGACCCAGACGAGGTCGTGGCGGTCCTCGGGGACCCCGACGGCGAGCCGCAGCTCTCCGAGCACTCGCGCCGCGACCGCGGGGTCGTCGGCGACGGCGAGGATCGCGTCGCCCGGCTTGGCGCCGGTCGTCGCGACCAGTCCGGCGATCTCCGCCTCGGACAGGAACTTGGCGACCGGCGAGCGCCAGCTGCCGTCCTCCTCGACGATCCCCCACACCAGTCCCTTGGCGCCCAGCGCCTGGGCCTGCTCGGTCAGCTCGTCGAAGCGGCGGCGCGGGAACTCGCCGCTCGCGCTGAAGCCGCGGATCGTCCCGCCCGACGACAGCGCACCGCTGAAGACCTTGAACTCCGACGCGGCGAAGACCTCGCCGAGGTCGGCGATCTCGATCGGGATTCGCCGGTCGGGGCGATCGCTGCCGTAACGCAGTAGCGCCTCGTCGTATGGCAGGCGCTCGATCGGCGTCGCGACGTCGATCCCGCCGAGCTTCAGCAGCTCCGGGATCAGCCCGTCGACGAGCGCGATCACGTCGTCCTCCTCGACGAACGACAGCTCGATGTCGAGCTGGGTGAACTCCGGCTGGCGGTCGGCGCGCGTGTCCTCGTCGCGGAAGCAGCGGGCGACTTGGTAGTAGCGCTCGAAGCCGGAGATCATCAGCAGCTGCTTGAACAGCTGCGGCGACTGCGGCAGCGCGAAGAACGAGCCCGGCTGGTTGCGGCTCGGCACCAGGTGGTCGCGCGCGCCCTCGGGCGTCGAGCGGGTCAGGATCGGCGTCTCGATGTCGAGGAAGCCGCGCTCGTCGAGGTAGCGACGGATCGCCGCCGTCACGTGGTGACGCAGGCGGATCGCCTCGGTCATCTGCTCGCGGCGCAGGTCGAGGTAGCGGTAGCGCAGGCGCAGCTCCTCGCCGACCTTGTCGTCCTCGTCGATCTGAAACGGCGGGGTCTCGGCGTCGGCGAGCAGCTCGAACGACTCGACCTCGAGCTCGACGGCGCCGGTCGGCAGGTCGGGGTTGACGGTCCCGGCCTCGCGCTCGACGAGCTTGCCGGTCACCGTGATCACGTCCTCGGAGCGCAGCCGGTGTGCCGCTTCGTGGGCTTTCGGCGCCGTCGTCGGGTGGAAGACGAGCTGCAGCAGGCCCTCGCGGTCGCGCAGGTCGATGAAGATCAGCCCGCCGTGGTCGCGGCGGCGGTGCACCCACCCCGCTACGCGCAGCTTGGCGCCCACCTGCTCGGGAGCGGCCAGGCCGCACCACGTGTCGCGGTAGCGGTTGGCGAACGTGTCGGTCACACCGACACCTCCTGCAGCAGCTCCTGGATGTCGACCACCGGCTTCTGCTCCCCGCTGTCCATGTGCTTGACCTCGATCGCCTCGCCCACGATGACCACGTGGGTGGCCCCCAGGCGGTCGGCCTGCTTGAGCTGGCCCTTCATCGAGCGCCCCGCCTGCTCCATCTGGGCCCGCACGCCGCGGCCGCGCAGCGCCTCGGTGATCCGGAACGCGGCGCTGCGGTGCTCGGGATCGGTCACGGCCACGTAGGCCACCGGCAGGGCCAGCCCCTCCTCGGGCGTACCCGCCAGCAGGATCCGCTCGATGCCCGCGGCCCAGCCCACCCCAGGGGTGGCCGGCCCGCCCAGCTGCTCGATCAGCCCGTCGTAACGCCCGCCGCCGCCCACGCCACTCTGGGCCCCCAGCGACGGAGAGTCGAACTCGAACACCGTGCGCGTGTAGTAGTCCAGGCCGCGGACCAGCGTCGGGTCCAGGTCGTACTCCTGCCCGGCGTCGTCCAGGAAGGCGCGCACCTCGGCGAAGTGCTCGGCGTCAGCGGGGTCGAGCCGGTCCACCAGCAGCGGCGCGCCGGCCATGACCGCCCGCGTGCTCTCGTGGTCGGAATCGAATGCGCGCAGCGGGTTGGCGTCGATGCGGCCCCGCGCCTCGTCCGAAAGCTCATCCTCGCGCGAGCGCAGGTAGGTGCGCAGCTCGTCGCCGTAGGCGGCGCGGGTGGCGGCGTTGCCCAGGCTGGACAGCCGTAGGCGGCACTCCACCTCGGTGTCCGCCAGCAGCTCGGCCAGCAGCAGGATCAGCTCGGCGTCCAGCGAAGGGTCGTCGGATCCCAGCGCCTCGGCGCCGATCTGGTTGAACTGGCGGTAGCGCCCGGCCTGGGGTGCCTCGTGCCTGAAGAACGGGCCCCAGTAGCGCAGCTTCACCGGCTGGGCCAGCTTGTGCATGCCGTGCTCGACGTACGCCCGGCAGGCTCCCGCCGTGCCCTCGGGCCGCAGGGTCAGCGACCGCCCGCCCTTGTCCTCGAACGTGAACATCTCCTTCTGCACGATGTCGGTGGACTGGCCGACGCCGCGCGCGAACACCTCGGTGTCCTCGAACACCGGCGTCTCGAACGGCGCGTAGCCGGCCAGGCCCAGCAGCTCGTCGCTGGCCTCGCGCAACGCCTCGCGGCGCTCGCCGTCCTGGGGCAGGACGTCGAAGGTCCCGCGCGGGGCCTGCAGCTTCCCGCCCGCCACGGCTAGCGGGCCAGCTCGGCCAGGAACGGGTTCGTGGCGCGCTCGGCGCCCAGGGTGGTCTGGCCCATGTGGCCGGGGTGCACCGCGGTCTCGGGCGGCAGCGAGTCGACCAGGGTCCGGATCGACTCCAGCAGCGTCGGCCAGTCGCCGCCCGGCAGGTCCACGCGGCCGACCGACCCCTGGAACAGCACGTCGCCGGAGAACACCGACTGCTCGTCGGGGATCGAGAACGTGACGTGCCCGGGGCTGTGACCGGGCGTGAACACCACGTCGATGTCGAAGCCGGCCAGCTGAAGCCTCTCGCCGCCGGACACCGTGTGCTCGGCATCCCAGTCCTCGAACGGGCCGAAGCCCGGCCAGGGCACGTAGGCGTTGATGTCGGCCAGCACCTGCTTCTCGGCCTCCGGCACCCACACCTCGGCGCCGGTGGCCCTGGCGAGCGGTGCCACCGCGCCGATGTGGTCGAAGTGGGTGTGGGTCAACAGGATCCCGTCCAGGGTCAGGCCCGCCTCCTCGATCGCGCCGAGCAGCCGCGGGGCCTCCTCGCCCGGGTCCACGATCAGGGCGCGATCCGAACCCTCGCGGTTGATCAGGAACGTGTTCTCCTGCACCGGCCCGACGGTGAACATGCGCACTTCCATGCTCATGACTTCCTGCGGTTGCGGAAGTTGTAGACGGCCTTGTCGGTCAGGTAGCCGAGCGGGATGTAGAGCACGAACATGAACAGGGCCAGGGCGGCACCCTGCGCCGGCGCGCGGCCGAATGCCAGCACCACCAGCATTCCGAACACCGCGGCGGCGATGGCGGCGCGGTTCACGGCACCGCGCCACGTGGGCTCGCGGTTCAGGCGCTGGGAGCGGCGGTCGCGGGCCGCCTGCTTCGGATCGGCCTTGGTCTTGCCGCCGCTGCCCGGCCGCCCCGCGCGCTCGATGGTTCCGGCGGGGGTGCCGCGGTGCTTGCGGGAGCGCTTCTTCTTCGTCTGGGCCATGTCAGGGATCTGAGCGTAACGCGTTCTCGATCAGGTGCCGCGCGGGATCGAAGCCCCTGAGCGGTACGTCGGAGGGGAACCCCTCGAACGCCGCCTCGGGGGCCAGGCCGACCAGCTCGGCCTCGGCCACCGGGGCGCGATCGCGCACCGCATCCACGATCGCCGCCAGCGGGGTGACGCGGTGGTCGTGGACGTTGGTGGACACCTGGGCCCGCCCGCGCTCGTCCAGCAGCAGGCCGATCGCGCGCACCCCCGCCAGCCCGCCCGGCGCCGACTCGCGGATGTCCGCCGCGATCGCCCGCGCCAGCTCCAGGTCGTCGCTGTCCAGGTCCACGTTGAACGCCACCAGCGGCGGGCGGGCGGTGGCCAGCACGGCGCCCGCGGTGGGATGCGCGCGCGGCGGGCCGAAGTCGGGCACCAGCTCGCCACGCTCCATCCGCTCCGCCAACCCGCGCCAGCCGCCCCGGCGCAGGTCCGCGCGCTCGGTGTGCTCGGGGCGCGTGGCCAGCCGGCCGTACAGGAACACGGGCAGCTCGAGCTCATCGCCCACCCGCGCGGCCGCGGTGATCGCCTCGGCACACGCAGCCCCCCGCCGCTCATCGTCCAGGTGCACGACCGGCATCACGTCCAGCGCCCCCACGCACGGATGCACCCCATCGTGAACAGTCAGGTCGATCGCCTCCACCGCGGCGGCGGCGCCCTCCACCAGCGCGTCGGCGAGCGTCCCCTGCGCGCCGGCCAGAGTGAACACCGACCGGTTGTGGTCGGCGTCCACGTGGGTGTCCACCACACTGGCGGAGCGTGAGAACGCGACGCGTAGCCGGTCGACCAGGCCGGGATCGCGGCCCTCGCTCACATTCGGTATCGCCATCAGCACTGCCGTATCCTCCGAGAAGCTCGGCTCCGTAGCTCAGTTGGTAAGAGCGCACGACTCATAATCGTGAGGTCCCTGGTTCGAGTCCAGGCGGAGCTACTACCGAACCGGGGAGAGGCCGCAGGCCTCCCGGCGCGTGTACCTGAAGCGCACGTACCCGCGCCGTACGTAGATCGTCACGCGGCTGCGGCACTCGAAGACGGGGTACTCCGCGCTCTCGAACCAGCGGCTGAGCGCGCAGTTCACCTTGGTGGACGTCAGCCGGCGGCACAGCGAGATCTGGAATGCGGAGTACTCGGGTGTCTCGGCGCTGCTCTGCCGCTCGGCCTTGGCGAGGAAGTGCTTGGCCTGGCCCACCCGCAGGGGCAGCGCGGCGGAGGCGGCCGGCACCGCGACCAGCGCGACCAGCGCGGTCGAGATGACCACGGCACAGGCGAGTCGGCGCGTCCCCCTCATCGCACCAGCTTGGGGTCGAATGCCGTATTGCGCAAACCTGTCCACCCATGGTCCCGCTGACGATCATCGCCTTCTTCGCCGGGATGGTCGGCCTGGGCCTGGTGGTCATCGTGGTCGAGACGTGGTGGGTGGTCGCGCTGGTGGGGATCACACACATGGTCGCGTCGATCGTGCTCGGCGGACTGGTCTGGAAGCAGCTCGGCGACGATCCGGAGCCCGCGCCGGATCCGTAGACCGCGTGTGAAGGTCCACCTCCTCGAGCGCGAGCAACTCCTGCCCCACCCGGTGGACCGGGTGTTCCCGTTCTTCGCCGAGGCGCGGAACCTGGAGCGCATCACACCGCCGCTGCTGGGCTTCGAGGTGGCGGGCGACGAGCCGATCGAGATGCGCGCGGGCGCGATCATCCAGTACCGCCTGAGGCTGCACGGCCTGCCGGTCGACTGGCTGACCCGGATCGACGAGTGGGAGCCCGGCGTGCGGTTCGTGGACCAGCAGCTCGCCGGCCCCTACCGGTTGTGGCACCACACCCACACCTTCGAGCAGCGCGGCGACTCGACGCTGATGCGGGACACGGTGCGCTACGCGCTGCCGATGTGGCCGCTGGGTGAGCTGGCCATGCCGCTCGTGCGCCGCGACCTGAGGCGGATCTTCGACTTCCGTCGCGACAGCGTCGGCGCGTTGCTGGGTTGACTTCAAGCGCGATTGAGGTCCTAGCATCGGGTCCAATGCCGCTTCAGAAAGTAAAGTGACAGCGTGAAGGTCTTCCGGAGACTGCTGGGCTTCCTGCGTCCATATCGCGCCGGCGTGATCGCCTCGCTGCTGCTGGCGGCGGCCGCGATGGGCACCGGCGTCCTGATCCCGTTCCTGGTCGGCCGCACGATCGACGACATCCGCGACGGCGGCGACACCCTCTGGCTGCTGGCCGGGGTGCTGGTGGCCGCCGGCGTGCTGCGGCTGGCCTTCAGCGTGGTGCGGCGGCTGGTGGCCGGGCGGGTGTCGCTGGGCGTGGAGTTCGACCTGCGCAACCTGATGTACCGCCACCTGCAGTCGCTGGAGCTGGGCTTCTTCGACGGTCAGCAGACGGGGCAGCTGATGTCGCGGTCGACCGTGGACCTGCAGTCCGTGCGCTTCTTCCTGGGCTACGGCCTGATCTTCATGATGCAGTCGTTCCTGACCATCCTGATCGCGGCCGCGGTGATGCTCGCCGTGAACCCGGTGCTGGCGGCGGTGGCGCTGGCCCCGATGCCGCTGGTGATCTGGGTGGCCGCCCGCTACGGGCGGCTCAACCGGCCGGCGTCGCAGGAGGTGCAGCAGCGGATCGCCGAGCTGACCGCCGAGGCCGAGGAGAACGTGGGCGGCGTCCGCGTTGTCAAGGCCTTTGCGCAGGAGCAGCGCCAGGTGAGGCGCTTCGACCGCGCGGTCACGCGCGTGTTCGACCAGTCGATGGTGTCCACGCGCCTGCGCGCGTTCTACAACCCCTTCCTGGGCTTCCTGCCCCAGCTGGGCCTGGCCGCGATCATCCTCGTCGGCGGCCGCCAGGTCATCTCGGGCACGATCTCGCTGGGCGAGTTCGTGGCGTTCTACGGCTACGTGGTGATGCTGGTGGGTCCGATGCGGATGCTCGGCGTCTCGCTGGGCATGGCCCAGCGGGCGGTGGCGTCGGGCAACCGCGTGTTCGAGATCCTGGACCGCGCACCGGGACTGATCGCGCCCGAGGGCGCCACGGCGCTGCCTCCGGGAGGTGGCCACGTGCGCATGAGCGGCGTGTCGTTCGGCTACGACGGCGGCGGCGAGGTGCTGCGCGACATCGACCTGGACGTGCCCGCCGGCCGCACGGTCGCCGTGGTGGGCGCCACCGGGTCGGGCAAGACCACCCTGGTCATGCTGATCCCGCGGCTGTACGACGTGGACCGAGGGACGGTCACGATCGACGGCGTCGATGTCAGGGACGTGGAACTGGAGGCGCTGCGCCACGAGATCGCGCTGGTGTCCGACGACGCCTTCCTGTTCAGCGCCACCCTCCGGGACAACATCGCCTACGCACGCCCGGATGCCTCCGACGACGAGGTGGCCGAGGCGGCAGCCCAGGCGGGGCTGACAGCCGTGGTCGACGAGCTGCCCGACGGCTACCAGACGATGGTGGGCGAGCGCGGCCTGACGCTCTCGGGGGGCCAGCGCCAGCGCGTGGCCATCGCACGGGCGCTGCTGGCCGGCCCGCGCGTGTTGATCCTCGACGACGCCACCTCCAGCGTGGACGCCACCACCGAGAGCACGATCAAGCAGGCGCTGGCCGAGGTCATGGAGGGCCGGACCACGTTCGTGATCGCACACCGCATGTCCACGATCTCGCTGGCCGATGAGGTGATCGTGCTCGAGGACGGGCGGATCGCGGCGCACGGGAGCCACGACGAACTGGTCCGGCGGTCCCCGCTCTACCGCGAGATCGCCGAGCGCGGGCTGCCCGACCCGCGCGTGCTGGCGGCCGCCAACGACGGCCGCGAGGTGGCGGGGCTGTGAGCGGGCTGCGCGCGAACCTGGCCACCGTCCGAGCGGAGCGCGGCCGCGCCCGGCGGCTGGGCATGCTGGCCGCGCTGCTGCGTCCCTACCGCGGCCGCGTGATCCTGATGCTCCTTGCCCTCGTGGTGGCCACCGCCGCCGCGCTGGCCCCCGCCTACCTGGCAGGCCGCGCCATCGACTCGGGCATCCGCGACAAGGACACCACGGCGCTGACGTGGATCATGGTGGCCTTCCTGGGCGCCGGGCTGCTCAACTTCGCCGCCACGTACGGACAGACGTACCTGACGAGCTGGGTGGGCCAGCGCGCGCTGCAGGACCTGCGGCGTCAGATCTTCCGCCATCTGCAACGGCTGTCGATCGGCTTCTACTCGCGCAACAAGGCGGGCGTGCTGATCTCGCGCATGACCAACGACGTGCAGGCGCTGGACCAGCTGGTCACGGACGGCATCGTGACGCTGTTCTCGGCGTCGCTGACCCTGATCGGCACGGCGGCCATCCTGATGGCCATGGACATGAAGCTGGCGCTGATCACGTTCACAGTGTTCCCGGTGCTGGCCATCGCCAGCGTGGCGTTCCGGATCGCCTCCGCGGATGCCTACCGGATGACGCGGGAGAAGATCGCCTCGATCACCTCCTACCTCCAGGAGACGCTGTCCGGCGTGCGGATCGTGCGCGCGTTCGGCCAGGAGCCACGGCACGAGCGCCAGTTCACGGGCCTGAACGACGAGAACCGCGACGCCAACATGAAGACGGTCTACCTGAACGCGGCCTACTTCCCGTCGGTCGAGCTGCTGTCCGCCGTGGCCACCGCCGTGATCCTGGTCTACGGCGGCAACCAGGTCGTCGACGGCGCCGTCTCGATCGGCGTGCTGGCCTCGTTCGTGTTCTACCTGTCCACGTTCTTCGACCCTATCCAGCAGCTCTCGCAGCTGTACACGACCTACCAGTCGGGCATGGCGGCGCTGGACAAGATCTTCGGTCTGCTGGCCGAAGAGCCCGAGCTGCAGGACGCGCCGGACGCGATCGAGCTGCCGCCGGTGAAGGGCCAGATCGATTTCGACGGCGTCTGCTTCTCGTACGGCGGCGACGAGGTCCTGCACCACGTCGACCTGCACGTGCCGCCCGGCCAGACCGTGGCGCTGGTAGGCGCCACCGGCGCGGGCAAGTCGACGCTGGCCAAGCTGGTTGCGCGCTTCTACGACCCCACCGCCGGCCGGATCGCCATCGACGGCCACGACCTGCGCGAGGTCACCGAGCATTCGCTGCGCTCCCAACTCGGAACCGTGCCGCAGGAGGGCTTCCTGTTCTCGGGCACGATCCGCGAGAACATCGGCTTCGGCGCTCCGGACGCCGGCGACGAGGAGATCGAGTCGGCGGCGCGCGCGGTCGGGGCGCACGAGTTCGTCGAGGCCCTGCCGGACGGGTACGACACCGAGGTCGGCGAGCGCGGCGGCCATCTGTCGGCCGGACAGCGCCAGCTCGTGGCGTTCGCCCGGGCCGCGGCCGCGGACCCGCGGGTGCTGATCCTGGACGAGGCCACCTCCAACGTGGACGTGGCCACCGAGGCACGGATCGAGCGCGGGCTGCGCCGGCTGCTGGCGGGGCGCACCGCCATCGTGATCGCCCACCGGCTGTCCACGATCCAGGACGCGGGGCGGATCGTGGTGCTCGAACACGGCCGGATCGCAGAGCAGGGCACGCACGACGAGCTGCTGGAGGCCGGCGGCGCCTACGCGCGGCTGTACGAGGACTGGGCCCGCCAGGCCGCGGCGTAGCCGGGCGTCAGGCCGGCGGCGGGGGCGGCGTCGCGGCCACCGCGTAGATGATCTCGAACGCGGCGTCCACCACCTCGGTCAGCCGGTCGGCGCGGCCCTCCTCCACCACCTCCAGCATCAGCTCGTTGATCCCGGCCACGATCGCCGTCGCCACGGCGGGGCTCATGGGCCGGACATCGGGCCGCTCGCGCGAGGCCTGCTCGGACAGGCGGACGAACGTCTCGGCATGCAGCTTGTACGCGTGCCGGCGCACGCGTAGGGCCTCGGGGCCCCCGGCCTGCACCTCCAGCACCAGCGTCCGAGTCAACTGTGGGTTGGAGGCGGCCACGCGCATGTAGGTCAGGCAGGCGGCCCTCGCTTTGGCCTCCCAGGTGTCCTCGAGCTCGATCGCCTGGTCGATCACGACCAGCATCTGGTCGGTGATCGACATGGCCAGCGCGACGAAGCACTCGCGCTTGTCGGCGAAGTGCTCGTAGAAGGTCCGCTTGGACACGTGCGCGTGGCGGACGATGTCGGCCACGGTCGTGGCGCCAAGCTCCTTCTCGGCAAGTGACGAGGCCAGACCGTCGATCAGGCGCTGGCGGTAGCGGTCCGCCCCACCGGATGCTCCCACCCGCCCCTGAGTGCCTGGCGCCGCTGCCATCGCTGGGGACAGCGTAGTCCCCCTGGCGCGGCGCCGCGGCAGAGTACGGCTACCACGATTGGCGACCCTGGAGCACCTGAATTAGATTGGGAAAGTCCATTTGTAAAAGCGAAGGTCCGGATGCGACTCACGCGCCGCTCATCCCACCTGGCAGGGCAGTCTCGGAACAGAGCCAGTCCCGGGTGCGCGGTGCGACGGAGGACCGCCGAGGCGCTCGTGATCGTCAACGGCCGGGCGAGCGCGATCGCCGATCCCCCGAACCTGCTTGCCGAGGTCCAGGCGGGCGTCCGGGCGGCCGGCGCGCGGGCGGAGGGCGTGGTCACCTACGACGAGGACGAGCTCCGGGCGGCGGTCGAGCAGGCCGACGGCCGTCGCGTCGTCCTGGTTGGCGGCGACGGCACGCTGCACACCACGCTCAACCTGCCGATCGAGTTGCCCGAGCTGGCGCTCGTGCCGGCGGGACGCGCGAACAACGTGGCCCGCGCGCTGGGCATCCCGCAGGATCACCGGGCCGCCGCCCGGATGGCTGTCGACCGCCCGGCGGTGGCGGTGGACACCCTGCTCGTGCGAGCGGGCGGCCGCTCGACGTTCACGCTCGAAGCTCTCAGCGCCGGCCTCCAGGCCGACGCCCGAAGCCGCTACCACGGGGAGAACTCGGGAGACCTCGGAGCCGGCGCGTACGCGCTCGCGCAGGCCATGCGCGCCTACCAGCCCTTCACGGTCGAGCTCGAGCTCGATGGCCAGGCGGCCTTCTCGGGCCGGGCGGGCCAGGTGTTCCTGGCCAACATGCCCTTCTTCGGCTTCGGATTCAGGGTCGACCCGTTCGCCAACCCCTCGGACGGACTGCTCGAAGCGATCGTGTTGGAGGCGCCGTCGCGCGTGTCCGCCGCGGCGCTGCTGCTGTCCGTCTACCGCGGCCACCACCTGGACCGCGCAGGCGTACACGTCGAGCGGGCGCATCATGCCCGCCTGACCGGCCCGCTCCCGATCGCCGCGGACGGGGAGCCGCTCGGCGTCGGGTCGGTGGCGGTCAGCGTCGAACGCGGGCGGCTCCGGATGGCCGCCTCGGCGCCCGCCACGGAGTTGCCGTGGCCGGCCTGACGCACGCAGGCGCGACGCGGTTCCTGGCGGCGTTCGGGATGGCCGCACTCGGTGTCGGCGCG
>DASQKP010000015.1:0-10942 GCA_035630455.1 Thermoleophilaceae bacterium
GGCGGCTCGAAGGTCATGTCGTTCGGCAAGTCCAAGGCCAAGCGGATGTCCGTCGACGCGCCGAAGATCACCTTCCGCGACGTGGCGGGCGCCGACGAGGCGGTCGAGGAGCTGCACGAGATCAAGGAGTTCCTCGAGAACCCGAAGAAGTTCCAGGCGCTCGGCGCGCGGACCCCGAAGGGCGTGCTGCTCTTCGGACCCCCCGGCTCCGGCAAGACGCTGCTCGCCCGCGCGGTCGGGTGAGGCGGGCGTCCCGTTCTTCTCGATCTCCGGCTCGGACTTCGTCGAGATGTTCGTAGGCGTCGGCGCCTCGCGCGTGCGTGACCTGTTCGAGCAGGCGAAGCAGAACAGCCCCTGCATCATCTTCATGGACGAGATCGACGCCGTCGGCCGCCATCGTGGCGCCGGCATGGGCGGCGGCCACGACGAGCGCGAGCAGACGCTCAACCAGCTGCTCGTCGAGATGGACGGCTTCACGATGACCGACAACATCATCTTGATCGCCGCGACCAACCGGCCCGACATCCTCGACCCGGCGCTGCTGCGCCCGGGCCGCTTCGACCGCCAGATCGTCGTCGACCGTCCCGATCGCAAGGGCCGCGCGAAGATCCTCGAAGTCCACACGCGCGGCAAGCCGCTCGCGAAGCACATCGATCTCGACAACCTCGCCGCTCAGACGCCCGGCTTCACCGGCGCCGACCTACAGAACCTCGTCAACGAGGCGGCGCTGCTGTCGGCGCGGATCGGCAAGCGCGAGATCGACCATCTGCAGCTCGAGGAGGGGATCATGCGCGTGATCGCCGGCCCCGAGAAGAAGACCCGCGTGATGAGCGAGAAGGAGCGGCGGATCACCGCCTACCACGAGATGGGCCACGCGCTCGTCGCCCACTTCCTCGAGAACACCGACCCGGTCCACAAGATCTCCGTGATCTCGCGCGGCCAGGCGCTCGGCTACACGATCTCGCTGCCGACCGAGGACAAGTTCCTGACCACGCGTGCCGAGCTGCAGGACACGATGGCGATGACGCTCGGCGGCCGTGCCGCCGAGGAGCTGGTCTTCAGCGAGGTCACCACCGGCGCGTCGAACGACATCGAGAAGGTCACCGCGACCGCGAAGCAGATGGTGATGCGCTTCGGCATGTCGGAGAAGCTCGGACCGCGCGTCTTCGGACACGACCAAGGACAGCCGTTCCTCGGTCGCGAGTACTCGTCGGAGCCCGACTACTCCGACGACGTCGCGCGCGAGATCGACGACGAGATACGTCGCGTCGTCGAGGAGGCCCACCAGTCGGCGCGCAACATCCTCGAGCAGCACCGCGAGGACCTGACCCACACTTCCGAGATCCTGCTGAACCGGGAGACGATCGAGCGCGAGGAGTTCATCCAGCTGCTCGAGGGCAAGAGCGAGCTCGAGGTCTTCGGACCGGACGAGCCGGTGTTGCCGTCCGGCAGCGAGCCGGAGGCCGCCGAGGAGCCGGCGGCTCGCAAGCCTGAGCGGGGCCCGGCCCCGCTGCCGCGGCCGGGACTCGCCGGCGGCGGCGCCGCCGACTGACCTTGACGTCCGCCTACGCCGTGATGGGCGTGGTCAACGTAACGCCCGACTCGTTCTCGGACGGCGGGCTGTTTCTCGATGCCGACGCCGCGGTCGCCCACGGGGAGCGGCTGGCGGGCGACGGAGCGTCGATCCTCGACGTAGGCGGCGAGTCGACGCGACCCGGTGCCGAGCCCGTGTCGGAAGCGGTCGAGTTGGAGCGTGTCGTGCCGGTCGTCGAGCGGCTCGTCGCGGCGGGCTCGGGCCGGGTCTCGATCGACACGTCGAAGCTCGCCGTGGCGGAGGCGGCGCTCGACGCCGGAGCGACGATCGTCAACGACGTCTCGGCCTTTCGCTTCGCGCCGGAGCTGGCCGGGCTGGTCGCCGGGCGCGGCGCGGTCTGTTGCCTGATGCACATGCGTGGCGAGCCCCGGACGATGCAGCAGGACCCGCGATACGAGGACGTCGTCTCGGAGGTCAAGCGATTCCTCGAGCAGCGCTTGGCGTTCGCCGTGGCGGAGGGGGTCCGCGAGGAGAAGGTCTGGCTCGACCCGGGAATCGGCTTCGGCAAGACGGTCGAGCACAACCTCGAGCTGTTGCGGCGGCTGGACGAGATCTGCGTGATCGGCCGCCCGGTCGTCGTCGGGACGTCGCGCAAGGGCTTTCTCGGGCAGCTCACCGGGCGGCCGGAGGGCAATCGGCTGGCGGGGACGATCGCCACCAACGTCATGGCGCTGGAGCGCGGCGCGGCGGTCTTCCGCGTCCACGACGTGCGTGAGGTCGCGGATGCGCTGGCGGTGGCTGCTGCTACGGTCGGGCCGTCCGGCGGGCTGGCCGCCGACCAGCCCCAAGGAGACCGCAGATGATCGACCGCGATCCGATCGATCCCGACGACGATCTCGACGACGACCTCGACGAGCGCGACTTCGACGACGACGACGAGGTTCCCGAGCCCACGGTCACGGTGGAGATCACGGGACTGTCGCTCTACACCCAGCACGGCGTCTCGGAGGCCGAGCGAGAGCTCGGCCAGCGACTCGTGATCGACGTCGCGTTCGAGCTGGCCGACTGCGACGCGATGGTCACCGACCGCGTCGAGGACACCGTCGACTACGCCGAGGTCTGCGAGCAGGTGGCGCTCGCCGCCCAGGAGCGCTCCTACCGCACGCTGGAGCGGCTCTGCGCGGCGATCTGCGACCGCTTGATGGAGCGCTACGGCGCCGACTCGGTGCGCGTCAAGGCCGCCAAGCCGGAGCCGCCGATCCCGCTGCCGGTCGACGAGGTCTCGGTAGAGGTCTGGCGCGAGGCCTGATTTTCCTGTGCGCGGCTATCTCGGCCTCGGCTCGAACGAGGGCGACCGTCTCGGCGCGCTGCGCACCGCCCGCGAGGAGCTGGAGCGGCGCGAGATCGTGGTCGTTGCGAGCTCCTCTGTCTATGAGACCGCCCCCCAGGGCGAGGTGCTGGACCAGCCGGACTTCCTCAACGCCTGCCTGACGATCGAGACCGACCTCGACCCCGAGCGGCTGCTCGACGCCTGCAAGGAGGTCGAGCGCGCGCTCGGCCGCGTCCCCGGCGGCCCGCGCCACGGACCGCGCGCGATCGACGTCGACGTGCTGCTGCTTGGCGACCTCGTCCACGATTCCGATCGCCTGACTCTGCCGCACCCCGAGGTCAGCGCCCGCCGCTTCGTGCTCGAGCCGCTGCTCGAGCTCGATCCCGACTTGACGTTGCCGGACGGCACGCCGCTCGCGGCGCGTCTGAGCGAGGTCGCCGATCAGCCTGTCAGCCGTGTCGGTCCCTTCCCGGCCGGCCAGGTGCCACGGGAGTCCGGGGGCGCGAGCCCCCGGTGACCATCCCCCCGAGACGGGGGGAATCAAGGCTGGGAGACTGGGTAAACCACTCACGGATGGCAATCCTGGACCCATGAGCTTCACCGAGACAGCGAACTTCCGTGGTGACGACCAGGCCTGCCTCGTCGAGGCGTCGCTCGCCTGCCGCGTCTGCCTGTCCGGTCAGATCGACTGGTCGTTGCGGGTCGGCGACTGGGACCACGAGGTGGTCTGCGGTTGCCGCGCGTGCGGCGACGAGCGCGTCGTGTCGCTGACCGGCGACCAGGCGCTCCGGCTCGCGCTCGAGTCGGACGAGACCTAGCCGCCGCGCGCCGGCTGCTGTAGACCTTCCATATGGCCGAGGCTTCACCGAACGTCTCCGCGACCGAGCCGCTGGACACGATGGTGGAGCTGCTCTCCGGCCTGGATGCGGACGGAGGCAGTGGCGGCCGGGCGTTCTACGACCGCCTCTGCGAGGCGATGTGCCGGCTGACCTCGATGGAGCGCGCCGGCCTGCTGCTCTACGAGGAGGCGCGCCGGATCGTGGTGCCGGCAGGCAGCTACGGCTTCGACGAGGAGCTCGTCGGCGGCGTGCACGGCACGCTCGAGGAGACGCCGATCGCCCAGCGGGCGTTCGCGGAGGATCGCGTCGTCGAGACCGTCGGCGATCTCGAGGGCCAGGTTCCGGCGCGCTACGCCGCGCTGCCGGGCATAACGACGATGACCTGCACCCCGGTCTCCGCCGGCGGGCGCTGGCTCGGCGTCATCTTCGCCGACTGCGGCGGCCCGCGGTTCGAGCTGACCGAGCGCGAGCGCCACACGATGTGGACGCTCGGCAAGACCGCCGCGCTGGCCGCCAGCGCGCGGATCGCCGCCACCCAGCACGAGCGCGCGCGGCTGCTGTCCGAGCGCGTCGATCTGGCCCGGGAGGTCCACGAGCGCGTGATGCAGCGACTCTTCGGCGTCTCGCTGGTGCTCGGCGCCGAGACCGAGCTGGGGGCCGAGGAGCGCCGCCGCTGCGCCGACGAGATCCAGGCCGCTGTTGCCGACCTCCGGCACGCGCTGGCGCGTCCGGTAGCTCCGCCGCGCCCCGACATCGGCGCGACGCTGCACGAGGAGCTCGACCGGCTCGGGTCGAGCTACGAGGGGCCGCCGCTGCAGATCGACTGGGATCCCGCCGTCGAGGTCCCGCCGGAGCTCGAGCAGCTGTCGCAGTCGGTGCTCGCCGAGGCGCTGCGCAACGTGCAGAAGCACTCCGAGCCGACGCGCGTCGACGTCCGTATCGGGGCCAGCGACGGCACCTTCGTGCTCGAGGTGGTCAACGACGGCGTGGACGCCTCGCGCCGCGGGCGCGGCGCCGGCATGGGACTGCGGTTGGCTGCCCTGGACGCGCTGCAGACCGGCGGCGTGGTCGACTTCGGCCCGACGGGCGACAGCGATCACGACTGGCGCGTCCGGCTCGTCGTCCCGATCGCGGAGGGCGGCGACCGATGAACGACTACGCGATGGACCGGCGCCGGCTGCGCGTGCTGATCGTCGACGACCACGAGGTCGTCCACTGGGGCTTTCGCCTCCTGCTCACCGAGCAGTCGTGGGTCGAGCGCTGCCTGACCGCCCGCAACGGGGAGGAGGCCAGGGAGCTGGCGCGCCGCTACGAGCCGCATGTGGCGCTCGTCGACCTGTTCGTCGGCGAGGAGTCGGGCGCCGAGATGTGCGACGCGCTCAAGCGCGAGTCGCCGACGACCCGCGTGCTGCTGATCTCCGGCGCCGGCTGGATCTCCCCGCAGGCCGCCAAGGCGGCCGGCGCGTCGGGGTTCGTGTCGAAGGACTGGGGGGCCGACGAGGTCGCCGCGGCCGTGCGCACCGTCGGCAACGGGCGCACCGTCTTCGCCGCCGCCAAGGAGCAGCCGCGTGCGCCTCTGTCGCCGCGCGAGCGCGACGTGCTCGGCCTGCTCGTGACCGGCGCCACCAACCGTGAGATCGCCGCCCAGCTCCACCTCTCGCCGCACACCGTCAAGGAGCACACCAGCAGCGTCTACCGCAAGCTCGAGGTCCGCAACCGGGCCGAGGCGGTTCAACGCGCCGAGCGCCTCGGTCTCACCGCCTGACGGCGTCGGCCGGCGAGCCCGCGATAATCCCTGGATGCTTCTAGCCGTCGACGTCGGCAACACCCAGACCCATGTCGGGCTCTTCCGTGGCGAGGATCTGCTCGAGCACTGGCGCTTCCACACCTCGAGGACAGCGACCGCGGACGAGCTCGCGGTGGTGATGGGCGGCCTGTTGCGGCTGCGCGAGAACTCGCTGCGCGACATCGACGCGATCGTCGTCTCCTGCGTCGTGCCGAACCTCGCCCAGGAGTACGACGAGGTTCGCCGCCGCTATCTCGGCGGCGGGGGCGCGCTCGTCGGCCCAGAGCTGAAGACCGGGATGCCGATCCGCATCGACGACCCGCGCGAGCTGGGCGCCGACCGGCTCGTCAACGCGATCGCCGCCTACGAGCGTGTCGGAGGCCCGTGCATCGCGGTCGACTTCGGCACCGCGATCAACTACGACGTCGTGTCGGCCAGCGGCGAGTACCTCGGCGGCGTGATCTCGCCGGGCGTCGAGATATCGATCGAGGCGCTGACCCAGCGCGCCGCGGCGCTGCCGAAGGTCCGGCTCGAGCCGCCGCGCGCGGCGATCGGCAAGGGGACCCGCGAGGCGATCCAATCCGGCGTCATCTACGGCTACGCGGGACAGGTCGACGGCCTGGTCGCCCGCCTGCGCGACGAGCTCGGCGACGAGGCCACCGTCATCGCCACCGGCGGCTGGGCGCACGCCATCGTTCCGCACTGCGAGCAGGTCGACGAGCTCGACGACCTGCTCACCCTCAAGGGCCTGCAGCTGATCTGGGAAAAGAATCGCGCCGTAAGCTAGGGGCCGCATGCGCTCCCTGAAGGATCCCTGGACACTCGCCGGCCTCGAGCTGCCGAACCGGCTCGTGCTGGCCCCGCTGGCCGGCATCGGCAACTGGTTCGTGCGCCTGCAGGCGAAGCGGCACGGGGCGGGTCTCGTGGTCTCGGAGATGGTTTCGAGCTTCGGGCTCAGCTACGGCAACGAGCGGACCGTCGACCAGTTCCTGCGCATCCACCCCGACGAGCACCCGGTCTCGATGCAGCTGTTCGGCCACGACGCCGAGGTGATGCGCGAGGCGGCGGCGATGGTGGCCGAGGCGGGCGCCGACATCGTCGACCTGAACATGGGCTGCCCGGTGCGCAAGGTCTGCAAGACCGGCGCCGGCGCGGCGCTGCTCGACGATCCCGACAAGGCCGTCGCGATCGCCAAGGCCGCCGGCGAGGGAAGCGGACTGCCGGTGACGGTGAAGCTGCGGCCCGGGCAGCGCCCCGGCGACCGGGCCGGGGTCGTGCTGGCCCGGCGCCTGGTCGAGGAGGCCGGCGTCGCGGCGATCTCGTTTCACCCGCGCCACGCATCCCAGCAGCACAAGGGCAAGCCGGACTACGAGCTCGCACGCGAAGTCGTGGAGGCGCTCGACGTGCCGGTGATCGTCTCGGGAGGCCTGCTGTCCGACGATCGCGCCCAGGAGGCCTTCGACCGGTCCGGCGCCGCCGCCGTGATGCTGGCGCGCGGATCGCTCGGCAATCCCTGGATGTTCGAGCGGCTGCTCGGCCTGCGCGAGGGCGAGCCGACCCCCGCCGAGGTGATCGACGAGCTGCGCTGGACGATCGACCGTTGCGAGGAGCACCTCGGCATCGACCGCGCCGGCCACTACCTGCGTAAGTTCTATCCGTGGTACGCGGAGCGGCTCGCGTTGACCAAGGCAGCCAAGCAGGAGCTGGTCACGGCGGCCACTACCGCCGACGCTCGCGTCGCGCTCGATCGCATCGCGGCTGCGGAGCTGGCTCTCAGAGCGGCCTGACGCGCCTTTTCGGTCACGGCCAAGGCGGTTGCTACACTCACGCGCTCCCTCCGGCGGCACGGTCGAAGCTCGGGGGGTTTTCCTATGCCGAGAGAGACGCTTCTAACACCGAACGGGCTAGCCGATCTGAAGGGCAAGATCGAGCACCTGTCGACGACCCGTCGTCGCGAGGTCGCTGCCCGGATCAAAGAGGCGCGCGAGTTCGGCGACATCGCCGAGAACTCCGAGTACGACGACGCGAAGAACGAGCAGGCAATGCTCGAGAAGCAGATCGCCGAGCTCGAGGAGAAGCTTCGCAGCGCGCGCATCATCGACGCGAAGAACGTCGACACCGAGACGGTCGGCGTCGGCGTCCTGGTCCACGTCAAGGACCAGAAGACCGACAAGTCGAACAAGTTCCAGATCGTCGGTTCGGCCGAGGCCGATCCGGCCGAGCAGCGGCTCTCCAACGAGTCGCCGGTCGGCAAGGCGCTGATCGGTCACAAGCGGGGCGACGTCGTCTCCGTGCCGGTCCCCCGTGGTCCAGCTCGCAAGCTGAAGATCACGAAGATCGAGGCCGCCTAGCCTCTCCCGCATCTAGGCTCTCCGCCGTGGAAGACGACAGGCGGCAGAAGCTGGAGCAGTTGCGCGCGAGCGGCATCGAGCCGTTTCCGCACGCTTATCCGGGCGTCGTCGCCTCCGAGATCGTTCGCGAGGCGCACGGGGACCTCGAGGACGGCGCCGAGACCGATACCGGCTACCGGGTGGCGGGGCGGCTCGCCGCGCGGCGTGGGCATGGGGGCCAGGCCTTCCTCGACGTCGTCGACCGTGCGGGCCGGATCCAGATCCAGGCGAAGCGCGACGTGCTCGGCGAGGAGTCGTTCGACGTCCTCACCTCGCTCGACCTCGGCGACCTGATCGGGATCGACGGAACCGCCTTCAAGTCGCGTCGCGGCGAGCTGACCCTGCGCGCCACCGATTGGACGCTGCTGGCGAAGTCGCTGCTACCGCCGCCGGACAAGTTCCACGGGCTGGAGGACGTCGAGACGCGCTACCGGCGCCGCGAGCTCGACCTGATCGCCAACGAGGACGCCCGCGAGCTGTTCATCCTGCGCTCGAAGGTGATCGCCGCGATCCGCCGCTGGCTCGACGCGCGCGACTTCCTCGAGGTCGAGACCCCGATCCTGCAGCCGCTCTACGGCGGGGCGCTCGCCCGTCCGTTCACCACCCACCACAACGCGCTCGACCGCGAGCTGTACCTGCGGATCGCGCCCGAGCTCTATCTCAAGCGCCTGATCGTCGGCGGGCTCGAGCGCGTCTACGAGATCGGCAAGGACTTCCGCAACGAGGGCCTGTCGCCGAAGCACAACCCCGAGTTCACGATGCTCGAGTGGTACGAGGCCTACGCCGACTACGGGGACATCGCGGCCGAGCTGGAGGAGCTGGTCGCCTTCGTCGCCGAGGAGATCGACTACGCCGGCGAGATCGACTTCGCGACGCCCTGGAAGCGCGTGACGCTGCGCGACGCGATCCTGGAGAAGACCGGCCTCGACGTGCTGGCGCACCGCGACAGCAGCGCGCTGGTCGCGGCCGCCAGGGAGCGCGGCATCTCGCTCGACCCGACGGAGGTCTGGCCCCAGCTCGTCGACGAGCTGCTGTCCAAGCACGTCGAGCCGGAGCTGAAGAACCCGACCTTCATCACCGACTACCCGGTCGAGCTGTCGCCGTTCGCCAAGGCCCACCGCAGCGAGCCCGGGCTGGTTGAGCGCTTCGAGTGCTTCGCCGGGGGGATGGAGTTCTCCAACGCCTTCACGGAGCTCAACGATCCGGACGAGCAGCGGGCCCGTTTCGAGGAGCAGAGTCGCCACAGCGCGGCCGGCGACGACGAGGCGCAGCCCTACGACGAGGACTTCGTCAGGGCGCTGGAGCAGGGCATGCCGCCGACCGGCGGGATCGGCATCGGCATCGACCGTTTGGTGATGCTGCTGTCGGGTAGGAGCTCGATCCGCGAGGTCGTGTTGTTCCCCGCGTTGCGCACCTGACTTGCTAGCCGGACCCCGTTGTTAGACTGGGCCGTCAGCAGTATTTCCCGAGACGAAGGACTCGAGCCGTGTTTGAGCGCTTCACAGAGCGGGCCCGTCAAGTGGTCGTCCTCGCGCAAGAGGAGGCCCGGATCCTCAAGCACAACTACATCGGTACCGAGCACATCCTGCTTGGCCTGCTCCGAGAGGAGGAGGGCCTGGCCGCGCGCGTGCTCGAGTCGCTCGACATCACCGTCGAGCGCGTCCGTGCGCAGGTCGTGCGAATCGTCGGCTCCGGCGAGGAGGTCACGTCCGGTCAGATCCCCTTCACGCCACGGGCGAAGAAGGTGCTCGAGCTGGCGCTGCGCGAGGCACTGTCGCTGGGCCACAACTACATCGGCACCGAGCACATCCTGCTCGGCCTGGTGCGCGAGAACGAGGGCGTGGCCGCGCGAATCCTGCTCGACTTCGACGCCGACTCCGAGAAGATCCGCAACGAGGTCATCCGGATGCTCTCCGGTCCTGGCGGTCGCCAGCGCCAGGGCAGTGGCGCCCAGGGCGCCCAGCAGGGCGAGGGCAAGAAGAGCTCGAAGCTGCTCGACCAGTTCGGTCGCAACCTGACCAAGCTCGCCGCCGAGGGCAAGCTCGATCCCGTCGTCGGTCGCGAGACCGAGGTCGAGCGGATCATGCAGATCCTCTCGCGCCGCACCAAGAACAACCCGGTGCTGATCGGCGAGCCGGGCGTCGGCAAGACGGCCGTCGTCGAGGGCCTCGCCCAGCGGATCACCAGCGGCGAGGTGCCCGAGCTGCTGAAGAACAAGCAGATCTACACGCTCGACCTGGCGGCGCTGGTCGCCGGCTCGAAGTACCGCGGCGAGTTCGAGGAGCGGCTCAAGAAGGTGATGAAGGAGATCACCCAGCGCGGCGACATCATCCTGTTCATCGACGAGCTGCACAACCTCGTCGGCGCCGGCGCGGCCGAGGGCGCTATCGACGCCGCCTCGATCCTCAAGCCGGCCTTGGCACGCGGCGAGCTGCAGACGATCGGTGCGACGACGCTCGACGAGTACCGCAAGTACCTCGAGCGCGATTCCGCTTTGGAGCGCCGCTTCCAGCAGATCCGCGTCGAGCAGCCGTCGACCGAGGAGACCGTTCAGATCCTCAAGGGCCTGCGCGACCGCTACGAGCAGCATCACCGCGTCGGGATCACCGACGAGTCGCTCGAAGCCGCCGCCGAGCTGGCCGACCGCTACATCTCGGACCGCTTCCTGCCGGACAAGGCGATCGACCTGATCGACGAGGCCGCCTCACGGGCCCGGATCAAGTCGATGACGTCACCGCCGGTCTACCGCGAGCTCGAGGAGGAGATCGAGACGACGCGGCGCGAGAAGGAGGCCGCGATCGAGGCGCAGGAGTTCGAGAAGGCGGCGAACCTGCGCGACCAGGAGCGTCAGCTGACGAACAAGAAGCGCGACCTCGAGGAGCAGTGGCGCTCCGGCGAGTCCGGCGAGCGCCCGGAGATCGGCGAGGAGGAGATCGCCGACATCGTCTCGATGTGGACCGGCATCCCGGTCTTCAAGCTGACCGAGGCCGAGACCCAGAAGCTGATGCGGATGGAGGACGAGCTCCACAAGCGCGTGATCGGCCAGAACGCGGCGATCGAGGC
>DASQKP010000016.1:0-68399 GCA_035630455.1 Thermoleophilaceae bacterium
CGGATGTGAAGCGCTCAGGGTTTTTCATGAGCGCCTTGGCGTTGGAACAGTTCTCATGGTGGATCGTGATGCCCTTGCCCAGTGAGATGTAGCCCAGGATCGGATCCCCGGGCACTGGGCGGCAGCACTTGGCCAGCCGCAGCGCCACGTCGGTCAGGCCGTCGACTGTGATGCCGTAGCTGGACGACGATCCGGTGGGCTTGGACTGCTTCTCGCGCTTGGACGTGAGCTCGGCCACCGCATCGTCCATCTCGATGGCGGCCTCGCCCGCGCGCAGCCGGGCCATGACCTTCTGGGTGACCACCTTGGCCGAGACCTTGGCCCCGCCGAGCGCGACGTAGAAGTCGTCGGCCTTGCGGAAGCCCATCTCGCGGATCACGTCGGCCAGCAGCGGCGACCCGGCAATTCGCTGCGGCGGCAGGCCCTGGCGCTTGAGCGCCTCCTGCAGGATCTCGCGGCCGCTGCGCTCGGAATCCTCGCGACGCTCGGCCTTGAACCAGGCGCGGATCTTCGACTGCGCGCGCGTGGTCTTGGCCAGGCTGAGCCAGTCGCGCGAGGGGCCGCGCTCCTTCTTGGAGGTCAGCACCTCGCAGATGTCTCCGGACACCAGCTCGTACTGCAGCGGCACGATCTTGCCGTTGACCTTCGCGCCCACGCAGCGGTGGCCCACGTCGGTGTGCACGGCGTAGGCGAAGTCCAGCGGCGTGGCGCCGGCACCGAGCGACTTGACCTCGCCGCGCGGGGTGAACACGAACACCTCGTCCTCAAACAGGTCGGCCTTCAGGGTCTGCGCGAACTCCTGCGGGTCCGACATCTCCTTCTGCCAGTCCACGAGCTGCTTGAGCCACTCGACCCGGTCCTCCGGCCCCTTCTGGCCATCGTCCTTGTACATCCAGTGCGCGGCGATGCCGTACTCGGCGGTGTCGTGCATCTCCTGGGTGCGGATCTGGATCTCCAGCGGCCGGCCCTCGGGCCCGATGACCGTGGTGTGCAGCGCCTGGTACATGTTGAACTTGGGCATGGCGACCCAGTCCTTGAAGCGCCCGGGCAGCGGCTTCCAGAGCGAGTGGATGACGCCGATGGCGCCGTAGCAGTCCTTCACCGAGCCCACGAGCACGCGCATGGCGGTCAGGTCGTAGATCTCGTTGAACTCGCGGCCCTTCTTCGTCATCTTCGAGTAGATGGAGTAGAAGTGCTTGGCGCGGCCGGAGATCTCGGCCTCGATGCCGACCTCCTCCAGCTCCTTGCCCAGGTAGTCGCCGGCGCGCTGGACGTAGCCCTCGCGCTCCTCGCGCTGCTGGTTGACCAGGCCCTTGATCTCGGTGTACTTGCGCGGGTGCAGGGTGGCGAAGGCCAGGTCCTCCAGCTCCCACTTGATGGCGTGGATGCCCAGCCGGTGGGCCAGCGGGGCGAAGATCTCCAGCGTTTCCTTGGCCTTGTCCTGCTGCTTGACCTTCGGCATCGCGTCGATGGTCCGCATGTTGTGCAGCCGGTCGGCGAGCTTGATCAGGATGACCCGGATGTCCGAGGCCATCGCGACCATCATCTTGCGGTAGTTCTCGGCCTGGCGGTCGTCGCGGCTCTGGAACGTGATCCCGGTCAGCTTGGTGACGCCGTCGACGAGCGAGGCGACCTCGTCGCCGAACTCCGCGCGCACCTCGTCGAGCGACGCGCTGGTGTCCTCGACGGTGTCGTGCAGCAGCGCCGCGCACAGCGTCGCGGTGTCGAGCCGCATCCCGGCGCAGATCTTGGCGACGCTGACCGGGTGGACGATGAAGTCGTCGCCGGATGCGCGGCGCTGGTCGGCATGCCGCTCGCAGGCGAACACGAACGCCTCTTCGAGCTTGTCGCGGTCGACCGGCTCGGCGGCCGCGTTGGCGTGCTCCTCTACTACGGCGAATAGATCGCCGAGCAGAATCCGCTCGTCGGCGGCCAGGCGGTCCGTCGGCCCCGCGGGGGCCGGATTCTCCGCATGGTCGACCGGATCGTGCTCGAAGGCAGGATCGACCACCCCTGTCTGCAGCTCATCGGCCATCGCCTCAGTCTAGACCGGCGATTGACGGAGCTGCGGTACTCGCCGGATCTCGCCCCACCTAGCTACGAACTCGCGTCGAAGGACCGATCCGCCTGCGCCCTCCGCTCAAACGGCTGCCGCCTGCTCTATGTCGAGTTCGGGGGCCGCGAGGTACCGCTCGGCGGCGGCCAGGCGGGTGGCATAGGCCCGGTTGGCATGCGAGTTCTGGAGATCCGTGCGCTCGGCGCGGCCACGCGAGAGCCGGGACTCCCCCCAGACCGCGAGGTTCAGCTCACAGAGGATGCGGACCAGACGTCCCTGGTGGCGACCGTCACGGGGGTGCTGACCGCTGCCGCGCAGGGCAAGCTCCAGCTCAGGTCCAGCCAACTCTCCCTGAGCGTCGAGGGCACGCCAGAGGTCGATCAGCGCCGGGCGCAGGTCGAGCCGGTCGCGCCAGCTCGCCAGGGTGAAGGCCCGCTCGGGCGCTCCCCACGCGAGGTGGGTCACGCCAGACGATCCGTCGAGTAGCGCGAGGCCGTTCGCGACCGGTGGCGGATCGAACGCGACGACGTGGTCGAAGTCGCCCGCGAGCGACGGGTCGGCCCCGAGCGCCTCCCACGCGACGACCGCTAGCGGTCCGGGCGCCATGCCCGCGACCATCGCCTCGAGTCCGGCCTGGCGCCGGGCGACGTCGGTCACCACGACGAGGGCGCTCTCGCCGCTGGTCAGCAGGTCGCCGGCGATGCCGGCGAGCCCCTCACCGCGACGGTCGCTGACCGTCCTTGAGGTGGCCGGGCGCACGGCGGTGGCGCCGTCGGCGTCGCCGGGCGCGGGTAGGGGCGCCGGCCACCAGGCGCTCGGGTCGGCTGCGAGCTCCTGCTCGATGGCAGCGGTCGCGTCGGTCTCCGGCGCCAGATCCCGGAGGACCCCAGGTCGGGTCGGGCAGAGCGAGCGCAACATGACTCGCGCCTCCACGGACCCGTTCCAGTGGTTGCGCTCGAGCGCCACGGCGACGTCCTGGCTGGTCGCGCCGGCATCGGCCAGCTCGCGCTGCGAGGTGCGGAAGGCAACCCCGCGGGCCCGTGCGGTGCCGCCGGTCAACGTGAAGCGGGCGTGGTCGCGCTTCTCGCCCATCGCCGTGACGTGCTCGATGCCGGCCGCGGGAACCATCAGGATCGGCGCCGGGTTCCCCGCTCCAAATGGCGCGAGGCGCTCGAGCTCCTCGGCCAGGTCGAGCGTGAGCGCGCCGGCGGGGACCACGGCGTGGGTCTCCTGACGGGGCATCAGATCGCCCGGTGCGAGCGCCGCACCGGCGTGCGCGGCGAGCGCCGCCCGGAAGTCGCCAACGGCGTCGGCCGCGATCTGCAGCCCGGCGGCCATCCGGTGGCCGCCGTAACCCAGGAGATGCTCGCTCGCCGCGCCGAGGCCGCCGTGCAGGTCGTACGGGTCGATGCTGCGACCGGAGCCGCGGCCGCTGTCGCCGTCGAGCGCGATCGCGACGCACGGCCGGCGGTGGCGCTCGACCAGCCGCGACGCGACGATCCCGACGATGCCCGGGTGCCAGCCCTCGCCCGCGACGACGATCGAGGCGGCCGCGAGCTGCGGCGCGCAGAGGCGCTCGGCCTCGCCGGCGATCCGCTGCTCGATCTCGCGGCGGTCGTAGTTGAGGCCGTCCAGCTCGCGGGCGATCTCGTCGCCGCGGTCGCGGTCCTCGGTCAAAAGCAGCTCCAGGGCCGCGTCGGCGCGCTTCATCCTGCCGGCCGCGTTGATTCGCGGACCGAGCCGGAAGCCGGCGGCGCGCTCGTCGACCTCCCCGGGGTCGAGCTGCGTCACCGCCATCAGCGCGCGCAGGCCCTGCTTGCGCGTGCGCGCCAACTCCGCCATCCCCGCGCGAGCGATGCGCCGGTTCTCGCCGACGAGCGGGACCATGTCGCAGAGCGTCGCGAGACCGGCAAGGTCGAGATCCTCATCGGCGCCGGCCGGGTCGGCGCCGGCGGCCCGCCGCAATGCCTCGGAGAGCTTCAGCGCGACAGCGGCGCCGCACAGGTGCTCGAACGGGTAGCCGCCGAGCGCCGGATGGACGATCGGGCAGTCCGGCAGCGCGGCCCCCGGGCGGTGGTGGTCGGTGACCACCACCTCGACGCCCAGCTCGCGCGCCAGCGCGACCTCGCCGACTGCGGTCACGCCGCAGTCGACGGTGACGATCAGACCGGCGCCCTGCCCGGCAAGCTCTCGCACGGCGGCCTCGGACAGCCCGTAGCCCTCGTCGCGGCTCGGCAGGCGCCAGGCCGGGTCGGCGCCGATCGCCCGCAGCGCGCGGATCAGGATCGCCGTCGAGCAGACCCCGTCGACGTCGTAGTCGCCGAACACAACGACGCGGGATCCGGCGGCGACGTGACGCAGGATCGCGGCGCACGCCTCACCCATTCCCGCCAGCAGCTCAGCCGGGTGGCTCTCCTCCGCGGCCATGAACCGTCGCGCGGCCTCGGGGTCGCTCAATCCCCGCCGCGTCAGGATCGCCGCGGTGTGCGGCGAGACGCCCAGAGCCTCGGCCAGGGCAAGGCTCTCCCCCGCCGCGTACGGCGCGCAACTCCAACCCGAGACCTCCGCAAGCACGGCCGCATGTTCGCGACCGGGTCGGACGTGGCTCTACAGAACCTCTGGACGGTGCTCGGTCTCGGACCGATTGCCGTACCACCAGGAGAACCCGAGCGCGAGCAGCGTGCCCGGAACGGCGATGAACGCCGACGTCAGCGTCGTGTCGGCCTGACCCGGAATCGAGAACCCGGATACGACCCAGCCGAAGATCGCAGAGCCGGCGATCGCCGCGCAGAACGCGCCGATGATTCCGCCGTAGAAGCGGTCGGGAACGAAGACCGCGAAGTGCCAGAGCGCGATGCCCATCATCACCCAGACGACCATGCTCATCTTCAGTTCCTCCCGTGCTTCTTGCGGGCGCGGTTGCGGGCGCGCTCTGCCTTGCGCTCGGCGGCGCTGCTGGAGGCGCCGTTGCCGTCGCCGGACGGCGGCGCGGGGGCCGCGGGCGCCGGCGTCGCTGCCGCGGGCACAGGTGCGCGCCGCTGCGGCTTGCGCGGCGCCGGGACGGCACCATCGCCGTCCTCGCCGAGCACTCCGGAGGCGAATGGCGGGACCACGCCGCCGTTCTCCTCCAGGACGATCTTGCGGCGGCGCACGTAGACCGGCTCGCGCTCCTTCCAGAGCGTGACCAGCGGCGCCGCGATGAAGATCGAGGAGTAGGCGCCGGAGGCGACGCCGACGAGCAGCGCGAACGCGAAGTCCTGCAGCGTCTCGCCGCCGAAGAACAGCAGCGCGCCGATCGGCATCAGGGTCGAGGCGCTGGTCGCGAGCGAGCGCGTCAGGACCTCCGACATCGAGCGGTTGACGATCTGCGAGAAGGTCGCGCGCGGCATTCGCGGCACGTTCTCGCGGATGCGGTCGAACACGATGATCGTGTCGTACAGCGAGTAGCCGAGGATCGTGAGCAGCGCCGCGACCGTCGACGTCGTCACCTCCCGACCGACCAGGGCGTATACGCCCCCCGTTATGAGGATGTCGTGGGCGATCGCGATCAGGACCGGGACGACGAACTTCGCCTCGAAGCGCAACGCCATGTAGATCGAGATCAGCAGCAGCGACGCGATCACCGCGATCAGCGCCGTGCGGGCTACCTGGGCCCCGAAGGTCGGACCGATCGAGTTGACCGAGAACTCGGCTCGCTCGACGCCGAACTCCTCGTCGAGGGCCGTGCGGAGCTCGGTGACCTCCTTCTCGTCCAGCGTCGGCGTCGAGATCTGGAAGACGTTGTCGCCCAGCTCGGGCTCGTCGACCTGCTGGATCTTGGCGTCCTCGTAGCCGAGCGGGGCGAGCGCGTCGCGCACCTCGTCGACGTTCGCGTTCTGCGCGATCGGGGTCTTGACACGGGTGCCGGACTCGAAGTCGATGCCGAAGTTCAGCCCCAACCCGGCGATCGCCAGCGCGCCGACGACGAGAATCATGCCGGAGCCGGAGAAGAACCACTTCGACTTGCCGACGAAGTCCAGGTGCCAGCGGGGGCCCTCCTGGTCGTCCTTTCCGACGCCGAGCGCGAAGCGCGACCCGATCAGTCGCGTTCGGCTCATGGAGCCGAGAATCGCCGAGGTGGCCAGCACGGCCGTGAACAGCGAGACGATCGTGCCGACGCCCATCGTGAAGGCGAAGCCCTTGACGCCCGATGTCGCGAGCGTGAAGAGGATGAACGCGGTGCCGATCGTGACGACGTTCGCGTCGATGATCGTGCGCAGCGCCTTCTGGTAGCCGTTCGAGATTGCGGCAGGGATCGACGAGCCCGCGCGCGCCTCCTCCTTGATGCGCTCGAAGATGACGATGTTCGCGTCGGCGGCGACGGCGAGCGTGAGGATCATGCCCGCGATGCCCGGCAGCGTCAGCGTGATCGGGATCAGCTTGACCAGCGCGAACAGGAAGATCGCGTAGATGATCAGCGTGATCGCGGCGACCACGCCGAGCACGCGGTAGAAGAGGATCAGGAAGAGCAGCGTCAGGGCCAGGCCGACCCCGCCGGCGAGCAGGCCCTGGTCGAGCGCCTGCTGACCCAGCGACGCGGAGACCTGGGTCTGGGAGACGAGCTTCAGCTCGATCGGCAGCGCGCCGATGCGCAGGCTCTCGGCGAGGTCCTGAGTGTCGGTCAGGTTGCCGATGCCGTTGATCTGGGCGCCGGTGCGACCGTCGATCCCCTCGGGGTTCTCGCGGTAGTCGATCGTCGCCAGCGAGACGATCTGGTCGTCGAGCGTGATCGCGAAGCGCTGCAGCGTCTGCTGGCGATCGGTTCCCGGCGGGACGATGATCTCCGACCCGCGCTGGGCGAGCCGCTTGGTCACCGTCGCGAAGGCCTTGCGGCCCTTGTCGGTGAACTCCATCGTCACGATCGGCTCGTTGGTGCGCTGATCGGTGTTCTGCTCCGGGTTCTTGATGTCCCCGCCGGAGAGCTCGGAGTCGTCCTCGATGACGTAGTAGTTGTGGACGTCCGCAGGCTGGTTCTCGGCGCGATCGGCCTCGATCACGACGATGCCGCGCGGCACTTCGAGGACCTCGGAACCGGCCGGCGGGCCGCTCTTCGGGGCCGCGCTCGACTCAGGCGTCGTTGTCCCGGTATCCCCCTTGCCGACTGGGATCGCGGCCAGCTCCTCGCGACACTTGCTGTCCTTGGGGATCTCGCTCTGCTTGCGCTTCGGGCCCTTGACGCCCTCGTAGTCCGACAGCAGCTCCTCGCACGTCGAATCGGGGCCGGTGATCAGCTCCTTGTCGGAGTCGAACAGGTAGTAGCGCCCGCTGTGGCTGTCGTTGCGCCGGTCGTAGTACTCCTGGATCTGCTTCTTGTCGCCGTCGAAGCGCTGCTCGATCTCCTCGGAGGCGCCGTCCGGCGGCAGATCGGTCTCCGTGGCGGTCGGCTTCTCCTTGGCGGCAACCTCGACCGCGTCGTAGAGCGCCGTCTTGCCCGCGAAGGGAGCGTCCGGCCCCTGCCCGCGGATGTTCTCCTCCCAGTCGTAGAACTGCAGCTGGGCGGTCGTGCCGACCTGCTCGATCGCGCGGTCGGCGTTGTCGACGTCCGGCAGGCCGATCGAGATCTGGTTCTGTCCGGCGCGCTGGATCTCCGGCTCGGAGACGCCGAGCGCGTCGGTGCGCTTGCGGATCGTCTCGATCGCGTCGTCGATCGCCTGGGCCGTGACGGTCGGGACCTGCGGCGTCGGGCGGCCCTCGTAGACCAGCTCCACGCCGCCGCGCAGATCGAGGCCGAGCACGGTCGGCTTGGTCAGGATCACGTAGAAGGATCCCGCCAGCAGCACCAGCATCAGGGCGATGATCGAGAGATTGCGCTTGCGTGAAGTCATTTCAGTTCGTGTTGCCGTTGGACCCGCGTGGCGTCAGCACCAGCAGCAGTCCACCGTCGTCGTCATACGCAGGGAAGATGTCAGCCACAGCTGGCTCAGGCCGGTCTCCCTCCGCGTTGACTACCACCGGCTTGCCGAGAACCCTAACGCCCCACTCAAGAGCTGTGGCGATGTGGTCGCTTCCGGTTTCGAACTCGAGGCCCAAGACCTCGCCCGCCGGACGGCCGATCACGTCGAGATCGCCGAGGCCGGTCAGCTCGCGCGCGCCGCGGCCGGCGCCGATCAGGCGGCCCTCCTGATCGCAGAGGAAGAAGGCCGCGTTCGGCGCCGGGTAGTAGTCGTCGAGCAACTCGAACAGGAAGCCGAATCCGCATTTCTTGCAACCGCGAGCGCGGCTCTGGAAGCCGGCGGTGCGATCGGTCGAGACGCTGCGATCACCGCAGCTTGGGCAGATGAAGTTCGGCACGGGAAGCGGAGATTAGCGACGCATCAGAAGAGTCGAGCCCCTTCGGCCGGCGGCGCCAGCCCGAGGTGCTTGAAGGCCGCCGCGGTAGCGACCCGGCCGCGCGGAGTGCGCATGATCATGCCCTGCTGGAGCAGGTACGGCTCGTAGACGTCCTCGATCGTGTCCTGCTCCTCGCTGACGGCCACCGCGAGCGTCGAGAGACCGACCGGACCGCCGCCGAACTTCGAGCAGATCGCCGACAGGATCTCGCGGTCGAGACGGTCGAGTCCGACGCGGTCGACGTCGAGCAGCTCGAGCGCCTCGGTCGCGATCCCGGCGTCGATCGTCCCGCTGCCGCGCACCTCGGCGTAGTCGCGCACGCGCTTCAGCAGGCGGTTGGCGACGCGCGGGGTCCCGCGCGAGCGCGAGGCGATGGCCTCGGCGCCGGCAGTGTCGATCTCGACGTCGAGAATCCCCGCCGAGCGGCGAACGATCCGGCCCAGATCGGCAGCGTCGTATAGCTCCAGCCGTGGCGCGACGCCGAAGCGGTCGCGCAACGGCGTCGTCAGCAGCCCGGCACGGGTCGTCGCGCCGATCAGCGTGAACGGCGGCAGATCGAGGTTGACCACCCGCGCGCCGGCGCCCTGGCCGACCGTGATCGGCAGTCGCCGGTCCTCCATCGCCGGGTAGAAGGTCTCCTCGAGCGCACGCGGTAGGCGGTGGATCTCGTCGACGAAGAACACCGAGCGCGGCTCGAGCGAAGAGAGGTAGGACGCCACGTCGCCCTTGCGCTCCAGCGCTGGCGCCGCGGTGGCGACTATTCCAACGCCGAGCTCGTTCGCGACGATCTGGGCGAGCGAAGTCTTGCCGAGTCCCGGCGGACCGGCGAGCAGCACGTGGTCGAGCGCCTCGCCGCGTGCGCGGGCGGCCTCGATGAAGACGCTCAACTGGGCCTTGACCTGCTCCTGCCCGACGAAATCGGTCAGCAGCTGCGGCCGCAGCGTGCGGTCGAGCTCCTCCTCCGCCCCGCCCTCGACCTCGGGCGTCTGCAGGCGCTCGACGCCGGGTGTCCGGATCCCGCTCATCGGACCGCCTTCAGCGCCGCGCCGATCAGCTCCTCGGCCGAATCGCCATCGACGCCCTCGAGCATCGCGTCGGCCTCGGGCGGCGTATAGCCAAGGCCCAGCAGCGCCTCGCGGGCGATGCTGCGCGGATCGCTGGAGGCGCGCGTGATGACGATCTCCTCGGCGACCGCGCCCGCGACCTTGTCGCGCAGCTCGACGATGATCCGCTCCGCCGTCCGTTTGCCGATCCCCGGCACCGCCTGGAATCGGGCCGCGTCGCCGTTGGCGATCGCGCCGAGCAGCTCGCGCGGCGGACCGCCGGAGAGCACCGCCTGGGCGACCTTCGGCCCCACGCCCTGGACGCCGATCAGCATCAGGAAGAGCTCGCGCTCGGTCTCGCTGGCGAAGCCGAAGAGATGGATGCCGTCGTCGCGCAGGACGAGGTGGGAGTGCAGCAGGGTCTCGGCGCCGACCGGCGGCACCTTGTCGAGCGTCTCGCTCGAGACCGCCAGCTTGTAGCCAACGCCGGCCGACTCGACGACGACCTCACCCGGCCGTCGGACCAGCACTTCTCCTCTCACGGACGAGATCACAGTCCGTGATTCTGCGCCCTGGGGCGGACGCCTCCCTCAGCCGACGGCTGCCCGCAGCGGCGCTCCGTTCGCATGGCAGATCGCCACGGCGAGCGCGTCGGCGGCGTGGTCGGGCCTGGGAGGCTCCGGCAACGCGAGCAGCGCGCCGACCATCCGCTGGACCTGGTCCTTCGCCGCGGCGCCCGACCCGCAGACCGCCTGCTTGATCTGCTGCGGCGTGTAGGAGAAGCACGGAACGCCGGACTGGCCGGCGGCGAGCAGGACCGCGCCACGCGCCTGGCCGACGGCGAGCGCGCTGCGCACGTTCTGGCCGAAGTAGAGCTCCTCGATCGCCACCGCCTCCGGCTCGTGCTCGGCGATCAGCTCGACGACACGAGCGTGGATCTGAACCAGCCGCTGCTCCAGCGGCACGCCGGGCGCCGTCTCGATCGTCCCGCCGTCGAGCGCCCCTAGCTTCGGGCCGCGCGACACCACCACGCCGTAGCCGGTGTTCGCGGTGCCAGGATCGATGCCGAGTACGACCACCATCGATCTGATTCTTCGCGGAGGCGCGGACGCCTCCCGGACGCTAACCCGCGAGGACCCGCTCCAGAACCTCGGCGTCGACGTCGAAGTTGGCGTGGACGGCCTGCACGTCGTCGTTGTCCTCGAGCGTGTCGAGCATGCGCATCAGGCTCGCGGCCTGGCTCTCCTCGATCTCGATCCGGTTGGTCGGCCGCATCACCAGCTCGGCGGACTGGACCTCGACGCCAGCCTGCTCGAGCGCGCCGCGGACGGCCGCCAGGTCGGTCGGCCCGGTCACGACCTCGAGCACGTCGCCGTCCTCGGCGACGTCCTCCGCGCCGGCGTCGACGGCGACCATCAGGTCGTCCTCGCCGTACCGCGCCGCGTCGACGACGATCTGGCCCTTCTTCTCGAAGATCCAGTTGACCGAGCCCGGCTCGCCGAGGTTGCCGCCGTGCTTGGAGAAGGCGTGGCGGACGTCGGAGCTGGTGCGGTTGCGGTTGTCGGTCAGCGCCTCGACCAGGACGGCGACGCCGCCCGGCCCGTAGCCCTCGTAGACGATTGCCTCGAAGGCATCGGCATCCTGGTCGGCGCCGCTGCCCTTCGCGATCGCGCGCTCGATGTTGTCCTTGGGCATGCTCGCGTCCTTGGCCTTCTGAATCGCGAGCACGAGCGACGGGTTGCCGTCGGGGTCGCCCCCACCCTCACGCGCGGCGACGGTGATCGCGCGCGTCAGCTTGGTGAAGAGAGCGCCGCGCTTGGCGTCGGTCGCCTTCTTCTTGTGCTTGATCGACGCCCATTTGGAATGCCCGGCCATATATGTAATGGGATTCTAGCCCCGGGTCAGGCCGCACCCCCTGCCCTCGGGTGCCTTCTCCTTGGCCGGTCGGCTCCTATACGACGAAGCGGCCGTCGCGCTGGAGCTCGATGCCGTCGACGACGATCGAGCCGCCCTGGCGCAGGTCGCAGACCATGTCCCAGTGGACGGCCGACTCGTTGACGCCGCCGGACTCCGGGTAGGCGGCGCCGATCGCCATGTGGACCGTGCCGCCGATCTTCTCGTCGAGCAGGATCTCCTTGGTGCCGGCCACGATCCCGTAGTTGGTGCCGATCCCCAGCTCGCCGAGCGTGCGCGAGCCGGCATCGGTGTCGAGCATCTCGATCAGGAAGTCCTCGCCACGCTCCGCGGAGGCGTCGACGACCTTGCCGTCCTCGAAGCGAAAGCGCACGCCGGAGACCTCGCGGCCGCCGTAGGTCGCCGGCAGCGAGAAGGCGACCTCGCCGTTGACCGAGTCCTCGACCGGGCCGGTGAAGAACTCGCCGTCGGGCATGTTGTGGGTGCCGACGCAGGGGATCCAGTGGCGGCCGGCGACGCCGAGCTTGATGTCGGTCCCCGGAGCGGTGATGTGGACCTCCTCGCGGCCCTCGATCCACTCGGCGAGCCGCATCACCTCGTCGGACTGGCGCGCCCAGGCAGTCAGCGGGTCGGCGTCGGTCGCCAGGCAGGCGTCGTAGAAGAACTGCTCGTAGGCGGATAGCGACATGCCGGCCTCGCCGGCGTAGGCGTGAGTCGGGAACAGCGTCAGCGACCAGCGGTGCTTGCCCTCGGCGGCGCGCCGCATCGAGGTCTCCATGATCGAGCGCCGCGCCCGCGAGGCGCGCGCCTGCTTGGCGGGGTCGGCGCCGGACAGCGCGCGCGGGTTGGCGTCGGCCATCACGACGATCCGCACGTCGGCATGCTCGGCCGTCCATTCGGCCGGTGGCTGGACCCAGTCGAGCTGCTCGTCACTGGCGAGGTCGAAGAAGGCGGCTTGGGCCTGCTCTGTCGTGAGCTGCATCACCGGCAGGCCGCCGGCGCGCAGGATCTCCTCGTAGACGGCCTGGATCAACGGCTCCCCGGTCGTCGTGCCCTGGATGACGCAGACGTCGCCCTTCCGCACCTTCGTCGAATAGCGGACAAGGATCTGGGCGAGTGCCTCGACGCGTGAGTCCTTCACTTGGCTTCTCCTCCGGTCTGGGTGGTGGCGATCCGGGCGAGCAGCCAGGAATGCAGTCGTGTCTCCCCGTTCAGCTCTGGATGAAACGAGACGGCCAGGACGTCGCCCTGGCGGACCGCGACGGGATGGCCGTCGACGGCGGCGAGCACCTCGACGCCGTCGCCGACCTCGCGCGCCCACGGCGCGCGGATGAAGATCGCCTCGACATCGTCGCCGACGCCGTCGAGGTCGAGTCGCGCCTCGAAGCTGTGGACCTGGCGGCCGAAGGCGTTGCGCTCGGTGGCGACGTCGATCACGCCGAGGTGCTCGCGGTCGAGCATGATCATCCCGGCGCACGTTCCCAGGACCGGCGCGCCGCTGGCGGCAAGCGCGCGCAACGGGTCCGCGAGCCCCTCGCGCTCGATGCCGAGCGTCATCGTCGTCGACTCGCCGCCCGGGATGATCAGGCCGGCGACACCTTCGAGGTCGGCGGGCGTGCGGACCTCGCGCACATCGGCGCCGAGGCCTTCGAGCACCTTGCGGTGAGCCTCGAAGTCGCCCTGCAGGGCAAGGACTCCTACGGTCACCAACCGCGCTCTTGCAACAGGCCGCCGTGCTCGGCGATCGCGTCCATGCCGATCCCGGTCATCGGCGCTCCGAGGTCGCGCGATGCTGCCACGATCCGCTCGGCGTCCTCGAAGTGGGTCGTCGCCTCGACGACCGCGACGGCGGTCCGCTGTGGGTCCTCGGACTTGAAGATTCCGGAGCCGACGAAGACGCCCTCGGCGCCGAGCCGCATCATCAGCGCGGCGTCGGCTGGCGTCGCGACGCCACCGGCGGAGAACATCACGACGGGCAGCTTGCCCGCGGCCGCGACGTCGCGCACGAGCGGCAGCGGCGCTTGAAGGTCCTTGGCGGCCGTCGGAAGCTCGGCGGCGTCGAGCCCGGCCAAGCGCCGGATGTCGCCGCGGATCTGGCGCATGTGGCGCACCGCCTCGACGATGTTGCCGGTCCCGGCCTCGCCCTTGCTGCGGATCATCGCCGCGCCCTCGCCGATCCGTCGCAGCGCCTCGCCGAGGTTGGTCGCGCCGCAGACGAACGGGACCTTGAAGTCCCACTTGTCGATGTGGTTGGCCTCGTCGGCCGGCGTCAGCACCTCGGACTCGTCGACGTAGTCGACCTCGAGCGCCTGCAGCACCTCGGCCTCGACGAAGTGGCCGATCCGCGCCTTCGCCATCACCGGGATCGTCACGGCGGCCTGGATCGCCTCGATCATCGTCGGATCGGACATCCGCGCCACGCCTCCGGCGACCCGGATGTCGGCCGGTACGCGCTCCAACGCCATCACGGCAGCTGCACCGGCGGACTCGGCGATCCGCGCCTGCTCAGCGGTCACCACGTCCATGATGACGCCGCCCTTGAGCATCTCTGCCAGGCCGGCCTTGACCGCGAATGTGCCTTCTTGCCTCACGGCGCCAATACTACGCGGCGCGCGTCCTCGGGCTACTTGAGCTTGAAGGCCTTGATGCGGTCGGAGTACTGCGACTCGTCCATCGCGTAGACGCCGTAGGCCAAGGCCTGGACGACGCTCATCAGCGCGGCGTGGGAACGCACGAAGGCCGGGCTGTTGGACGAGTAGAAGAGCTTGTGGTCGGCCAGCTTGGCGACCTCGGAGAGCGTCGCGTCGGAGACCGAGATCGTCGCCGCGTTGCGGTTGCGCGCCAGCTTCATCGCGCGCACGACGAGCGGGTGCGGTCGCCCGGCCGAGAAGCCGACGAGCACGGTGCGGTCGTCGATCCGGCCGAGCTTGGCGAGTCCCTCCTGGCTGGGGCTAGCGACGACCTCGCAGCGGACGTCGAGCAGCATCAGCAGGTGGCGCAGGTAGCTCGCGAAGAAGGCCATCTGGTCGGTGCCGCAGAGCACGAGCCGGTCGGCGCGCGAGATCAGCTCGACGCAGTGAGCCACCTCCTCGCGGTCCAGCTTGCGCGCGGTCTCCTCGACGTTGACGTGGTCGGCGGCCAGCGCGGCCTCGAACTCGGTCTGGTCGATCGGGAACAGCGGCGGGTTGGCGAGGTCGACGGTCCCCTGCTCACCCTCGCGAGCGCGGCGGTACTCGTCGCGGGCCGCGGACTGGAGCTCCGGGAAGCCCTCGAAGCCGAGTGCCTGGGCAAAGCGGACGACGGTCGACGACGAGGTGTTGGCGCGCCGCGCCAGCTCCTCGGCCGTGTGGAACGACGCCTCGTCGAGATGGTCGACGATGTACTGGCCGACGTCTTTCTGCGAGCGCGAGAACTCGTCGAAGCGCGAGCGGATCTCGGCGGACAGGGTGAGCGCGGCGGTGGCTGAGGACTTCACGGCGATGTGTTTCGCCCGCCGCGGAAAAGTTCCTTCTCACCAGCTGCGCCAAGGCGCGTCGCCGCCGTCCCAGAGGTCGTTGAGCTGGACGGCGTCCTTGTAGGTGTCCATGCACTCCCAGAACCCGCCGTGGCGGTAGGCGCGCAGGCGGCCGTCGGCGGCTAGTCGCTCGAGCGGGTCGCGCTCGAGCACGCTGTCGGGCGCGAGGTAGTCGAGACCGGCCTGCTCGAAGCAGAAGAAGCCGCCGTTGATCCACTGCTCGGAGCGCGGCTTCTCCTCGAAGCCGGTCACGCGACCGCTGTCGTCGAGGTGGGTGACGCCGAACTGCAGCTCCGGCCGCACGACGGTCATCGTGGCCGCGGCGCCGCTGTCGCGGTGGGTCGCGAGCAGCGCGCCGAGGTCGATGTCGGCGACGCCGTCGGAGTAGGTCACGCAGGCGGTGCCCTCCCCCAGCTCGGCGCGCGCGGCGTGGAGGCGGCCACCGGTCGGCGTGTCGATGCCCGTGTCGACGCACCTGACCGAGATGCCCGCCGGCCATGGCGCGGCCGCGACGAACTCCTCGATCAGCTCGCCGCGATAGCCGGTCAGGAGGACGAAGTCGCGGAAGCCCTGGACGGCGTAGATCTGGACGACGTGCCAGACGATCGGCCGGCCGCCGATCTCCACGAGCGGCTTCGGGATCGAGCGGGTCCCGCGTTGGAGGCGCGTCCCGCGTCCTCCGCAGAGGATCGCGACGGTTGGTCGGGCGGCGCCGCCGGCATGCTGCATGCGGGCAGGATTATCGCGTCGGGTAGCTTTTCGACCGTGAAGCGGCTGCCGACCAGGCTCGACGGACCCGTCCTGATCGAGCCGCGCGCGTTCCCGGACAGCCGCGGCTTCTTCCAGGAGACCTACCGGCGCAACGTCTACGCCGAGCTGGGCGTCGACGTCGAGTTCGTCCAGGACAACCACTCGCGCTCGACGCGCGGCGTCGTCCGCGGCATGCACTTCCAGATCGGCTCCGGTCAGGCGAAGCTGGTGCGCTGTGCGCGCGGTGCGATCGTCGACGTGGTCGTCGATATCCGCCGCGAGTCGCCGACCTTCGGCCAGTGGGAGGCGTTCGGGCTGGACGACGAGCGGCTGCTTCAGATCTTCGTGCCGGTCGGCTTCGCGCACGGCTTCTGCGTGACGAGCGAGGTCGCCGACGTCGTCTACAAGTGCTCGTCGTACTACGACGGCGACGTCGAGCGCGGCATCCGCTACGACGACCCGGACGTCGGGATCGTCTGGCCTGAGGGGCTGGACCTGCACCCCTCCGAGCGCGACAGCGCGGCGCCGCTGCTGCGCGACGCCGCGCCCGAGATCCCCTTCTAGGCCTTCACGAACGGCGCGACGGCCTTCAGCACCTGCCGCTGGGTGAGCGTCGGGTCGAAGGCGTTCGGCGCCGGCGGCTGGTTGCGCGCCAGGCGGATCCGCGCGGCGTGACGCGCCTCGACCTGGACGATCGAGCCCGCGGTGGCGAGCAGCTCCTTCGACTCGATCGCCGGCGCGGCGCCGTCGTAGGCGGCGACTCCGGTGTCCTCGAGCGTCTGCGCCAGCTTCAGGAACGCGGCCTCGTCGGAGAACGGGAACTCGACCATCGGGGCGGTGACCGGCTTGCCGCCGAGGCTCTTGATCGTCTTCTCGAGCGCCGCCACGTGCTCGTTCTCGTCACCGAGGATCGTCTCGGCGAACTCCGTGGTCTCGCTGCCGAGGTCGACCTGGTCGAGGGCGCGCTCGTAGAACGCTGCCTCGAGGTACTCGAGCGTCAACGCGAAGTTGAGGATCTCGACGTCGCCGCCGCCCATCTGGGCGAACGCGCGGCGGACCAGCGGCCCGGCCGCGATCGCCCCGTAGAGCGCCGCCGCGCCGAGCGCCCCACGGGCGATCAGCGCACCACGGCTGAGTGGCTCGAACTCGACGGCCTCAAGCTCGGGGGCCGCCGGCTGTGCCGCTGCTGCTGCTATTTGGTGCTGTCCCATCCTGGCCTCGCTCTCGTGTGTGAGGTGATTGCTCATCGCCGCCGCTCAGCCGACGAGAAACGGTTGGACCGAGTCGAGCACCGTCGCTGCGTCGGCCGGCTTCGCGAAGGCCCCGTCGGGGACGAACGACTGCTCGGTGAGCGTGTTCAGAGCCGCCGCGTGGCGGCCCTCGACGGCGTGGATCGAGAGTGCGGCCGCCAGCACCGCGTCGCTCTCGATCCGCGGGGCCTGGCCGAGGTAGGCGGCGGCGCCGAGGTTCTCGACGGTCGCCGCCAGCTCCAGCACCGACCGCGCGTCGTCGAGCGGAAACTTCGTCTTCGGCTTCGGCGCGGGTTTCGCACCGAGCTTGCGAACGGTCTGGGTGAGCGCGGCGACGTGTGCCGCCTCGTCCTTGCCGAACGACCGGATCAGCTCGAGGTCGGCGCCCTTGAACAGCCCGCTCCCGATCACGTCGCGGTAGAAGTCGTCCTCGATGTACTCGAGCGTCAGGGCGTAGTTGAGGATGCCGACGTCGCCCTTGCCGAATTGGGCGATGGCGTCGTTGGACCCGGACATCTCGGTCGTCGTCGACATGTCGTCGCTGTTCGCACGCGAGCCGCTGTCGTCGTCGTCGCCACAGGCGACCAGCAGCGTCGAGATCGCCGTCGTGCCGCCGGCGGCCGCGACGAAGCGCCTGCGCGAGATCGGATCTCGGGTCAGGCGGGTCAGGGCGCTGTCCTTCTCTGCGGGCGTGGTGGTGCCACTCATCGCCGTCTCCTGGGTTCGGGGTGCCCCTGCAACGAGACCCGGCGGGCGATCGGATCAGTATTGCTCGGGATTGATCCGAGTGGTCCCTGGGGACGAATACAAGCCGGGGACGGCTGTCGTTTTTCCGACAGCTTCACCCTGCCTATGGGAACCCTCCGATGACACGCACCAGCGCCGCGCGCCTCGCCGACGAGGAGCTGATGGTGCTCGTCCAGGACGGCAACTCAGAGGCGCTCGAGGTGCTCTACGAACGCCACGGTGGGCCGGCCTACTCGCTCGCACACCGCATCATGGGCGAGCGTCAAGCGGCCGAGGACGTCACCCAGGAGGCATTCCTGTCGGTCTGGCGCACGAGCGCCAGCTACGACGCGGCCCGCGGCAGCGTGCGCTCCTGGCTGTTGCAGATCGTCCGCAACCGCGCGATCGACGCGTTGCGTCGTTCCTCGGTCCGCGGCGGCCGGCTCGACTACGACGACGACGGGCTGCTCGAGACCCAGGAGGCACCCGAGCAGACCGATGCCGAGGTCTCGCGTCGCGAGCGGGCGTCGCATGTACGCGGCGCGCTGAAGGACCTGCCGCACGACCAGGCCCAGGTGCTCGCCCTCGCCTACTACGCCGGCTTCACCCACAGCGAAATCTCCGAACTGCTCGGCATGCCGCTCGGCACCGTCAAGGGCCGGATGCGGCTCGGCCTTCAGAAGGTGCGCGCGAACCTCGGGGAGCTGATCTCATGAGCCTCGCCGAGCACATGCCCTGGGAGGACGAGCGCGCCGCCTACCTGCTCGACGCGCTCGACGATCGTGAGCGGGTCGACTTCGAAGCTCACCTCGCCGGCTGCGACCGCTGCCGCGCCGAGCTGCGATGGCTCCAGCCGGCCGTCGACGTGCTGCCGGCCTCGGTCGAGCAGTTCGAGCCGCCGACCGAGCTCCGCGACCGGATCCTCGGCGCGATCGAGGCCGACGGCGGCCGGGGGAAGGCAGCGCCCGCACGCCCCACCAAGCCGCCGTTCTGGAAGCGCGTCTCGCCCGCCGCGCTCACCGGCGTCGCCGCGGTCGTCGCGCTCGCAGTCGGCATCGCCGGCGGCTACGCGCTGCGCGGCGATTCCGACCCCGCTCAGACCGTCGCCACCACGGTTCCGGTCGAGCCGACCGCCCCCTCGGTCCGCGCCGCCGCCAACATCGTCCGCCACGACGACACCTACACGCTCGACGTCAGCCACATCCCCGACCTCCGCCCCGGCGACGTCTACCAAGTCTGGATGCGTGACGGCGAGCAGCTCCAGCCCTCGATCCTCTTCGTCCCCTCCCGCGACGGCACCGCCAAGCTCGTCCTCCCCGCCCAGACCGGCGCCGCCGACGAGATGCTCGTCACCCGCGAGCCCAGCGGCGGCAGCCAGGAGCCCACCTCGGCTCCGCTGGTCTCGGCGACTTTGCAGTAGTCCCCCATGCCTTAGATGCTCTTGGTCTGCGCCCAGGGGATTGTGAGTCCTCTTCTGGACGCATTTCCAAGAGGCGTCTTGGGGACTGGGGCTAGCTAGTAGATACCGGAGATTTGCACGTAGTAGCCAGCGGGCGCAGACGAGGGGCTGTACCAGCGAGCCAACGAAACGCGGACGAGGGTCGATGCCTCGATGTCCTGGGGAGGCTCTGCGACCCCGGCCCAGGTGAACTCGTCCAACTCCGACGGACCGGTGTACAAAAACCTGATCTTCCCGAAGGCGACTCTCTTGACGAGATCCCTGTCTGGTAACCAGTACCCGGTGCTCCGCGTTGGTAACGGCCCCCCCTCGGGGACATAGATTCGTCCGCTCGGGGTGCCGGCCACCGTCCCGTCGAAGATGGTCTCTGGACCCCCATCCCAGGGCGCGATCTCAGCCATGAGGTGATCCCGAAGCTCAGCAGGCCCGAGATGATCCACTCGCTCGCCCCCTGCGACAAGCACGTCCTCGACATGCGGCGGATCAGGTTCGGGATGGTCCTCATATGTCAGATGCCATATGTCTCCTACCTTCAAGGGTTTGTCCTCCGGCATGTTCATGCCACCCTTGGTCAGCAGTCGGACGCTGCGGAAGCCGCGATCAAGATCGTGCCCTCCCACACAGACCCGCCCCTGATTCATCTGGGTTCTGGAAACGACTAGTACTCGGCTCACGGCGTCAAGTCAACTACGCCAACCCCCAGTTGTCCAGCGAGACGGCCTGCTACCAAACTTCTGTGGCATGCCTCAGGCGCCCGCTCGACGCAGAACAGAACGGGAGCGCGATACGCCGACAAATCCTCAGCTAGTGCTTTCCAGTCAAAGGGTTTTAGCTTCGTGTTTTCGTATGCTCGTACGAAGGATTCAGAGAGTGCCGCGCGTTGAGTCTTCGCCGTTCCTGAAGCAGCATCCGCGGCGTGCTGCAGTTGGCGGATCTCAGAGTCCGGTGCTAGTGCCTTGATGTGCCGATACTCAATTCCATGCCTTGCAAGCTCAGGAATCAGCTGTCCTGAATTAGCGAATGCGTAACGGGAACCCCGCAAGCCGCGTCGCTGGCGGAGATCGATGAAAAGATCGACGTTGGCATCGTCAAGCGCGGCGAAGAAAGCATCCGCGCCAAAACCATATGCGCCAATAGTCAGGACCTTGGCAGTCACGCCGCCGTTTGGCCATATCGTCCGCGTGACTTGGTCAAGACATCAGACGCCCCATCTCCTAAGAGAGTCATCTGACTGTCGCGCAGCCTGTCCAGAATCTCCTCTTGTGATCGCAATGCGCCTTGCTCGTCGATATGCCGGACTGAGACAGCGGCCTGGATCAAGGCATCCGCGACCAACTTCGTGCGGTGGCAACTCTCTGGCTTCCCCTCGCTACATAGGAGCACCAAGCGATGCCCGTCGTGCCAAGCCTGCTTAACCCGACCGATCCCCTTCTGAAAAGCGGGTAACCGTCGGCAAGCGAGATAGTCGACCCGACCCTCGGCGTCATAGCACTCGCTCGCATCAGGACGGCCGCCCAGTTCGTCACCCATGAAGACGTAGCGAATACCTCGCGCTCCCAGAGCCGCCGCCAGCTGGTCCCGCGAAAACGTGGGCTGGTATCTCGACCAGGGAACCGAGCGAACATCGATGACGTACTCCGCCCCATGTTCTTCCAAGGCGCCAAGAAGCTCGTCGGGCGATCGTCGCCCATATCCGAGAGTCAGCACGAAAGCGCGCTCAGAGGTGCTCATGCCTTGGACAGTAGCTCCGCTCACGGCGGAATGCATGAACTCGCGCTCAGCTCGCCGGCCGTCTTCGCCCTGCGCCGCGAGCGACATCGACTCCCAGCAAGTGGGCCGACCAGGACTCGAACCTGGGACCAAGGGATTATGAGTCCCGTGCTCTAACCAACTGAGCTACCGGCCCTTCGAAGGCCCATCCTAGGTCGTTCTGCCGTCCATGCGCGGCGGCATGATGCGGGCCATGACGGCGCTATGGGTTGGTGTGGCCGGGATGGGCGGCGTGTTGGCGCGCTATGCGCTGTCGACGCCGTTCCACGGGTCGACGCTGCCGTGGGTCACGGTGGCGATCAACGTAGCCGGCTCGTTCCTGCTCGGCGTGCTCGTGACGGCGAGCGGGTTGTCGGGCGAGCTGCGGACGGCGCTCGGCGTCGGCTTCCTCGGCGGGTTCACGACCTTCTCGACGTTCTCGGTCCAGGTCGTGCTCGACGTCGATGCCGGCGAGCCGGGACGGGCGCTGCTCTACGTGGCTGCCTCGCTCGTGCTCGGGATCGTGGCCGCGACCGCGGGCTACGTGCTCGGCCGCGCGGCCTTCTAGCTCTTGGCGACGGCCTTGTCGATCGCGGCGTTGAGCTCGTCCATGCTGAAGGCGCCCTCGTAGCGGGCCACGATGCGCCCGTTCGCATCGACGACGAACACCCACGGCTCGGTCGGCAGCTCGTAGGCCGCCACGGGTGGCCGCAGGCCCTTCTCGAGCTCGTTGTCGACGTAGATCTCCTGGTGGACGAAGGCGACGTCGTCGCCACGCTCGGACTTGGTCTGCTCAGCCAGGTCGATCACCGGGCCGCAGACACGGCTCTGGCAGAGCGCGGCCGTGGCGAACAGCAGCACGGTCGGCTTCCGGCCGACCACGTCGGCGAAGTCGACGTCGTGCATCGAGGACGCGGGCCGCCGCGTGTCGAGGAGCTCGAGGTTGCCGTTCGCGCTGGCGACGGTGTCGGTGTTGACGACCGGGGCCTTGTCCCCCACGTCGGGAACCTGACTGTCCTTGGTCACCGTCAGCGCGCCGCCCGACGGCGTCGCGGCGACGATGCGGCCGTCGAGGCGGGCTAGGCCCAGGATCTCGTAGCGGCCGGGCTTCGGCAGGTCGATGTCGGCGACGTAGAGCGAATTGGCCGCGTCCTCGTCTTCGGCGACCGTCCGACTCTGGAACTGCGGCTTGACGTTCATCTGCTCGAAGCGGGCCGGGATCGGGCCCTCGACGCGCCCACCACCGACCGGCGCCACATAGAGCACGACCGGCGCGTCTGCGATCTGGGCGCGCGCCCGGTTGAACAGCGCGAAGCCGAAGCGGTTCTCACCCGGCTGGAACTGGGAGACCGAGGCGGCGATGACCGGGCCTGACGACCCGACGCTCGCGAGCAGGTCGCGCAGTGTCTTGCCCTTGGCGGAGGGGAACTCCTCCGGCTTGGCGGGCTCCGGCGGCGGCGCGCTGACGACGCTGGAGTCGCCCGAATCGCCGCAGGCGGCAACGCCGAGCGCAAGTGCCCCTACGACAAGCCAAGCAGCCGCCAGACGTGATCCCAGCCTCACCAGACAGAACATATGGGACAGGGGCTTACCACGGGGCAGTCAAGCGCAAGGCTTAACGCCGACTTCAAATAGACGGCGGCGAACTACCTACTGAGAACCGCATCGACACCGGCGTCCACGTCGGCGTCGAGAGCACGCGGGTCGACCCGTTCGTAGGGCTCGACCTGGTGCTCCTCGCGGCGCAGGCGCGACCGCAGCGCCCGACGATGGTCGGCGATGGCTCGCGCGAGCGCTCCGGGCGCGGTCACGTTCTGGTCGGCAATGCTGGACTCGAGCATCGTCCGCAGCGCGGTCAGCTCGCCCTCGGTCGCCGGACGGGCCTGCTTGCCGGCCCGGGCGTAGCGATCCCATGCCCGCGCGAACGCCGCGTAGTCAGTCCGTCCGCCGTTGCGGTGCGCCGCGAGCATCGGGCAGACGCCGCCGCCGGGCGCCGTGTAGGCACCGACGATGATCGGATTGCGATCAAGCGCGTCGAGCATCGCGTGGCGCGTCTCGAGCGGCATCGCGTCGATCGCGTTGCGCAGCTCGCGCGCTGGGCGCAGCGCCCTCATTCCGCGGATGTCCTGGCGACCGGTGGCATACGATGCCGCGTGGCGGCCGCACGAGGGTAGGGCGCGTCGTCGGCGACTTCAAGGTCGTCCCTGCTGTTGAAAGGAGACTTGCAATGCGGTTGGGCCTGCACGTTGGGTACTGGGGACTTGGATTGACGGCCGAGCAGCAGCTCGAGATCGTCAAGGAGGCCGAGTCCGCCGGCTTCGACTCCGTGTGGGCAGCGGAGGCCTACGGCTCCGACACCGCGACGGTGCTGGCATGGCTCGCGTCGCAGACCGAGCGGATCAAGATCGGTTCGTCGATCTTCCAGATGCCGGCGCGCACCCCCGCGATGACGGCGATGACCGCCGCGACGCTCGACCAGCTCTCCAACGGCCGGATGCTGCTCGGCATCGGCTCCTCCGGCCCCCAGGTCGCCGAGGGCTGGCACGGCCAGCCGTTCGGCCGGCAGCTGCAGCGGACCCGCGAGTACGTCGAGATCCTGCGCAAGGCGCTCGCCCGCGAGCGGCTCGAGTACAAGGGCGAGATCTACGAGCTGCCGCTCCCCGACGGGCCGGGCAAGGCGCTGAAGCTGATGATCGCCCCGGTCCAGGAGCGGATGCCGATCTACATCGCCGCGATCGGACCGAAGAACACGACGCTGACCGGCGAGATCGCGGACGGCTGGCTGCCGACCTTCTTCTCCCCCGAGCACGTCGCCGAGTTCCGCACGCTGCTCGAGGAGGGCGCCGCGCGCGCCGGCAACGGCAAGCGGATCGACGAGTCCTTCGACATCGCGCCGAACGTCAACCTCTGCATCGACGACGACATCGAGAAGGCGCGCGATCAGGTGCGGCCCCTGCTGGCGCTCTATGTCGGGGGCATGGGCTCGCGCAAGAAGAACTTCTACAACTCGCTCGTCCAGCGCTATGGCTTCGAGGATGCCGCCAAGGAGGTCCAGGATCTCTACCTCGACGGCAAGAAGGACGAGGCCGCCGCGGCGCTGCCGGCCGAGCTGATCGACCGCACGTCGCTGGTCGGGCCGAAGGAGCGGATCAAGGAGCGGCTCGAGGTCTACCGCGAGGCGGGCGTCGGGACGCTGGTGGCGACGCCGACGGTCTTCGACCCCGAGGCCCGCAGGCGGATGATCCGCGAGATCGCGGAGATGGTCTGAGCCAGCGCTTCCTGATCACAGCCTTCGGCGATCCGGGGCATGCGTTCCCCGCGATCGCGCTGGGCAAGGCGCTGGCGGGACGCGGACATGCGGTCTGCCTCCAGACGTGGAAGCGTTGGGCTGCGGACGTCGAGCGCGAGCAAATCGAGTTCGCGCCCGCGCCCGAGTACTCGGTCTTTCCGACGGGGCGCGACCTGGACCCCTACCAAGCGGCCGTCGAGGCGACACGGGAGACCGTGCCGCTGATCGAGTCCTTCGACGCCGACGTGGTCGTCGGGGACATCCTGACCGCGGTCGGCGGACTGTCCGCCGGCGTCGCGGGACGGCCGTTCGCGACGCTGGTCCCGCACGTCCTGCCGACGTCGGAGGCCGGCCTTCCCCCCTACTCGATCGGCGCGCGGCTGCCGCGCACGCGCCTCGGCCGCAAGGGCTGGGGCTTGCTGCAACCGCTGCTGCGGCGAGGCGAGGAGCGCGGCCGCGACGAGCTGAACGCGACGCGCGCGAAGGTCGGCCTGCCGGCGCTCGACTACACCCACAACGGCATCTCGCGCGATCTGGCGCTGGTGGCGACCTTCCCGCAGCTCGAGTACCCGCGGCGCGAATGGAACCCGGCCTTCGAGGTGACGGGGCCGCTGCTCTGGGAGCGGCCCGCGGAGGAGGTCGAGCCGCCGCCGCCGGGCGATGCGCCGCTGGTGCTGATCGCGCCGAGCACCTCGCAGGACCCCGACGGCCGGATGATCGCGGCGGCGCTGGAGGGGCTGCGCGACGAGCCGGTCCGCGTGATCGCGACCACCAACCGGCCCGGCGCGCCGCTGCCGGCGCGCGTCCCGGCCAACGCGCGCGTCGTCGAGTGGCTGTCCTACTCGCGCACGATGCCGCTCTGCGCGGCCGTCGTCTGCCACGCCGGCCACGGCACGGTCGCGCGGGCACTGTCCTACGGCGTGCCGGTGGTCGGCGCGCCGGCGGCTGGCGACATGGCGGAGAACGCGTCGCGGGTGGCCTGGGCGGGCTGCGGCGTGTCGCTGCCGCGGCGGATGGTCACGCCGCGCGGGGTCCGGCTGGCGGTCCGGAAGCTGTTGGCCGAGCCGGAGATCGCGGCGCGGGCGGGCGAGCTCGCGTCATGGTCGGCCGCTCACGACGGCGGCGCGACGGCGGCCGCGGCGCTCGAGCGCTTCGCCGCGCGCTAGCCGTCGGTCGGGCAGGCCTGGTCCTCGTCGAGCGCGCCGGGCAGCTTGCCCAGCAGCTCGGCGAGCGTCTCGATCTCGTCCTCGCTGAAGTGCTGTTCGAAGAGCGAGCGGATCGAACCGGTGTGGCCGCAGGAGGCCTGCTCCAGCTTCTCGACGCCGGCGTCGGTCAGCTGCGCGTAGCTGACCCGTAGGTCGGTCTCGCACGACACCTTCTCGACGTATCCCTCAGCCTCGAGTCCCTCCAACAGGCGCGTGATACCCGACGGGGTCAGGACCAGCCGCTCGGCGAGCTCGACGCGCTTTAGCCGCAGCCCGTCGGCGCGCGCCAGCACGTAGAGGGCCTCGTAGGCGCTCATCGTCAGGCCGTGCTCGTCGTGCAGGGCGGCCGCCAGCTCGCGCTTGGTAGTCGCCTGGGCGCGCATCAGTCGCGCCCATGCCCTCAGGGCCGGCGCGACATCCTCCAGATTTACTTGCGGTGTCAATACTTGACGATTCAACTTCTTCTCGCTAGAGTTGTTTGCGTAGTCAACTATAGCCCCTTGATTCGGAGGTAGCAACTATGAGCACAAGTGCAATCGCGGCGCCGGTGGGAACATGGCAGCTCGACAAGGTTCATTCGTCGATCGCCTTCCAAGTCCCCTATTTGGCCGGCGCGTTCAACGGCAGCTTCCGTGAGTTCGACGGCAAGTTGGACCTGTCCGACGATGGGGCCTCGCTGACCGGCACCGCCAAGGTGGCCAGCGTCGACGTCAAGGACGACAACCTCTCCGCACACCTCCAGTCGCCGGACTTCTTCGACGCCGAGAGCTACCCGGAGCTGAGCTTCGCCTCAGACCGGATCGCGCTCGACGGCGAGAGCGTCGAGGTCTCGGGAGAGATCACGATCAAGGGCGTCACCAGGCAGCTCGCCGCGACGGGCGCGGCCCACGGGCCGGTTGCGAACCTGCAGGGCAACGACAGCCTGCGGCTGCAGCTGGCGACCACCGTCGACCGCACCGAGTTCGGCGTCAGCTGGAACGCGGAGCTGCCGGGCGGCGGCCAGGCGCTCAGCAACGACGTGACGATCCTCGCGGAGCTCTACTTCGTCAAGGAGGCGTAGCGGTGAAGGTCCTCGCGATATCGGGCAGCCTGCGGCGGGACTCCCACAACACCGCGCTGCTGCGCGCGGCGGCCGAGCGGGCGCCGGCCGGCGTCGAGCTGGAGCTGTGGGACGGGCTGAAGGCCGTGCCGCCATACGACGAGGACGACGACGTCGATCTGGCGCCGGCGGCCGTGACCGCGTTGCGGTCCGCGGTCGCCGGCTCCGACGCCGTCCTGTTCGCGACACCGGAGTACAACCACTCGGTCCCGGGCTCGCTCAAGAACGCGATCGACTGGGTCTCGCGCCCGCTGGCGACCAACCCGCTGCGCAACAAGCCGGTGGCGGTCGTCGGCGCGAGCACCGGGATCTTCGGCGCCGTCTGGGCGCAGGCCGAGCTGCGCAAGGTGCTCGGCGCGCTGGGCGCCCGCGTGCTCGACCGCGAGCTGGCGGTCGGCCAGGCCGCCGAGCGGATCGCCGGCGGATCGGTCGGCGACGCCGAGGTGCTCGCCGAGCTCGAGGACCTCGTGGGCGACCTGGCGGATGTCGTCGACGCGCGGCGTGCAGCCGTCGCCGCCGCCTGACCCGCTACGAATGGTGAGGAAGATGGCTACCGACGACTCTACGACCGCCCCGCTCGACGCGCTCGCCTTCCGCGTCCGCGAGCCCGCCGGCGAGCCGGAGGGCCTGCTCGTCCTCCATCACGGCCGCGCGACCGACGAGAACGATCTCTTCCCGCTGCTCGACGCACTCGACCCGGAGCGCCGGCTGCTCGGCGTCACCCCGCGCGGGCCGCTGAGCCTGGCGCCCGGCGGCGCGCACTGGTACGTCGTGCCGCGCGTCGGCTATCCCGACCCGGAGACCTTCCAGTCCACCTACGCGACGCTCTCGGCCTGGCACGACGCGCTCGCCGCCAAGACGGGCATCCCGCCAGAGCGGACGGTGCTCGGCGGCTTCTCCCAGGGCACGGTGATGAGCTACGCGCTCGGCCTGGGAACCGACCGCCCGCGCCCCGCCGGCATCCTCGCGCTGAGCGGCTTCATACCGACGGCGCCCGGCTGGAGGGCCGACCTCGACCGCCCGCTGCCGCGGGTCGCGATCGGCCACGGAACGCTCGATCCGATCATCCCCGTCGACTTCGCCCACCTCGCGCGCACAACGCTCGAGTCGGCAGGCGCAAACGTCCTCTACCGCGAGTACCCCCTGCCCCACACGATCGACCCAGCCGTCCTCCAGGACGATCTGGTCCCCTGGCTGCGCGAGACACTCGGCTAGTCCGCGCGAAGAAGCTCCGGGGGTGGGACTCGAACCCACAACCTATCGGTTAACAGCCGATCGCTCTGCCGATTGAGCTACCCCGGACCGACGCGGCCGACCACGATACCGGCCGCCGTCTAGGACGGGTCGTCGGTGGTGCCTTCGAGCGAGCCGGCGCGGCCGGAGTCGCGGAGCATGTGGAGGGTTTGGACCTCGATCTGGCGGACGCGCTCGCGGGTCAGGCCGACCTCCTTGCCGATCTCCTCGAGGGTGAGCGGGCCCTTGGCCCCCAGGCCGTAGCGCAGCTCGATGACTGACCGCTCGCGCGCCGGGAGCGTGTCGAGGACGGCTTGTACGTCGAAGTCGCGCAGCTGCCGGGCGACGACCTCGAGCGGGCGGTCGCCGGCGTCGTCGGCGATGAAGTCGGCCAGCTCGGCGGTCTCGTCGCCGCTGCCGACAGGCGTCTCGAGCGAAACGGGCTCCTGGCCGAGCTTCAGCAGCTGCTCGACCTTGTGCTCCGGCAGCTCGAGCTTGGCGGCGATCTCGGCCGGTGTCGGGTCGCGCTCGAGCTCTTGGGCGAGCTGGCGCCGCGTCGCGTGGACCTTGTTCATCCGCTCCACCATGTGGACCGGGATGCGGATCGTGCGCGACTGGTCCGCGAGCGCGCGTGTCATCGCCTGGCGGATCCACCAGGTCGCATAGGTCGAGAACTTGAAGCCGCGGCGCCAGTCGAACTTCTCGACCCCGCGGATCAGGCCCATGTTGCCCTCCTGGATCAGGTCGAGCAGCGTCAGGCCGCGTCCCTGGTACCGCTTGGCGATCGAAACCACCAGGCGCAGGTTGGCCTCGATCAGGGCGTTCTTGGCAGCCATGTCGTTCTGCTCGATCCGCCGCGCGAGGCGAACCTCGTCCTCGCGCGTCAGCAGCGGCACACGGCCGATGCGCTGGAGGTAGAGGCGAACCGCGTCCTCCGTTCCGCCGACGGGCGGCGCCGCGGGAACGCCGGCGGTGACGACTCCGCCCTCGTGGAACTCGTCGTAGGGGTCCTCCTCCTCGGCGTCGACGACGACGTCGGGCCTGTCCGGCGGGGTGTCGTCCTTATGGGCGTCGCCCGGCCCGGGAGTCACGAGACCTCCCCCATGACGGCGTCCATGTCGCGCCGCACCTGCTGGCGGGCTCCCGCCAACTCGGTCTGGCGGGCGAGATCGCCGTCCTGACGCGAGTGTCGGATCTCGCGATCGATCCGGCGCAGCTCGAGCGCCAGGAAGCTCATCCGCAGCAGCGGCGCCTCGGCCGGCTCGCCCTCCTCAGCCCGCAGCGCGATGCCGGCGACCAGCGCGGCCAGCTCGCCGTCCTCGGGATCGAGCTCGGCGAGCGGATCGTCGAAGTGGTCGAGCAGGTGGAGGCGGACCCGCTCCAGGACGGCTGACGACAAATGCCCAGGGGTGAGCTGCTCGAGGTACCCGCGGCCGGACGGTCCCGACGCGAGGCAGAGCGCAAGGAAGATCCGCTCGGCCTCGAGCCCTGTCGAACCGGGCCCGGCGGCGGGCGGGGACGGCGCGGCATGCGCCCGCTCGGGACCGGGGTCGCCGCTCCAATCGGGGCCGGGATCGCCGTAGCTGGCGGACGCCGGCGCGGCCGGCGCAGACCGACGCGGCGCGTTGGCGACCGCCGTCACGACGTAGTCGGCCGGGACGTCGAGCCGATCGGCGACGAGCTGGACGAGATGGTCGCGGCGGGCGCTCTGCACCGGGGTCTCGGCGATCAGCTCGCGAGCCTGGCCCAGTGCGCGGTCGCGACCCTCCGGGGTGCCGAGCTGGGCCTCCGCAAGCACCCGCCGGACGGCGAACTCGACGACCGACAGCGCGCCCTCGAGCCGTCCCGTGATCGCGTCGGCGCCCTCGGCGGCGACTAGCTCGGCCGGATCGACGCCCTCGGGCATCTGGACGACGCGCAGCTCCACGTCGCGCTGCTCGGCCAGCTCGGCGGCGCGCAGCATCGCCTGCTGACCGGAGCTGTCGGCGTCGAGCGCGAGGTAGACGACGCCCTCCGCCCCGGCGGCCCGCGCGAGCTCGGCGAGCTGGTGCTCGGTCAGTGCCGTGCCCATGATCGCCACCGTCTCAACCACCCCCACCTGATGCAGCGCGAGCACGTCCGTATAGCCCTCGACGACCACGAGCCGGCCCGACTTGGCGGCGGCGACGCGCGCCTTGTCGATGCCGAACAGCTGGCGGCCCTTGTGGTAGATCTCGTTCTCCGAGGTGTTGATGTACTTGGCCGGCTCGTCGGGGCGCAGCGTGCGTGCGCCGAAGCCCAGTACCCGGCCGCGGGCATCCGCAAGCGGAAACATGATCCGCTCGCGGAAGCGGTCCACGCCGCCCTTTCCGGAGCGCTTCCGTTGGGCCAGGCCGGCGGCGATCAGCTCGTCGAAGGAGAAGCCGTCGCGCTGGGCGCCTGTCAGCAGCTTGTCCCAGCCGCTCGGCGCCCAGCCGACCCGGAACGCGCGCAGCGCCTCCTCGGACAGCCCTCGGCCAGCCAGGTAGTCGCGCGCCACTCGTGCGTCGTCGGAAGCCCATAGGTACTTCTCGTAGAACGTCGTTGTCCGCTCCAACAATGCGAGCAGTCGCCCACGACGACGGCGACGCTCCTCCTCGGCCGGATCCTCGCGCTCGCGCTTGAGCTCGACGTTGTAGCGCTCGGCCAGCAGCTCCACCGCCTCCGCGAAGTCGAGCGCCTCGGTCTCGCGTATGAAGCCGATCGCGTCGCCGCCGACTCCGCAGCCGAAGCAGTGGTAGAGGCCCTGGTCGGCGTTGACCGAGAACGACGGCGTGCGCTCGTCGTGGAACGGGCAGAGCCCGACCCAGCGCGAGCCGACCCTCCGGAGATCGGTGCGGCTGCCGACGAGGTCGACCATGTCGACCGCCTCGCGCAGACGCTCGATCGAGTCCTGGGTGTAGCGCGCCGGCACTAGTAGTACCCCTCGGGCAGCTCGAGGTCGGCGAGCGCGCGGATCGCGAAGCGGTCGGTCATCCCAGCCAGGTAGTCGACGACGCGCTCGTGATCGGCGGCGTCCGGAACGACAGCGGCTGGGAGCTCGGCGGCGTAGTGGTCGAACAGCCGCGCCAGCAGCCGCTCGATCCGCGGCCGCTCGCGCTGCGCGTCGGCGGCCAGGTAGACGCTCTCGAACATGAACTTGCGCAGCCTCAGCATCGCCCCGCCGACCTCGTCGCCCTGGACGATGTCGTCCCCGGCGGCCGCCGAGTTGTCGATCAGGTCGCGGACGAGCGTCTCGATCCGCTCCGAGCCGGTCTCGCCGAGCGCGGCGATCTCAGCGGGAGGCAGGTCGGCGCGGTCGATCACCCCGGCGCGCAGCGCGTCGTCGATGTCGTGGTTGATGTAGGCCACCCGGTCGACGACCCGCACGATCCGGCCCTCGAGCGTCTCCGCCTTGCTCGGACCGGTGTGGTTGAGGATGCCGTCGCGCACCTGCTCGGTCAGGTTGAGGCCGCGGCCGTCGCGCTCGAGCCGTTCGACGACGCGCAACGAGTGCTCGTTGTGGCGGAAGCGGACGCCATAGCGCTCCTGCAGGCGCTCGTCGAGGACCCGCTCGCCGATGTGGCCGAACGGCGGGTGGCCGAGGTCGTGGCCGAGCCCGATCGCCTCGGTGAGGTCCTCGTTGAGGCCGAGGGCGCGGGCGACGTTGCGGGCGATGCCGCAGGTCTCGAGCGTGTGGGTCAGACGGGTCCGGTAGTGGTCGCCCTCGGGGGCGATGAAGACCTGGGTCTTGTGCTTCAGCCTCCGGAACGCCTTGCAGTGCACGATCCGGTCGCGGTCGCGCTGGAACGGCGTGCGGTGGGCTGCATCGGGCTCCGGCTCGGCCCGCCGAGCCGGGTAGGAGCGGGTCGCCGCGGGCGCGAGCCGCTCGTCCTCGAAGCTCGCAATCCGCTCAGCGAAGCTCGTCAAGTCGCTCTGCCCGATCACCACCGTTCGATTGTCCCAGGCCACCCGACGAACGCGGGCCACCCGCCAACCGCTCCGACGGCTTGCCCGTGGGGACGCCGCGCACGTACGCCGTCTTCTGGCGCGAGAATGCCTCGGGACCCGAAACGCCGAGCCAACTGCCGAAGCCGCTGTCCTTGCCGCCGCCGAACGGCGCGACGGGGCTGAGCACGTCGAGGAAGCTGTTGACCCAGACCAGGCCGGCGTCGAGCTCGCGCACGAAGCGGAGCGCGCGGTCGATGTCGGCGGTCCAGACCCCGGCGGCGAGGCCGTAGCGCGTCGCGTTGGCCTTGGCGAGCGCGTCGTCGTCGCCATCGAAGGCGTTGATCGCGAGCACCGGGCCGAACACCTCCTCGCACCAGACCTCCATCGTCTCGGTGACGCCCTCCAGCAGCGTCGGCGGGAAGAAGAAGCCGCGCTCGGGAGCTTCGGCCTGGGCGTGGACGCGGGCGCCCTGGGATACCGCACGCTCGACGAAGCCGGCGACGCGATCGCGGTGGGTCTCGCTGACCATCGGTCCGATCTCGGTCTCCAGATCGGCGGCGTCGCCCACCCGCAGACCGCGGATCCGCTCCGCGGCCCGCTCCACGAACTCGTCGAGGATCGAGCGCTCGACCAGGATCCTGGCGCCGGTGCAGCACTCCTGGCCGCCATTGGTCAGCGCGCCGCGCAGGATCGGGTCCAGCGACTTCTCGACGTCGACGTCGGCGAAGACGATGTTCGGGCTCTTGCCGCCGGTGTCGATTGCGCTCTGCGTGCCGTTCTCAGCGGCCGCGCGCAGCACCGACCGGCTCGTCTCCACGGATCCGGTGAAGACCATCTTGTCGGTCCCGGGATGCTCCGCGAGCGCCGCGCCCGTCTCGTCACCGCCGGTGACGACGCCGACGCAACCGGCGGGGACGCCCGCCTCGACCGCGATCCGAGCCAGCTCCAGGGTGGTCAGCGGAGCCTGCTGGTCGGGCTTGGTGACCACGGCGCAACCGGCGGCCAGTGCCGGCCCGATCGTCGTAGCGGCGATCAGCAGCGCCGAGTTCCACGCCGTGATCAAGCCGACCACGCCGATCGGCTCGAGCAGTGTGTAGCAGAGCGTTCCAGGCTCGGAGAGCGGTATCTGCGTGCCATGAGCCCTAGCCGCGTGGGCGGACGAGAAGTGAAAGTGCTCGGCGGCGAAATCGATGTCGTCGTAGCTGGCGACGAGCGTCTTGCCGGTGTCGTCGCTCTCCAAGCGCGCCAGGTCGTCCCTGCGCTCCAGGATCAGATCGCCGATCCGGTGCAGCGCGCGCTCGCGCTCGTACGGCGCCAGCGCCCACCACTCGCGTTGTGCCGCGCGCGCCGCCCCGACAGCGACGTCGACGTCCGCCGCGGTGCCGTCCGGCACCGTGGCGATCGGCTCGCCGAGACTCGGATTCCAGACCGTGATCATCGTTGTCTCCTTCTAGTTGGCGCTGCTGCCACGAGTGATACCGGGCGCCGCGCACCCGCGCAGCGCACCGAAGGCTTCGACGTCCGTCGACATCCCCGCGAGCTGGAACGCGTGCCAGAGCGTGACCTGATTCGCGACGAGCAGCGGGACCGACAGCCGCGACGCCAGCACGCGATGGAGCTCCAGTCCCCACACGGCGGTGTCGGGGATGAGGATCGGCCGGTCCTCGCCGACGGCCGCCAGCGCGGCGTCGAAGTCGCGCCGGGACAGCTGCTCCGACGCCGCCCCCGACGGGGAGTCCATGTGAACGGCGTGCGCGACCTCGACCCCCCACTCGCGCAGATAGTCGACGAACCGGGCCGTCGCCGGCTCCGGATAGGGCGCGACGACGGCCACCTCCGGGACGTCGAGCGCCGCGAGCGCCTCGGCGAAGGCGAGCGACGTGCTCGTCGCCGGCACGCCGGCGACGGCCTCGAGCCGCGCGACCTGCTCTAGCGCCCGCTTCCTGCCGTCGACGAACGAACCGCTCGTACACGCCCACACGACGACGTCGGGCCGCCAGCGCGACATGCGCTCCACGCCCGCGCGCAGCACGGCATCGGATCCGGTCCTCCGCAGCGCCGGAAGCGCATGGCTGTCCTCGGCCTCTGTGATCACCTGCCAGTGGACGGCTCCCTCACAGGCCGTGGCGATCGCGTCGCCGAGCTCCCCGGGAAGCTCGCGAAAGGGCGCCAACAGGCCGATGCGATACATGCGGCTAGGACCTCCGCGCGAGCGCGTCGCCGCTGTCGCGATCGAAGAACTCCAGCCGCGCCGGATCCAGGACGAGCGTCACGCCGTCTCCCGTCGCCGCTTGTCGCGCGGAGTGGAATCGCCCGCTGAGCCGGCCCTGGCCGTCGCCCGCGGCGTCCCAGGCTGGAAGCCCGCCGCCGCCGTCCTCGCCCTTCGGGGCCCGCGCCTCGACCTCGGCATGGACGAGCCACTCCGATCCCAGCAGCTCGACGAGGTAGACCCGCCCGGGCAACCCGGCGGCGTCGCCGGGGGCGCCCAGCTCGAACGCGTCGGGCCGCACGCCGACGATCAGCTCACGCCCGGCGTAGGCCGCTATGTCGGGCCAAGCGGTCGCCAGCGCCTCCGGCAGCCTGACGAGCGTCTCGCCCAGACGGCACGCCAGGCCCGCGCCATCCGAGACGATTTCGCCGACCAGCAGGTTGATCGGCGGACTCCCCATGAAGCGGGCTACGAACACATTGGCGGGCATCTCGTAGAGCCGCTCCGGCGTGGCGAGCTGGAGAATCCGGCCGCGGTCCATCACCGCCACCCGTTGGCCCATCGTCATCGCCTCGACCTGATCGTGGGTGACGTAGATCGTCGTCGTGCCGAGCTCCCGCTGGATGCGGACGATCTCGCCGCGCATCTGCACGCGCAGCCTCGCGTCGAGGTTCGACAGCGGCTCGTCCATCAGGAAGACACGTGGATCGCGCACGAGTGCCCGGCCCATCGCCACTCGTTGGCGCTGGCCTCCGGAAAGCTCGCGCGGCCTGCGGTCGAGCAGCTGCTCAATGTCGAGCGCCTTGGCGATCCGCAGGACGCGCTCGCGCTGCTCGTCGCGCGGCACGCGCCGGGCGCGCAGGCCGAACGCGACGTTGCGGGCGACGGACATGTGCGGATAGAGCCCGTAGTTCTGGAACACCATCGCCACGTCGCGGTCGGCCGCCGCCGTCGCGCCCACGTCGGCTCCGCCGATCTCGACGGAGCCGGAGCTGAGCTGCTCCAGACCGGCGACCGCGCGCAGCGCCGTCGTCTTGCCGCACCCCGACGAGCCGACGAGCACCACCAGCTCGCCGTCGTCGATCTCGATGTCGATCCCGCAGAGCGCCTCGACGCCGTTCGGGTAGACCTTGCGGGCGTCGCGTAGCGCGACCGAGGCCATCGTCAGCGCTCCCCGCCCTCGACGAGACCGCGAATCAGCGCCTTCCTGCCGATCAGGAAGGCGACCGCCAGCGGCAGCACCGAGATCGTCACGCCCGCCATCAGCAGCGGTATGTCCTGAGCCCCGCTGCGCCCCGGGGCGAGCACCGCGAGCCCGACCATCAGCGTCGCCAGCTGCTCTGTCTGCCAGAAGATGAGCGGGATCAGCAGCTCGTTCCAGGCGTACATCGCACAGATGACCATCGTCGTCACGAGCGCCGGAACCGACATCGGCAGCGCGATCTCGACGAACTGCCGCCACCGCGACGCGCCGTCGACCTCGGCGGCCTCGAACAGCTCGTTTGGCAGATCGCGCATGTAGGTGACGAGCAGGAAGGTCGCAAATGGGATGTTCAGGCCCGCCTGGACGACGATCGCCGACGACAGCTCGTTGACCAGCCCGAGGTCGCTCATCATCACGAACAACGGGACGATCACGACGATCGGCGGGACGGCCATCGTGCCGATGAGCGCCGCGAGCAGCACTCCGCGTCCGGCGAAGCGGAAGCGCGTGAAGCCATACGCGGCGCCGGCGGCCAGCAGCACCGCGATCGCCGCCGAGGACAGGCTGAGGATCGTGCTGTTGACGAACATCCGGTCGAAGCCGAACTCGGTCCAGACCGTGGTGTAGTTCTCGAACGTCGGATCGAGCGTCGGCAACAGCCCTGACCCGCTGAGGTTGGTCGTCCGCTGAAACGACGCCACGAGCATCACGTAGAGCGGGAACAGCGACACCAGCGCCACGGCGAGCAGGAAGCCATGCTCGCCCACGCCCGCGGCGAGTCGTCGTGCCGTCCTCACGCGAAGGCCTCACGCTGCGCACGAAAGACGCGGTAGGCGGCGACAACCACCGCCGAGAGCAGCAGCAGCACCGCCACCGCGGCCGCCAGGCCGACCAGCCGCTGGTCGAACTGCAGCTTGTAGAGCAGGTACTCGAGCGTGTAGGTAGAGCGGTCCGGCCCGCCCTGCGTGAGGATCGCGATGTAGGCGAACGTCCAGGAGAACGCCTCGATGAAGCCGAGGACGGCCGCCAAGCCAATGATCCCCCGCATCTGCGGCACCGCGACCTGCCAGTACGCCCGCGCCCAGCTCGCCCCGTCGACCGCGGCCGCGTCGAACTGGGTGCGGTCGATGCTCGCCATGCGCGCCATGAACAGCAGGACGGTGAAGCCGATGCGCTTCCACAGCACGACGCCGAGGATGCTCCAGATCGCCGTCTCCGGCTCGCGCAGCCACGCATGCGCCAGCCCGTCGAGCCCCACACCGCGCAGCAGGTCGTTCAGCGGGCCGCCGTCGCTCAGCAGGTAGAGGAAGACGACGGCGATCGACGCGATCGCGGGCAGGAACGGCAGGAATATCACCAGCTCGTAGATCCGGCTGCCGCGCACGCCCCGGTAGAGGATCCCGGTGATCGCGAGCGCCAGTGCGATGCTCAGGGGCACGCTGAGGAGCAGGATCAGGTTGTTCTTGACCGCGCGCCAGAACAGCTCGTCGTGGAACAGCTCCGAGTAGTTGTCGAGCCCTACGAAGCTGCCGTCGAGGAACGTCGTGCGGTCGGTGAGGCTGTACTGGAGGACCTTGACGATCGGGAAGCCGAGGACGAAGCCGGCGAGCGCCAGCGCCGGCAGCACCCAGAGCCAACCCCTTGTCCGCCGCAACAGAGCCGAGGGACGGCCCACCTACTCGATCGTGTCCACGTACTGCTCGTAGACCTCCATCTGGGCGCTGTTCTGGTCGCGGTAGCGCGCCAGCCGCTCCGTGAAGGCCTTGCGCAGCACCGCTGGACTCTCACCGTCGAAGGCCTTCGGGCCGAGCTCGAAGACCACGTCGACGCCCACCGTCGGCATGCGGTCGCGCGGCCAGGTGACGATCTTGCCCGGCCCGGGATTCGTCATCTGCTGCCACGCCGAGCGCTCGAGCTCGCCGAGGCCACTCGGATCGAAGTTTCGGTTGCACGGAAACTCGCCGGTGATCTTGGCGAACAGCTGGAGCTGCTCCGGCTCCTGCATGAAGTCCGCGATCCGGCCCGCCGCCTCCTTGTTCTCGCCGTAGTTCGTGATCAGCAGCAGGTTGCCCGACACCGCGATCGGCGCCGCGTAGCGCCCTGGCCCGTTCCAATAGCCGACGACGCGGAACTGCTCGGGGTCCTTGTCGAAGATGATCCCGGGGTACAGCATCGCGAAGGCGCCCTCGCCGGCGAGGAAGCGGTCGAGCGACTGCGCCTCGGTGATCTTCGTGACGTCCTCGTTGACGTAGCCGTCGCGATGGAGCTGGTTGAAGTGATCCATCCAGCCCGAGACGACCGGCTCCTCGGTCGGAAGCTCGCCGAGCAGGTTGAGCGGCAGCTCCTTGACCGACTGCATGTACTCCATGCTCGACGCCAGCGCCCACTTGTCGCAGGCGAAGCTGTCGCCGGCGCCGATCATCACCGGGAGCTCTCCGCTGCGCTTGATCCGCGCGCAGGCGTCCATGAAGGCGTCCCACGACTCGAGCCGGTCGCCGATCTCGACGCCGGCCTTGCGAAGGTGCTGCTTGTTGGCGATCAGCAGCGACTGCTCGGCGTAGAACGGCATCCCCCAGTACTTGCCGTCGATCTTCGTCGCGAACAGCCAGTCGTCGGTGGCGCCGTCGCGCACGTAGTCCTGGACCGGGCTCAACGCGTCCTGGGTGATGAACTCGTAGCTGAACCAGTTGGGGAACCACGTCTCGAACGTCGGCCCGCGACGGGCGGCGTGGTTGCTGTTGATCCGCGCCTCCATGTTCGCGTAGTTGACGAACGCGAGATCGGTCAGCCGGGCATCGACGTCGGACTGCTCGAGCCGGTCGCGCAGGGCTTTCCAGTAGCGGTTCATGCTGCCCGGCTTGCCGGCATACTCGAAGTCGAACACCGCGGCGACATCTCGGCCGCCAGTCGAGCTCGAGCCTCCTCCGCAAGCCGCGAGATAGAAGGCGCCAACCCCCGCTGCCCCGACACCGAGCGCCTGCCGGCGGGTGTAAGCGCGGTCCCAGCTTCCAGCCATGTCTCCTCCTCGTCCCCTGACCGATGCAGCCGCGGCTACCGTAACCTAACCGGCGGCCGCCGCCTAGACACAGGCTTACGGACAACGGCCAGGGGTTGCATTCGTCCGCGCCGGCTGTAACATAGGTACGACCAAAGTGGTCAGTCCAATCCTCTCTGACTGTGTTTTCCGACCTTCTTCGAAACTTCGACGCGCGCCCCCTCCTTGGGCTGCGAGTCGACCCATCACCGGCTGCGGTCGGCGCAGGCATGCATCACGGACCGAACCCTCCCCGTGAGCCCGCCCGCGCCGATTCGTAGAGCTTCGGCTCGCCGGCGGCGATTTACCCATCCCTCCGGGTATCGCCGCCGGTGTCCGGTGACTTCATGCATAGTGGCTGTAAGCACCTTGGCTTGCTCCAACTGACCACATGACCCCGCGTTAGACTCGCCGAGTGGATACCGCAGCAGATCGTGCAGCAGGCGGAATCCGGGCGTTGATCGCCACTGGTGAGTACGAGCCCGGGAGCCGGCTGCCGTCGGAGCGCGAGCTTGCGCAGCAACTCGATCTCTCTCGCCCGGCCCTGAGAGAGGGAATTCGCCGGCTGCGTAGCGGGGGCGTGCTCGAGTCGCGGCGTGGATCGGGGACGTACGTCTCCACGATCGACCCCCATGCTGTTTACGACATACGGGCTCGGCTGGAGCCCCTGGCGGCAGAGTGGGCGGCACAGCGCAGGACTGACGCCGAGTTCGCGGAGATGCGGCGGCTCGTGACGATTATGAGTGACGAGATCGACGATCCCGACATCTTCAACATCACCGATGCGCGATTTCACAACCTCGTCGCCCATGCCAGTCGCAGTCCGGTCTTGATTGGCACACTCGACCGCCTCGACGAGCTTGCATTGTTGACTCGAAGCGCCATCGCGAGTGACAAGCGGCTGCGCGCCGCCTCGCTGATCGACGTCGAGCGCGTCTGCTCCGCAATCGAGCGCAAGCACCCGAAGCGAGCGGCAAACGCGATGGAGCGCCACATCCTCAACGTCCGTGCCGACTACTTCGGCGTCCGGGGCAAGCACTTGCGGGCGCGCAGCTCCGCATGAGGCCCGAGATCGTGCTCGCCCGCCATGGCGAGACCGAGTGGAGCCGCGACCGTCGCCACACTGGCCTCACCGACGTGCCGCTGACCGACGTGGGGCGCCGTCAGGCCACGACGCTGAAGCCGCGACTCGCCGATCGCGAGCTCGTGAAGGTGCTGGTGAGCCCGCTGTCGCGCGCGGTCGAGACGTGCGAGCTGGCCGGCGTCGCCGACCGCGCCGAGCGGCGGCCTGAGCTCGTCGAGCTCGACTACGGCGACGCCGAGGGACTGACCACCGCCCAACTGCGCGAGCGCTATCCCGGATGGACGGTCTGGACCCACCCGACGCCTGGCGCCGAGACCTTCGAGCAGGTGGAGGCTCGCCTGCGGCCGCTGATCGCGGAATTGAGCGAGACCAACGGCGACGTCGCGGTCTTCGCCCACGGGCACATCCTGCGTGTGCTCGCCGCTCTCTGGATCGGCATGCCGCCCCAGGGCGGCGCCCGCCTCGCCCTCGCCACCGGCACGCTCAGCGCGCTCGGCTGGGAGCACGAGGCCCAGGTCATCAAGGCCTGGAATTCCTGAGCTGCTAGGCGACGCGGCGCAGGCGCACGTGCGCGTGGTGCTCGAGCGTCTCGCCGATGGCGCGGTCGGCTTGGCCGAGCGCCACGTCCGACGCCTGGGGCGCCTGCGCGAGCGGATGGCCGAGCGCCTCGACCAGGAAGCCGTGCGCCTCGGCGCCCAGCGGGAACGAGCCCGCCTCGCAGCTCGCGCAGACGACGCCGCCCGCCGACGGCGAGAAGCCGGCTAGATGCTCGACCTCGCCGCATGACGCACACGACGCCAGCTCGGGCGCGAACCCGGATGCCAGCAGCAGCTTGATCCGGAATGCGAGCGACTGCGCCCGCGTCGCCAGGCCGGGATCGCTGTCGAGCAGCGCGAGCTGATTGCAGAGCAGATGGTAGGCGGCGGGGTTCGGCTCGCCAGAGTCCAGCAGCCTCAGCACCGACTCGCAGGCCTGAGACGCCCGCTCCAGCGAGGCCCGCTGCTCGCGCAGCCCCGTGTGGGCGTTGACCGTGTCGACGCCAGAGACGGTGCAGAGGTCCCCCCTGCCCTGCCGCAGGATCAGCCGCACCCGTGACATCGGCTCGAGGCGGCCGCCCATCCGGGACTTGGTTCGCCGGACCCCCTTTGCGATCGCTCCGACCCGGCCGCGGTCGACGCTGTAGAGGTGCAGGATCCGATCCGCCTCGCCATAGCGGATCGACCGCAGCACCACCGCGTCGGTCTTGAACGTGCCGGCCACCCCTCCATGCTGCGCCTCGCGGCGGACGGATGGGGTCAGGAGCGCGGCTTGGGTTGGCACTTGGGGCAGATGTAGGTCCCCCGCCCCGCCGCGCGCAGCTTCACGATCGTCGTCCCGCAGCGCGGACACGGCTCGCCCTCGCAGCGGTGGACCAGGAAGCGGTCCTGGAAGCTGCCGCGCGCGCCGTCGGTGTGGCGGAAGTCGTCGATCGACGCTCCGCGCGCGTCGATCCCGGCCTCGAGCGACTCGACCACCGCCGCGTGCAGCGCCTCGATCTGCTGCCGCCTCAGCGTTCCGACCGGCCGCAGCGGATGGATCCGGGCGCGGAACAGCGCCTCGTCCGCGTAGATGTTCCCGACCCCGGCGATCCGCTCCTGCGACAGCAGGAACGCCTTTACCGGCGACCGCCGGCCCTTCGCCAGCGCTTGCAGCGCCGCCGGAGTGAAGTCCGGGCTCAGCGGCTCGACGCCGAGCCGTGAGGAGAAGTACTCGTCGCGGGCGGCGTCGCCGAGCAGCGCGAGCCCTGTGCCGAACCGGCGTGGGTCGGCGAACAGCACCGTCGACCCGTCGTCGAGCTCGAACCGCACGCGTACGTACGGGTTCTCCCGGACGTCGTCAGGCGGGATCAGCAGCAGGTTGCCGGTCATCCGCAGGTGCATGATCAAGTGGACCTCGCCGTCCAGCTCGACGTCGAAGTACTTGCCGCGCCGGCCGACCGCGAGCACGTCGCGGCCCTCGATCGCGTCGGCCAGCTCGGCTGGCGCGGCCGGCTCCGACCAGCGCGCGTCGAGCACCTCGGCGCGCTCGATCCGGCGCCCCTCGAGGTGCGGAGCCAGCTGTCGGCGGATCGTCTCGACCTCGGGAAGCTCGGGCATCGGCCAGGGCTTCTATCAGTCACAGCGAATCCCGCACTGTGGCGACCGTCGTCAGCCCTCCCGAGAAGAGGCCCTACGAGCATCTGGTGCTCGACTTCGTGGCGTACCTCGAGTTCGAGCGCGGCCTGTCGCGCAACACGCTCGAGGCCTACAGATCGGACCTTCTGCAGTTCGGCCGCTTCCTGGACGAGCGCGGCGTCGCGGCGCTGGCGGCGGAGCCGGTCGACGTCGCCGACTTCCTCGCCAGCCTCGGCGGCATCGAGGGCAAGACGGCCTCCCCCGCGACGGTCAACCGCAAGCAGGCCTGCCTGCGCTCCTTCTACAAGCACCTGCGTCGCGAGGAGATCCTCGACGCCGACCCCACCGCCAACCTGGCCGCGCCGCGCAAGAGCCGCAAGCTGCCGCAGGTGCTGACCCGCGGCGAGGTCGAGAAGCTGCTCGCGCAACCGAACGGCACCGAGCCGATCGCGCTGCGCGACCAGGCGCTGCTGGAGCTGATGTACGCGTGCGGCCTGCGCGCCTCGGAGGCGACCGGGCTCGCGGTCACCGACCTCGACCTCGACGAGCTCGTGCTGCGGGCCTACGGCAAGGGCTCGAAGGAGCGCCTCGTCCCGATCGGGAGGACGGCCGCCCAGGCGGTCCGCCGCTACCTGGAGCGCGGCCGTCCCCAGCTGATCGGGAGCTCCGTCGAGCCGCACCTGTTCGTCAACTTCCGCGGCGCCGCCCTGTCGCGCCAGGGCCTCTACAAGATCGTCCAGCGCCACGCCCGCTCCGCCGGCCTCGCCGACCGCATGAGCCCACACACCCTCCGCCACACCTTCGCCACCCACCTCCTGGCCGGCGGCTGCGACCTCCGCGCCGTCCAGGAGATGCTCGGCCACGCCGACGTCGCCACAACCCAGCTCTACACCCACCTCTCCAGCGACCGCCTCAAAGACGTCTACTTCAGCGCCCACCCCCGCGCCACCGTCTAGGTAGCCACTCGTCGTTGTGAAGCCAACCACCCCCAAGGTGGCCGGCACCACAAGCGCCAGACCTCCAACCAGGCTTGTGAACCCAACCACCCGTACGGCGGCCAGCTTCACAACGCTCATCCGATGGCGCGGCTGACGCACTGATTCTCAGCAGTACCCGGCCGTAGACGCCGCTTCCGCGGGTGGCGACGATTTTGCGTTTGCGCGCGCAGGAACGAGCACGTGAACCACAATCGGAGACAGGACCGGCGGCCACAAGCCCGAGCCCGCGCGTCAACGGCAGATCAACGGCCTCCTGCGCGCCGCCGACTTTCCAAGCAGTACCGAGGTCAGTCCGCGTAGAGCGCGGCGATCTCGGCGGCGTACTTGTCGTCGATCGGGCGGCGCTTGAGCTTCATCGTGGGAGTCAGCTCGTCGCCGCCGGGCGGCCAGTCCTCGGACAGCAGCTCGAACTTCCTGATCTGCTCGACGCGGGCGAGCTTGGCGTTGGCCGCCTCGACGCCGCGCGCGACCTCGTCGAAAATCGACTGCTCGGTGGCGAGGTTGGCCAGCGAGACGTCCGCGATGCCGTTCTGCTGGGCGAAGACCGGAGCGAAGTCCGGGTCGAGCGTGATCAGGGCAACGTTGTAGGGACGGCCGTCGCCGATCGCGATCGCCTGGCCGATCAGCGGGCTCGATGCCTTTAGATGCGACTCGATGTTCGCCGGCGACATGTTCTTGCCGGCGGCGTTGATGATCAGCTCCTTCTTGCGATCGACGATCTTCAGGTAGCCGTCGTCGTCGAGCACGCCGATGTCACCGGTGCGCAGCCAGTCGCCGTCGAAGGTCTCGGCGGTCTTGTCGGGGAGGTTGCGGTAGCCGACCATGATGCCCGGGCCGCGTACGAGCACCTCGCCGTCCTCGGCGATCCTGATGTCGATTCCGGGGACCGCGGGGCCGACCGTGCCGAGCCTGACCGCGGTGGGCGGATTTACGGTCGCGACGCCGCAGGTCTCGGACATTCCCCAGAGCTCGCCGACCGGGATGCCGATCGCGTGGAAGAACTCGAGCACCTCGAGCGGCGTCGGCGCGGCGCCGACGTTGACGGCGGCGACCTCGTCGAGCCCGAGCTGGGTGCGCAGCGCGGCGAACATGCTCTCGTCGGCCTTGGCGGCCGCCGCGGCGACGTCGTCGGGAACCGGCTCGCCGGCCTGCTCGGCACGGACCTTGGCGAGCGCGGCGGCGAGCGCGGCCTGCGCCGGCTCGCGCTGCTCGTCGGGCAGTCCCGCGACCATCGCCTCGAGGCCGGCCTTGAGCTTCTCCCAGACACGCGGCACGGCGAAGAACCAGGTCGGCCGCACCTTCGGCAGGTACTCGACGATCCGCCGCGGGTCGGGGCAGATCGTCACCTCGATGCCGCGCACGACCGGCAGGTAGTAGTGGGCGCCGCGCTCGGCGATGTGGGCGGCGGGCAGCCATGAGATGACCCGTCCCTCCCCGGGGCCGGGCATCGGAACCGTGTTCTCGACCGAGGCGACCAGCGTCAGCAGGTTGCGATGGGTGAGCTGAACGCCCTTCGGCGGCCCGGTGGTGCCCGAGGTGTAGATCAGGGTCAGCAGGTCGTCGAGGCCGATCTCCGAGACGGTCGCCTCGACGTCGAAGGTCGGATCGAGCGCCTCCAACTCGGCAAGCGTGCGGTCGCCACCGTCACCGCCGACGACAACGACTTGCTCGATCTCCGGCAGCTCCGCCCGCGCGGCCTCGAAGCGCTCCAGGTACTCGGCGTCGACCACCGCGATCCTCGCCCCGGAATCGCGCACGACGTGGACGATCTGCTCGGGCGACGAGGTCTGGTAGATCGAGAACGGGACAGCGCCGAGCGCGACCGCCCCGAGGTCGACCGGGATGAAGTCCGGCCCGTTGGACAGCATGATCGCGAGGGCGTCTCCCTTGCGAACCCCGAGCGCCGCGAGCCCGCCGGCGATCCGCGCCGAGCGCTCGCGCAACTCGCTCCAGCTGATCGACCGGTCGTCGTCCCAGCGCAGCGCCGCCGCGTCGCCGAGGATGGCGACCGTCGCCTCGAACGCGCGGTAGACGTTGTCGTGCGCAGGCGGCTCCAGCGGCCCGCCGCTCGCGGAGCTAGGGGGCACCGAAGCCCTCGCCCGACAATCGCCCGATGTCGTTCGTCAGGCCGAGCGCGAACAGCCCGATGACGAGCATGAACCCGACCACCCCCGCGCGCTCCATGACGCTGAACGGTACCGGCTTTCCGCCGCGCAGCTTCTCGACTGCCGCCCAGAAGATGTGACCTCCGTCGAGCGGCAGGAACGGGAACAGGTTGATGATCGCCAGCGACAGCGAGATGACCGCCAAGATCGCCACGGTGTTGGCGAGGTCGGTGATGATCGTCTGACGGGTGACCTCGTAGGAGCCGACGATGCCGCTGATGTCCTTGCGCTGCTCGGCATCGAAGATTCGCGCGGGCAGGCTCAGCGTCTGGGTGGTGATGAACCAGAAGCGGTCGAGCGAGGTCGTTGCGGCCTCGCCAGCGGGGAGCGCCTCGCGCGGGCCAGCCTCGTAGCCGAAACCGAGCCGTGTCCGCTCGACGCCGGCGCTGGCGTCGTACACGGGAGTCAGCTCTTCGACGATGCGCTTGCCGTCGCGCTCGATCACCAGCGTGGCCGGCTCGGCGGCTTTGCAGCCGTCCGTCGGCGGGTTCTGAGCGCACTTATGGCTGCCGATCTGCTTCGACATGTCGACCGGATCGCCACGGACGCCGTCGACCGAGATCAGCCGATCGCCCGGCTGCAGCGCCGTAGCCGCCGGATAGCCCTTCTCGACTGCAGCCACGCGCGCGTCGACGGGATTCGTCTCGGCGCCGATCAGGCCGAAGTAGACGAACAGCAGCACCAGCGCCACGATCAGGTTCACCGCCGGCCCGGCGATGATCACCGCCATCCGCTTCCAGACCGGCTGCGCGTGGTAGGCGCGCGTGCGGACCTCGTCCGGGAGGTCCTCGTCAGGGCTCATCCCGCTGATCTTCACGTAGCCGCCCGCGGGGATCAGGCCGATCGCGTACTCCGTCTCGCCGATCTTCTTGCTGGCGAGCGTCGGCGGAAAGAAGAGCGAGAACTTCTCGACGCGCATCCCGACCCACTTGGCGACGGTGAAGTGGCCGAGCTCGTGCAGGATGACCAGCAGGGCGAAGCCGGCAAAGGCCAGGAACCAGCTCACGCGGGCGCCCCCTGGCAGAGCTCGCGCGCGTGGTCGCGCGCCTCGGCGTCGGCCGCGTAGAGGTCGGAGAAGTGGCGCACCGGCCGCTCGGGCAGCGCCGCCAGCGTCTGCTCGATCACCTCGGCGATCCCGAGGAACGGCAGCTCTCCGCCGAGAAAGGCGTGGACGGCGATCTCGTTGGCGGCGTTCAGCACGCAGGGCGCCGTGCCGCCCGTCGAGGCGGCCTCGCGGGCGAGCCGCAGGCACGGGAACGCCTCGTTGTCCACTGGCTCGAAGGTCAGCGATCCCACCTGGGCGAGGTCGAGCGGCTCCACCGGCAGCTCGACGCTCTCGGCGCTGTGCAGCGCGTAGGAGATGGCGATCCGCATGTCGGGCGGCCCGACGTGGGCGAGCATCGCGCCATCGGCGAGCGTCACGAGGCCGTGGATCAGCGATTGCGGGTGGACGACGACGTCGAGGCGCTGGTACGGGATGTCGAAGAGGTGGTGGGCCTCCATCAGCTCGAGACCCTTGTTCATCAGGGTCGCCGAGTCGATCGTGATCTTGCCGCCCATCTCCCATGTCGGGTGGGCGAGCGCCTGCTCCGCCGTCACCTCGGCCAGCTCGGCGCGCGTGCGGCCGCGGAACGGGCCGCCGCTGGCGGTGATCGTCATCCGGTCGACGCCGCCCGGCGGGAGGCCGGCGATCAGCTGGTGCAGCGCGGTGTGCTCGGAGTCGACCGGGATGATCCGGGCGCCGGTCGCCTCGGCGAGCGCCATCACCAGCTCGCCGCCGACGACGAGGCTCTCCTTGTTGGCGAGCGCCAGGTCGATTCCCTCCCCGAGCGCCGCGACGGTCGGACCGAGCCCAGCGGAGCCGACGAGCGAGTTGAGCACGAGATCGCACTCGGTCTCGACGATCAGCTCGATCAGGCCCTCGGCGCCGGCGAGCACCTGGCCCTCCGTCCAGCGCTCCGCGGCGCGCGCCGCGGCATCGGGATCGGCGAGCGCGATCCGCTCGACGCCATGGGCGACCGCCTGCTCGAGCAACGTGTCGACGCTCGATCCGGCCGCCAGGCCGACGACCTCCAGCGAATCGCTGCGAGAGATGACGTCGAGGGCCTGCGTGCCGATCGAGCCGGTCGAGCCGGCGATGACGATCCTGCGCATCCGCCCCAGTCTAGGAGGCGCTTCGCGGCGCGGCGGCGAGCCGCAGCAGCAGCTGCATCCGAACCGCTGCCGGAGCGAGATCGGCCGTCTCGGCATCGGCGTAGATCTCGACGAGATAGGCGCCCGAGCCGTGGGCCACGACTCCGTTCAGCGCCGCGTCGAAGCCCATCTCGGTGAGCAGAGCTCGCTCCGCCGGATCGGTGTGCTCGTCGCCGACGTGGGCCACGAAGCCGCCGACTCCGGCTTGCAGGAGGTCCGCGGTGTGCGGGAAGTCCCCGACCCGGTAGACCTCGTTGCTGAGCCCCATCCGCAGGCCGCGCAGGCGGCCGTCGCGGTCGTCGGCGGTCGAGACCGAGCGGATCGACGCGCTCCCCCGCTCCCAGCGCGAGATCGCCCAGGCGGCCGCGTTGAGCGTCGCCGAGAACGTCACCGCCACCGCCTCGATGCGGTCGAGCACGCGGTGGTGGCCGAGCTCGTCGTCGAGCAGGCGCATCGTGCGCGCCGCGGTCGCCTCGATCCGCTGGTCGATCCGGTTGATGCGCCCCTGACGGCGATCGCCGAGCTCGGCCGGCGAGGCCTCGGCGTCCGGGTCCGCCGTGCACAGGCGCCCGCCGCCACGACGCTTGGCGGCGTACTGGGCGGTATCGGTGGCGCGCAGCAGTTCCGCGGCCGTGCTGCCGGAACGCGCCTCGGCGGCGCCGAAGGAGAGCGAGAGCGGCAGCGTCGCGTCGTCCTCGCCGAGCAGCTCGAGCGCCGTCCGGGCGACCTCGCTGGCGGCGTCGATCGCACAGCCCTCGAGCAGGACGCAGAACTCGTCGCCGGCGAGCCGGCCGACGAGCGCCGCGGCCTCGGGCGCGGCGGCGGCCACCAGCGCCTCGCCGACGCGACAGAGCGCGCGATCGCCGACGTGATGGCCGTGGGCGTCGTTGATGTCCTTGAGCCCGTCGACGTCGGCGAGCAGCAGCGTCATCGGGCCACGCTGCGCCGCCTGCTGGTCGAGCAGCGCCTCGAGCCGCTCCTCGACGGCGCGACGGTTGGCGAGCCCTGTCAGCGGGTCCTCGTAGGCGAGCCGGGAGACGCGTGCGAAGCGCTCGCCCCGGGCGAGCACCAACGAGAGCCGGTCGGCGATCGCCTGCAGGAAGCGAGCGTCGGCGGAGCCGAAGCGCGGGGCGCCCTTCGCCGTCGCCGCCCAGACCTCTCCCCAGACCTCGCCGTCGAGCAAAATCGGAACGCCGACGTCGGACTCCTTGCCCAGGTCCTTCAGGACCGCGACGGCCGGCGGGGACGCCTCCGGGTCGTCGACCGCCGTCCGGTACGGCTTGGCGTCCCGGAGGAGCTTCTCGACGACGGGATTCTCGGACAGCGGGTAGACCTCCTTGGCGGGGAAGCGCTCCTCGTCCGGGCCGAGCTGACCGACGTTGATCAGCGTTCGCATCGCCTCGCGGTCCGGCTCCCAGCGGCTGATCGACAGCGAGGCGGCGCCGGTCACCGCGAGTGCGGCCTCGGCGGCCTGCTCCATCACGTCCTCGAGCCGATACGCGTCGGCGGTCGCCGCGGCGATCCGCATCAGCGCCTCGCGCTCGCCGGGAACTCGGCGCCCGCTGCCGCCCACGGCGCGCAACAGGCGCGCCTGACGCTCTTGCGGAGACTGCCCCGGGCCAAGGTTGTGGGGTTGGACTGACGTCACTTCAGAGCGGTATCGGCGCGTGGGCGCCCAGCCTGTAGTCCTGCCAACTGGCTGATAGGCCAGTTTCCCGGAGACTCAGCCGTACCCAAACAGCAACGCGGCGTAGAAGCCGACGACGATCGTGAAGAAGACGGCGTCGAGGCGATCGAGCGCGCCGCCATGGGCGCCGAATATCCGTCCGCTGTCCTTGACCGCGAGGTCGCGCTTGATCGCCGACTCGAACAGGTCGCCGAGCGGCGCGGCGAGCGCGACCAGGAACCCGATCATCAGGGCGTCCCAGCCAGAGAGCCAGTCCTGGTAGAGGCCAGCGCACCAGAACGCGGCGGTCGCGCCGACGATCCCGGCGATCAGCCCCTCGACCGTCTTGTTCGGCGAGATGTCGGGCGCGAGCTTGCGGCGCCCCCACATCCTGCCGCCGGCGTAGGCGGCGGTATCTCCGACGAAGGTCGCAACCAGGACGTCGATGACCAACCCGTCGCCGTGCTCGAGCGAGCGCAGGAAGACGCCGTGGGCGAGTGGCAGGCCGATCCACATGACGCCGAGCACCGTCGCCGCCAGCCCCCAGGAGACGTTCGCCAGGCTCGGGCGCGCCATCGCCAGCAGAAACGCCAGCGGCAGCGCGGCGACCATCGCGATCAACACGTCGGCGCGCTGCTCGTAGGTGGCGAGCAGCACCATTCCCGCCACCGCGGCATAGCCGGCGAGGTCGATCGGCCGGGCGCGGCGCATCAGCCCGTAGAGCTCGTTGAGGGCGACGCAGCCGAGCGCGATCAGCCCTAGGGAGAAGACGATTCCGCCCTGTACGACGATGAAGATCGCGAACAGCGCCGCCGGGATCGCCACGAGCACCCGCCGGGTCAGCTCGCTCATGAAGGGTCCCGTGCGCCGAAGCGGCGCTGGCGCCGGCTGTACTCGGCCAGCGACTGCTCGAACGCCGCACGGTCGAAGTCGGGCCACAGCTCGTCGCGGAAGACGAGCTCGGAGTAAGCGCACTGCCAGAGCAGGTAGTTCGACAGCCGCTGCTCCCCGCTGGTGCGGATCAGCAGGTCCGGCTCGTGCATCTCGGGCGCGTAGAGACGGGCGGCGAACTCCTCCTCACTCGTTCCCTCGAATCCGCGCGCCGCGTCGAGGATCTCAGCGCGCGCCCCATAGTTGAAGGCGACGAACATCGTGATCTCGGTGTTGGCGGCGGTCAGCCGCTCAGCCCAGTCCATCTTCTCCTGGAGCTCCGGCGACACGCCCTCGCGGCGGCCGATGAAGCGCATCCGGACGCCCTCCTCGTGCAGCTCGGGCGTCTCGTCGTCGATCCGCTCGCCGAACATCTCCATCAGCCCGGCGACCTCCTCGGGCGACCGCTTCCAGTTCTCGGTCGAGAACGAGTAGACGGTCAGCTCCTCGACGCCGAGCTCCGCCGCATCGCGCAGGCGGGCCTTGACGACGTCCGCGCCGGCGCGGTGCCCCTCGATCGGCGCCAGGCCGCGCTGCTGGGCCCAGCGCCCGTTGCCGTCGGTGATGATCGCGACGTAGCGCGGCGTCGCACTCATCCGACGGTCAGACCTGGAGAATCTCGTCCTCTTTGGCCGCGAGCGACGAGTCGATCTCGGCGATCTTCTCGTCGGTGAGCTTCTGCAGCTCGGCCTCGGCGCGGTGCTCGTCGTCTGCCCCGATCTCGCCGTCCTTCTTCAGCTCGCGCAGCTCCTGCATGACCTCGCGGCGCACGTTGCGAACCGCGATCCGGCCCTGCTCGGCGATCCCGTGGACGACCTTGACGAGCTCGCGGCGGCGCTCCTCGGTCAGCTCCGGGATCGACAGCCGGATCAGGTTGCCGTCGTTGTTCGGCGTCAGGCCGACGTCGGACTCCATGATCGCCTTCTCGATCGCCTTGATCGAGCCCTTGTCGAAGGGTGTGACGGTCAGCAGTCGCGCCTCGCTGGCGGCGATGCTGGCAAGCTGGTTGAGCGGGGTGAGCGCCCCGTAGTAGTCGACCTGGACGCGGTCGAGCAGCTGGGGGGACGCGCGTCCGGTGCGAACGGTCGCGAACTCGTGACGGTTCGACTCGACCGACTTCGCCATCCGGCCGGAGGCGTCGTCGAGGTACTCCTTCACGAGGTCACCGTCCATCGCTGCTCACCACCGTCCCCACACGCCCGCCGCAGACTATCCGGTCGATGTTGCGCTCGTCGTCCATGTTGAAGACGTGGATCGGCAGGTCGTTGTCCATGCAGAGCGACAGCGCCGTCGAATCCATCACGCCGAGCTGGCGCTCGATCGCCTCGCGGTGCGTGATCGTCGGCAGGAACGTGGCGTCGGCAACCTTGCGTGGATCGGCGTCGTAGACGCCCTCGACGCCGTTCTTGGCCATCAGGATCGCCTCGGCGCGAATCTCCAGCGCGCGCAGCGCGGCGGCCGTGTCGGTCGTGAAGAACGGGTTGCCGGTCCCGGCGGCGAAGATGACTATCCGGCCGCGCTCGAGGTGGCGGATCGCCCGGCGGCGAATGTAGGGCTCGGCGACCTCGGAGATCGTGATCGCCGACTGGACGCGCGTCACCGCCTCCTGCTTCTCGAGCGCGTCCTGCAGCGCGAGCGCGTTGAGGACGGTCGCGAGCATGCCCATGTAGTCGCCCGTCGCCCGGTCCATCCCCTTTGCGGCGCCCTGCATGCCGCGGTAGATGTTGCCGCCGCCGACGACGATCGCGACCTCGACCCCGCGCCGCTGGACCTGTGCGACCTGAGCGGCGATCGTCTGGATCCGGGCCGGGTCGGCGCCGTAGTCCAGCTCGCCCATCAGGGCCTCGCCCGAGAGCTTCAGCAGGACACGCCCGAACGCCGGCTCACCGTCAGGCGCGTCGGTGCTCGTCGCGTCCCCCCCGCTCACCCGCTAGTCCCCGATCGCGAAGCGCGCGAAGCGACGGATGACGACGTTCTCGCCGGTGGTCGCCGAGATCGCCGCGCGCAGCTCCTCGATCGTCTTGCCGTCGTGCTTGTCGGCGTTGACGTGCGTCTGGTTGAGCAGGACGACCTCGTCGAGCCACTTCTTCATCCGGCCCGCGGCGATCTTCTCCTGGACCGGAGGCGGCTTGCCCTCCTCGGCCGCCTGCTCCTGGAAGACCTTCTGCTCGGCGTCGCGATCGGCCTGCGGAACCTCGTCCTCGGTCACGTAGCGCGGCGCGGCGGCCGCGATGTGCGCGGCGACGTCCTTCGTGAAGGCCTCGAAGTCGTCGTTGCGAGCGACGAAATCCGTCTCGCAGTCGACCTCGACCAGCACGCCGACCCGGCCGTTGTGGTGGACGTAGCTGGTGACCAGGCCCTCGGAGGCGGCCCGCTCGCCACGCTTGGCGGCCTTCGCCTGCCCCTTGACGCGCAGCAGCTCGATCGCCTTGTCCATGTCGCCGTCGGACTCGACGAGGGCCGACTTGCAATCCATCATTCCGGCGCCCGTGCGCTCGCGCAGCTCCTTGACCGCGCTGGCGGTGACCGTGCTCATGACTTCGCTCCCTCCTCCGGCGAGAACGTCCGCTGCTCGGCGGGCTTCGCGTCGTCCTCATCCGGCGAGAAGCTCCGCTGCTCGGCGGGATCCGGCTCGGCGGGAGCGGCCGGCGTGGACTGCTGCGCCTCGCCCGTCGCGGCGGCAGCGACGGCTGCCTCCTTGCGCGCCTGCTCCTCGGCCTCACGCTTGGCCGCGGCCTCTGCCTCGATGCGGGCCTTCTCCTCGGCCTCCTTGCGCGCCTGCTCCTCGGCCTCCTTGCGGGCGGCCTCCTCCTGGGCGCGGAAGGCGGCGTGCTGCTCGCCGACGGTGCCGGCGATCGCCTCGATGATCAGCTTGCAGGAGCGGATCGCGTCGTCGTTGCCGGGGATCACGAAGTCGACCGGAGCGGGGTCGCAGTTGGTGTCGACCAGGCCGATGATCGGGATCTTCAGCCGCTGGGCCTCCTTGACCGCGATCATCTCGGTCTTGAGGTCGACGACGAACATCGCGTCGGGGACGCGCTGCATGTCGCGCACGCCGCCGAGGTTGGTCGTCAGCTTGTCGTGCTCCTTCTTGGCGGCGATCCGCTCACGCGTCGGCAGCAGGTCGAGCGTTCCGGACTCGGTCCACTCGGTCAGCTCGTGGAGCCGCTTGATGCGCTTGTTGATCGTCTGGAAGTTGGTCAGCAGACCGCCGAGCCAGCGTTGGTTGACGTAGGGCATGCCCGACGCCAGCGCGGCCTCGGCGATCGTGTCGCGCGCCTGCTTCTTGGTGCCGACGAACAGCACGGTCCCGCCGCGCGCGGCGATCGAAGCGGCGAAGTCCTGCGCGTTCGCGAGCAGGCGCTCGGTCTTCTGCAGGTCGATGATGTGGATCCCGCTGCGCTCGCCGAAGATGAAGCGGCGCATCTTCGGGTTCCAGCGGCGCGTCTGGTGGCCGAAGTGAACACCGGCCTCCAGCAGCTCCCGTAGTGATACCTGAGCCATTCGGTACTCCCTTTGATTGGTACGTGCGATGGTCCCGCCGGCCGCTACGTGGACCCGGGCCATCGGAGGCTCGGGCAGGGTCACGCCGTCACTGGCGGGGATAGGTGATGGTCAGCGGGCAAGGATACGCGTAGCGCCCAAAAGAAGCGGGGCGGTCCGAAGACCGCCCCGCCCCGATGTCAGCCCCCGTCTGGCCCTCCGGGAACTGAGCCCCGCCTGGCTGCATCAAGCGCACGATGCAGATCGGCGGGTGGTTTGGACTCGCAATCAAGTCGTTCCCGGCTTACGGGGTGGCTAAACACCAACCTGGCGCTATGCAGGAACTGCCGGGTCAAGCCCAGGGCGATACCGCTTGCGCCACCGCCGTAGACCCGGTCGCCACAGACCGGATGGCCGATCGCAAGCATGTGCGCCCGGATCTGGTGGGTGCGGCCCGTCTCGAGCTTCACGCGCAGCAGCGAGCGGCCGGCGAGCTCCTCGACGATCTCGAAATGGGTCACCGCCCGGCGCGGCTTGTCGGTCCGCGTCGACATCACGGTGCGGTTGGCGCGGTCGCGGCCGATCGCCGCGTCGATCGTGCCGCTGCGCGAGCCAGGACGGCCGACGACGAGCGCCAGGTACTCGCGCTCGACCTCGCGCTGGCGGATCGCCTCCTGCAGCGCCGCGTGGACGGGCTCGGAGCGGGCGAGCACCAAGAGGCCAGAGGTGTCGCGGTCGAGCCGATGGACGACCCCCGGTCGCTCGGGATCGGGCCCCCCGGCGAGCTTGCCGGCCAGCTCCTGGACCAGCGTTCCCTCGGCGACCCCCGCTCCGGGATGGACGACCATCCCGGCCGGCTTGTCGACGACGAGCAGATGCTCGTCGTCGAAGGCGATCCGCGGCGGTTCCGTCATTCCGGTTTCGGCTCGGGCTCGGGCTCGCCCGGGCGCACCTCGACGACGTAGAGCAGGATCAGCACGCCGACGACGATGCAGCTGTCGGCGAGGTTGAACGCCGGCCAGGCGATCGGGTCGACGAAGTCGATCACCGCGCCCTCGCGGATCCGGTCGATCAGGTTGCCGAGGGCGCCGCCGAGCAGCAGCCCCGCCGGCAGCCAGAGCCACGGCCGGCCGGCGTTGACCGTGAAGTACGCGACAAGCGCGAACAGCGCGCAGCCGATCAGCAGCGGGATGATCGTGTCGCTGCCCTGAAGCGCGCCGAACGCAACGCCGGTGTTGCGCGTGTTGACGATGTCGAGGCCGAGGAAGACGTTGACCGAGTCGCCGCGCTCGACCGCCGAGATCGCGACCTGCTTGGTGAGCTGGTCGAGCCCGATGACGACGGCGACCGCGGCGAGCAGCCGCAGCCAGCCGCCCACGCGGGAGTGGGCGGCCACCTCAGCCTCTGATCAGGCCAGCGACGATCGGCCCGAGAATCAACAAGACGAAGATGGCGATCGTCGGACTCAGGTCGAGCCCGCCCCCGCCGATCCGCAACGGCGGGATGAAGCGGCGGAAGAGGTTCAGATACGGGTCGGTGACGTCGGTCACGAAGGTGAGGACCATGTTCAGCCAGCGGTTGTAGGGCATCCGCGGGATCCAGGACATGAGGATCCTGATCACGATCAACACCACGTAGACGAGGATCAGCGTGTTGACGTAGTCGGCCACGTCGCCGCGGGTGAGCGCCAGCAGCGTCACGGCTTGCTCGCCTCGACCACCAGATCGACCGCGCCGTCGAGCGCGTCGCGCAGGCCGCGCTCCTCGAGCAGCCGCAGGCCCTTCTCGGTCAGCCCGCCGGGCGTCGCCACGCGGCTGCGCAGCTCCTCGGCGTCGAGGCCGTTGGCGTCGAGATAGGCGGCGCTGCCGGCCATCGTCTCGACGACCAGGCGGCGGGCCTGGTCGGGATCGAGGCCGTGGCGCGAACCGGCGTCGGCGAGCGCCTCCACGATCAGCGCCATGAAGGCGGGGCCACAGCTCATCAGGGCGGTGGCCGGCTCGAGCAGAGGCTCGTCGAGCGGGATCACCGCTCCGGCGCGGCCGAACAGCCGCAGCAGCTCCTCGCGAGGGCCCTCGTCGGCGAGCGTGCCCGGGACGTAGCAGAAGACCCCGCGTCCGACCTCGACCGGGATGTTCGGGATGAAGCGGTAGACGGGCGTGTCGGGGTAGACCGCCTCGAGCCGGCTGAGCGGCGTGGCCGCGACGATCGAGGCGATCGCCTTGGCCGTACCGGCGACGCCTTCGGCCGCGTCCTCGAGATGGGCCGGCTTGTGCGCCAGCACGACGACGTCGGCGCGCGCCGCGAGCACCTCGGCCGACGCGACCGCCTCGCCGCGGACCGCCTCGGCCAGCGCCACGGCGCGGTCCTCCTGCACGTCGTATGCCAACGCCGGTTCGCCGAGCCCGCGCGCCAGCGCGGTCGCCATGCTGCCCGCCCCTAGGAATCCGATCTTCATAAGGCGCGCACTCTACGCACCCATCGGTCAGGACTGGTTGAAGAAGCCCTTCTCGATCAACCTCGCGCGCTCCTCGGCGGAGACGTCGACGTTGCGCGGCGTCAGCAGGAAGACCTTGTCGGCTATCCGCTGCATGCCGCCGTCGAGCGCGTAGGTGAGCCCCGATGCGAAGTCGATCAGCCGCTTCGAGAGGTCCGGGTCGGTCTGCTGCAGGTTGAGGATGACCGGGACGTCGTCCTTGTAGCGGTCGGCGATCTGCTGGGCGTCGTTGAAGTTCTTCGGGATCACCAGGTGGACCTGGAGGTCCAGCTCGCGTGCTCCGTTGCCGCCGCCGACCGAGCGCAGGACGCGCGTCTCGCGGCCGGAATCGCGCGGCGAGTCGTCGGCGAAGATGTCGTCGAAGTCGTCGCGCCGCTTGCGCTGCAGGCGCCGGACGTTGGGCCGCTCGCGGTAGCGGTCCTCGAGCTCAGCCTCCGGCTCGTGGTCCTGGACCACGTCGTAGCGGGGGTCGTCCTCCTCGGCGAGGCCGAAGTAGACGAGCGTGCGGTGCCATGTATCGCTGAGAGCCATCGCTCGGTGTCTTTTCGAGCAGTCGGCCGAAAACCCTTGTGGCCGCCCGAACCCGTACCTGGACACGTTATCGGGTAGGAACCGTCTCTCCGATGGCCGCGAGCACCCGTCCAGAGCCGGTTCCGTTCAGCGTCGACCGCGGCGGCGGGCTGCTGTTGGCCGGCGAGAGCGCCGGCGAAGGGGCGCCGATCGTGCTCGCGCACGGATTGACGGCGACCCGGCGCAACGTCGTCCAGGGCTCGCGCCACCTGCTCGGCCGCGGCTGGCGGCTCGTCAGCTACGACGCCCGCGGCCACGGCGAGTCCTCCCCCGCCCCGGACCGCGACGCCTACGACTACGTCAGCCTGGCCGGCGACCTCGCGGCCGTTCTCGACGCCGAGGAGATCGAGCGGGCGACCGTCGTCGGGAGCTCGATGGGCGCCGCGACCGCGGTCCGCTTCGCGCTCGACCATCCGGACCGCGTCAGCGCGCTCGTCCTGATCACCCCCGCCTACCGCGGCGCCGGCCAGCTCGGCGCCGCGGCGCTCGCGCACTGGGACACGCTCGCGGAGGCGTTGGAGAGCGGCGACGTCGAGGGGTTCGTCGACGCATCCGGCGCGAACGAGCTGCCGGAGCGCTGGCGCGAGCCCGCCCGGCTGGCGACCCGCCAGCGGATCGAGCGCCACCGCCACCTCGATGCGGTGGCCCGGGCGCTGCGCGTCGTGCCGCGCTCCGAGGCGTTCGCGAGCCTCGACGAGCTCGAGCGGCTGGATCTGCCGGCGCTCGTCGCTGGAACCCGCGACGAGGCCGACCCCGGCCACCCGCTGGCGACCGCCGAGGAGTACGCGCGGCGGCTGCCGCGCGGCGAGCTGGTCGTCGAGCGGCCGGGCGACACGCCGCTGGCCTGGCAGGGCGCCCGGCTCTCCCGCGCCATCGGCGACTTCGCCGAACGCGTTCAGCCGTAGAGGACCGATCCCAGGCGGATCGTCGTAGCGCCCTCCTGGACGGCGACCTCATAGTCCTGGGAGGTGCCCATCGAGAGGCGAGCGAGGCCGTGCTCGGCGGCCAGCTCGGCCAGCCGGGCGAAGTGGCGGCGGTTCTCCTCCGCGCGCTCGACGAACGGGGGCATCGTCATCAGGCCGCCGACCGGGACCGGGCAGCGCTCGACGAAGGCGGCCAGCTCTCCGGGCGCCACGCCGGTCTTGCCCTCCTCCCCGGCCACGTTGACCTGGATCAGGACCTCGCGAGCGGGATGGCGGTCGAGCTGGGCGAGCGCGGACTCCGAGGCCAGCGAGTGGATCAGGCGGGCGATCGGGACGATCTCCTTGACCTTGCGGCTCTGCAGCGCGCCGATGAAGTCCCAGCCGGCGAACAGCTCACCGTGGGCCGCGTGCTTGGCCGTCAGCTCCTGGGCGCGGTTCTCGCCGACGATCTCGATCCCGGCCTCGGCGAGCTTCGGCAGCTCGTCGAGCGGCACGTACTTGGTCGCGGCCACCAGCTCGACGTCACCCGGGTCGCGCCCGGCCGCGGCGATCCGCTCGCGAACCCGCTCGACATTCGCGCGCACGACGGCCGGGTCGATGTCGGTGAACTGACGCGTCACGTCCGCCACACGATGCCGCACTGACGGCCGGTGACGCCCACGTCGCGGCGGTGCGAGAAGAACATGTCGTCGCGACAGGACGTGCAGAGGTCGACGTGCTCGACCCGCTCGACTCCCGCGGCCCGCAGCCGCGCCTCGGCGACCATCCGCAGGTCGAGCATTCGGCCGTCGGCGGCGCCCTCGACGTCGGCGAACTCGTCCAGCACCTCCGGTCCGACCTCGAAGCAGCAGCGGCCGATTCCCGGACCGACCACGGCAGCGGGCGGCCAGTCGAACTCGGCGACGGCTCTCGCGACGATCCCGCCTGCCAGACCGCGCCAGCCGCAGTGGATCATCGCGACCTGGTCGGCTGACGCGAGGGCCACGGGCAGGCAGTCGGCGACCTGGACCAGCAGACCGAGGCCGGGGAGCGTCGTCACGTGGCCGTCGACCTCGGCGCGCGGAGCTTCGAGATCGGTGAAGGCGCCCGCGGGGCGGGCCTCCCAACGGTCGATCTCGATGCCGTGGACCTGCTGCCCGAGCGCCACCGCCTCCGGAGCCAGTCCCGCTGCCACGGAGGCGAGGCGGCGGTTCTCAACCACACGCTCCGGCACGTCGGCGGTCTGCGCCCCGAGGTTCAACGACGCGTACGGGCCTTCGCTGACGCCGCCGGACCGTGTCGAGAAACGCACGGCCGCGCCGGGAAGCCTGGCGGCGATCACCGAGGCCGCCTCCCGCGCAGCGCCCGCGCGTGTCCCGCGGCCAGCCGCCTGCACGCGCATCTCACGGCGACTCCCGCGCGACAGACAGCGCGACGCGCAGCTCGTTGTCGCGCCCCGCGACCTCGCCGTCGAGCTTGCGCGCCAGCGTCTCCGCGAGCGCCCGCCCGAGCAGCGGCGACTGCGGCAGGCCCGCCGCGAGCAGGTCAGCTCCCGTGATCTCGAGCCGAACCCCGCTCAGCCGCGATACGAAGTCGAGGATCGGCTCTGCCGGCGCTCCGAGAGCCAGCGCCAGCGCGAACGCCTCCGCCGGCTCGCCGGCGAGCAGCTTGCACAGCTGGGATGGCAGCAGGTCGCGGCGCAGCTTCTCGGCCAGCTCCGGCGCGCCCCGAGCGGCGCGCAGCACGGCGTCGCGCTCGCCCGATGAGAGGCCCAGCCGGTCGATCCACACGGCGAGGCCGTCGGGCTCGCGCGCCTCGGGCTCGACCGCCGCGCCGCCTCGACTCCCAAGGCGATCCGTCGCCAGCGCCGCGAGGGCCGCCAGAGCCGGGTCGGCCCCGGTCTCGGCGGCGCCGAGCTTCGCGGAGGCCACCAGCTCGGGATCGGCGCGCAGACCGGGATGCAGCGCCCGGTCGATGCCCAGATCGCGCAGCAGCTCGACCGCCCGCGGCGCCTCGTTCTCGGCAAGTAGGTCGATCAGCTCGTCGCGGATGCGCGAGCCCGAGACCGTAGCCGGCGCGCCTCGAGCCGTCGCGGCGCGCGCCCACTGCTCCGTGTCTGGCTCCAGCGCGAACCCGAGCCGCGCCGCGTACCGCGCGGCGCGCAGGAGGCGGGTCGGATCGTCGCGGAAACTGCCTCGGTGAAGGACGCGGACCAGGCCGTTGCGGAGATCCTCGCGGCCGCCGTGCGGATCGCTGAGCACCCCGAGCCGGTCGCCGGGGCCAAGCGCAAGCGCCATGGCGTTGATCGTGAAGTCCCGCCGGCCAAGGTCCTCGGCCAGCCCAGCGGGCTCGACGTCGGGCAGCGCGCCGGGCGCGGCGTAAGACTCACGGCGAGTCTGGGCCAGGTTGACCGCATCGATGCCGCCCGCGACCACCGTGGCGGTCCCGAAACGCTCGTGAACGATCACGTTGCCTCCAAGCGCCTCCGCCAGCCGCCCCGCGACCACCTCCGCGTCGCCCTCCACAGCTACATCGATGTCGACCGGCTCGCGTCCCAGGAGCAGGTCACGCACCGCTCCACCGACGAGGAAGCAGGGCGACGCACCGTCCAAGGCCGGCAGGCTGCGGTCCATTCCGCGCAGCGCCCTCAGGCGCTCAGGCAGCTCGCGCTCGTCCAGCACGCCGCCATTCTCGCAGCGAGCCGACATCTGTTCGACGTTTGCATGGGTTGGAACCCACACAATCGACGAAGATCGTGGGCTAGAGACGAACGGGGATGCCGGCGTCGCGCATGCGCTGCTTGGCCTCGCCGACGGTGTATTGGCCGTAGTGGAAGATCGAGGCGCAGAGGACGGCGTCGGCGCGGCCCTGCTCGACGGCGTCGACGAGGTGGTCGAGTTTGCCTGCGCCGCCGGAGGCGATCACCGGGACGTCGACGGCGTCCGCGACGGCGCGCGTCAGCTCGAGCTCGTAGCCGTCCTCGGTGCCGTCGCGGTCCATGCTGGTCAGCAGGATCTCCCCCGCTCCGAGCTCGACGCCCTCGCGCGCCCACTCGACCGCCTCGCGACCGGTCTCGGCGCGTCCGCCCTGGACGACGACCTCGTAACCGGTGCCACCCGCGCGCTTGCGCGCGTCGATCGCCAGCACGACGCACTGGGCGCCGAAGACCTCGGCCAGCTCGCCGATCAGCTCCGGCCGCTGGACGGCGGCCGAGTTGACCGACACCTTGTCCGAACCGGCGTCGAGCACGGCCTGCGCGTCGGCGACCGAGCGGATTCCGCCGCCGATCGTGAACGGGATGAAGACGTCGTCGGCGCAGCGGCGCGCCAGCTCGGCGACCGTGTCGCGTTTCTCGTGCGAGGCGGTGATGTCGAGGAAGACGATCTCGTCGGCGCCCTCGTCCTGGTAGCGGACCGCCAGCTCGACCGGGTCGCCGGCGTCGCGAATGTCGACGAAGTTGGTGCCCTTGACGACCCGCCCCTGGTCGACGTCGAGACATGGGATGACGCGCTTGAGGACCACGGCTACACGCGCGGCGCGGGCTTGGCCTCGAGCGCGGCGCGGCCGTCGGCGACCGTGAAGCGGTGCTCGTAGAGCGCCTTGCCGGAGATCACCCCGGCAAGATTGAGCAGCCGCATGTCGCGCAGCTGCTCGAGGTCCTCGACCGACCCGATCCCGCCCGACCAGATGAAGCGGCCGCGGACGGCGTCGGAGATCCGCCGCACCTCGTCGAGGTCGACGCCCTCGAGCATCCCGTCCTTGTCGGCGTTGGTGTAGACGAAGCGCGTCGCACCCTGCTCCTGGAGACGTGCGATCAGCTCTTCCGGGCGCACCTGCGTCGCCTCCGTCCAGCCTGACACCGAGACGAGGCCGTCGCGCACGTCGACGGCGACCAGTATCCGCTGGCGCCAGGTCTCGAGCGCGGTCTGGAGGAACTCGGGGTCGCCATAGGCCGCGGTGCCGATCACCACGCGCGCGGCGCCGGCGGCGAGCGCGCCGCGGACCGACTGCAGCGAGCGCAGCCCGCCTCCGTACTGGACGGGAACTTCGAGCTCGGTCGTGATCCGCTCGAGGTGGTGGAGATTCGCCGGCTCGCCGTCGCGCGCGCCGTCGAGGTCGACGACGTGCAGGTAGCGCGCGCCCGCCTCGACGAACGACCGCGCCGCCTCGAGCGGGTCGTCGGCATAGACGGTCTCGTCGTCAAAACGGCCCTGACGCAGGCGAACGGCCTTGCCGTCGCGGATGTCGACCGCCGGCAGGAGGATCATGCGGCGGCCGGCGCCCCCGCCCGGCAGCGCGCCGCGAAGTTGCGCAGCAGCCGCAGGCCGTCGGGGCCGGACTTCTCGGGATGGAACTGGGTGCCGTAGACACCGTCGGCGGCGACGACGCTGGCGAACTCGCTGCCGTAGGAGGCGACGCCGACGACCTCGTCGCTGTCTACAGCCCGCTTCGCGTAGGAGTGCACGTGGTAGAAGGCGCAGGGGTCCGACAGCCCGTCGGAGATGTCGCTCGTCTGGCGCCAGGAGACCGCGTTCCAGCCGATGTGCGGCACCTTCAGGCCGGGAGCGTCGAGCGCCTCCATCTGGCCCGCCAGCAGCCCGATCCCCTCCGCCCCGCCGTGCTCCTCGCTGCCGTCGTAGAGCAGCTGCATGCCGAGGCAGATGCCGAGGATCGGCACGCCGGCCGCGCGGCGCTCACGCAGCAGGCCGTCGAAGCCGCGCTCGCGGACGGCGGCCATCGCCGTCGGGAACGCGCCGACGCCGGGCAGGACGACGCCATCCGCTGCCCGCACAACGTCGTGCTCGCGCGTGATCGGCGCGCTCGCGCCCACGTGCTCGAACGCCTTCTCCGCGGAACGCAGGTTGCCCATCCCGTAGTCGAGGATCGCGATCGTCGGCCCGGCGGTCACAGCAATCCCTTGGTCGATGGAATTCCCGTCTCGTCCGGGTCGATCGAGACCGCCTCGCGCAGCGCGCGGGCGAACGCCTTGAACGCCGCCTCGACCATGTGGTGGGTGTTGCTGCCGCGCTCGACGGTGACGTGCAGCGTCAGCTTCGCGCTGTTGGCGACGGCGCGGAAGAACTCCTCCGCTAGATCCGAGTCGAAGTCGGCGATCGCCTCGGCGGGCAGATCCGCCTCGAAGGCGGTGAAGGGGCGTCCGGAGACGTCGAGCGCGCAGCTCGCGCGCGCCTCGTCCATCGGCACTACGGCATGGCCGTAGCGGCGGATCCCACCGCGGTCGCCGAGCGCCTCGTCGAGCGCGCGACCGAACACCAGCCCGGTGTCCTCGACGGTGTGGTGCGGTCCCGTCTCGAGATCGCCGTCGACCTTGACGTCGAGATCGAGCCGGCCGTGGCGGGCCACGGCGTCGAGCAGGTGATCGAAGAAGCCGACGCCGGTCGAGCGCGTGCCGGAGCCGTCGCCGTCGAGCGCCAGCGACAGCTCGATCGAGGTCTCCTTGGTGCTGCGTGAGATGTCTGCGCTACGGGTCAAGCGCGGCGCTCCATGGACTCGGCGTGAACGGGAAAGCCCTCGGCGCGGGCCAGCGGGGCGCCCTTCGCGGCCAGGCGGGCGGCGGCCCCGGGGGCAAAGGATACGCGAGCCATCCGGCGCCGGAACGTGGCCGGCGAGACGGCGCTCTGGAACCGTGCCGCCCCTCCCGTGGGCAGGATGTGGTTGGAGCCGGTGACGTAATCGCCGAAGGCGGTCGCGACCGCCGGGCCGACGAAGACGCAGCCGGCTGCACGCACGCGATCGGCGAGCTCCTCGGCCAGCGGCCCGACGAGCTGCAGGTGCTCGGGGGCGATCTCGTCGGCGAGCGCGACGGCGTCCTGGATCGTCTCGCTGTGCACCAGCGCGAGCGGCGCGTCCTGGACCGACGGCCGGTCGACGACCAGGCGCTGCACCGCCACCGAGATCAGCTCGAGCATGTCGGGGTCCTGCGAGATGGCGACCACGAGGCTGTCGGGGCCGTGCTCGGCCTGGGCGAGCAGGTCGAGCGCCAACAGCTCCGCGTCCGCGTCGCCGTCGCTGACGACCACCAGCTCGCTCGGGCCGGCGATCCCGTCGATCCCGACGATTCCGAACACCTGGCGCTTGGCCTCCTGGACCCAGGGCCCGCCCGGTCCGGCGATCACGTCGACCGGCGCGACCGTCTCGGTTCCGTAGGCGAGCGCGGCGATTGCCTGGGCCCCGCCGGCGCGGTAGACCTCATCGACGCCGCAGAGCGCGCAGGCGGCGAGGATCGCCGGATCGATCTCGCCATCCGGTGACGACGGGCCAGCGCAGACAGCGATCTCGTCGACCCCAGCCGCTCGGGCCGTCGCGGCGGCCATCACGACCGAAGACGGGTAGGGGGCGCGCCCCGCCGGCGCGTAGACGCCTGCGCGACGTACGGCGAGCTCCTCGACGTCGATCACCTGGCCGTCCGGCAGGTCGGTTGCCTTGCGCCCCCGCAGCTGGTCCTCAGCGACAGCGGTCACGTTGGCGATCGCTGTGCGCAGGCCGTCCGCCACAGCGACGTCGAGCGACTCCACGGCCGCCGTCAACGCGGCGGGCTCGACCCGCAGCCGGCCCGGTGTGACGATCGCGCCGTCGATCTCGGCGGTCAGCTCGCATACGGCGACGTCGCCGCCGGCGCGCACCCGCGCGACGATCTCGCGCACGCCGTCCTCGACGTTGCGCGGATCCGGCGTCAGTGCCCGGATCTCGCTGGCGGTCGCGGTCGGTCCGAAGTCGTGTTGCCTCACGACGTCGCTCCGCGCAGCGCCTGCACGACAGCGTCGATCTCGGCGGCCTTCAGCTTGTGCGCGACCGGGTTCGCGATCAGCCGGGCGGTGCACGTGACGATCTCCTCCACCACCTCGAGCCCGTTCTCGGCAAGCGTCTTGCCGGTGGCCGTCAGGTCGACGATGCCGTCGACCATCCCGGTCAGCGGCGCCAGCTCGACCGACCCCTTGACCGCCACGAGCTCGACCTGGCGGCCGGTGCGCGCGAAGTGCTCGGCGGCGATCCGCGTGTACTTCGTCGCGATCCGCACCCGTCCGAGACGGCGCAGCGATTCGCCCATCGCGTCGTCGCCGCTGCGCCGCGCGACGACCATCTCGCAACGGCCATAGCCGAGGTCGAGCAGCTCGTAGACCTCGCGCTCGGGCGCCTCCAGCAGCACGTCCTTGCCGGTGATCCCGATGTCGGCGGCGCCGTGCTCGACGTAGGTCGGCACGTCGCTCGGGCGCATCGTGACGATGCCGGCCTCCTCGAACAGCAGCTTGCGGTCGTTCGAGCGCACCTCGGCGGTGTCGACGCCGAGCCCGTCGAGCAGGTCGAGCGTGCCGCCCATCAGCGCGCCGCGCGGTACCGCGATCGTCAGGCCTGTCGCGCTCATCGCTGCCCCTCCTCCGCCGCCTGGGCGACGTGGACGCGCTGAACGTCGAACGCGATGCCACAGGCCGGCCGCGGGGCGCCGAAGCGGCCGATCAGGTCGTCGTAGCGTCCGCCGCCGCCGAGCGCGAAGCCGACCGCCGGGTCGTACAGCTCGAAGACGGCGCCGGTGTAGTAGCCGAGGTCGCGCACCAGGCCGAGGTCGAGGATCACCCGGTCGGCGACGCCGCGCGCCTCCAGCGCCGCGTACAGCTCGCGCAGTCTCGCGAGCGCCTCGCCCGCCGGCCCGTCGGCGCGCTCCAGCACCTCGGGGCCGCCGCGCAGGTCGGGCAGCTCGACGAGCAGGTCGCGCGCGTCGCGCGCCAACCCGAGCGCGTCGACCCGCAGCTCCAGGCCGACCATGTCGCGTCGCGTCAGACAGCCAAGCAGCTCGCGGTAGCTGTCCTCCGGCACCTCCAGCGCTTCGAGCAGGCGGCGGTAGAGCGCGCCGTCGCCGACGCCGATCCGGTGGCGGGCCAGTCCGGCGTTCGCCAGGGCACTCAGCGCCAGCGTCACCACCTCGGCCTCGCCCGCGGGACCGGGAACGCCGATCAGCTCGATGCCGCTCTGCAGGAACTCGCGCTGCTGGCCGGTCCGGTGACCGACGGTGCGGTAGGCGTGCGCCGAGTAGCAGAGCCGCAGCTCGCGCTCGGACTCCGGGAAGCGGGTGGCGACGACGCGCGCGATCGGCACCGTCATGTCGGAGCGCAGCGCCAGCACCTTGCCCTGGTCGTCGAACATCCTGTACGCGGCCGAGTCGTCACCGACGCTCAGCACCTCCTCGTACTCGACCATCGGCGTCCAGACCTCGCCGTATCCGGCGTCGGCGAAGCTCGAGCGCAGGCGCTCGTCGATCGCGCGCAGCTCGCGCATCTCGTCGGGCAGCACGTCACGCGTGCCCGCTGGTATCGGGTGGATCACGACCGTCCCCTCCTCGGCGGTGTGACGCGCAGCCTAGACGGGAAGCGGCTCACCCTGTGGGGTGACGCCTCGCGGGGGGACACGCTCGATCCGCGCGCCGAGCGCCCGGAGGCGCTCCTCGATCCGCTCGTAGCCGCGGTCGATCTGGCGCACGTTGCCGATTTCCGAGGTTCCGTCGGCGCACAGCGCGGCGATGAGCATCGCCATGCCGGCCCGGATGTCCGGGCTCTCCATGCGCTCGCCGTGAAGCCGGCTCGGGCCGCTGACGACCGCGCGGTGCGGGTCGCAGACGATCACCCGAGCACCCATGGAGACGAGCTTGTCGACGAAGAACAAGCGGTTCTCGAACATCTTCTCGTGGATCAGCACCATGCCCTCCGCCTGCGTCGCCATCGCGAGCGCGATCGACGTCAGGTCGGCGGGGAAAGCGGGCCAGGGCCCGTCCTCGATCTTCGAGACGGCGTCGCCCTCGTCGTCGCGGACGCGCAGCTGCTGTCCGGCCGGGACGAGGATGTCCTCGCCCTCGACGACGATCTCGCAGCCGAGCCGCTCGAAGGCGAGCCGCGTCATGCGCAGGTCGTCCGGCGCGGCGTCCTTGATCCGCAGCTCGCCGCCGGTGCAGGCCGCGAGCGCGATGAAGCTGCCGATCTCGATGTAGTCGGGGCCGATCGTGAAGTCGGCGCCACCGAGCTCCTCCTGGCCGTGGACGACGATCACGTTCGAGCCGATTCCCTCGACCCGCACGCCCATCGCGAGCAGCAGGCGAGCCAGATCCTGGACGTGCGGCTCGGATGCGGCGTTGTGAATCACCGTCGAGCCGGAGGTCAGGGCGGCGGCCATCAGCGCGTTCTCGGTCGCCATCACCGACGGCTCGTCCATGAAGAAGTCGCAGGCGCAGAGGCCGTTCGGAGCTTCGATGTCGTAGGTGCGGCCGGAGCGGACGGTCGCGCCCAGGGCGCGGAAGGCATCGAGGTGCGGGTCGAGCCGGCGGCGGCCGATCACGTCGCCGCCGGGCGGCGGCATCGTCGCCCGGCCAAAGCGCGCGAGCAGCGGACCGGCGACCAGGAAGGAGGCGCGGATGCGCTCGGCGATCGCCGTGTCGACGGTCGTCTCGCGCACGTCGGCGGCGCAGATCGCGATCACGTTGTCCTCGCGCCACTCGGCCTCGGCGCCGAGCTGACGCAGCAGGTCGACCATCGCCTCGACGTCGCGGATGCGCGGGATGTTGCGCAGCACGACCTCCTCGCGAGTGAGCAGGGTCGCGGCCAACACCGGCAGGGCGGCGTTCTTGTTCCCGGCAGGCACGAGCGTGCCGGACAGCGGCTGACCGCCTTCGATGATGAATTTCTCCATGCGTGGGTCCGTCCAGCTCGGAAGAGTCGACGGCCGTGAGAGGGTAGCGAAGCCCATCTCTCGTGAGGTTTCGTTTCGCCGTGGCGATCCCCTGCCAGTGAGCTCAGCCGAGCTTAGAGCGGATTCGGTCCTCGCCCATTCCGGGTTTGCAAGGTACGTTGCACGCCCTAGCGGTCCGTCCGCCGGCCCGCCTAAGTTTACGAACACATGTTCCCCCGGCTCCGACAGCAGATCCTGGCCCGCGTCGACCTGATCGTCGAGTTCTCGACGCTCGGCGAGTACGGCGTCGACGAGGACGGCGGCGTGATGGCGCTCGACCCCGAGCCCACCCCCGCCCGCCTGGCCCCCCGCGTTCGCGACCGCTGCGGCGACGCGGCCCCCTCGTACCCCTCGGCTACTGCCGTGGCGTCAGGTTGCGTCGTTCGAGCTCGCCCTTGAACCACTCGATCGGCTCGGGGTTCTTGCCCTCGGTCGAGCCGTCGAGCTCGACGAAGCGCAGGAACAGCCCGCGATCGGGCACCCGCTCGAGCATTGCGCGAAAGGCGCGGTCGTCGAACTTGCCGGTCCGGCGCATCCGGCGCCAGATCCCGTACGGACGGTCGTGCAGCTCGATCGTCGCCAGCAGCGCCTCGTCTTCGACGTAGCTCTCGGCCACGCGCCGCGCTCGCGCGGCATGATGGTTCGGCCCGTGATGCGGCAGCCAGTCCCGAACCTTGTACTTGAGCGCGTCGTGGATCAGCGCGATGAAACGCAGGTCGTGGCGCCGCTGGCCGCGCTCGCCCCAGGCGTCGATCGTCTCGAGCAGATCGGCGACATGCCGGCCGACCGGGCCCTCCGGATGGCCCGCCCGCGGCTCGCCCCACGCCAGTCCGCGCAGCACGACAGGATCCTCGGCGAGACGTCGCTCGAGATCCGTCTCGGGCAGGAACCCCTCGACCAGCTCGGATGCCGGTGCGAGGACCTGCACGCCGTTCAGCGGACCTCGCCCGCCGTCCAGCCGGCTTCGCCGCGCGTCAGCACCACCAGCACTTCGTCGTCGCCGTCGGCGGCGCTGAAGTGGGCGCGGTCCTGGTGCACTCCAGGCCGATCGTCGACCAGAACGAGGTCGAGCGAGCGGAAGTCCCACCCGGGACGATGCTCGTTGAGCGCGGTCCGAACGACATCCTCCATCACCGCGCGGTCCCAGCCACGATCGCTGGCGCGTGCAGCCTCCAGCGCGTGGTCGGCCGCGGCGAGATGCCGGGCATAGTCAGCCTGTCCGCTCGCCATCCGCCGGCGCACGGCGACCGTCGCCGCTACGAGCAGCGTCAACACGACTAGCGCCGCAATGATCAGGACTATCGCAAGCGTTGACATGTCTATTCGAGCCGGATTGGAATCGAGTCAGCGGAGTCAAAAGGAGCGGGCCGCCCACTCGGTGGACGGCCCGCTCTGAGTCAAGAATCGGCGGCGACCTACTCTCCCAGGCCCTTTCAAGCCAAGTACCATCGGCGCAGAGGGGCTTAACTGCTCTGTTCGGAATGGGAAGAGGTGTTTCCCCCTCGCAAAGCCACCGAAAGCCGTAACGAGAGTGGCTCTTGACTACCACTCCCGCATAGGTCCAACAAACGTCGGACCCTCAAAACCGCACAGCTAGCCAAACATCTGGGGGATCACCCCTTCCCCTAGCCTAAGCAGGGGGAAATCAAATCCGTCAAGCCCTCGAGCAATTAGTACCGGTCTGCTGAGCACGTCACCGCGCTTACACATCCGGCCTATCACCTGGTGGTCTTCCAGGGCTCTTACTCTCTCAAGGAGATGGGAGAATTCATCTCGAGGTGGGCTTCCCGCTTAGATGCTTTCAGCGGTTATCCCATCCGGACGTAGCTAACCAGCAATGCCCCTGGCGGGACAACTGGTACACCAGAGGTCCGTTCATCCCGGTCCTCTCGTACTAGGGACGACTCCTCTCAATTCTCCAACGCCCATGGCAGATAGGGACCGAACTGTCTCACGACGTTCTGAACCCAGCTCGCGT
>DASQKP010000017.1:0-56611 GCA_035630455.1 Thermoleophilaceae bacterium
GTAGGCGAAGACGAACTGCATCGACGCGAACCGTATTCGCCGACGCGGGTGATCGGGCACGCCAGGGTGCCTCGTAGAATGGGTGCATGGCCTCAGCGCGACAGATCATGGTCGGCAAGGTTCCCGTGGGCGGCGGCGCGCCGGTTGCGGTGCAGACGATGACGAAGACCGAGACCGCGAACCTCGCGGCGACGATGGATCAGATCCACAAGGTCGCCGAGGCCGGTGCGGACATCGTGCGTGTCGCGGTGCCGCGCGATCAGGACATCGAGGCGCTGAAGACGATCGTGGTGCAGTCGCCGATCCCGATCATCGCCGACATCCACTTCAACCACACCCTCGCGCTCAAGGCGATCGACGCCGGGGCGCACTGCATCCGGTTGAACCCGGGGAACATCGGCGGCCCGGACAAGGTCGCCGAGGTCGTCGCGCGCGCGAAGGCCGCCGGCACGCCGATGCGGATCGGGGTGAACTCCGGCTCGCTGCCCAAGCACCTGCACGTCCTGGAGCGCGACAACCCGGTCGAGGCCCTGACGACCGCCGCCACGGAGTTCGTCGAGCTCATGCACCGCCTGGACTTCCACGACTTCAAGGTGTCGATCAAGTCCACGAACGTGCCCAACACGATCGCGTCCAACCGCCTGCTCTCAGAGAAGATCGATCATCCGCTGCATCTCGGCATCACCGAGGCGGGGACGAAGTGGTCGGGCAGCCTGAAGTCGGCGGTCGGCCTGGGCACGCTGCTGGCCGACGGCATCGGCGACACGATCCGCATCAGCCTGTCGACGTTTCATGCCGAGGAGGAGGTCAAGGTCGCCTGGGAGATCCTCAAGGCGCTGCAGCTGCGCGAGCGCGGCCCGGTCCTCATCGCCTGCCCGACGTGCGGGCGCCTGCAGTTCGACATGGACACGGTCGTGATGGAGATCGAGCGCCGCCTGGAGGCCTACGACGATCCGATCGAGGTCGCCGTGCTCGGCTGCGCGGTCAACGGCATCGGCGAGGCGTCGCACGCGGACTTCGGCATCACGGGGGCCAAGAACGAGGGGCTGATCTTCAGCCGCGGCAAGCCGCTCAGGAAGGTGCCGACCGAGCAGCTTGTCGACGTGCTCTTTGAGGAGATCGACAAGTACGCGACCTCCAAGCGCATCGACGTCGACGAGCGTGCCGCCGCCGAGGGCGCGGCGTGGCTGGCGGCCAACGAGGACGAGACGGCGATGACGCCCGAGCGCCTCGCCGCGCTCGAGAAGGCCGAGGTCGCCGCCAACGGCGGCGGCGACGACGTGCTCGCCGCGCTCGCGATCGACGAGGACGCCTCGCCGGTTGCCGGGCGCCGCTTCACCCGCGCCTGATCGGAGCGCACAGCGACCGCGCGGCGCCGGCACGACGCCGGCACCGCGCGATCACCGAGTTCGTCTAGGACAGACCGTCCGAGGGGCCGGTGTACTGCCCGACGGCGCCGTTGGCGTCCAGCCAGATCGCGCGCCAGAACCCGGGCAGGGCGACCGGTGCGGTGCGGTCGGCCTCGAAGTAGCCGCGGAGCGGGTCGGTCGGGACCGGATCGCCGACCGTGACCCAGTCGGCCGAGCCGTCGGTCGGCTTCCACTGGATCTGGACGGAGTCCGCGACGCCCGTGGCCTGGAAGCGCAGCTGGCCCCACAGGTGCGCGTTCGGCTGGCCGGTCACCGGGTCGGTCGGGGTCGCCGTCGCGACGAACGGGAACGCGTAGGAGTACGCCGCCGCCTTGGGCTGGCCGCGCTGGTAGTACAGCCCGGACTGGTAGGTGAACCAGTAGCTCTTGGAGGTCTTCGGCTTGCCCTTCACCGGCGGCACGTCGGCGAGCAGGAACTGCGCCTGCGAGGCGATCCGCGGGTTGAGGTAGGCGAGGTACTCGCCGAGCGTGTTGTACTTGGCCTGCAGCGGGGCGCTCACCCCCGAGAACGGATCGGGCGGGTTGGTCTCGAAGCCGTACTCGGTCATGAACAGCGGCAGGCCGGCCGCGACCTTGCCGCCGGTCCGGGCCGACATCTCGTCGAGCAGGGTCCCGAGCTCGGACACGTTCGCCATCGTCACCGAGTCCGGGTGGGGATCGCGCACCGTCGGCGCGATGTTCTTCGTGTAGGGGTGATGGGCGAAGCCGGTCGCCGGCAGCCCGGCCCCGAGGTCGCCGGAGAACAGCTCGCGGATGAACTGCTTGGGCCGCATCGGCGACTTGCCGGTCTTCGCGTCGGTGCCCAGCGGCGCCGTCTCACCGAGGAGGATGATGTCGTTGTCGGCGCGGTGGCCGGTCGAGACGAGGCCTGCGTAGCCCTGCTGGTAGAGCTTGCGGAAGATCGCGGGCGAGGCCGGCCTGCCGTTCTCCCACTGCGGCGACAGCCAGCCGCCCTGGTTGGGCTCGTTCCACAGCGACCACATGCTCACGCGCGGCAGCAGCGATCGCGAGGCGTTCTCGTCGCGGTAGGCGCCGCTGAAGCGCTTGCCGACCGCGGTCACGAACAGCTTGAACTCGCGCGCCTTGGGCTTGAAGGTCCGCTGCGACGCGGTGGATCCCTTCGGCTTCTTGGCGTGCGCCCACGTCGGACCGGGACCGGTGACGTTGAAGTACACGCGGATCCCGCGGTCGGTGGCGGCACGCACGAGGTTGTCGTAGCGATCCCAGTTGCGGATCGGGTACGTCGACGGGTTGGCGGGCTTGAAGCGCTTGTTCTGGCGCCGTGCCGCCTCGCGGGCACGCGTGTACTTCTCGCCCTTGAGCTTGGCGATGTCGGCCTTCAGGAATCGCGCGAACTCCGCGACCGTCTCCCAGAGCACCGTGACGCGGACCGTGTCCACGCCGAGGGACTTCATCTGCGTGAGCGCGCGCGCGGCCGTGCTGTCGGTGCGATACACGAGCAGATCGTCGTCCATCATGATCGACATCTGGCTCGGACTCGCTTGCGCGGTGGCGGGGATGAGCAGTGCGCCGAGGACGAGCGCGAGGACGATCGAACGGATGCTGGGCGACATGAAGCTCCTGCCGTACGGGGATGAGTTAACGCGCGAGCGGGACGGAATCGTTTCCGTCCCGCCCTATGAACACGAACATTGTCGCGAAAGTAGCGCGACCTCTGGCCGATCAGCCGATGGCGGCGCTGTAGCGCTCGCTGACGACGGACCAGTCGACGGTGTTCCACCACGCCTCGAGGTACGCCGGGCGCTTGTTCTGGTACTTCAGGTAATAGGCGTGCTCCCAGACGTCGTTGCCCATCAGCGGCGTCTTGCCAGAGCTGAGCGGGTTGTCCTGGTTGGGCGTGCTCGTCACGGCGAGTGAGCCACCATCGACGACGAGCCAGGCCCAGCCGGATCCGAACTGGCCGACACCGGCGGCCTCGAACTTCTCCTTGAAGTCGTCGAACGAGCCGAAGGCCGCGTCGATCGCGGCGCCGAGATCGCCGTCGGGGGCGCCGCCGCCGTCGGGGCTCATCGTCGGCCAGAAGAGCGAGTGGTTGTAGTGGCCGCCGCCGTTGTTGCGCACCGGGCCGCGGATGTCCTCCGGCAGCTGGGCGAGGTTGGCGATCACGTCCTCGATCGGCTTGTCGGCCCAGTCGGTGCCCTCCAGCGCCGCGTTGGCCTTGTCGACGTAGGCCTGATGATGCTTGTCGTGGTGGACACGCATCGTCGCCTCGTCGATGTGCGGCTCGAGTGCCGCGTAGTCGTACGGAAGATCAGGTACCTCGTAAGCCACTGGCGTTCCTTTCGTAGTCTCGCCGCGAGTCTATTGGCGGTGCGGGGTCAGGCCGTGTCGGGACTGAGATCGAGCTCGGCGTCGGCGTACACGACGCCGATCGGCTCGACGATCACCTGGCGCGGTCCGTCCTCGACCCGACCGGCGATCAGCGCCTCGTGGCCGAGGCCCTCCGCTATCTCGACGACCTGCCTGCCCGTTCCGGCGCCGGTGTACACGGCGAAGCCGCTGCCCATGTTGAGCGTGCTGTAGGCGGCGTGGGCGTCCATCTCGGACTGCTCGGCGAGGAAGGCGAGGATCTCCGGCACCGGCGGCAGCGCGGTGATCCGGTACGTCAGGTCGCGGCTCGGTCGCATCAGCTTCAGCAGTCCGTGGCCGGTGACGTGGCTGTAGTAGCTGACCGGCGTGTCCGCCTCGGCGAGCGCGCCGACGAGCTTGGCGTAGAGGATCGACGGGTCGAGCAGCGCGTCGCCGTAGGCGCGGCCGCTCGGAAGCGGCGTGGCGTAGCCGTCGGGCAGGCGATCGGCGATCAGCCGGGCGAGCGACGCGCCGTTGGCGTGCAGGCCGCTGCTGGCGACCATCACGATCTCGTCGCCGGGGGAGAGGTCCTGCCCGAGCACCGGCTCGCGTCCCTCCGGCATCGCGCCGACGGCGCTGCCGGCGAGCTCGATGTCCTCGCTGTTGACCAGCCCGGGCAGCGACGGCGACTCGCCGCCGCCCCAGGTCGCGCCGGCGTCGGCGCAGGCGCGGCTCCAGCCCTCGACGAGCGCCGCGTGCCACTCGCTCTTGCGGTACCAGTCGGAGGAGCCGGTCGCGAAGTAGGCGTTGACGACCAGCGGCAGCGCGCCGACGCAGATCAGGTCGTTGACGATCGCCGCGACCGTGTCGTAGGCCACGGCGTCGAAGCGGTTGAGGCCGAGCTGCTCGGCGACCAGGCGCGACGCGACGGCCTTGGTGCCGAGTCCCTCCATCACGAACGCCAGCGTGCGGTCGCCGAGCTCGAAGACGAACGCCGGCTCGCCGCGCGACACGTCGAGCGCCTTGCCGCCATGCGCCGCGAGGGCGCCCGAAGTGCTCAGCGCCGCGGTCAGCGCCAGCCGCTTGCCCGCGTCGAGCGTCGCGTAGTCGACCCCGGCACTGGCGTACGCCGACTCGCCGGGCTGGTTGGGATCGCTCATCGAGTGCTGGTGAGGCCGGCCTGCAAGTGCGGATGAGAGGACTCGAACCTCCACGTCCCGAAGGACACGGGCACCTGAAGCCCGCGCGTCTACCAGATTCCGCCACATCCGCGTGGGGCGGGAAACTTAGCGCTTCACGCCGATCTTGGCCTCAAGACGAGCAACGCTCGATCGTCGGTTGATCCTTACCGCGCGCGCATAGCGACGGTACTCCAGTCCTAATGCGTCGCATGTTTCGCAGAACAGATCGATGATGTCGGTCGAATGGTTGCTGAACCCGTACGACAGATATTCGTAAGGGCCGGTGCGATTCATGAACGAGCAGCCATCGCTGCGGATGAGTCCCTTCAGGAGATGCCAGGGCGCGCGGCCGACGAGCGTCTTCTGCCAGGCCTCGAGGCGAATGGCTCGCGTGTGCTTCATTCCCGGCCCGTGCTGAGGGAAGACGCAGCACATATGGGACGAGTGGACGGAGAGGACTGTCATGCGGCCTTCGTGCCCGAGGACCGTTCCGACGGCGTGATGCGGGAAGCACCGTCTCAGCAGGGCGCGTGATTGCAAGACGATCTCGGTGTGTCGGGAGTCGAGGAAGAGCCTGAATCTGCAGGTGCGTGCAAGCTGAACGACGTGACCGTCGCCGAGATAGAGGCCCAGCAGCTCGGCGTAGTCCTCCGGTTCAAACGACATGTGAAGGGACGGCGACCAGCAGCGCGGGCAAGGCGAGCGGACAGGACCTCGCGGCCGATAGCGCGGCCGGCGCCAGTCGCGGATCGTCGTGCGGGAGATGCCGGTACGGCGGGCGACCTCGCAGTCGTTGAGGCCCGAGCGGACGAGCTGGAGGGCGTGTTCGCGGACGGCGGGAGAGTGCATGCAGATATGCTGCACGATCCGCCTCTGCCTGTGGGCAGAGTTGTGTAACGACTCTGCGACAGAAGAGCGACAGTTGCCGCGCTAGGCGTGGGGCTTGCGGCGGCGGAGGCGGGTCTGGAAGACGACGTCCCACCAGGGGGCGGCGACGCCGAAGCCGCGGGTGTGGTCTTGGAAGTGGTGGCGCATGTGGAGCTCGTAGAAGTGCTTGCCGAGGCGGGTGCGCGGGGTGTGGTGGTGGAGGTGGTAGTGCGTCATGTCGTAGGCCAGGTAGCCGACGAGGAAGCCGCAGGCGAACAGGTCGGCGCTCTGGCCGCCGATCGCCCAGTGGAAGAGCGCCCAGAAGCCGAGCGCGAGCGGGACGCTGACCGACGGCGGCATCACGAGCCGCATCGGGTCGTTGGGATGGTCGTGATGGACGCCGTGGATGATCCAGTGCAGGCGGGCGCCGATCCCGTCCTCGGGCTCGAAGTGGAAGACGAGCCGGTGCAGCCAGTACTCGGTCAGCGTCCAGAAGATCCAGCCGCCGGCGATCCAGACGGTCACCTCGAGCGGCGGCGTGCCCTCCTGGCCGAGCGCGAACAGCACGGCGATCGCCGGGATGAAGATGACGAGCGGGACCACGGGATGGACGCGCGACAGCCTGTCGAGCAGGTTCGACTCGAACATCCGCGGAGAGGCTTTGAGGACGTCGGACCGACGTTTGTCCATCGACTCAAATCTAACGGACCGACCGCTCCGCTCGCAAGAACTCCAGCCCGAACCCGGCGGTCAGCGCGTAGACCGCGACCGTCGGAAACGCGGGCAGCCCGCGGCGGGCGTGCTCGAAGGTCAGGGCGAGCATTCCGGCGGTGACCGCTGCCATGAATGCCACGCGGATGTGGCGGCTGATCGTCTCGATCGTCTCGTCGTTCATGGGGCGATCGTGCAACGCGCCGCGCGGACCGCTGTGACCGGTCGGTGACGGTCGCGTGAAAGCGATGTGAAGGGGCTCCTGAGGATGTGGAGGACCGGCGTCGAACCAGTGAACGTGGAACGCCCGCTGGAGCAACGCCTGCAACGCATATTCGACGGCGTGACCTATGTCGCGGCGCTGGTCACCGCCCCGGTGGTGATCGCGCGCGCCTTCGACCTCTCGGATGGCCTCGAGACGGCGCTAGGGATCGCCAACTGGCTCTGCTGGGCAGTCTTCGCGGCCGAGCTGGTGACGATGCTCGCGGTCTCTAGCGATCGTGGCGGGTGGTTGCGCCGGCGCCCGATGACCCCGGTGATCGTCGTGCTGACGCTGCCGGCATTCGAGGGGCTCGACCTATTCCGTACCGTGCGCCTGCTGCGCGGCCGCGTCGCGCGCCGGCTCGCCGAGGGCGTGACGACCACCGAGGGCTTGCGCAACGTCGCGATCCTGACGCTGCTGACGGTTGGCTTCGGCGGCCTGGCGTTCGCCGAGCTCGAGCCCGACGTCGACGTTGGCGACGGCCTCTACTGGGCGGTGACGACCGTCACGACCACGGGCTACGGAGACATCGTCCCGACGACCGAGACCGGGAAGGCGTTGGCGATGGCGATCATGGTGATGGGCGCGGGATTCCTGGCGGTCCTCACCGGCGCTATCGCGCAGCGCTTCGTCGGCCGCTGGCAGCATGACGCCCGGGGGACGGAGCTGTCGGCCGCGCCGGCGGTCCCGGCGGCGACCGGTGGTTCGGGCGACGACGCGGTGCTGACGAAGCTCGACGAGCTCGGCGAGCGGATCACCCAGCTCGAGCGAGCCGTCACGCGCCAGCGCGGCTAGCCGCCCGCGAAGCCGGGCTCGCGGATCGCCGCGTAGACGCCGACCTGGGCGGCCTCGCCAAGTGAGTCCCAGCCCGCCTCAGTGCCCGCGCCGGCCCACTCGACGCAGCGGGCGCGCGCGACCTCCAGCGAGTCGAAGCCGGCGATCGCGATGACGTTGTCGGCGCCGGCTTCCTCCTCCGCGTCGACGGTCACGGCGAGCAGCGCCGGCATCGCGCCGCCGATCGTCACGCGCGGGTCGTCGCCCTGCCAGACCAGCACCGCCGTGCGCTCGCGCTCGTCGCTGTCCGAGCGGTAGATCGCGAGCGTCCGCAGGCGGACTTCGTCCCACGACCATGGTCGGGCGGCGCGGGCCTTCGCGGTCGCTCGGCGCATGGCCGCGAACTCTAGCCCGCGGTTCTCAGGAGTCGCGGCCCTCGAGGCCGTCGAACAGGACCGAGGCGCGCACGTCGAGACCGCGGGCGAGCTTGGCGACCGTGCGAACGCCCGGCTCGCGCTCGGAGCGCTCGATGCGGGCCACATGGGTCATGTTGAGTCCGCACAGGTGCGCGAGCCGCTCCTGGCTAAGGCCGCGGGCCAAGCGAGCCTTGCGAAGGTTCGATCCGAAAATGGGAAGAGGATCGTCCACAGTCGCATCCTTCGCCTCCAGTGCCAGTCGCGCCAGAGCCAACTGGCGCATGAGGTGCCGATCGGCCTTGTTTTTGACGACATGGCGTTATTGGCCCAAAACGGCGACCATCGCGCCGGATGTCTAGAGACGTAGTCGTTTCCTTTGCGGAGAATCTGCGCCGGCGGCGCAAGGAGCTTGGCCTGAGCCAGGAACAGCTTGGCGCGCGCGCGAACATCCAGATGGCGGATATATCCCGTTACGAGAGCGGCAGCCGCGATCCGCGGATCAGCACCGTCGCCCGCCTGGCGGAGGCGCTCGACGTGCCGATCGCCCACTTGCTCGCCTGAAGCGCACTGAGCGCAATAGTCTCGCGCCGTGAAGAAGTGGCTGCCGATCCTGGTTCTCGCCGCGGCGCAGTTCGTCATGGTGCTCGACACGACCGTGATGAACGTCGCGATCTCCGACGTCGTCGCCGATCTCGACACCACGGTCTCCCAGGTTCAGCTGGCGATCACGCTCTACACGCTCGTGATGGCGGGACTGATGCTGACCGGCGGCAAGCTCGGCGACATCCTCGGCCGCCGGCGGACGTTCGCGATCGGAATGGTCGTCTACGCCGCTGGGTCGCTCACGACCGCGCTGAGCCCCAACGCGACGGTGCTGATCCTGGGCTGGTCCGGGCTCGAGGGGATCGGCGCGGCGATGGTGATCCCAGCGATCGCGTCCCTGACCGCGCGCAACTACAGCGGGTCCGACCGCGCGCTGGCCTACGGCATCATCGGCGGCATTGCGGCGGCTGGGGTGGCCGCCGGACCGCTGATCGGCGGCTGGGTGACCGAGACCTTCACCTGGCGCTACGTCTTCGCCGGTGAGGTGGTCGTCATCGCGGGTGTTCTGGCGGCGCTGCGGGTGATCAAGGACGCGCCGCCCGTGAAGCCGCGGCCGGCGCTCGACGTCGTCGGCGCCGTGCTGTCGGCGTCAGGCATGGGTCTGATGGTCTTCGGAGTGCTGCGCATCCCGCAGTGGGGGCTGATCGAGCCGAAGGGCGCGCTGACCATCGCTGGTACCGAGATCACGCCGCTCGGCTTTTCGGCGGTTCCGTTCTTGGTCGCGATCGGCGCCGTCCTGATGACCGCCTTCCTGCGCTGGAGCGAACGTCGCGTGCGGGCGGAGCGTGAGCCGCTTCTGCGACCGGACATCTTGCGCGTCGGTCAGCTGCGCGGCGGCCTGGCGATGCTCGGCGCCCAGCAACTGGTGATGAATGGGATCTTCTTCGTGTTGCCGCTCTACCTCCAGGTCGTGCTCGGCAAGGACGCGCTCGAGACGGGCCTGGCGATCCTGCCGATCTCCGTGACGATGTTCATCGCCGCGCTTGGCGGGCCACGGCTCGCGACACGGCTGTCGCCCCGCACGATCGTCCAGATCGGCCTGGCCGGGATGCTCGTGTCGGCCGTCGGACTGATCGCGACGATCGACTATGAGATCAACGAGACCGGCTTCGCGATCGCGCTTGCCGCATTCGGAGTGGGGGTGGGGCTGCTCGCTTCCCAGCTCGGCAACGTGATCATGTCCTCGGTCGAGCAGACGCGCGCGAGCGAGGCGGGTGGTCTGCAGGGCACTGCGCAGAATCTCGGCGCGTCGCTCGGCACCGCGCTGATCGGCGCGATCTTGCTCTCCGGGCTTGCGACGGCCTCCGCGACGGCGATCGCCGAGCGCCCCGACGTACCACCGCAGATTCAGCGGCAGATCGTCGAGCGGACCGAGCAGGGCCTCGAGTTCGTCCCGCGCGCCGACGTCGAGCAGGCCGCCGGCGACGCCGGCCTCCCGGCCGACCAGGCGACTGCAGTGGCCGAGGTCTACGGAGACGCACAGCTCGACGCCCTCAAGCGCGCCCTCTTCGGCGCCGCGATCTTCGTCCTGATCGGCTTCTGGCTCACCCGCCGTCTGCCGTCCGCGCCGCTCGGCGGCGCACCGGTTCGCGGCGATCCGGCACCCGTTTCGGCCTGAGGCGCCCCCTGTTACAAACCGGCACCTGGACGGGCGTGGCTAGGCCTTGACAACGCAAAAACCCGCTCAGAGAGCGGGTTTCTGGAGTACCGCCACGGGGATTCGAACCCCGGTCTCCGCCGTGAGAGGGCGGTATCCTAGTCCCCTAGACGATGGCGGCTCGGAGAGTGCTGCGGCCGGTGATTGTACAAGGCTGCGGGTATGCCGTCGTGCGCCTCGGGCGGGGGTAGGCGCGCGGGACGCCGAGGCGCCCCGCGCGGCTGTGGCCCCCGCGGCGATCAGGGCGTGACTGCCACCGCGTCGATCTCGACCGGCGCGCGCCCGAGGCTCGTCACGCGCAGCGCGTGGCGGCCCGGCTCGAGCTTGCCGGTGCCGAGGAGCGTGCGTCGGAAGCGGCTCCTGCCCTTCAGCGACACGACCTTCGAATCGCCGTCGACCGTGATCCGCAGGCGCCCGCCCTCGCGGAGCTTGCGCGTCACGATCGTCGCCCTCGTCCCGGTGAAGCGCAGCGACGCGCTCGCGCCGGACCGAGTGGCGCGGCTGGTCGAGAGCTGCCAGGCGCCCTGACGGCTCAGCACCTTCCAGCCGCGCTTCGAGAAGCGCAGCCGGTCGCTGAGGTTGTCGAACGGGACGATCGTCGTGGCGAGTGCGGCCACGCTGGCGTTGTTCGCCCGGTCGAAGGCGCGGACACGCAGCTCGTAGGCCACGCCGTCGGCGCCGTTGAGCCGACCGCTGGTCTTCGAGGTGTCAGTGCGGAGCATGCGCCAAGCCGAGTCCGGCTTGCCGGCGCGTCGCACCTCGATGCGGTAGCGCTTGATGCCACTCCCGCCAGTGTCATCGCCCTGCCAGCTGAGTGGCACGCGGTTGCCAAAGCGCGACAGGCTGCTGGCCAGCGTGGGGGCGTCGAGACGTGCCGTTGGAACGGTCTTGTCGCCATAGGTGCACTCGTCCGCTCCGGGCGGGTCGACGCAGATCGTCAGCGCGCGCGACCGGACGTACTGCGGATGCTCGGCCTTCAGGCGGTAGACGCCCGGCTCGGCAAAGGTGAGCTGCGCCGTCCCATCCGCGGCTGTGGCCTCCGATCCGATCTGGGCGCCCTCCACAGGGGAACCAGCACGGGCCTTCGTCACGCGTACGGCGGCCGGCACCCCAGGTCGGGTGCCGCCATCGCCCGACAGCGACAGAACGCCCTGCTGGCGAGCGTAGGCGTCATAGGCCCAGAGCACCTCATCTCCGGCGCTGACCCGGAACTGGCAGCCACCGACCTCGGCATAGGCCTCGTTGATGAAAAGGCCCCAGAACTGGAACGTGACGAGATTGGCCGCGTCGGGGCCGATGCGGTCGGTGGTGTAGTCGCTGAAGCTGTCGTACCAGGTGCCGTCCCAGGTGAAGCCCCCCTTGATGGCCGCATCGTCGAGCGCCGTGATCGGCGTTGCACCCGCCGACGGATTCGCGCCGCCGTTGGTGCCATCGCAGCTGTGCGAGCCGCCAGTCGTGGTGGTGACGGTCTTGCCATCTGTGGTGACTGGGCCGTCGAAGATCGTCGAGTTGATCCCCTCGATCCGCACGTCGACGGCGGTTGGGGCCGCGGAGACCGCGGCCGGGAGAAATAGAGCCAGCGTGAGGACGCCGGCGAGCGATAGAGAACGTCTGATGGTCATAGAAGAGCCACCCCTTTCCCGAGGGCTTGGGCTTTGGGGCCGGAGGTAGGTCTCCTGGCTTCCGGGATCCGAGCTCTCGCGCCTTCCCGAACGGCCGACGGCCGTTCAGTGGCTGCGCCTCGCGCTTGCGAGAGCCTTCCCCGGTCACAGTGGCGGGTCCGCGCCGGTCTTTCACCGGCTTCCCTTGACCACCGACCCTTGTCGGCGCGAACCGTACTACGACTTGCCGGTGTACGCTGGTCGGCGACAAACACGGCCTGGTGGCTGGGGAAGTCCGGTGCGAATCCGGCGCGGTCCCGCCACTGTGACCGGGCGAAGAAGACGGCGCATGGCACGCAACGCGTGCCGGCCACTGGGTAGCCAACGGCAACCTGGGAAGGCGCGGCGATCGAGCCCGGGAGCCAGGAGACCTGCCCCGGGCCGAGATCGAAGCACAACCCCTCGAGGAAGGGCGATCCATGAATGCTCAGGTGTCAAGTGCCGTGGTGGTGCTGGCTGGCGCGGCGGCGCTTGCCGCAAGCGCGCACGGTTCGGTGGAAATGCCGGCTACGGCGTCGGCCAAGGGCGCGCCGCTGGTCGACCAGATGGTCGTCTTCCGCGGCGGCAGGGCGATCGAGGGTCCGGTCCGCGCCGCGCGGACGACCACGACCGTCGGCAGGCGGACCTGTGGGATCGCGGCCGCGACCTCGCTCGCCGCGCTCGTTCGGTCGAAGCCGGGGCGGATCGGGTTCCACGACTACGGCTCCTGTTCCCGCCGTTCCGCCGACAGCGCCGGCCTGTTCGTCAAGGCGCTCCGCGGTCAGCGCAATCGCGGTCAGGACGGCTGGGTCTACAAGGTCGGGCACAAGCTCGCGACCGCCGGCGCGGCCGACCCCACCGGCCCGTTCGGCAACGGGCGCCTGCGCGCGGGCGACGACGTCGTCTGGTTCTACTGCAGCCAGTTCTCGAACGGCACCTGCCAGCGCTCGCTGGCGGTGGAGACGACGTTCGACGCCGGGCGCCTGACGGTCGCCGTGCACGGCTACGACGATGCCGGCGACGCGATCGAGATCGCCGGCGCGACGGTCCACGCCGGCGGCCGGAAGGCCACGACCGACGCGCAGGGGCGCGCGACGCTGGCACTCGAGCGCGGTCGCCACAAGATCTTCGCGTCGAAGAAGGGAACGATCCGGTCGTTCTCCGAGCGGGTGACGGTCAAGTGACGATCCGTCGTTGCGCACTCGCCTGTCTCACGGCCGCGGTACTCGCCGCGCTCTCGGGCTGCGGGCTGGGGCCGGGGGCCGAGCGTTCGGGGGCGGGCGTCGACCTGCGCGTCACACGCGACTTCGGCCATCAGCTCGTCCTCGCGAAGAACGACCTGACGATCCGCGAGGACGAGACGGTGATGCGGCTGCTGAAGCGCAACGCCGATGTCGAGACGCGCTTCGGCGGCGGATTCGTCCAGTCGATCGACGGGCTCTCGGGCCGGGGGTCGGGCGCGACCAGCGACTGGTTCTACTTCGTCAACGGCATCGCGGCCGACGAGGGCGCGGCCGACTACGAGGCCTCGCCGGGCGACGTCGTCCAGTGGGATCGCCGCGACTGGGATACGACGCCGCACGTGCGGGCGATCGTCGGGGCGTTCCCGCAGCCGTTCCTCGACGGCCTCGGCGGCAAGCGCTTTCCGGTCAGGGTCGAGTGCCAGGACTCGGATTCGGCGCCGTGCGACAAGGTCAAGCAGACGCTGCGCGACGCCGACGTGCCGGCCAACGGCGCGTCGCTCGGCGCGCCCGGCAACCAGAACGTCGCCCGCGTCGTCGTCGCCGACTGGGCGACCGCACGCCAGCAGCCCACCGCGCGCGCCATCGAGCTCGGCCCGGGACGCAGCGGGGTGTTCGCGCGCTTCGAGGACGACGGCGACTCCCTCGAGCTGCTCGACGCGGACGGCCGGTCGGTCCGCTCGGTCGGTGCGGGCGCCGGGCTGATAGCGGCTCTGCGGCCGACCGATCGCGAGCTGCTCTGGCTCGTGACCGGCATCGACGAGCAGGGCGTCGACGCCGCGGCGGCCGCGTTCCGAACGCGGGACCTGCGCAACGCCTTCGCCGTGGCGATCGTCGACGACGAGGTCTTGAAGCTGCCGCTGGGGATCGGCGCGCGGTGAGATCCGCGGACCGCACGGCGTCGCGGCGCGAGTTGCCGGTCCCCGCATACCGGCCGGCCGCGAGCCCCCTGCACAGGGCGCGGGCGGGGGCGACGGCGTCGCTCTGCCTGGCGCTGGCGCTGACCTGCATGCTGTTCGAGGACCCAGTCGTGCTCGCCACGGCGATCGGCGCTGTCGTCGCCGCGGGGGTGATGGCGGGCGTCGGGCGGGAGATCAAGCGCGCGGCGCTGCTGTCGCTGCCGCTGGTGCTGCTCGTCGCGGTGATCAACCCGCTCGTCTACCGCGAGGGCGACACGCTGCTGGTGCGCGGTGGCGAGATCCTCGGCCGGCGCATGGACATAACGCTCGAGGCGCTGGTCGCCGGCGGCCTGGCCGGCCTGCGTGTCGCGGCGATCGTGATGGCGTTCGGGCTCTTCTCGGCCTGCGTCGATCCAGACGAGCTGCTGCGGCTGTTCCGCCGCTTCTCCTACCGCTCGGCGCTGACCGGGGCCCTGGCGACGCGGCTGGTGCCGGTGCTCGCGCGCGACGCGATGCGGATGGGCGACGCGGCGCGCTGCCGGCCCGCTCCGCCGAGCCGGCTCGCGGTGGCGCGCGCCGCCCTGTCCGGCGCCCTCGACCGTGCCGTCGAGGTCGCGGCCGCGCTCGAGGTGCGGGGCTATTCGGTTGGCGGGCGGCCGGAGCGCGCCCGGCGGCCGTGGTCGCGCCACGACCTGCGCGTCGCGGCGGCCGCGGTGGCCGTCGCGGTGACGGCGGTCGCCTTCAAGGTGGCGGGCGTCGGGAGCGTCGCCGTCTATCCGCGGATCGAGATCGCCTTCGGCCCGCCGGAGCTGCTGCTGTGCGCGCTGCTGCTCGCCGCGGTGGCGCTGCCGTTCGCCGGTCGCGGGGCCCGTCTGGGGGTGGCTCGTGCCTGACCAGGCGATCGTCGTCGCGGACCGGCTCTCGTACCGCTACCCGGAGCGCGACGTATACGCCCTGCGCGATGTGACGCTCGAGCTGGCGCCCGGCGGCTTCACACTGCTCGCCGGGGAGTCCGGCTCTGGCAAGTCGACGCTGCTGCGCGCGCTCTGCGGCCTGGTTCCGCACTTCCACGGCGGCGAGGTGACGGGCGAGCTCGAGGTCGCCGGAATGAGCGTCCGCGATCACGGCCCCGGCGAGCTCGCCGCCGTCTGCGGGACCGTCTTCCAGGACCCCGAGACCCAGGTGGTGATGGGCGGCGTGCGCGCCGAGCTGTCGCTGCCGCTCGAGCATCGCGGCGAGTCGCCGAGCGCGATCGCGCGCGGCGTCGAGGAGGTCGCGCTGGCGCTCGGGATCGCCGGGCTGCTCGATCGCCGCACCGACACGCTGTCCGGCGGTGAGCTGCAGCGGGTGGCGATCGCCGCCGCGCTCGTCCATCGGCCGGCGCTGCTGGTGCTCGACGAGCCGACTTCGCAGCTCGATCCGGTCGCCGGCGACGAGCTGATCTGGCTGCTGCGCCGGCTCAACGAGGAGTGGGGGACCGCCGTCGTGATCGCCGAGCAGCGGATCGACCGCTGCCTGCCGGCGGCGGATCGCGTCCTGGCGATGGCCGACGGCGCCGTCGTCTGCGACGCCTCGCCGCGCGAGTACCTCGACTGGGCCGTCGCAGACGGCGGCAACCTCGCGACGCCGATCGCGCGGCTGTTCTCACTCGCCGGGCTGCGCCCGCTGCCGCGGTCGGTCAAGGAGGCGCGCGACGGCCTCCGTGCCGCGGGACTGACGCCGGACGGCGGCGCCGGCGAGACCCCGGCGCCGCCACGGCGGCGCGAGCGCCGGTCAGCGAAGGCCGTCGAGCTGCGCGGCGTCTGGCACGAGATCGCGAACGGGCGCGCGATCCTGCGCGGCATCGACCTCGGCGTCGAGCCCGGCGAGCGGATCGCGCTGATGGGGCGCAACGGCGCGGGGAAGTCGACGCTGCTGCGCCACCTCAAGGGTCTTGCCGCGCCGACTCGCGGCCGCATCGAGAGTGCTGGCGAGATCGCGCTGCTGCTGCAGAACCCGGGCGACTACCTGATCCACGAGCACGCGGTCGACGAGGCAGGCGCGGATGCGCTGAGCGCCGCCGGTCTCGCCGACCGTCCCGACGCCAACCCGCGCGACCTGTCCGGCGGCGAGCGCCAGCGGCTGGCGCTCGAGATCGTGCTGGCGGGCGACGCGCCTTGTGCCGCGGTCTGCCTCGACGAGCCGACGCGCGGAATGGATCGCGTCCACAAGGACGCGCTCGCGGCGCGGATCGAGGCGCTCGCGGCCGCCGGCGCGGCGTTGATCGTCGCGACTCACGACACCGAGTTCGCCGCGGCCTTCGCCGATCGCATCGTGCTGATGGGCGACGGGGTCGTGATCGCCGACGGGCCGCCGGCCGAGCTGCTCGCCGGCGGCTGGCACTTCTCCACCGAGGTTGCGCGCGCGCTCGACGGCGCGGGCGGTGCGCTGATGCCCGAGCAGGGCGCGAAATTGATCGAAAGGGAGCTGGTTCGATGACCTGGCAGATGTCCTCCTTCGTGCTGCTGGCGCTCGCGCTGGCCGCTGGCTTCGCGTGGTACGAGCGCAAGCGCCCTCCGGCGCGCGTCGTCGGCGTCGTGGCGGTGCTGGCGGCGCTGGCCGTCGTCGGGCGCCTCGCCTTCGCGGCGGTTCCCAACGTCAAGCCGACGACCGACATCGTCCTGTTCGCCGGCTACGCGCTGGGCGCGGCTCCGGGCTTCGCGGTCGGCGCTATCGGCGCGATCGCCTCGAACGTCTTCCTCGGCCAGGGGCCCTGGACGGTCTGGCAGATGGCGGCCTGGGGCGGCGTCGGGATCGGCGGCGCGCTGCTCGCCTGGGGCACGCGCGGGCGCGAGCTTGGCCGCGTCGAGCTGGCGATCTACTGTGGCGTCGCGGGGTTCGCCTTCGGCGCGCTGATGGACGTCTACCAGTGGACGCTCGCGGCTCGGCAGGACCTATCGACCTATCTCGCCATCGCGGCTACCTCGTTGCCCTACAACATCGCCCACGCGATCGGGAACGTCGTCTTCTGCCTGCTGATCGGACCGGTCTTCGTCCGCTCGCTGCGCCGCTACCGGCGCCGCTTCGAGGTGACGTGGGCGGCGCCCGCCGTCCGCCGCGGCACAGCTGGCGGAGCCGTCGCGGCGGTTGTGGCCGGTCTCGCCGTCATCACCGCATTGAGCGTGCCGGCACCGTCCGTCGACGTCGCTCACGCCGCACCGGGCGCCACCACTGCCGCCTCGGCGCCCGTCCGCGCCGCGATCTACCTGCGTCGCTCACAGAACCGGGACGGCGGCTTCGCCGGCAGCCCGGGACAGTCGTCGAGCACCTTGATGACGGGTTGGTCGGCGCTCGGCCTGGCCAGCGCCGGTCTCAACCCGCGCGACGTGAAGAACGGCAAGCGCGGACGCAGCGCGATCGACTACCTGCGCTCCAACAGCAGGAGCCTCGGGGACGTCGGCGAGCTGCAGCGGACGATCCTCGTGCTGCGCGCCGCCGGTCTCTCGCCGCGCAGGTTCGCGGGCGCCGATCTGGTCGCGAAGCTGCGTCGCGCCCAGTCCGCGAACGGGTCCTGGAAGTCGAACACGGCCTGGACGGCCTTCGGCCTGCTCGCGCTGCGCGCGGCGCGCGAGCCGCTCGGCTCCGAGCGCGTGCGCAAGGCGGCCGACTTCCTCGAGGCAGCCCAGGCGCCCGGGGGCGGCTGGGGATTCGCCCCGGGATCGCCGGCGGACGTCGACGACACCGGGGCCGTGCTGCAGGCGCTCGCCTCGGCGGGCCGGCGCGGCGCGGCGGCGCGAGCAGGCGTCGACTACCTGCGCGGCGGTCAGGGCGCCGACGGCGGCTGGGGCCAGCTCGCGGGCCGCGACTCGAACGCGCAATCGACCTCGTGGGCCGTGCAGGGGCTGGTCGCGATGCGCGCCCCGCTCGGCTCGCTGCATGCGGACCCGCTCGCGTATCTGCGCGGCCTCCAGCGCCGCGACGGGCACATCGCGTACTCGCGCACCAGCGACCAGACGCCGATCTGGGTCACCGCTCAGGCGATTGCGGCGTTGCAACGCAAGCCGTTTCCACTGCCACCGGTCAAGCGCGGCAAGGCCGCCGCGCTGCTCGCTGCTGCGGCCAGCGCCGACAGGGGGAGCGGAGGCGACGGTCCCGGCCCGGCGGTGGTCGTCGTGGCTGGCATCGCGGCCGCGGCGGCCCTCGCCGCCGCGATCGGCTGGCGGGTGCGCCGCCAAGGCGCGACCGCCTGAAGTCCGCGCAGACGCCGAACCCCGCCGACCCCATCCGGTACCGTCGCCGTCGTGGAGCTTGAAGAGGCGATTCGCGGGCGGCGGACCCACAAGGTCTACGGGCAGGAGCCCGTCGACCGTGAGATCCTCGAGGAGCTGCTCGAGCTCGCGCGCTGGGCGCCCAACCACCATCTGACGAATCCGTGGCGATTCCGCGTGCTGGGCCCGGAGTCGCTCGCGAACCTCAAGGCCGCGGCCGGTCCCGACGCGGCCGCGAAGCTCGACCGCGCTCCGACGTTGGTCTGCGCGTCGGTCAAGTTGACCGGCGACGCCGTCCAGGACGAGGAGGACGTCTGCGCCGCCGCCTGCGCCGTCTTCATCGTGCTGCTCGCCGCCCACGACCGCGGCCTCGTCGGCTACTGGCGCACACCCGGTGTGCTGCGCACGCCGGACGGCGCCGCCGCGGTCGGGATGGAGCGCGACGAGCTCTTCATCGGGCTGATCCATCTCGGCCACGCGCGCCAGGACAAGAGCCCGCCGGACCGCTTGCCGACGACCGACTTCGTGAGCTACCTGCCGTGATCGCGCGCGCCGACGCCCTCGCCACGCTGGAGCGCGACGAGTTCGACGTCGTGGTGATCGGCGGCGGCATCACCGGCGCGGGCGTCGCCCTCGACGCCGCCTCGCGCGGCTACAGCGTTGCGCTGGTCGAGCGCCACGACTACGCCGAGGGGACCTCCAGCCGCTCGTCGAAGCTGATCCACGGCGGCCTGCGCTACCTGCAGAACTTCGACCTCGGCCTGGTGCGCGAGGCGCTGCTCGAGCGTCAGCTGCTGGTCAACCTCGCTCCGCACCTCGTGCGCCCGCTGCCGCTGCTGATCCCCGCCTTCGACGGCCGCCGACCCGACCGCGTGCTTGGCGCCGGCCTGAACATGTACGACGTGATGGCGAGCGACCGCCGCCGGCGTCGCGGCGGGGGCGAGGCCGGCGGGCGCCGCCGGCGGGTGGACGAGGAATCCTGGAGCCCTGACCGCCACCGGACCGTCGACGCGGCCGAGACGGTGCGGCTGCTGCCCGCGCTCGCGGCACGCGAGCCGACCGCGGCCTACCTCTTCTACGACTGCCAGACCGACGACGTCCGCCTGACGCTGACGATTCTCGGCGAGGCCGAGCGCTATGGCGCCGTCTGCTCGAACGCCGTCGAGGTGACCGGGCTCGTCGAGCGCGACGGGCGCGCCGGCGGGGTCCTCTGCCGTGACGCGATCGGCGGTGGCGAGTTCGAGATCCGCGCGACGAACGTCGTCAACGCGACTGGCGTCTGGGCCGACCGCATCCGGCCCGAAGAGCTGCACGACGAGGCCGAGGTGCCGACGATCCGCCCGAGTCGCGGAACGCACATCACCGTCTCCCGTGAGCTGCTGGACGTCGTCGCCGGCGCGATCGTCCCCGCGGGCGGCGACCGTTCGATCTTCGTGCTCCCATGGCTCGGCCGCACGTTGATCGGGACGACCGACAACGACTACGAAGGCGCCGATCTCGATCACGTCCCGCCCTCCGCCGACGACGTCGACTATCTGCTCGACGCGGTCAACGAGTTCTTCGCGACCTCGATCGCCGCGTCCGACCTGACCGGTGCCTATGCCGGCGTGCGGCCGCTGATCGCGACGGGCGACCCGAAGAAGTCGGTCGACATCTCGCGCAAGGCCGAGCTCTACGAGACCAGCTCCGGCCTCGTGACGATCACCGGCGGCAAGCTGACCACGTGGCGCCGGATGGCGAAGCTGGCGGTCGACCGGATCGTCGAGCGCGAGGGCCGCGACGCGCCCTGCCGGACCGCCGAGATCCCGCTCGGGATGGACATCGATCCGGCGGCGCTGCCCGATGTCGACGGCGTCGACGACGAGACGCGGCGGATGCTGATCGGTCGCTACGGCCATGGCGCGATCGACGTCATGCGGATCGCCGCCGGCGACCCGGCGCTCGCCGAGCGGATCTCTCCGGAGCTGCCCGACCTCGTCGCCGAGGCGGTGGTCGCGGCCCGTCACGAGCAGGCGCGCGGCGTCGCCGACGTGCTGCTGCGCCGGACCCGGCTCGGGCTGCTCGACGCCCGCAACCTGACTGCCGCCGGCGCCGCCGGTCCACGTGCCGTCGCCGATGCGATGGCGGCCGAGCTCGGCTGGGACCAGACACGGATAGCCAAGGAGCTCGGCGACTGGCGGGCGGTCGCCACCGCAGAGGGCCTGGCTCCCGGCGCGCCGGGAGCCGAGGTCGCGGAGACGGCATGAGACTGAGGCTGCGCGACGGAGGTCTCGCCCTGGAGGCGGGCGTGCCGGCGTTGATGGGAATCGTCAACGCGACCCCGGACTCGTTCTCCGACGTCCAGGGCGAGAAGCCGCTCGACTTGCTCGTCGAGCGCGCGCTCGCCTTGACGGCCGCTGGCGCGGCGATCGTCGACGTCGGCGGTGAGTCCGGCCGGACCGACCGCGACGCGGTCTCGGTCGACGAGGAGGCGACCCGCGTCGTCCCGCTGGTCGAGCGGGTGGCCGCGGAGGGGATAGCGGTCTCGGTCGACACCTGGCGGGCACCGGTCGCACGGGCCGCGCTCGACGCTGGCGCTGTCCTGATCAACGACGTCAGCGGCCTCAGCGACCCCGAGATCGCCGCGGCCTGCGCCGCCAGCGGCGCCGGCCTGGTGATCACCCACACGCGTGTCCCGCCGAAGACCCGTGCCTACCCGGCCTACGACGACGTCGTGGCCGACGTCCTCGAGCTGCTGACCGAGCGCGCGACCGCCGCGGCCGAGCGTGGGGTGGACCGCGAGCAGCTGCTGCTCGATCCCGGCTTCGACATCGCCAAGACGCCCGCCGACTCGGTCGAGCTGCTGCGTCGCCTGCCCGAGCTGGAGGCCCTCGGCCGCCCGCTGCTGTTGGCGATCTCGCGCAAGGACTTCGTCGGCGCGCTGACCGGCCGCCGCCCGCGCGACCGCGACGCCGGCACGCTCGCGGCCGTCGAGCCGGCGCTCGACGCGGCCGTCGGGACGGTCCTGCGCGTCCACGACGTTGCGGGCGTCGCCGACTTCCTGGCCGTCCGCGCCGCCCTGCGCGGCGACGCCGAGGCGCCCACCGCGCCGCTCGACGACGCCCTGCGCCGCGAGTCCACGCCGGCCTAACGGGTACTCTCACCGCTCGAAATCGATCCGAGGAGCAGCCTCAGTGTCAGTCCTGCAGCGCAAGGAGCTGGAAGACAGCCCACTTGCCGACCTTCATGCCATCGCCTCAGAGCTGGGGATCGAGGGCTACCGCGCGCTGCGTCGCGAGGACCTCGTCACGGCGATCCTCGGCGGCGGCGAGTCCGCTGACGAGAGTGCCGAGAGCACCGAGGGCGAGACCGCCGAGCGCGAGCGCCCGCGTCGCGGTCGTGGGCGTGGACGGGGCCGCGGCAGGGGTCGCGGCAGCCGCGACGAGATCGAGGACAAGCCGGAGGCCGAGGAGCCCGAGGGCGAGGTCAACGACGAGCCGGAGGCAGAGTCCGAGCCGGCCGAGGACGAGCAGCACGAGACGCTCGCCGGTGTGCTCGACGTGCTGCCCAACGGCAGTGGCTTCCTGCGCGTGACCGACGGAGCCGACGTCTACGTCTCCCCGGCCCAGATCCGCCGCTGCGAGCTGCGTCCCGGCGACGAGATCGCAGGGCCCGTCCGGCCCGCGCGCCGCAACGAGCGCTATCCGTCGCTGGTGCGCGTGGAGAGCGTCAACGGCGGTCCCGCCGAGGCGCCGGTCGACCGAGCGGAGTTCGGCAACCTGACGCCGGTCCATCCGCACGAGCGGCTCGCCGCCCCGGCGTCGCTCGCCAGCGCGCCGTTCGGCAAGGGCTCGCGTGTCGCGATCGCCGGCCCGTCCGGCGCCGGAGCGACCCGCCTGCTGCGCGAGATCGTGACGACTTTGACGGCGCAGCCCAGTAGTCCCGAGCTGGTCGTGGTGCTTGCGGGCGTGCGGCCCGAGGAGGTCACCGACTGGCACCGTGAGACCGACGCGCCCGTCTTCGGCGGATCGTTCGACTGTTCGCCCGACGAGCAAGCCCAGGCCGCTCAGCTCGCCGTCGAGCGCGCCAAGCGCGTCGTCGAGCGGGGTGGGGATGCGGTCGTCGTGATCGACACGCTCGAGGCCCTGTCGCCAGGGGTCGCCCGCCGGATCTTCGGCGCCGGTCGCCGGGTCGAGGAGGGCGGATCGCTGACGGTCATCGCGGCTGTCGGCGAGAGCGCGGATCAGCTGCGTGTCGCCAGCACCCGGGTCGTACTCACGCCGGGCGCCAGCGAGCCGACGGTCGATGCCGAGCGCTCGGGCGCTCAGCGGGCCGACCTGCTCGCCTGATTTCGCACAATCCATAGGGTTATGCGGGTGACCCGCGACCCGCGCAAGCCGACCACAAAGGACGAGGAGCTGCTCGAGGCCGAGTCGCTGACGATCGTCTCGGAGCTCGACGACGCGGCGCGGATCGCCCGCATCGACGGCGAGCTGCGCGACGGCTTCGAGGCGCTCGCGCACATCGGCAAGGCGGTCTCGTTCTTCGGCTCGGCGCGCACGGCGGCCGACGACCCCGACTACGAGGCGGCCCGTTCGCTGGCGCGGCGGATGGGCGAGGCCGGCTTCGCCGTGATCACCGGCGGCGGTCCGGGCGTGATGGAGGCCGCCAATCGCGGCGCGCGCGACGTCGGCGCGCCGTCGATCGGACTTGCGATCGAGCTGCCGCACGAGGAGGGCGCCAACCCCCACGCCGACATCAGCCTGACCTTCCACTACTTCTTCGTCCGCAAGGTGATGTTCGTCCGCTACTCGAGCGGCTTCGTCGTCTTCCCTGGCGGCTTCGGAACGCTCGACGAGCTGTTCGAGGCCGCCACGCTGCGCCAGACCGAGAAGATCCGCCACTTCCCGATCGTCCTGTTCGGCAGCGCATACTGGAGCGGGCTCGTCGACTGGCTGCGCGACAGCGCGCTCGCCGAAGGCAAGATCTCGCCGAGCGACGTCGACATGCTCGAGGTCACCGACGACCCGGAGCGGGTACTGGAGATCATGCACGCGGTCGAGCACCGCCGCCCGCGCCGGCCGTAGCCGATCTAGCCGGGCTGGGTCAGCTCGCGCACGACCATCGCCGCGGCCTTCGAGCCGGCGGCGACGGCGTTGGCGACCGAAGGCATCTCGCCGGCTACGTCGCCGGCCGCGAACAGGCCGGGCGTCGTCGTCCGGTACATGGCGTCGACGGCGAGCGCCGCGACGAAGACCGGGTTCGGGTCGGCCAGCTTCGCGCCGAGCTGGTCGGCGAGCGCGGTCCGCCCGTGCATCGGCGCCGGCACCATCAGCCCCGCGCAGCGCAGCTCTGAGCCGTCCTCGAACTCGATCGACTCCAGCTCGGCGCCCGGGCCGTGCAGCGCCGCGACGGGGCGCTGCTCGACGGCGATCCCGGCGGCGTCCAGCCGGGCCATGTCCGCGGCGTCCAGTTGCGCCGGACCGCCGGTCAGCAGCGTCACGTCGTCGCTCCACGCCTTCAGCAGCAATGCCCGCTCGGCGCCACTGGCGGCTCCGTCGAGGACTCCGAGCGCCCGCTCGCGGACCTTCCAGCCGTGGCAGAACGGGCAGTGGAACACCGACCGGCCCCAACGGTCGGCGACGCCGGGGATCGCCGGCGGCTCGTAGTCGCTTCCGGTGGCGAGCAGCAGGGTGCGCGTGCGGACGCGGGTCCCGTCGGTGAGGGCGAGCCCGAACCCCTCGTCGGTGCGCTTCGCGCCCGTGGCCGTCTCCGCTCGCGGCTCGACAGCGGGGTAGGCGGCCAGCTCGTCGCGACCGAGCGCGTAGAAGTCGGCCGGCGGCCGGCCGTCCTGGCCGAGCAGGCCGCCGATCCCCTCGGCGACGCGGTTGCTCTGCCCGCCGGCGTCCAGCAGCAGGGTGTGGCGCCGTGCCCGCCCGAGCACCAGCGCCGCGCTGAGTCCGGCGGCGCCGCCGCCGACAACGGTGCAATCCCAGAGTTCGTCCATGTCCCGGAGGGTGACGCGCGTCGCGAAAGGTGTCAAACTCTTTTGCCATGCCGGCAAACGACGATCGAGAGTCGGTCGATGTGCGCGTCCGCCGCCGGCTGCGCGAGCTGCGCTCCGAGCAGGGCCTGACGCTCCAGCAGGTCGCCGAGCGGGCTAGCATCGACGTCTCGACGCTCAGCCGCCTGGAGGCCGGCAAGCGCCGCCTGGCGCTCGATCACCTTCCGGCGCTCGCCAGCGCGCTGGGCGTCAGCGCCGACGACCTGCTGCGCGCCGCGCCGAGCGATCCGCGCGTTCGCGCCAGCCCGCGGACGACGAAGGGGGTGACCTACTGGCCGCTGACCCGTCATGGCGCGGCCGCCGGCCTGCACGCATTCAAGCTACGGATCGCGCCGGAGCGGAACTTCCCGCCGGATTCGCTTCCCGTCCACGAGGGCAACGACTGGCTCTACGTCCTACACGGCAGGATGCGACTGCTGCTCGGCGACGACGACCTGACGATCGAGCCGGGCGAGGCGGTCGAGTTCAGCACCCTGACGCCGCACTGGTTCGGCGCGATCGACGGGCCGGTCGAGCTGATCGGGATCTTCGGCGCCCAGGGCGAGCGCGTGCACCTGCACTGAGGAGTGGAGGAGGTGCTAGCGCCGGTAGGCGACGCGCTTCCAGGACGGCTCGGGCGAGAGCTCGATCAGCTCCCAGCCGCGCTCCGGCTGCGCGTAGCCGAACGAATGGTCGACGTCGTCGAAGACGATCTCCAGCTCACCCTCGAGCACGCGCTGGTCGAGCCACGCGCCACGGAAGACGAGCCGGCGCAACCAGTGCACCAGCGAACGATCGGAGGGGCCATGGAGGTCGCCCCAGCAGTCCATGACGTGCTCGCCGAGCAGTGAGTGCGCGTCGGTCACCTCGCCGTTGACGGCCAGGTTGACGAGGTCCTCGCGCTCCTCGTCGCCGAGCGGCCCGCCGACGAAGCCGAGCTTGGTCGCGGCCTGCTCGACGCGCTCGGTGAAGTCACGCTCGTTGAACGTGAACTTCAGCTCGCCGTACTCGAGCACGTAGTCGGCGCCCGACTCGTAGTTTCCACGTTTGGCGGTGTCCATAGGGGGCGCGGTGCAGCGGCAGGGCCAGCCGCACGACGCGTCGGCATCCTAGCCCCGTTCCCTTCTCGCCCGGACGGATTGCAACGTGAATTGCACCCGTAGGGGGGCGAGTTTTTGCTGGCCGTGACTTCATCGGCCATGAACCAAACGCTCTTGATAGTCGAAGACGACGAACGGACCGCCGAGTATCTCGCCGACAATCTGCTCGCCGATGGCTACCGCGTCGCGGTGGCGAGTGGCGCGGCGGAGGGGATACGCCAGATCGAGGTGCGCCACCCTGCGCTGGTGCTGCTCGACCTGGGCCTCGACGACGGCAGCGGCCTCGTGCTGCTCGACCGCGTCCGCTCCGCCGACGAGATGACCTCGAAGATCGATCCCGACCTGCCGGTGATCGTGGTCAGCGGTCGCGGCAGCGATTCCGACCGCATCCGAAGCTTTGCGCGCGGGGCTGACGATCATGTCGCCAAGCCGATTGCCTACGGCGAGCTGCTCGGCCGCATCCGGGCGGTGCTGCGGCGCGCCGAGGGAAGGTCTCAGCGCGGGATCGTGCGCCACCACGGCCTGACGCTCGACCCGGTCACCCGCGCGGTCCGCCTCGACGGGACACCGCTGCATCTCTCGACGATGGAGTTCGCACTGCTGCAGCGCCTGGTCAGCAACCCGGACCGTGTGTACTCGAAGAGCGAGCTGCTGCGCGACGTCTGGGGCTTCCAGTCCCCAGGGCGTACGCGAACCGTCGATGCTCACGCCTGCCGCCTGCGCCGCAAGCTCGTGGCGGTCTCCGAGCGGCGCTGGATCGTCAACGTGCGCGGCATCGGCTACCGCCTGACGGACCCGGCGCTCTGATGGCCGGGCTGGTGGGCTGGTCGCTGGCCGCGGCTCTGGCCGTCGCGGTGCTGCGGCTGCGACGGCGGATGGGGCTCGTGGCCGACGCGGCGCATGAGCTGCGCGGTCCCGTCGCGGCGTTCTCGTTCGCGGTGGCGGGGCTGCGCCGCGAGCCGGGCGGCCCGCGGCGGGCGCTGCGCTTCGAGACGGAGCTGGAGCGGATGCGGGCGGGGCTGGCCGACCTCGACGCCGCGCGCGAGGGAAGGCGCGCGCCGGCGCGACCGCGGACAGTGCCGCTCGAACGGCTGGTCAACGGCGCCGCGGCGGGCTGGACGGCTGCGGTGACGGGCGCCGGTCGCGGCGTCACGGTTCGCTGGGACGCCGGACGGGCACACGTCCGAGCCGACCGCGGGCGGCTTTCGCAGGCGCTGGCCAACCTGCTCGCCAATGCCGCCGAGCATGGAACGGGGCCGATCGAGATCCACGCGGTGCGCAAGGGGACGCGGGCGGTGCGCGTCGAGGTCCGTGACGCGGGACCGGCGCTGCGGTCTGGGCGGCGGCGCGGTGGTGCCTTCGACCGTGGCCACGGCCTCGGCATCGCCAGACGGGCGATCCGCGACGCGGGAGGGACCTTCGAGCTGGAACGCGGTCGCGACGGCACCGTCGCCGCGGTCGAGCTGCCGTTGGCGTACAGCACGGATGGCGACCGCCGTCGATCGCCGCGGGAGGCACGTTCGTGAGCGCGCGCACCCGCCGCCGGCGCGGGCTCGTGCTGCTGACGCTCGCGCTCGCCTGCGGGGCGCTGGCGGCTTCGGAGGTGGGGGACAGGGTGAGCGAGGTCGAGGGCCGGATCGGCGTTCCGGTGCCGGTCGTCGTCGCGGCTCGCGACATCGAGCCTGGGACGGAGTTGAGCCGTGCCGATCTTCGGCTCAGCCATGTTCCCCAGCGCTTCGCGCCGCCCGACGCGCCGACCGACCGGGATCAGGCCATCGGTCTCCACACCGCCGGCCCGGTTGCTGCCGGCAGCCCGATCACCGCCGGCGTGGTGGGGACGACGGCGAGCGGCGACGATCCCGGCGCGCTGCGTCGCGGCGAGCGGGCGGTCGAGATCGCGGTCGCCGGCGGCGCCTCGCTGATCGAGACGGCCGTTCCCGGCGCCCGCGTCGACGTCCTCGTCTCGACCGATCCCGGCGACGGTCCCGGCAGCTCCTTCGTCGCGCTGGAGGACGTCGAGCTGCTCGGCCTGTCCCCGGGCTCGTCCGCCGAGGCGCCGCTCGACGCGGACCTCTCGGCGGGCGCGGCGACCTCGGCGGTCGCGACGCTCCGCGCCACGCTGCGCCAGGCGGTCTACCTCACCGCCGCCCAGAGCTACGCCCGCGAGATCCGCCTGTTGCCGCGCCCGCCCGGCGACCGCCGCCGCATCGGCCGCGCCACGGTGGGAGCGAACGACCTCTGACCGCCCGGCGAACGGTTCATGGGCCCAGCGCCAGAAGAATCGTTCGCCCGGCGTGTCAGGTTCGCCGGCGTCTCAGCGCGCGTGGAGTTGCTCGACGGTCCCCGCGGGGGTGCCGAGCAGCGCCTGCTCGGCCATGCCGATGAAGAGGCCGTGCTCCAGCACGCCGGGGATGCGGCGGAGCTGGTCGGCGAGCGCGTCGACGTCGGTGCCCGGGGGGATCGGGCAGTCGAGGATGTGATGGCCCTCGTCGGTCAGGAAGGCGGAGTCGTCGGCGATCCGAAGCTCGGGGTCGGGCAGCAGCTCGGCGAGCCGGCGCCGGGTGTCGCGCCAGGCGAAGCGGGCGACCTCGACCGGCAGGCGGAAGCTCTCGCCGAGGCGGTCGACGAGCTTGCCGGTCTCGGCGACGACCACGAAGCGGCGCGCGGCGGCGATCACGATCTTCTCGCGCAGCAGCGCACCCCCGCCGCCCTTGATCAAGCGCAGGTCACGGTCGACCTCGTCGGCGCCGTCGATCGCGATGTCGAGTCCGAACGTGCCGTCGAGCTCGACGACCTCGATCCCGGCCTCGCGGGCGCGGGCGTGCGTGAGCTCGGACGCGACCACCGCGCGCAGCGGCGGCCCGTCGGGCCAGCGCTCGGCGATCCGCTCGACCACGCGCCAGACGGCGCGGCCGGAGCCGAGGCCGATCGTCGTGTCGGGCTCGATCAGCTCGATCGCCGCGGCCGAGGCGGCGTCACGCGCGGGGGAGTGCTCGTCCATCGCCATCAGCCGGCGCAGCATCGCCTCTGGGGCGGACAGAAGCCGTTAGCTACGATCTAAGTCGAGTCGTATCAAGTTGTCTTATACGCTCGTTGACGGCCGTATTCCGACCCGCTACACTGCTTATCAATCGTAAGTCAATCTTCTATCGGCGAAACCCCGGGGAGAAGCGCATGGAGACGGAGAAGCAGACCTTGCTGTTGGTCCCGGTGGACGACTCGGTCGTCTTCCCGAACATGACGGTGACGCTGGTCGTCGACGTCGGCGACGAGGAGCGGGTGCTGCTCGTTCCGCGCGAAGACGACGAGTTCGCGTCCGTCGGCACGGTCGCCGAGGTCTCCGACCACGTCCGTCTCCCCGGCGGTGGCCACGCTGTCGCCCTGACCGGCCTCTATCGCGGCATCGCGGGGGCGGCCCACACCGACGCCTCCGGCGATCTGCGCGTAGAAGTCACCACCCATCCCGACGACGAGCCCGTCGACGGCCACACGCGCGATCTCGAGCGCGAGTACCGCGCGGTCGTCGAGGAGCTGCTCGAGCTGCGCGGCGACGACGGCCGAATCGCGGCGTTCGTCCGCTCGATCACCGAGCCGGGCACGCTCGCCGACACCTCTGGCTACTCGCCCGACATCTCCTACGAGCAGAAGGTCCAGCTGCTCTCGACGCTCGACGTCACCGAGCGGCTCGAGCTCGCCCTGAAGCTGCAGCGCGAGCGCCTGGCCGAGCTGCAGGTGCGCAAGCAGATCCGCGACGACGTCCAGTCGGGCGCCGACAAGCAGCAGCGCGAGTACTTCCTGCGCAAGCAGATGGAGTCGATCCGCAAGGAGCTCGGCGAGGACGACGCTTCGGTCGCCGACGAGTACCGCACCAAGATCGAGGAGTCCGGCATGCCGGAGGCCGTCCGCGAGCAGGCCGAGAAGGAGCTGGCCAGGCTCGAGCGGATGGGCGAGCAGTCGGGCGAGAGCTCGATGATCCGCACCTACCTCGACTGGCTGGTCGCCGTGCCGTGGGACGAGCGCTCCGAGGAGCGGCTCGACCCGACGCACGCGCGTGAGGTGCTCGACGCCGACCACGCCGGGCTCGAGGACGTCAAGGACCGGATCGAGGAGCACATCGCCGTGATGAAGCTGCGCCGCGAGCGCGGCCTCGGCGACGCCGGCGGAGAGGGCTCCGAGCGCGAGCGCAAGCGCGGCGAGGGCGCGATCCTGACCCTGATCGGCCCGCCCGGAACAGGCAAGACGTCGATCGGCGAGTCGATCGCCCGCGCGACCGGGCGCGAGTTCGTCCGCATGTCGCTCGGCGGCGTCCGCGACGAGGCGGAGATCCGCGGCCACCGTCGTACCTACATCGGCGCGCTGCCGGGACGGCTGGTCCGTGCCCTGCGCGACGCCGGGACGATGAACCCGGTGATCCTGCTCGACGAGGTCGACAAGGTCGGCGCCGACTGGCGCGGCGACCCGTCGGCGGCGCTGCTCGAGGTGCTCGACCCTGCGCAGAACCACTCGTTCCGCGACCACTACCTCGACGTAGAGCTCGACCTGTCGCAGGTGCTGTTCATCGCGACCGCCAACGTCGCGGACACGATCCCCGGCCCGCTGCTCGACCGGATGGAGGTCGTGCGCTTCGACGGCTACACGATCGACGAGAAGCTGGCGATCGGCCGCGACTACCTCTGGGGCCGCCAGCGCGAGCGCAACGGCCTGCGCGAGGACGAGGTCGAGGTCTCCGACGACGTACTGCGCACCGTGATCGCGGAGTACACCCGCGAGGCGGGCGTGCGCGGGCTCGAGCGCGACCTCGGCACGATCCTGCGCAAGACGGCGACGAAGATCGCCTCGGGCAAGGTCGAGGCCCCGGTGACGGTCGATCTCGACACGGTCCGCGACGCGCTCGGGAGGCAGCGCTTCTTCCAGGAGGCCGCCGAGCGGACCGCGGTGCCGGGCGTGGCAACAGGTCTGGCTGTGACCGGGGCCGGCGGCGACGTGCTGTTCGTCGAGGCGACCGGGATGAAGGGCAAGGGCGACCTCGTCCTGACCGGCCAGCTCGGCGACGTGATGAAGGAGTCGGCGCGCATCGCGCTCTCCTACGCGCGCGGCCACGCGGACCAGCTGGGAATCGACGGCGACGCCTTCGACGACCGCGAGTTCCACGTCCACGTCCCGGCGGGAGCGATCCCGAAGGACGGTCCGAGCGCTGGGATCACGATGACGACGGCGCTGGCGTCGCTGCTCAGCGGGCGCCCGGTCAAGCACACGGTCGGGATGACCGGCGAGGTCACCCTGCAGGGCCGCGTCCTGCCGATCGGCGGGCTGAAGCAGAAGGTGCTCGCCGCTCACGCCGCCGGCCTGACCGACGTGATCCTGCCCGAGCGCAACCGCGGCGACCTCGACGACGTGCCCGAGGACGTCCGCGAGCAGATGACGTTCCACCCGGTGATGACGATCGGCGAGGTGCTCGACGTGGCTTTGGAGCCGGCGCGCACTGGGGTGCAGGCGACGCACTAGTCGCGGACAGCATCGTTATCGTGCGAGGGGAGTCATGGGATTCCTCTCGCGCGAGATCGTCCGTAGGGCAGCGCCGCTGATGCTGGCCGGCGCCGCCGGCGCGGCCGGTGCCGTGGTGATCGCGCGGCGCAGGATCGGCGAGCGGCGCAAGTTGAGTCTGGTGTCGGGTCCGCCCGGGTCGGTGGAGCCGCAGCCGACGCCCCCGGGGCCGGCACCAGGGCCGCCGGCGCCGCCAACGCCGGTTCCGGAGCCGCCGAGTCCCACCCCCGACCCGATTCCGGCCCCTGAGCCGACCCCGGAGCCCCAGCCAGCCCCGACCCCGGTTCCCGATCCTTCGCCGGCGCCTACGCCGCCGCCGGAGCCCGAGCCGCCGATTGCGGCGGAGGCCGAGCTCGAGCGGACGGTGCGCGACGCGATCGCCGGCCAGCTGGAAGCGGCGGGCGGAGCCGTCGACGTCGAGATCGCTGGTCGAAGGGTCGTGTTGCGCGGACGCGTCGACAGTCCCGAGTCGATTCGCGAACTCGAGCGCGCCGCCGCTACGGCTCCGGGCGTGGAGGGCGTGCGAGTGCTCTTGCACCTTCCAGGACGGATGGCGAAGCGCCGCTAGCGCGTTCTGCCGTTCGATCTGATTGACTTTCCGACTTCGAATCGACCATAGCCGAGTCTCCGCCGCCCAGGTGGCGGGGAACGGGGGAACCACTGGGGCTCAGCCAACTGGCCGAGCCCCCGGGGCGAATCGCCGCCAGCGTGCGGCGTAGCGCACTTTCCAGCGCGAGCCCGTCAGCTCACCTCGTAGGCGCCGGAAAGAGGAGACTTACGTTGCGCCGTCGTTTGCAGGTCTGCTTGCTGTCGTTGTCCGCGCTCGCGCTGTTGAGCGTGGCGCCCGCCGCCACGCCGGCATTCGCCGACGATCCGAGCGTCAGCGCCGGTGGCGCCGCCACCGCGTCGACCGAGGTGACGCTGCGCAAGGGCGACCGTGGTCGTGCCGTGCGGCGCCTGCAGCGCAAGCTCAACCTGTCGGCGGATGGGGTCTTCGGTCCGCAGACCGACCGGGCGGTGAGACGCTTCCAGCGTCGCAACGGCCTGACCGCGGACGGCATCGTCGGCCCGATGACGCGCGCCAAGCTCGGCCTCGCGCGCTTCAGCAGCTCCGATGTGCGCCATCCACCGAAGGACGCGCCCGCGGACAGCGGCGACGGCGGCGACAGCACGGTCAAGCTTCCGCGCGTGCTGCGCGAGATCGCCGAGTGCGAGTCCGGCGGCGACCCGCGCGCGGTCTCCTCGAACGGCATGTACCGCGGCAAGTTCCAGTTCTCGCGCTCGACGTGGAAGGCCGTCGGCGGTCGTGGCAGCGATCCGGCGAAGGCGTCGGAGGCTCACCAGGACCGGATGGCGCTGCGGCTCTACCGCCAGAGCGGCGTCGGCCCATGGCCTGCCTGCGGCGCGAGAGCCACCAGCTGATCGGCTAGCGCGCCGTCTGTTCGCTGTCGCGCAGGTCCGCCAGAGCGGACTCGCGGGTGGTGTGCGCGCTCAGGCGGGAGATCAGCCCGTCGCGGATCACGTGGACGAAGTAGAGGTAGGCGCCGGAGGTGCCGTCCGCCGAGCGGATACGGCGGTGCCCGGCGACGAGCACTGCCTCGCCCCGCCCTTCGAAGCTGTAGGGCGAAGCCTCGAAGGTCTGTCCCTGCTCGTCGAACGCGTTGAAGAACCCGCGGACGCCGTCGTGGCCCGGGTAGGTGGTCCCGTCGACCGCGACGAACTCGACGTCGGGGTCGAGTAGCGGCAGGGCGGACTCCACGCCCCCCTCGCGGTACGCGGTCCACATCCTCCTCACCAGGTCATGCGAGCCCTCCATGACGGATACGACCTTATCCGTCAAGTGGAGCGGGGGCATACATGAGGGGGGCAGGCTTCCCCCAGAACCACCCCTTCAAACATGTGGAGGCGATCGAGGAACTGGCTGGGGCGCTGCGCCGGCAGCTGATCGAGCGGGCGCGCAGCGGCGAGTCCGGCGGCGATGTCGGCAGCGAGGTCGCCGCCCTGGTCGAGCGCGAGGCGGCCGCGCTGTCCGACGCCGAGCGGGCCGCTCTGCGCGAGCGGGTGCTGCTGGCCGCGACCGGCTTGGGCCCGCTCGAGCCGCTGCTCGCCGACCCGGCCGTCGACGAGGTGATGGTCAACGGCCCGGGTGAGGTTTACGTCGAGCGCGGCGGCCGGATCCGGCCGACCGGTGTGCGGTTCGAGTCCGCGGCCGAGCTGACGCACACGATCGAGAGGATCCTGGCGCCGCTCGGCCGCCGCGTCGACGAGGCGTCGCCGCTCTGCGACGCGCGGCTCACCGACGGGTCGCGCGTGAACGTCGTGATCCCGCCGCTGTCGCTCTCGGGGCCGTGCCTGACGATCCGTCGCTTCCGGCGCGAGGGGTACTCGCTCGACGACCTCGTCCGGCTCGGCACGCTGTCGGGCGACCAGGCCGGGCTGCTCGCCCGCTGCGTCGCCGCGCGCGCCTCGATCCTGGTCAGCGGCGGCACCGGCTCGGGCAAGACGACGACGCTGAACGCGCTGTCGGGGGCGATCCCGGACGGGGAGCGGATCGTGACGATCGAGGACGCGGCCGAGTTGCGGCTGCGCCAGGCCCATGTCGTGCGGCTGGAGTCGCGGCCGCCGAGCCTGGAGGGGCGTGGGGAGGTGACGATCCGGGCGCTGGTCCGCAACGCGCTGCGGATGCGACCCGACCGGATCGTCGTCGGAGAGGTCCGCGGCGGTGAGGCGCTCGACCTGCTGCAGGCGCTCAACACCGGTCACGAGGGATCCCTGTCGACCGTTCACGCCAACTCGCCGCGCGACGCGCTGGCGCGGCTGGAGACGCTGGCGTTGATGTCCGACGTCGGCCTGCCGCACGCGGTCGTCGCCGATCAGGTGGCGCGGGCCATCGAGGTCGTCGTGCATCAGGCGCGGCGGCCAGACGGCTCGCGCGTCGTCGAGGCGATCGCCGAGGTGATGCCGTGCGAGAGCGGCGCCCAGGTCCAACCGGTCAGCGAGTGCGGCGACGGCCGCCTCGCCCGTCGGCTAGCGGGGAGGGCCGAGCGGTGATGGCGCCGATCGCCGGGTTCGTGGCGGCGCTGGCCGCGGTCTACGGGGCCGCGGAGATTCTGCGCGTCGCCGCGCCAGCCGTGCGGGAACGAATGCCGGCGGCGCTCCGTCGGGGTGCGGCGCTTGTCGACGTGGTGGCGCGGACCGGCCGCGAGGGCCGCGACCCGGGGGTTGCGGAGCGCAGGCGGCTGCTGACCGCCGGGGCGGCGATCGCGTTCGTGGGCGGCTGGATCGTCGCCGGTCCCCTGGTGGCAGTCGGGCTCGGCGCCGCCGGGCCGTGGACGGTCGCGCGGCTGTTGCGCGCGCGACGCGAGCACTACCGGCGGGCTGTCGACGCCGGCGCCGACGCGGTCGCCATCTCGCTCGCCGATGCACTCGCGGCCGGCCACTCGCTGCGTGGCGCGGTCACGGAGAGCGCGCAGGCGGTCGGCGGGCAGACCGGCCACGAGCTGCGCCGGACGGCCGCCGAGCTGGCGGCCGGCGCGCGCACCGTGGCCGCGCTCGAGGACCTGCGCGCCCGGACGGGGTCGCGGCGGCTCGGCACGATCGTCGCGGCCTGCCTCGTCCAACGCGGCGCCGGCGGCGATCTGGCGCGGCTGCTGCGCGAGTGCGCCGAGGGCTTCGCGGATCAGGGGCGGCTGGAGGACGAGGTCCGCGCGGCGACGGCTCAGGCGCGCTTCACCGGTCTCGTGGTGGTCCTGCTGCCGCTCGGCGGCGCGCTGCTCGCGGAGCTCGCCAGTCCCGGCTTCGCGGCTGGGCTCGCGAGCTCGTTCCTGACCGCGTGGCTGGTCGGCCTGGCGGTCGCGATGCAGGTCGCCGCCGCCTTCCTGATCCGCAAGCTGGGGCGGGTGAGCTGGTGATTGCGGCCGTGCTCGCCTTCGCTGCCGCGACGCTGGTGGTGCTCGGCGTCGGGATGCTTGCGCCGCCGGCTGGGACCTGGCGGGCGAGCCGGCGGGGGAGCGCGCGCCGCGGGCGGCCGGCGGACGGCCGCGGAGGCGAGCCGGCCGCCGGCCGCGACCGGCTGGCACGCGGGGCGGGCGCGGTGCGCGCGCTCGCGCGGCTGGGTGGCGCGGTCGCCAGGCGGGCGGCGCCGCGCGAGCTGGAACACCGGATCGAGGCGGCGGGGCGCCCGGGCGGCCTCGAGTCGCGTGAGCTGATGGCGGCGAAGCTGGCCGGCGCGCTGGCCGCGGCGCCGCTCGGTGCGCTGTTCGGAGCGGCGGCGCCGGGCCGGCTCGGACTCCTGGTCGTCGTGATCGCGCCGGTGGCGGGCTTCCTGGCTCCGGATCTCTGGCTGGCGCGTCAGGCCACGGGGCGCGCGACCGGGGCGCGGCGTCAGCTGCCGGAGCTGCTCGAGCTGTTGCGCGTGACCGTCGACGCCGGCGCCTCGCTCGCGGCGGCGCTCGCGGCCGTCGGCGAGCGCGCGGACGGCCCACTGGCGCGCGAGTGGCGGGCAGTCGGGGCGGAGGTCGCGCTCGGGGTCCCGCTCGGCGAGGCGCTGACCGGCATGCATCGGCGGCTGCCGCTGCCGGAGGTCCGCGCTTTGGTCGCCGCTCTCGACCGCGCCGGCCGCCACGGCGCGCCGCTCAGCGCCACGCTCGCAGGCCAGGCGCGCGACGCGCGGCTCTCGTTGCGTCGCCGCGTCCAGGAGGACGCCGCCCGCGCCGGTCCGAAGATCCAGCTCGTCGTCGCGCTGCTGCTCGTCCCCTCGGTCCTGCTGCTCGTCGCGGCCGCCCTGGCCTCGGCCCTGCTCGGCTCCGGCGGAACGCCGCTCCCCTAGGGCGCCCGCTAACTGACGAGCTTGCGCGTCATGCCGAAGATCGCGACGCGCCACATGATCAGGCCGAATGCGATCAGGTAGGCGACGTTCCAGACGTCGGCCCAGCCCTCGAAGCCGAAGGCGGCGTGGCGGACCAGCTCGACGCAGTGGTAGAGCGGGTTGATCTGGGCCAGCACCTGCGCCCACTCGGGCAGCTGGTCGATCGGGAAGAAGGTTCCGGCGACCAGGAACAGCGGCGTGATGACGGCGCTGGTGATGTAGCCGAAGTTGTCGATCGACTTCACGAACGCGGCGATCGAGATCCCGAAGCACGACCAGCCGAACCCGGCGAGGAAGTTGATCGCCGGGACGGCCAGCATGCCCCAGGCGGGCGGCAGGCCGAAGATCATCGCCACCAGCAGCGGGGCGCAGCCGAAGACGGAGGCGCGCATCGCCATCCAGAGCGCCTCGGCGCTGACCAGCTCCTCGGTGTCGACCGGGGCGGCGAGGATCGCATCGTAGGTGTGCTGGAACGAGTACTTGACGAAGGTCCCGAACATCGACGGCATCGCCGACGAGAAGAGAACCGCCATCGCGACCATCCCGGTGCCGACGAACTCCTCGTAGGAGAGGCCGTTGCCGACGGTGGTGATCAGCGAGCCGAGGCCGAAGCCGAAGGCGAGCAGGTAGATCGTCGGCTCGACGGTCGACGAGAACGTCGTCGAGCGCCAGTAGGACGAGAAGTTGATCATCTCGCGGATCAGCACGCCGCCGATCGCGCTGCCCTCGAAGCGGTGCAGCTTGCGCGTTGGTGCCGCGGGTGGCGGGGCGGGGGCGGCCGCGTCGGTCATGCTCGCGCCGGTCATGAGATCTCCTCGCCGGTCAGCAGCACGAAGACGTCCTCGAGGTTGCCGGGCCGGGTGACGCCGTCGAGACGATCGCCGTTGCTCGCTATGTCGCCGATCATCGTGATCGAGGTGCCCGTCCGCCGCGTGCGGTGGCCGGACGCCTTCGCCTCGGCCTCGATCTCGGCGAGCCGCGTGGGCGGGCCGTAGACCTCCAGCACCTCGTCGCCGGCGTGCTCGGCGACCAGGTCGGTCGGCTTGCCGACGGCGACCACCTTGCCGTGCGACATGATCGTCACGGTGTCGGCGAGTCGCTCGGCCTCCTCGATGTAGTGGGTCGACATCAGGATCGAGATGCCCTCGGACCGCAGTCGGTCGATCAGCGCCCACAGCTCTTGGCGCACCTGTGGGTCGAGTCCGACGGTCGGCTCGTCGAGCAGCACGAGGCGCGGCTGGTGGACGAGGCCGCGCGCGATCAGCAGCCGCCGGCGCATGCCGCCCGACAGCTCGTCGACGACGGCGTCGCGGCGGTCGGTCAACTTCGCGATCTCGAGCGCGCGGTCGATCGCGGCGCGCCGGTCGCGGCGCGGCACCCGATAGAGGTGGCTGAAGACGATCAGGTTCTGCTCGACGGTCAGCGTCGTGTCGAGGTTGTCGAGCTGGGGGACCATCCCGCACTCCGCGCGCGCCTGCTTCGACTCGCGTGGCAGCTCGTAGCCCAGCACCTCGATCTCGCCCTCGTCGGCGATCGCCTGGGCGGTCAGCAGCCGCATCGTCGTCGACTTGCCGGCGCCGTTGGGGCCGAGCAGGCCGACGCAGGTCCCGGCGGGGACCTCGAGGTCGAGGCCGTCGACGGCGGTGATCGCGCCGTAGCGCTTGACGACGCCGCCGAGGCGGAGGGCGGGGGAGGCAGTGGGCACGGCGGACGATGGTACGGACCGGGGTGGTCGGGGCGGTGCGCGCCTGCAATCCGCCTTGCAGCAGCGTCCGCGCATGGGATTTCCCACCCACATCGGATTCCTGACGGCGGTGGCCCGCCCGTCGCGGGAGAGCGTCCCACCGGCCCCCACGGTAAGGATTTCGCTCTGCAGTGCGGAACTTCGAGGGCGACGGTCGTGCAGTTCTTGCTCCCGATGACCTTAAGTGGGTGAATGTGTTGCAACGTGGGGGAGAGTGGGATACAGTGGCGCGCATCGACAAGGACCGGAGTGGCTGGGCTCCTCCCACTCAGCCACTTCGGTCCGCGTCGAGATCGCTTCCACGGAGCTCCGGATGTCGTTCAGAGGCCACTACGAACACTCACTCGACGCGAAGAACCGGCTCAGTGTCCCGGCCCGCTTCCGCGCGACGTTCTCCTCCGGCCTCGTCCTCTCCAAGGCCAGCGACGCCTGCATCTCCGTCTCCACGCCCGAGGCGCACGAGTCGATGCTCGATCGCGCGCTCGAGGGCAAGAACCCGCTCGGCAGCGAGTACCGCGCCGTCCAGCGCTACTTCCAGGGCAACTCCTTCGACGTCGAGCTCGACGCATCGGGCCGTGTCACCCTGCCGGGCCGCCTGCTCGAGCACGCGGGGATCGAGAGGGAGACCGTCGTCGCCGGTGTCGGCGACCACCTCGAGATCTGGGACCGCAAGCGCTGGGACGACGAGCAGGCCGCGCTCGACGCGAGCATCGGGGAGGTGACCGAGGGCCTTGGGAATCCTTCTTGACATGACACGCGCGCACGTACCCGTCCTCGCGGGTGAGCTGATCGAGCTCGCCGACCCCGGTCCCGGCGACCAGGTCGTCGACTGCACCTTCGGCGCCGGCGGCCACGCCCGCCTGGTGGCGGACCGGATCGGCGCCACCGGCACGCTCGTCTGCGTCGACCGCGATCCCGCCGCCGAGGCGCGCTTCGAGGAACTCGCCGCGGACGTGGCCTGCGAGACCCGCTTCCTGCGCATGGACTACGCCGACGCGCTCGAGCTGCTGCGCGCCGAGGGCTTCCGGGCCGACCTCGTCTACATGGACCTCGGCATCTCCTCGATGCAGGTCGACACGCGCGAGCGCGGCTTCTCCTACTCCTACGACGCGCCGCTCGACATGCGGATGGACCCGACGCAGGACCTCGACGCGCGCGAGATCGTCAACGAGTGGGACGAGCGTCAGCTCGCGCGCCTCTTCCGCCGCTACGGCGAGGACCCCGGCGCCCAGTCGACCGCGCGCGAGATCGTCCAGCGGCGCAGGCGTGCGCCGATCGAGACGACCGGCGAGCTCGTCGAGGCGATCGAGGCCGCGACGCCCGCCTACGTGCGGCGCAAGTTCGGCGCCGGCCACCCCGCCAAGCGCGTCTTCCAGGCGATCCGGATCGCCGTCAACGACGAGCTCGGCTCGCTCGACCGCGCGCTGCCCGACGCCTGGCAGCTGCTGCGCAAGGACGGCAAGCTCGCCGCGATCTCCTTCCACTCGCTCGAGGACCGACGCGTCAAGCGCTTCTTCGCCGAGAAGGCCCAGGGCTGCATCTGCCCGCCCGACATGCCCGTCTGCGCCTGTGGCCACGAGCCCGAGGCCGAGCTGCTCACCCGTCGCGCGGTCGCGCCGTCACCCGGCGAGGTCGCCGACAACCCGCGTTCGAAGTCCGGCCGCCTGCGCGTCGCGCGGCGGATCGACGGGGGACAGGGCTGATGACGCGCGCCGCCGCTGCCGCCCGCGTTGCCGCCCCGGCCCGCCGTGCCGCTCCCGTCCGCCGCCCGGCACCGGCACGTCGCCCCGCGCCGGCGCCAGCTCGCCGCCGAGGCCCGGCCGCCCGGTCGACGATCGTCCAGCGCACCGGCGAGTTCGCCCGCGTGCGCGCCGTCGCGGGCTTCGAGGCGCTGCTGCACGGCCCCGGACTGATCGCGATCGTCTTCGTGCTGCTTGCCGGCGTCGTGTTCGCCAACGTCGCGCTGCTGCAGAAGAACCGTCAGATCACCCACGACGCCGCCCGCGTGTCGGAGCTGAAGCGCGACAACGCGACGCTGCGCCGCGACGTCGCCGAGCTCGGCTCCAGCGAGCGGATCCAGCAGGTCGCCGCCGAGCGCGGCCTCGTGCTGCCCGCTCCCGATGCCGTCAACTACCTGCGTTCCAACCCACGCACCGACGCCGTCGCTGCCGCCAAGGCGATCGACGAGGACACGGCGCTTGCCGCCGCTCCCGTCGCTCCCGTCGCGCCCGTCGTGCCGACCTACACAGAGCCCGTCACCGCCGATCCCTACGCAACCGCGACCTACGACGCGTACGGGAACGCCTACGACCCATACGGCAACCCGATCTCGGCCAACACCGAGATTGCCGGAACCCCCGAAGCCGTCGCCGACGTGACGGCCGGCGTGCCCTAGGAGCCTGTCGGTGCGTCTGATCGACCGCCGGATCGGCCTGATCTTCGCCCTCTTCCTCCTCCTACTCGGCGCAGCCACCGCTCGTGCCGCCTGGATCGGCACCGCCAGCTCCGGCGACCTGAAGGCGCGCGCCGCCACACAGCAGCTCGAGGAGCTGACCGTCGCCGCCCGGCGCGGCACGATCACCGACCGCAACGGCGTCGAGCTGGCGGTCTCCGAGGACTCGGTCACCGTCTTCGGCAACCCGCTCCAGATCAAGGATCCGGCGGGGGTCGCGGCCAAGCTCGCGCCGATCGTCGACGAGGACGAGCAGGAGCTGACCGAGCTGCTCGCCGACCGCAGCACAGGCTTCGTCTACCTCGCGCGCAAGATCCCGCCGGCCGAGGGCCAGCAGGTCGAGAAGCTGGAGATCGAGGGGATCGACACCGTCGCCGAGCCGCGCCGCACCTATCCGCAGGGCGAGCTCGCCGGCCAGCTGATCGGCGCCGTCGGCGTCGAGAACGAAGGTCTGACCGGGATCGAGCAGCAGTACGAGGACAGCCTCCACGGCGACGACGGCAAGCGCAAGATCGTCCGCGACGCGCTCGGCGAGCCGGTGTCGATCGTCGACACCGACAGCTCCACCCCCGGCGAGGACCTCCAGCTGACGATCGACGCCGCGCTGCAGGAGCGCGTCGAGGCCGTCATGGGCGAGGTTGCCGACACCTTCGCGCCCAAGGGCGCCACCGCGGTCGTGATGGACCCGCGCAACGGCGAGCTGCTGTCGCTCGTGAACTGGCCGCGCGTCGACCCCAACGACATCGCCGCCGCCGACGAGAGCGCGATCCAGAACCGCGCCGTGACGTCCGCCTTCGAGCCCGGTTCGACCTTCAAGGCGTTCACCGTCGCCGGCGCGCTCGAGGAGGGGCTGATCACGCCCGAGACCCGGATGGACCTACCGCCGGAGCTCCAGGTCGCCGACCGGACGATCGGCGAGGCGCACGCGCGCGGCTACGTCAACCTGTCCGTCGGCGAGATCCTCGCCCAGTCGTCGAATGTCGGCTCGGTGATGATCGGCCAGAAACTAGGCCCGAAGCGCTTCGACAAGTGGGTGCGGAAGTTCGGCTTCGGCTCGCTGACCGGCGTCGACCTGCCCGGCGAGTCGCCCGGAATCGTGCTGCGGCCACGCAACTACTCCGGCTCCTCGATCGGTAACCTGCCGATCGGCCAGGGCATCGCCGTCACCCCGGTGCAGATGGCCGCCGGCTTCTCGGCGCTCGCCAACGGCGGCGTCCTGCACGAGCCGACGGTGATCAAGGGAGCAAGCGACGAAGGGCGCCGCGTCGTCTCGCAGAAGACCGCCGAGCAGGTCGCCGCGATGCTCGAGGGCGTCCTGGCCGCCGGCGGCACCGCCGAGGAGGCCTCGATTCCCGGCTACGTCGTCGCCGGCAAGACCGGCACCGCCGAGAAGATCGACCCCGAGACCGGGGCCTACTCGGAGACCAAGTTCTTCTCTTCCTTCATCGGCTTCGCGCCGGCCAGGGATCCGCGGCTGATGGTCGCCGTGATGGTCGACGAGCCGACGGGGATGTACTACGGCGGCGAGGTCGCGGCGCCGGCGTTCGAGAAGATCATGCAGTTCGCGCTGCCGTACCTGCGGATTCCGCCTGACTGACGGCGGCGGTTCTTTGGGCTAGGGCTCGGCCGTGCCGGCCGCGGGTCCTGTCTCCGATTTTGGTTTCCGTGCTCGGCTACGTTCGCTCCGCTGGGACTACGCCCGTCCCTGGCGCGGTTTGTCGGTTGAGGGCTCCTACGTAATCGACGGGAGGGCTCCGCCCGGACGCTCCGCTCTCTACGCCTGCGCGCGCAAATCCAAAATCGTCGCCACCCGCGGAAGCTACGGTTACGGCTCTGGGACTGGCGTTTGTGGCGAAGTTGTTTGGTTGGAGCGAAACAAATCGAACCGAACAACTTCAGTGCAGTCGGTCGGGCCGGAGGCGTCCGGATGAGCATTTATGCTGGGTGCGTGTGGTTCGAGGAAAGAGCTGAAGGCGAGGCGGGGCGGCCGAGTAGCAGTACTGCTACCTTGGTTCCTGTGGCGACGATTCCTCAGAAGGAGCTGCGCAACAACGTGGGGGAAGTCCTTCGGCGGGCGGAGGCCGGTGAGCAGATGACGATCACCGTGGCTGGGCGTCCGGTTGCCGAGCTTGGCCCGGCGCGGACTCGGCGTTGGGTCGATGCTGGCGACCTGAGCGAGCTGTGGGATCTTCCGCTGGATCGTGGTCTCGCGGAGGACTTGCAGGCCTTCGATGCCCAGTTGCGGAATCCCTGGAAGCGATAGGGGTGCGGGCTGTTCTCGACACTTCGGTGTTGATCGGTGGCGAGGGATTGCCAGCTGGGATCGACACGGCGATCAGCACGGTTTCGGTCGCCGAGCTTCATTTTGGGCTCCTGGTTGCGCAGGACGACGACACGCGTGCTCTGCGGTCGACGCGTCTCGGCCTCGTGGAGGCGCGCTACCCCGATCCGCTGCCGCTCGACGATCGGGTGGCGCGTGAATGGGGTCGGCTTCAGGCAGCTGTTGCCAATCGCGGCGGGAAGCCGCGTACGCGCAACGCCGATCTGGCGATAGCTGCCACGGCGATCGTCAACAAGGCGGTTCTCGTCACCAACAACCTGAAGGACTTCGCGATCGTCGAAGACCTCGTAGAGGTACGCGCTCCCGCTCAGTTGGGCGCGTGAACTCCGCGCGCTGAGTAGGGGCGCTCGGCGCCGAAGGATTGGGATTGGAGGGCGGGACGGTTGGTGTTGTTGGCGGGGCTGACTAGTTGACAGAGGGCGCCGGGGAAGGGCTTGGGGGAGGCGGAGCGGCCGTAGGGGTCGGTGTACCAGCGGCGGGGGCCTTTGCGGTTGGTGATGGTGGTTTGGTTGAAGTATGTCTCGCGGTGGGCTCCGGTGAAAGGGGAGCGGGGATCGTCGAAGGGGAGTGGGGTTGTGCGGGTGCCGTAGGCGGTGGCGCGGTCGCAGGCGCTGCGGAGGGCGATCGAGCGGGGTGGCGAGGGCGCCCAGCAGACGTCGATCGTGCGGGCCAGTCCGGAGGGCAGGGCGGGGTCGCGGTAACGGGCCGGGTCGAGGACGGAGAAGGACGGGTTCCAGCTGGCGATCCGGCGGCCGGTGGGCGTGGCGATGCGATTGGATGACGCCCAGGTCTCCAAAAGGCCGCGGGACTTCAGCGAGATGCGGGCGAATGTCGTCGTCAGCAGGCGGGTGCCGTCGTCGCAGCGGACGGCGTAGATCAGCTCGTGGGCGTTGTTGGCGAAGGCGTCGGGGGAGTGGCTGCCCTGGTGGAGCTTGGTCAGGAAGTCGCAGGTCACGCCGATCGGGCGGCGGGCGTCGGTGCGGGTGCGGCGGAGCAGGCGTACGTCGTTCTGCCACTCGATCTTGTGGCCGACGTGGTCCTCATGGCGAGTCGTGGTGCCGGGATTCGCCGCTGCGTAGGCGTCGAGCGCCTCGCTGGCAGCGCCGAACGGGATGCCGCCGCCGAGGTGGCGGGCAGCCCAACGGTAGAGGTCGGAGCCGCGCGGGTCGCGACCGTGCTCGTGGCCGAACGTGCAGCGACGGCCGGTCGCGGGGTTACGGACGACCGGCGAATGCCAGCCGGGGTAGAGCTTGCCGCCGGGACCACGGGTCGCATAGCGGTTGTGGAGGGCGGCGGGGCAGCTGTCGAAGCGGCTTGGGGACCAGATTCCGAGCGATTTTGCAGGGGCGGCCGTGACCTCGGGCGCCACGGTCAGCCTCGGCTTGGCGGCGGCGGATGACGGCGGCACCGCGAGCAGCGCGGCAACGGCCAGCGCCAGGGGGATCTTTAGCCTCAGGGCAATTCTGACGGGTCTGTTACACAACAAGGTGTATCCTGGTGCATATGGCACGCACCAACATCGATATCGATGATGGAGTGATAGGTCGGGTGATGAAACGCTACGACCTCAAGACCAAGCGGGAGGCAGTCGATTTCGCCTTGCGCAGGCTGGACGTCGATCAGATGACGGTCGACGAGATGCTGGCGATGGAGGGAAGCGGCTGGGATGGCGATCTCGACGCGATGAGGAGCGGCACTCCGCCCGATCTACCCCGCGACCTTCCGAGCGGGTGATTCTCGCCGACACGTCGGCGTGGGTCGAGTACCTGCGCGCGACGGGAAGCCCGGCCAACCTGCGGCTGCGCTCGTTGCTGGGAACTGACGCACTGGCGACCACCGACGTGGTCGTGATGGAAGTTCTCGCCGGCGCACGGGACGATCTCCACCGGCAGCGCCTGCGGGGCTTGCTCGGCCAGTGCGAGTACATCCGGACCTCGCCCCCCGACGACTTCGAGCGGGCGGCGGCCCTGAGTTTCAGATGCCGGCGCTCGGGATTCACGATCCGGGCCTTGACGGACTGCCTCCTCGCAGCGGTGGCGCTTCGTGAAGGGGCCGCTGTCCTGCATGTCGACCGTGACTTCGACGCGATCGCTCGCTGTGCGCCGCTGGCGCTCGATTCGGCCTGAGCATCCGGGGGGACGCCCGGAGCCGACTCTAGACTTGCGGGCGTCCATGACCCTCCGAGAGCTGATGGGGAATGGGGCCCCTGAGGTCGAGGTCTCGGGGCTCGCCTATTCGAGTAGGAGCGTCTCCGACGGGACGCTCTTCTTCTGCGTGCCCGGGTTCAAGGCCGACGGGCACGACTTCGCCGCCGACGCCGTCGAGCGCGGGGCCGTGGCGCTGATCTGCGAGCGGCCGCTGGGGCTCGGCGTGCCAGAGGTCGTGGTCGACGACGTGCGGGCGGCGATGGGGCCGGTCGCGGCGCGCTTCCACGGCGATCCGACGGCCGAGCTGGAGGTCGTCGGGATCACCGGGACCAACGGGAAGACGACGACCGCCTTCCTCGTCCGCGACCTGCTCGAGGCCGACGGCCTGCCGACGGGGCTGCTCGGAACGGTCAAGCAGGTCGTCGGCGGGGTCGAGGAGCCGGTCGTCCACACCACGCCCGAGGCGATCGACCTCCAGGCGACGTTCCGGCGGATGGTCGACGGCGGCGACACCGCCTGCGTGATGGAGGTCTCCTCGCACGCGCTCGAGCTGGGGCGTGCCGCCGGCATCCACTTCGCCTGCCGCGTCTTCACCAACCTGACCCAGGATCACCTCGACTTCCACGACGACATGGAGGCCTACTACCTCGCCAAGCGGCGCCTCTTCGACGGACCGGGACCGGTGGTCGTCAACCTCGACGACCCCTACGGCCGCCGCCTCGCCACCGAGATCGACGACCCCATCGGCTTCTCCATCGCGCCCTCCAGCACGGCTCATGTAGCGGCGGGCGGGGAAGTGCCCGAGCAGCGGTTCCCAAGCGGATCGGGCGCTTCCCCGCCCGCCGCGTACCGCGCCCGCGACGTCCGCTTCGACGTCACCGGCGCCCGCTTCACCGCCGACACGCCCGACGGGCCGCTCGAGCTGGTCACCCGCCTACCGGGGCTCTTCAACGTCTCCAACGCGCTCGCCGCGCTGGCGATCGCGCGGACGCTCGGCGTCGACGCCGAGACCTGCCGGCTGGCGCTCGCCCAGGCCGGCCGCGTGCCGGGGCGGCTCGAGCCGATCGAGGAGGGGCAGCGGTTCGGCGTCTTCGTCGACTTCGCCCACACGCCGGACTCGCTCGACAACGTCCTGCGCGCCGCGCGCGACCTGACCGAGAACCGGCTGCACGTCGTATTCGGCGCCGGCGGCGACCGCGACCGCGCGAAGCGACCGCTGATGGGCGAAGCCGCCGCGGCGCGCGCCGACCGGGTGATCGTCACCTCCGACAACCCGCGTTCCGAGGATCCCGAGGCGATCATCGAGGAGGTGCTCGCGGGCACCGGGCCCGACGTCGAGCGTGAGCCTGACCGGCGCGCCGCGATCGCGCTCGCGATCGGCACCGCGGGCCCCGGCGACGTCGTTGTGATCGCCGGCAAGGGGCACGAGCAGGGACAGGAGTTCGAGGGCGGCCGCAAGGAGCCGTTCGACGACCGCGAGGTGACGCGCGAGGCGCTGCAAGCGCTCAGGGAGAGCAAGGCATGAACGACTGGAGAGGTGGCGCATGGACGGCGTGACCACGGGCTGGGTCGCCCAGGCGGCTGGCGCCGAGCTGGCGGCCGGCGACCCTGCCGCGCCCGGACCGATCGGGGCCGCCTTCGACACCCGCGAGTGCGGTCCCGGCGACCTGTTCTTCGGCATGCGCGGCGCGCGCGTCGACGGCGGCGAGGTCGCGCCCGACGCGTTCGAGCGCGGTGCCTGGGGAGTCCTCGTCGAGCCGGCCCATGCCGAGCGGGCCGTCCACCGCGCCCCCGAGGGCGCCGCGGTGCTGGTCGCGCCCGACGGGCTGGTCGCGCTCGGGGACCTCGCCCGCGCCTGGCGGCGCGAGCTGGGCTGCAAGGTGATCGGCGTGACCGGGTCGACCGGCAAGACGTCGACCAAGGACATCCTGGCCGCGCTGCTGGCGCCGCACCGGACCACCCACGCCAGCCCGCAGAACCGCAACACCGGCGTCGGCCTGCCGGTGACGATCATCGAGGCCGACCGTGGCACCGACGTGCTCGTGCTCGAGATGGCGATGCGCGGCGAAGGCCAGATCGCCGAGCTGGCGGCGATCGCCGAGCCCGACGTCGGCGTGATCGTCAACGTCGGCCCGGTCCACCTCGAGCTGCTCGGGACGGTCGAGCGGGTCGCCGCCGCAAAGGCCGAGCTGATCCGCGACCTGCGCGACGACGGCGCCTGCGTCGTCCCGGCGGCCGAGCCGCTGCTCGAGCGCCACCTGCGCGACGACCTCGACACCGTCACCTTCGGCCCCGGCGGAGACGTGATGCTGCTGTCGTTCGACGCCCACGGCGACCGGCCCGGCGGGGTCGCGGAGATCGAGGCGCGCGAGCAGCGGATCCTGCTCGACCTGCCGTACTCCGAGCCCTACAACCTGCTCAACACGCTCGCCGCGGTCGGCGCGGCACAGGCGATCGGGGTCAAGCCGAACGGTGCGGTCGAGGTCGCTTTCAGCTCGCTGCGCGGCGAGATCGTCGAGCTCGCCGGTGGCGTCACGGTCGTCAACGACTGCTACAACGCCAACCCGATGTCGATGCGGGCGGCGCTCAAGCACCTCTCCGAGACGCCCGCGCAACGGCGCGTGGCGGTGCTCGGGGCGATGGCCGAGCTGGGCGGGACCTCGCACGTCTTCCACCGCGAGATCGGCGGGGAGCTGGCGGCGCTCGGGATCGACGTGCTGATCACCGTCGGCCGCGAGGCGCTCGATTACGGGGTTGGCTACGACGGCGAGTCGTACTCGGTGCCCACGCCCGAGGAGGCCGGGGCGCTGCTGGAGGAGATCGCGCTCCCGGGCGACCGTGTGCTGATCAAGGGCTCGCGCTCGGCGGGCCTGGAGCGGGTGCTCGCGTAGTGGGCGAGATCCTGATCGGGGGGATGGCGTCCCTCCTCATCTGCATCTTCCTCGGCCCGAAGTTCATCGACTGGCTGCGCGGGAGGGAGTTCGGCCAGCACATCCGTGAGGATGGGCCCGCCGGGCACCACGAGAAGGCCGGCACGCCGACGATGGGCGGGATCGTGATCTTCGTCGGGGTCGTCGTACCGTTCCTGATCCTCAGCGACTACCGCGCGATCAGCCTGGTCGTGCTGGCCGTGGCGCTCGCCTCGGCGGGGCTCGGCTTCGCCGACGACTGGGCGAAGATCCAGAAGCGCCGCTCGCTCGGGATCAGCGGGCGCACCAAGCTGATCGTCCAGGCGCTGATCGCGATCGGCCTGTGGCTGGCCGCGACGCGCTACGTCGAGCTCAACGACACGCTGCGCCTGCGCGTCGTCGACGCCTCGGTCGACCTCGGCTACCTCTATCCGGCGCTGATCCTGCTGGTCCTGATGGGGACGACGAACGGGGTGAATCTCACCGACGGCCTCGACGGCCTCGCCGCCGGCTGCAGCGCGATCGTGCTGCTGGCCTTCACCGCGATGGCGTTCATCACGGGTGGCGCGGCCCAGAACGACCTGGCGCTGCTGAGCGCCTGCCTGGTCGGCGCCTGCGTCGGCTTCCTCTGGTTCAACTCGTTCCCGGCCTCGATCTTCATGGGAGACACCGGCTCGCTCGGGTTGGGTGGCGCGATCGCCGCGCTCGCCGTGATGACCCAGACCGAGGTGCTGCTGCTGATCATCGGCGGGATCTTCGTGATCGAGGCGCTGTCGGTCGTGATCCAGGTGTTCGCCTTCCAGCGCTTCCGCCGCCGCGTCTTCCTGATGGCGCCGCTGCACCACCACTTCGAGATGCTCGGCTGGTCGGAGACGAAGATCATCCTGCGCTTCTGGATCGTCGCGGCGATCTGCTCGGCGATCGGATTTACGCTTTACCAAGCGTCGATTGCATAGGCGATGAGACCGCCGCTGCCACCAGGGCCGTTCTCGGTCGTAGGGCTCGCACGTTCGGGTCAGGCGGCGATGCGCGTGTTGGCCGCCAGGGGCGAGGAGGTATTCGGCGTGGACGCCGGCACGCCGGAGATCGACATGCCGGGGTTCGAGGTGCATCTCGGCACCGACGGGATCGCGCTGCTCGACCGCGTCGGGACGCTCGTCAAGAGCCCTGGGGTGCCCAACGAGGCGCCGGTGGTGGCCGCGGCGCGCGAGCGCGGCATCGAGGTCGTCGGCGAGCTGGAGCTGGCCTGGCGGCTGCTGCCCAACCGCTTCGTCGCCGTCACCGGTACCAATGGCAAGACGACGACCGTCGAGCTGCTTGGCGCGATCTGGCGCGCGGCCGGGCTGCCGGTCGCGGTCGCCGGCAACGTCGGCACGCCGCTGGCGTCGCTCGTCGGCGAGCTGGACCCCGACGTGACAGTCGTCTGCGAGGCGTCGAGCTTCCAACTCGAGGACACGGTCGCGTTCGCGCCAGAGGTCGCGGTCCTGCTCAACGTCGAGGAGGATCACCTCGATCGTCACGGCGACCTCGCCTCCTACCGCGCGGCGAAGGAGCGGATCTTCGCCAACCAGCGGCTGGAGGATTGGGCGGTCGCCCCGGCCGACATGATTCCTGCGGGCGCGGCGGGGTGGGTCGGCTTCGGCGACGGCTGCGACGCCGACGTCTGGGACGGCTGGATCCGCTTCCGTGGCGAGCGGCTGCTGCCGGTCGGCGAACTGCGCATCCGCGGCGCCCACAACCTCGACAACGCGCTCGCCGGGGTCGCGGCGGCGCTGGCCGACAGTGGCGCGGTCGCGCCGACGGCTGTCGCGGAGGCACTCCGCACCTTCCCCGGCGTCGAGCACCGGCTCGAGGAGGTCGCGACCGTCGATGGCGTCCTCTACGTCAACGACTCGAAGGCGACCAACCCCGCGTCGGCGCTGCGCGGGCTGCAGGCGTTCGGCGACGGGATCCACGCGATCCTCGGCGGCAGCCTCAAGGGCGGAGGGTTCACCGCGCTGCGCGAGGAGGCGGGCGCGCGCTGTCGCGCCTGCTACCTGGTCGGCGAGGCTGCCGACCGGCTCGCTGCCGACCTCGAGGGAACGGTGCCGCTACGCCGAAGTGGCACGCTCGAGCAGGCTGTCGCCGACGCGGCGGCGGCCGCCGAACCCGGCGACGTGGTGCTGCTCTCGCCGGCCTGCGCGAGCTTCGACGCGTTCGCGAACTATGAAGCGCGCGGGGCCCGCTTCAAGGAGCTCGTCGCTGCTTTGGAGAACGGAGAATGAGTTTTGCGCCCAGCGTCGAAGGGGTCCCGGATGGCGAAGAGCGGCAAGCGGCCGATCGAGTACTCGATCCTCTACACCGCGACGCTCTGCATGCTGGCCATCGGCGCGGTGATGGTCTACTCGGCCTCGTCGGCGGAGTCGCTGCTCGGTGCGGGCGACCCGTCGCAGTACCTCAAGCGCTACGTCTTCCTCGGGCTGATCGGGCTCGGCGTGATGCTGGTCGCCGCCCGCCACGGGCTGGATCTGGTGCGCAAGCTGACGCCGCTGCTGCTTGCCGGCTCGTTCTTCCTCTGCATCGCCGTGATGCTGCCCGGCGTCGGGATCACGGTGAATGGCGCGACGAGCTGGATCGGCGGGGGGCCGCTGGTCTTCCAGCCGTCGGAGCTGCTGAAGATCTCGCTCGTCCTCTACGCCGCTCAGGTGCTGGCGACCCGCCCGCGCGCGGTCGAGAGCTTCGAGGGCCTGACGAAGCCGCTGCTGCTGGTCGTCGGGGCGGCGTTCCTGCTCCTGATGAAGCAGCCCGACATGGGCACGATGATGGTCATCTGCTTCGCGATCGGCTCGGTGCTGATCATCGCCGGCACGCCGCTCAGGCTGCTCGGGATGCTCGGCGGCGGCCTGGCCGCGGTGGCGTTCGGGCTGGCGATCGTCGAGCCGTATCGAATGGCGCGCCTGACGGCCTTCCTCAACCCGTTCGCGGATGCCGGCGACACCGGCTTCCAGACGGTCCAGGGGCTGACGGCGATCGGCTCAGGCGGGCTGTTCGGCGTCGGGCTCGGCGAGTCGGTGCAGAAGATCTACTACCTGCCCGAGGCGCATACCGACATGATCCTGGCGATCATCGGCGAGGAGCTTGGGCTGATCGGGATGATGGGCGTCGTCGGCCTCTACGTGCTGATCGGCTTTGCCGGCTTCCGCACCGCCAAGGCGGCCCGCGACCGATACTCGAAGCTGCTCGCCGGCGGCATCACGTCGCTGATCCTCTGCCAGGCGACGCTCAATCTCTTCGCCGTCCTCGGGCTGGCGCCGCTGACCGGCGTGCCGCTGCCGTTCATCTCCTACGGCAGCACCAACCTGATCGTGCTGCTCGGCGGGATGGGGCTGCTGCTGAACGTGGCGGCGACCGGCGGGGTTCCCGCGAAGGCGAGCAAGCCCCGCCTGCGGTCGATCGACGGAGGTGGTGCTGGTGAAGGTGGCGATCGCCGCCGGCGGGACAGCGGGGCACGTCGTGCCGGCGCTGGCAATCGCCGACGCACTGCGGGCTGAGGGCACCGAGGTCGAGTTCTTCGGCGGCGAGCGCGCCGAGGCCGAGCTCGTTCCGGCCGCCGGCTATCCGTTCCACGAGCTGGCGGTCCGGGGCATCGACCGCCGCAACCCGCTGAAGGCCCTGCGCGCGATGCTGCTGGCGCTGCGAGCGACGGCGCGGGCACGCAAGCTGCTGCGTCAGATCGGCGCCGACGTCGTGATCGGCGGCGGCGGCTACGTCGCCGGCCCGGTCGGACTGGCGGCGCGCACGCTGCGGCTGCCGCTGGTGCTGACCGAGGCCGACAGCCACCTCGGGATCGCCAACCGCCTGCTCGCGCGGATGGCGAAGCGCGTCTTCCTCGCCTTCCCGCTCGAGGGCCGCGACGGCGGGCGTTACGAGGTTGTCGGGCGCCCGATCCCCGCCGCGACGCTCGGCGCCGACGCTGCCGCGGCACGCGAGCGCTTCGGGATCGGCGCCGACGAGCGCTGCCTGCTGGTCTTCGGCGGCTCGCTCGGCGCCCGCCGCGTCAACGAGGCGACGCTCGAGGCGTTCGGCGCCGGCGCGCCGTTCGCCGTCCTGCACGCCTGCGGCAGGCGCGACTACGACGATCTCGCCCAGCGCCTCGCGGAGCTCGGCGCCCCGCCGCACTACCACCTGCACGCCTACATCCAGCCGTTCGCCGACGCGCTCGCCGCGGCCGACCTGACCGTCGCCCGCTCCGGCGGCTCGGTCTTCGAGGTCGCCGCCGCCGGCATCCCCGCGATCCTCGTCCCGTACCCGCACGCGACCGCCGACCATCAGACGCTCAACGCCCGCCACATCGTCTCTGGCGGCGCCGCCGTGGTCGTCTCCGACGCGGAGCTCGACGGCCCCCGCCTGGCCCGCGAGGTCGGCGCGCTGCTCGCCGACGAGAACCGCCTGCGCGCGATGGGACACGCCGCCCGCTCGCTCGCCCGGCCCGACGCCGCCGAGCAGATCGCACGAGAGGTCCTCGCGCTCGGCGAGGGGAGGGGCAAGTGAACGCCGGCGCCAAGCCGTTCGCCGACCGCCAGCTGCACTTCATCGGGATCGGCGGCGCCGGCATGAGCGGCCTGGCGCTCGTCGCCGCCGACCTCGGCGCCACCGTCACCGGGTCCGATCGCGCCGACTCCACCTACACCGAGCGACTGCGCCAGCACGGCATCGAGCCCGCAGTCGGCCACGACGCCGCCAACGTCCCAGCCGGCGCCGAGGTCGTCGTCTCAACCGCCATCCCGCCCGAGAACCCGGAGCTGGCGGCCGCCCACGCCGCCGGAGCCACCGTCATCCACCGCGGCGCCCTACTCGGCGAGCTGACCCGCCTCAAGAAGTCGATCGCCATCGCCGGCACCCACGGCAAGACCACCACCTGCGGCATGACCGCCCACGTCCTCCGCGCCACCGGCCGCGACCCCGCCTTCGTCATCGGCGGCGAGCTCCGCTCCGCCGGCACCAACGCCAGCTGGGGGACCGGCGACTGGATCGTCGCCGAGGCCGACGAGTCCGACCGCTCCTTCCTCGAGCTCTCCCGCGACATCGCCGTCGTCACCAACATCGAGCTGGACCACCACGCCACCTACGGCTCCCTCGCAGACCTACGCGCCACCTTCGCCCAATTCACCGCCCCCGCCGATCTCTGCATAGCGTGGGCGGACGCCGGCATCAACCTGGCCGCTGACTCAGCCGCCGGAGACGAAGGCCCGAGCAGCGATTCCCAAGCGGAACGGGCCTTCGTCTCCGACGGCGTACCACCAACGCCTCGAGTCGAGACCTACGGCCTCGACCAAGGAGACCTCACCGCAGAGAATGTCCAGCTCCGCCCCATGGGCTCCACCTTCACCGTCGACACCACCCCCGTCACCCTCAACGTCCCTGGCACCCACAACATCCTCAACGCCCTCGCCGCCCTCGCCGCCTGTCGCGCCGCCGGCGTCCCGCTCGCCGAGGCCGCCCCCGCGATCGCCGGCTTCGGCGGCACCGGCCGCCGCTTCGAGGACCGCGGCACGACCGCCTCCGGCGCGCGGGTCTACGACGACTACGCCCACCACCCGACGGAGGTCCGCGCGACGCTCGAGGCGGCGCGCACGCTCGACGCGCGGCGGATCGTCGCCTGCTTCCAGCCCCACCTGTTTTCACGGACGCGCGAGCTGGCGCGCGAGTTCGGCCGCGCCCTGGCGATCGCCGACGTGGTGGTGGTCGTCGACGTCTACCCGGCGCGCGAGCGGGCCGCGGACTTCCCGGGCGTCAGCGGGCTGCTGGTCGCCGAGGCCGCGGCCGATGCGGCGCCCGGACGGCTGGTGGTGTGGGCGCCGTCGTTCGACGACGCCGAGCGCAGGCTGCGCGACGAGCTCGGTCCCGGCGATGCGCTGCTCACGCTCGGCGCCGGCAACGTCGACACCCTGGCGGCGAGACTGACGGAGAACGTGTCGTGAACATTCCCGAGGGGGTCGAGCGCGACCGCCCCCTGGCGCGCCTGACGACCGTCCGGACCGGCGGTCCGGCGGACTACTTCGCTCGTCCCGAGAGCTCCGAGCGGCTTGCCGAGCTGCTCGCCTGGGCCGACGGCGGCCAGATCGACGTAGGAGTGGTCGGCTCGGGCTCGAACCTGCTGGTAGCCGATGAGGGATTTCGAGGACTGGTACTCAAGCTGGGGGGCGATCTCGCCGCGATCGAACGCGACGGCGACCGCCTGCGTTGCGGCGGTGGCGCGCGCCTGCCAAAAGCGTCCGCGTTTGCCGCTGGCGAGGGCCTGTCCGGCCTCGAGTTCGGCGTCAACATCCCCGGGACCGTCGGCGGCGCGGTGAAGATGAACGCCAACGCCTACGGGGGCGACCTGTCGCGCGTGCTCGAGTCGGTCGAGGTCGCGACGCCGGAGGGAACGGGGCGTCGCGTGCCGGCCGACCTCGGCTTCGCCTACCGCAGCTCGAATCTCGGCGAGCGTGAGATCGTCGCGAGCGCGGTCTTCGTGCTTTCCCCAGCCGCGCCGGAGGCCGTCAAGGCAGCCCTCGCGGAGATGCGCCGCAAGCGCCGCGAGGCGCAGCCGTCCGGCATCAAGACCTTCGGATCGACCTTCAAGAACCCCGAGGATCCGCGCGCGGAGGGTCGCAGCGCGGGCGTGCTGCTCGACGAGTCGGGCTGTCGCGGGATGGAGGTCGGTGGCGCCCGCTTCTCCGACAAGCACGCCAACTTCGTTGAGAACGCCGGCGAGGCGACGACCGCCGACGTCGTCGCGCTGATGGCGGAGGGCCGCCGTCGCGTCCATGAGCGCTTTGGCGTGACGCTCGAGCCTGAGGTCCAGCTACTGGGCGCGGTCGACGCCGACGCTCTCTACGGGAAGCCGGCATGAGGTCTCCTGCCGCCGCGATCCGTCGCCCCGCCGCCTCCGCGGCAAGGCTGCGCGCCACCCTGACGCCTTCCAAGCGCACCCGCCGCCGGCTGCTGGGCGCGCTGGTCGTGGCCGCACTGCTGACCGCCCTCTACATGTTCTGGCTGCGCGACTCCTCGCTGGTCGCCGTCGAGAACGTCACCGTGACCGGGCTGACCGGCGACGACGCCGACCGGGTCCGTGTCGCGCTCGCCTCGACCGCCGAGACGATGACGACGCTGCATGTCGACGAGGCACGTCTCCAGGACGCGGCGGCCGCCTTCCCGATCGTCGCCCGGATCGAGGCCGAGGCCGAGTTTCCGCACGGCATGGCGATCGACGTGATCGAGCACCGCCCGGCCGCGCTTGCCGTCGCCGGCGGGCGCAAGCAGCCGATCGCCGGCGACGGGTCGGTGCTCGCCGGGCTGCCCGCCAAGGGCGACCTTCCGACGATCGACCTCGCCGTGGAGATGCCCCAGCGCCAGCTCGGGCCAGGCGCCGCACGCGACGCCGTGCGGGTCGCCGGGATGGCGCCGCCGGTGATCTCCCGCCGCGTCGACAGCCTCCATCGGGAGGCTGGCGCGCGCGGCGTCGTCGCCGAGCTCGAGGACGGAACGGAGCTCGTCTTCGGCACCACCGATCAGCTCGCCGCGAAGTGGGCGGCGGCGATCCGCGTGCTCGCCGACGAGGAGGCGACTGGGGCGACCTACGTCGACGTGAGGATTCCGGAGCGGCCGGTCGCGGGCGGCCTTGCGACGACCACGATCGCCCCCGTGCCGCCGGTCGCGGAGACGCCCGCGGCGCCCGCCGAGACGGCGCCGACATACCCTTGAGTTGGACTTGAGAGTTGGCTCAACCCTCGACTCTCGCTAGAGGGTGAGAGTGCAAGAGCCGTTGCACCGCCGGTTTGACATTCGCCCGGTTTTCCACCTACAGTCCTGGTTTGCAGCGATTCCTCGGCGGCGGTGCAAACCCTCGATGATCGCTTTACCTGCGGACGGGAACGTCCGATAGGAGCATCACGACAGGAACCCGAGCAGGCGAGGCAAGGAATCAAGCGATGGACACCGGAAGCTATTTGGCCGTCATCAAGGTCGTCGGAATCGGCGGCGGCGGCACCAACGCCGTCAACCGGATGGTCGACGCAGGTCTCAAGGGCGTCGAGTTCATCGCGGTCAACACCGACGCGCAGGCGCTGGCCATGTGCGACGCCGACGTCAAGCTGCAGATCGGCGACCAGCTCACGCGTGGGCTCGGCGCCGGTGCGGAGCCCGAAGTCGGCTACGGCGCGGCCAACGAGAGCCGCGACGAGATCAAGGAGGCGCTCAAGGGCGCTGACATGGTCTTCGTCACCGCGGGCGAGGGCGGCGGCACCGGCACCGGTGCGGCCCCAGTCGTCGCGGAGGTCGCCAAGCAGGAGATCGGCGCGCTGACCGTTGGCGTCGTCACCCGTCCGTTCGACTTCGAGGGCTCGCAGCGCAAGCGCCAGTCCGACGAGGGGATCGACCGCCTGCGCGAGCAGGTCGACACGCTGATCGTGATCCCGAACGAGAAGCTGCTGGCCGTCGTCGAGCGCCGCACGAGCATCCTCGAGGCGTTCCGCGAGGCCGACAACGTGCTGCGCCAGGGCGTCCAGGGCATCACCGACCTGATCACGATCCCCGGCCTGATCAACCTCGACTTCGCCGACGTGCGCACGATCATGCACGACGCCGGCTCGGCGCTGATGGGCATCGGCACGGCGGCCGGCGAGTCGCGCGCCGCCGAGGCCGCCAAGGCGGCGATCTCGTCCCCGCTGCTGGAGGAGTCCGTCGAGGGCGCCACCGGCATCCTGCTCAACATCACCGGCGGGAAGGACCTCGGGCTGTTCGAGGTCAACGAGGCCGCCGAGATCATCCAGAGCGCCGCGGACTCGAACTCCAACATCATCTTCGGAGCCGTGGTGGACGACGCGATGGGCGACGGCGTCCGCGTGACGGTCGTGGCCACGGGCTTCGAGCGCCCGGGACGGCTGCCGCTGTTCCAGGAGGACTCGACGGGGCGCCGGCGCGAGCCGCGCCGCCGCGACGTGTCGATGGACGACCGCCAGCGCAAGTCGCTCGAGATCTCGGACGACGACATCGACGTGCCGTCGTTCCTCAGGGACTGACCACCCTCACCGAGATCCTCCCGCCGGACACGGCGCTCGCCTTCGAGGCGATGCGCGCGCTTCGCACGCACTACGCCGACGAGGCCGAGTTCGTCCGGCGCGTGGACGAGGACCAGCGCCCGCAGGGGTACCGGATCGTTGCGGCGTTCGACGATGACCGGGCCGTGGCTGTCGCGGGCTTCCGGGTCCTGCGAACGCTCTTCTCAG
>DASQKP010000018.1:0-43395 GCA_035630455.1 Thermoleophilaceae bacterium
GACCAGTACCGCGCCGAGGACACGAAGATCCCGGGCAAGGGCAAGCTGCGCCTGGTCTTCGAGCCGGAGGGCGACGGCGACGCGATCGACATCGACGTCTTCGACTTCCCGAGCGCCGGCGTCGCGATGGCGATGTACAACCTCGACGACTCCATCCGGGACTTCGCGCGCGCGTCGATGCGCTACGGCCTCGACCGCGGCTACCCCGTGTACCTCTCGACGAAGAACACGATCCTCAAGGTCTACGACGGCCGCTTCAAGGACCTCTTCCAGCAGGTGTTCGACGAGGAGTTCAAGGCGGACTTCGAGAAGGCCGGCATCACCTACGAGCACCGGCTGATCGACGACATGGTCGCGGCCGCGCTGAAGTGGGAGGGCGGCTACGTCTGGGCCTGCAAGAACTACGACGGCGACGTCCAGTCCGACACCGTCGCCCAGGGCTTCGGCTCCCTCGGCCTGATGACGAGCGTGCTCATGACCCCCGACGGCCAGACCGTCGAGGCCGAGGCGGCGCACGGGACCGTCACCCGCCACTTCCGCCAGCACCAGCAGGGCAAGCCGACCTCGACCAACCCGATCGCCTCGATCTTCGCGTGGACGCGCGGGCTCGCCGCGCGCGGGCGGATGGACGAGACGCCGGCCGTGACGGAGTTCGCCGAGACGCTCGAGCGCGTCTGTGTGGAGACCGTCGAGAGCGGGCAGATGACGAAGGACCTCGCTTTGCTGGTCGGCCCCGACCAGCCGTTCCAGACCACCCAGGAATTTCTCGCCGCGATCGACGAGCGCCTCCAGCAGGCGATGGCGTAAGCGGCCACCTTCCCCCGACCTAGGAGAGAGATTCACCCGTGAGCACTCCCGTCAAGGTAACCGTGACCGGCGCCGCCGGTCAGATCGGCTACGCGCTGCTCTTCCGGATCGCCAGCGGTCAGCTGCTCGGCCCCGACACGCCGATCGAGCTGCGCCTGCTGGAGATCCCGCAGGCGGTGAAGGCCGCCGAGGGCACAGCGATGGAGCTCGACGACTGCGCGTTCCCGCTGCTCGCCAACATCGACATCAGCGACGACCCGAACCGCGCGTTCGACGGCGTGAACATCGGCTTGCTGGTCGGCGCCCGTCCGCGCGGTCCGGGCATGGAGCGCGGCGACCTGCTCGAGGCCAACGGCGGCATCTTCCGTCCGCAGGGCCAGGCGATCAACGCCCACGCGGCGGATGACGTAAAGGTGCTGGTCGTCGGCAACCCGGCGAACACCAACGCGCTGATCGCGGCGGCGAACGCCCCCGACGTCCCGCGTGAGCGGTTCACCGCGATGATGCGGCTCGACCACAATCGGGCGATCTCCCAGGCCGCCAGCAAGCTCGCGCGCCCGGTGTCGGACTTCACCAATGTGACCGTGTGGGGCAACCACTCGGCGACCCAGTACCCGGACCTGACCAACGCGAAGGTCGGCGGCGAGTCGGTCCTCGGCGCGATCGACGACCAGGCGTGGGTCGAGGAGCAGTTCATCCCGACCGTCGCCAAGCGCGGGGCGGCGATCATCGAGGCGCGCGGCAGCTCGAGCGCGGCATCGGCCGCCAACGCGGCGATCGACCACGTTCGCGATTGGGTCAGCGGGACGCCCGCCGGCGACTGGGTCTCGATGGGTGTGCCCTCCGACGGCAGCTACGGCATCGAGGAGGGGATCATCGCCGGCTTCCCGTGCACCGCTTCGGGTGGCGAGTGGTCGATCGTCCAGGGCCTGGAGATCGACGAGTTCTCACGCCAGCGGATCGACGCCTCCGTCGCCGAGCTGGCCGGCGAGCGCGACGCGGTCAAGGGACTCGGGCTCATATAGCCCGAGTCCCGCCGTCGGTCACGAGGCTGGGTACCAGCCCTTGTCCTTCTTCTTGACCTTGCCGTCCTTCTCGAGGCCGGGCAGTACCCGGTAGAGGTAGTTCGGCTGGATCTTCATCGCCTTGGCGAGCTCGGGGATCGTGATCCCGGGCTGGCCGGCGACCAGGTCGAGCGCCTGCTGCGCGCGCTTGCCCGATCCGCGCGGACGGCCACGACGGCCGGTGCCGGTCGAGCCGGATGAGCGCCGGCGACGCGCCGGACGCGACGGCGTCGCGGCAGCGGCGGCGGGGCGGCTGGCACCACCGCCACCATCGACGCCCTGTAGGGCGGCGGCGGCCTCTTCGAGCTGGCGGTACTCCTCGACGAGCGGCGCTAGCTCGCGACGACGTGCCTCGATGTCCTTGAGCGTCTTCTTCAGGAAGTCGGTCACAGTGGGGGGGAACCTCCTCGTTGTTCATCCGATCCGGTGGGGTGACCGGTCAGACCGTTATCTGAACAGTGTTACAGACGGGCGGTGTGTTAACTGGCTTCGTTAAGCCAGAAGGACTATGTTCTCATCTACTCGACCATCGCTCGCAGGCGGTCGAGCGAACGGTCCAGCTCACTGCCTGTCACACGTTTGACCACCGACCCGGCTACGCGCCCCAAGGGCCCTCCGGGAAGCACGAACTCGTTCGTGTAGGTGAAGCGGGTACCGCCGTCGCCGTTCGGCGTCAGTTCGTAGGTCACGCCGGCATGCGAGTGCATCGGCCCGCTGCCTTCCCACTCGACCCTGCGCGCGGGAAGGTTCTCGGTCACCTTCCAGTGAACTGTGAATCCACGGCCAGCAAGTTGCAGCCTTTGTGTCAGCTCCGATCCGCGCTCGAGCTGGCCGTCGGGTGCGTCCTCGAGCGCCGCGTGGATGGTCACCCACCGTTCTAGGCAGTTGGGATCCATGATCACCGCATAGATCCGCTCCGGCGTCGCCGCAATCTCGACCGATCGCTCGACCTTCACCAGGCAGCCAGTTCCTCGTGCGACTCCCACTCGCCCAGCGCACGATCGACGGCGCGCTCGAACGGCAACATGCGAATGCCGTAGAGCTGAGGTGCGGCGTCGGCATCACGCGGCAGCAGGTCCTGCTCGAGACTCTCCATCAGGGGGCGCACGAGCTCCAGTGGTTGACCCGTCAGGGCCGCCACCACGACGCTGGCTGGAGGAGTGAACGACCTCGAGAGGCCGATCGGTGTCCGGCCGACTCCCATCTGCTCGGCGAGCCTCTCGATCATCTCGCCGTAGCTCAGCACGTCGGGCCCGGCGATGTCGAGCGAACGCCCGACGCTCGCCGGGATCGTCGCGGTGCGTGCCAGGAACTCGATCGCGTCACGCTCGGCGACCGGTCGGGTGACGTTGTCGCGCCACGCCGGTAGCGGTAGCAGCCGCAGCCGCTCGACCAAGCGCACCAGGATGCGAAACGAGGCCGAACGTGCGCCGATCAGGATCGAAGCGCGCAACGCCGTCGCCCCGGGGGCGGCTGCGAGCAGGATCTCCTCGACCTCGACCCGAGAGGCGATGTGCGCCGACGGTATTCCCGTCTGAGGGGCTAGCCCGCCGAGATAGACGACGCGCTCGACACCAGCGGCCGTGGCGGCGTCGGCGAAGCGCTCGGCGGCGCGGCGGTCGCGGCTGGCGAAGTCGTCCGTGCCGTCGGGCGCGGACTCCATCGAGTGGACCAGGTAGTAGGCGACCGAGCAGCCGTCGAGCGCGGCGTCCAGGCCGACGCCATCCAGCAGGTCGCCGCGCGCCACCTCGACCCCCTCGACCGGGTCGAGCCGCTCCGGATCGCGACTGAGGGCCCGCACCCGGCGGCCCTCCGCCCGCAGCCGCGCGACGAGTCGCCCGCCGACGTAGCCAGAGGCTCCTGTGACCAACTCCATGGGGCCATTGAAGCCGGTCGACCACAAGGTCGGTGGTCTGCCCAAGGTTCGCCCCCCGGCAAACATCGCAAAGAGCGGGGGAGAAGCCGAAATCCCTGCATTTTCGGGGAAACGCAAAAAGCCGGGTTTTGCGGGTTCGCCTCCTCCGAGGACGTGAAGGTTTCGTAACGATGCCGGCTCGACCGCAGGCAGCCCGATCCAGGAGAGACGACCGGCAGATGGCAAAGAAGGCGAAGCGCGTGAAGTGTGAGGACTGCTTCTTCCGCCAGAACCAGTTGTGCGCGCTCGAGCTCGAGGAGCCATGCACCACCTTCCGGCCGGCCGAGCGTGGCCTCGCGCCCGAGAAGCAGCTCGCGTTCGCCTTCAGGACCGAACGCACATGGTCGGCTTACGCCTTTCCCCAGCCGAGCTGAGGGGATCGGCGGGGCCCGTTCGTGGGTAGGGTCGGACCATGAAGCTCACGGTGCTTGGGAAGTCGCCGGCTTGGCAGGACGCCGACGGCGCGTGCTCGGGCTACCTGCTGCGCGACGGAGATACCACCGTCCTGTTGGACTGCGGCAACGGAATATTCGGCAAGCTGCGCAAGTTCGTCGACTACGTCGACGTCGATGCGGTCGTGATCTCGCATCTGCATGCCGACCACTTCCTCGACCTGATTCCCTACTCCTACGCGCTGATCCACGCGCCGCGCCAGCAGCCGGTGCCGGTGCCGCCCTGGCCCGGAACCGACTCGCCGGCGCGGCCCCGACTGGTTGCGCCGCCCGGCGCGGCAAAGACGCTGCGCCAGGTCGTCGGCGCTTGGGGCAACGAGGATCTGATCGAGCAGGCCTTCGAGTTGGAGGAGTACGCGGCCGACTCGGTCGTCGAGGCCGGGTCGCTGCGGTTCTCGTTCGCGGTGATGCCGCATTTCATCGACGCTCACGCCGTTTCGGTCAGCTCGGCCGAGGGCGGGGGGCGGCTGGTCTTCAGCGCGGATTCGCGTCCGGCCTCCGAGCTGGTCGAGTTCGCACGCGGAGCGGACCTCTTCCTGGTCGAGGCGACGCTGCCGCGACCCGAGCGGACGGGTCTGCGCGGGCACCTGACGGCGGAGGAGGCCGGCCAGCACGGGCGCGACGCCGGCGTCGCGCGAGTGGTGCTGACGCATATCTCCGACGAGCTCGACCAGGACCGGGCATGCGAGCAGGCAGCCGCGGCATTCGGCGGGCCAGTTGAAGTGGCCCGTGAGGGTGCGGTATACGAGATCTGATGCCTGAGCGCGATCTCTTTGCGAACTTCGAGCGGATGCGGCGTGAGATCGACGAGCTGTTTGGCGACGTGTTCGAGCGGGCGGGCCTACGCGGGCGCGGGTTCTCGCCGCCGGTCGACGTCTACTACGTCGACGATCCACCGCGCGCGGTGGTGAGCGCCGACCTCGCTGGGATCGAGATCGCCGACGTCGCCCTCGAGATCCGCGGCCGCCAGCTGCTGATCGCCGGCGAGCGGCGTGCAGGTCAGGCGGAGGGCCGCCTCTACCAGCAGATCGAGATCGAGCATGGACATTTCCGCCGCGCGGTGGAGCTCGGCGCCGACGTCGTCGCCGAGCAGGCGCGAGCCAGCTACGAGGACGGTGTCCTGACCGTCGAGGTTCCACTTGCCAACGATTGAGATTCCGACACCGGATGGCCGCACCCAAGAGGTACCGGTCGGCAGCAACTTGCCCGACGCCCTGCCCGTCCTGCCGCTGAAGGACAGCGTCCCGTTCCCCGACATGCTGACCCCGCTCGCGGTTGGTCAACCGCGATCGATCGAGCTGGTCAACGATGTGCTCGGCGGCAGCCGGATGCTGGTCATGGCTGCGTCGCGCGACGGCGAGATCGAGAACCCGGGGCCTGAGGACCTCTTCGAGGTCGGCGTCGTCGGGGTGGTCGCACGGATGCTCAAGGTCCCGGACGGAAGCTTGCGGATCCTCGTCCAGGGGGGCCAGCGCGTGGAGCTCGGCGATCCCGTACAGCTCGATCCGTACCTGATCGCACGGATCGCCCCCGCGCCCGACGTGCTCGATCCGTCGCCGGAGCTCGAGGCGCTGTTCCGCAACGTCCAGCAGACCTTCACCCAGATCGTCGAGCAGGTTCCCTACCTGCCGGAGGAGCTGCAGCTCGCGGTCGCCAACGTCGACGATCCCGCCGAGTTGGCGCACATGATCGCCGGGTCGCTGCGGATCAAGACCGAGGAGCGCCAGGAGTTGCTCGAGGAGCGTGACGTAGCCAAGCGGCTGCGCCGACTTTCCGAGCTGCTGGCGCGCGAGGCCGAGCTGATCTCGATCGGAACGAAGATCCAGTCGCAGGTCGAGTCGGAGATCGACAAGGGCCAGCGCGAGTTCTTCCTGCGCCAGCAGATGAAGGCGATCCAGGAGGAGCTCGGCGAGGTCGACGAGGCGGCGGCCGAGGCTGCCGACCTGCGCGAGCGGATCGAGGCCGCCGGTCTGCCCGAGCACGCCGCCAAGCAGGCCGAGCGCGAGCTGTCCCGCTTCGAGCGGCTGCCCCCGCAGTCGGCCGAGCACGGGACGATCCGCAACTACCTCGAGTGGCTGGCGGACCTGCCCTGGTCGAAGTCGACCGACGACCACATCGACCTGAAGGCCGCGCGGGCGGTGCTCGACCGCGACCACTACGACATCGAGAAGGTCAAGGACCGCATCCTCGAGTTCCTGGCGGTGCGCAAGCTGAAGCCCGACGCGCCGAGCTCGATCCTCTGCTTCGTCGGGCCGCCCGGGGTCGGCAAGACGTCGCTCGGCCGGTCGATCGCGGCCGCGATGGGGCGGGAGTTCGAGCGGATCTCGGTCGGCGGAGTGCGCGACGAGTCGGAGATCCGCGGCCACCGCCGGACCTATGTCGGCGCCATGCCGGGCACGATCGTCCGCGCGCTGCGCGACGCCGGCTCGAACAATCCGGTGCTGATGATCGACGAGATCGACAAGATGGGCGCCGACTTCCGCGGCGACCCCTCGAGCGCGATGCTCGAGGTGCTGGACCCGGAGCAGAACGGCAGCTTCCGCGACCACTACCTCGACCTGCCGTTCGACCTCTCGCACGTCCTGTTCATCACCACCGCGAACCAGCTCGAGCCGATCCCGGGCCCCTTGCGCGACCGGATGGAGACGATCCAGCTCGCCGGCTACACCGAGGAGGAGAAGCTGGAGATCGCCAAGCGCTACCTCGTGCCGCGCCAGATCGAGCGCAACGGCCTCGTCAAGTCGAAGCTCGAGCTCACCGATCCCGCGCTGCGCGAGTTGATCGACGGCTACACGCGTGAGGCGGGGGTGCGCAACCTGGAGCGCGAGATCGGCTCGATCTGTCGCAAGGTGGCGCGCGAGTTCGCCGAGGGCACGCGGCGCTCGAAGCGCCGGGTCGGTCCGAAGGCGGTTCGCGAGCTGCTCGGCCGGCCCCGCTTCCAGTCCGACGTCGGCCGCCGGACCGACGAGCCCGGCGTTGCCACCGGGCTTGCCTGGACGCCGGTCGGCGGCGACGTGCTGTTCGTCGAGGCGACCGCCTTCCCGGGGGACGGCAAGCTTCAGATCACCGGCCAGCTCGGCGACGTGATGCGCGAGTCGGCGACCGCCGCGCTCTCCTACGTGCGTCGCAACCTTGCCCGGATCGCGCCGGACGCGCCGACCGATTGGTTCGCCAAGAACGACCTTCACGTCCACGTCCCGGCGGGGGCGATCCCCAAGGACGGCCCCAGCGCCGGCATCACGATGGCGACGGCGATCGCGTCGCTGCTCTCCGGTCGTCCCGTCCGATCCGACACCGCGATGACCGGCGAGATCACGCTGACCGGGCTGGTGCTGCCGATCGGCGGCCTCAAGGAGAAGGCGCTCGCCGCCCAGCGCGCGGAGATCGCGCGGGTGATCGCGCCGCGTCGCAACGAGGGCGATCTGGACGAGTTTCCGCCCAACCTGTTGGCGGGTATGGAGTTCGTGTTCGCGGACACCGTCGAGGACGTCCTGGCAACCGCCCTGGACTGACGGCTATCCTCGGACGACGTCAAGCCCAACCGCGAGGAGAGCCATGGCAGCCAAGAAGAAAGCCGCGAAGGGCGCAGCCGGAGCGATCGCTGCCGGGCAGGCGCTGCGCGACAATCCCTACGTCCAGCGACTTGTCGAGGACGACGACCTGCGCGACGAGCTGCGCGCCGCCTTCGACTCCGCGCGCAAGGCGTACGGCCGGATCGACAACAAGGGTCCCGCCAAGGCGTTGGAGGACAAGAAGGTCCAACGCGACCTCAAGCAGGCGGCCGAGTCGTTGAAGAGCGCGGCCGATGCGTTGCGCAAGCCGAAGAAGCGCAAGGGCGGGTTTGGGCGCCTGATCCTGATCGCCCTCGTCGGGGCCGGACTGGCGCTGGCGCTGAGCGAGGATCTGCGCAAGAAGGCACTCGACGCGCTGTTCGGCGCCGAGGAGGAGTACGAGTACACGGCGACCACCACGCCGGCTCCGGCCGCGGCGCCCGACGGCGCCGAGACCGCCAACGCTTCCTAGAAGAGTCTGGCTGGCCGGCCAGCTAGACTGGTCGGCCAATGGAGGCTTCTGTAGCGACACCGCGCAAGCTCGAGGGCGAGAAGGCGCAGCGCATCGTCGAGGCGATGCGCGCCAGCGTCGGCAAGCGCGGCGCGGCAGCTTCGACTTTCGACGTCGTGGCGCGCGAGGCGGGTGTCTCGCGCGGTCTGCTGCACTACTACTTCGGCTCCAAGGAGCGCCTGATGGTCGAGGTGGTGCGCAGCGACTGCGACACCCGCGTGGCTGCCCTGGAGGAGCGCCTCGCCACCGCCACCAGTGCCGACGAGTTCGTCGCCTTCCTGGTCCAAACGCTCGAGGCCTTTCTGTCCGACGAGCCGAGCCAGGCGGTGCTCTACGAGATGCTCAGCGCTTCGCGCCGCAGCGAGGAGATCCGCGCCGAGCTGGCCGAGCTCTACCGCCGTTGGCGGGGCCAGCTCGCGGCAGCGTTGGACGAGAAGCAGCGTGAGGGCGTCGTGAAGCTCGACGCCAAGCCCGAGGACGTCGCCGCGCTGTTGTTCGCGCTCGGCGACGGCATGGGCCTGCAGGTGATCTCGGATCCGGAGTGGGACAGCGCTCCGGCCTTCGAGTTGGGCGTGCGGACGGCGCGCCGCCTGCTTGGCGCCTAAGCACGTCTGTGACCCACGTCACAGTCGGGCAAGAAGCACCATGATCGAATAGCCTCTGAATTTGGCTGGCTGGCCAACTAGGTCACTGAAGCGGGAAAAGGGGCACGGAATGCAGCGGTTCATGGACAGACTCACGTCCTTCCTCGAGCGGAGACGGCGACTCGTACTGGGGGTGTGGGTCGCGTTGCTGCTCGTCTCGCTGCCGTTCGCGATGAAGCAGACGGAGTACCTGACCGCGGGTGGCTTCTCGATTCCCGGCTCTGGCTCGGAGTCCGTCGACCGGGCGATCGCCGACTTCGAGGACGCGCAGCGTCAAACCCTCGCGGTGGTTGTCGCGCGCCGACCCGGCGGCGATGCCGCGGACGTACGACGCGAGCTCGCGCGCATCGACGCGACCGTCGACGACGTGCCGCTGGCGGAGCTGACGCCGCGCGCCCTGGCCGCCGCGGAGCGCGACGCCGACCGCTCGCCGATCGCCATCGCTCAGCTGAAGACCGGCGGCAACATGGACGACACCGCCGACCTCGCCGTCGACCTGCGCAAGCAGCTGGACATCGGCGCCGGACCGCGGGACGGCGTCGAGACCTACCTCGTCGGCGAGCAGGCGCTCTGGGCCGGCATGCAGGACCTCAGCAAGGAGGACCTCGAGCGGGCCGAGGTGGCCGGCTTCCCGATCGTGCTGCTGATCCTGCTGGCCGTCTTCGGGTCGCTGGTCGCCGCGATGCTGCCGGCGTTGCTCGGCTTCGTGAGCGTGATGGTCACCGGCGGCGGCATCTACTTCCTGTCGCAGGCCACCGACATGTCGGTCTTCGTCACCAACGTGGCGTCGATGATCGGCATCGGCGTCGCGGTCGACTACTCGCTGTTCATCCTGTCGCGCTACCGCGAGGAGATCGCCGCCGGCGCCGACCCGGTCGACGCGCGGCGAATAGCGATGCGGACGTCCGGTGTGGCCGTCGCGTTCTCGGGCATCACGGTGATCGTCTCGCTCGCGGGGCTGCTGCTGGTCGACTCGACGACGCTGCGCTCGATGGCCTACGGGGCGATCATGGTCGTGGCGGTCTCGATCGTCGCGGCGATGACCTTCCTGCCGGCGCTGATGGCGGCCTCGGGTCGGCGCGCGTACGAGCCCGGGCGGACCGCCGGCGTTGTGGCGGCGATCGTTCGCTGGCTACGACGGGTGTTCCGCCGTCCCGAGCGCGTCGAGGGCGACGCGGGCTTCTGGCAGAGCTGGACCGATCGCGTCACCCGCCGTCCGGGCGTGACCGCGGCGGCTGCCACGGCGTTCATGCTGGTGCTGGCGATTCCAGCGCTCTCGCTGGAGACGGGGGACGGCGCCCTGCGCCAGTTCCCGGCCGACAACGAGACTCGCGTCGGCGCCGAGCTCGCGGCCAAGCAGGCCGGCCATGGAGCGTCGGCGCCGGTCGAGATCGTCGCGACGTTCGACGACGGTCTCGCCACCGACCCGGAGAACCAGCGCGTCCTGAAGGAGTTCGCGGCGGAGGTGAAGGGCGATCCGCAGGCGGCGGGGGTGACCCCCGCCGTCCCGTCGGGCGATGGCGACGCCGCGCTGATCGCGGTCACGCCTCGCAACGACGCCGAGAGCCAGCAGGCACGCGATTTCGTCGACCGGCTGCGCGCCGGCGAGAGCGGCGCGGCGCCGCTGATGGCCGTTGCCCAGGTCGACGTCGGCGGCGCCACGGCATCGGTCGAGGACTTCCGCGACCAGGTGACGGGATCGCTGTGGAAGATCGCCCTGTTCGTGCTCGCGTTCAGCTACATCGTGCTGTTCTTCCTGCTGCGCTCCGTGCTGTTGCCGCTGAAGGCGGTGCTGATGAACCTGCTCTCGGTCGGCGCCGCCTATGGCGTGCTGGTCGCGATCTTCCAGTGGGGCTGGCTCGACGGGTTCCTGGGCTTCCAATCGCTCGGCTACATCAACACGATGACGCCGCCGCTGCTGTTGGCGATCGTCTTCGGCCTCTCGATGGACTACGAGGTCTTCCTGCTGAGCCGGATCAAGGAGCGCTACGCGGCGACCGGCGACTCGAAGCTGGCGGTCGCGCAGGGGCTCGCACGCAGCGCGGCGACGATCTCCAGCGCGGCGCTGATCATGGTCGCCGTCTTCGCCATCTTCGCGGGTGTCGGCGTGCCATCGGTCAAGGAGATCGGCGTCGGCCTCGCGGTGGCGGTAGCGCTCGACGCGACGATCGTCCGGCTGGTGCTCGTCCCCGCGACGATGGAGATCATGGGCGACTGGAACTGGTGGCTGCCGGGACCGCTCGACCGCATCATGCCCGACGCCGACTTCGAGGCATCGGGTACCGGTGACGTCGTTGCGGGGGCAGAGGTGCCGGCACGCGCGTAGGGATGCCGGCGACTTCGGCGTGTCCATAGGATCGCGGCATGCCGAGCGTCGCAGGCTGGCTGGCCCAGCTCCATCCGCGCACGCGGGCGGTGCGCGGCGGCCTGCATCCGCTGTCGGCCGTGAAGATCGCGGCCGGCAGGCACGATGACGTGCGGCTGCGTGGGGTGCGCGTATCCGGCCCTGACCCGCGTGCGGTCGCGAACACGGTGGTCGAGGTTGCCGCCGGCGAGTACGGCGCCCCGGGTTTCGGGATCGCGGCCGGGGAGCGGGTCGTCGACGGTGGCGCGAACGTCGGGGCGTTCGCGATCCTCGCCGCGCGTGCCGGAGCCGAGGTGGTCGCCTACGAGCCCCATCCGCCGACCTTCGACGCGCTCGAGCAAAACACGGCGGGCCTGGCCGTTCGCTGCGTGCGCGCCGCCCTGGTCGGGGAGACCCGCACGGATGGTGTCGTCGCGTTCACGGCCGGTGCGACCGCCGACACCCAGGGGCGGATCGGCGGCAGTGGGCCGAGCTTGGAGGTGCCCGCGGTCTCGCTTTCCGAGGCGATCGGCGACGGCTGCGATCTGCTCAAGCTCGATTGCGAGGGGGCCGAGTTCGAGCTGCTCGCCGCGACGCCCGTCGCGACCCTGCGCCGGGCGCGGCGCATCGCCTGCGAGGTCCACGGCTGGGCCGGCGACCCCGAGCTGCTGGATGAGCGGCTGCGCGCGGCGGGCTTCGCCGTGACCCGTGTCGACAAGCACGACGGCCTCGCGCTGCTGTTCGCGCTGCGTGGCGAGGACGGCTAGGCGCGCGAAAGGGCGGCCGGCGTGCTCACCGGCGCGTCGCGCAGGGGATCCCTGACAGCGAGGAACTCGTCGAGGTGGCGCCAGGTGGTCTGCTCGGCGCCGCGGCCGGTCAGCGTTCCGAGGTGGCTGCCGGGGACCAGCTGGAAGTCGACCGATTCGGCGTTCGGCAGCAGGTCGACCACCGCGCGCACGGCGGCCGCGGGGGCGAGCGCGTCGGAGTCGCCGGCGACGACGAGCACCGGCTGGCGGACGTCGGCCAGCTCGATCTGGTGGTCGCCGAGGTCGACGACGCCGTCGGCGAGGTCGTTGACGCGGAAGAAGCGGTGGTAGAGCTGACCGAAGGTGCGGCCTGGATAGGCGAGCATGTTCGCCATGTAGTCGTCGATCGCCTCGGAGTGGGCGATCGAGTCGCGGTGCTGGAGGTTGCGCATCACCCACAGCGGCTTGGTCAGGTAGCGGTCGATCGACGTCAGCTGGAAGGCACGGCTGACCAGCGGGGCCGGCGCGCCGCCCAGCGCGCGGTAGAGCGCCGTCTCGAGCGCGCCCCCGGTCAGCCGGCCGAGCTGGCGCAGCGGGGCTGCCAGGCGCACCTGGGTGAAGTCGAACGGACTGGCGATCAGCGCGACCGACGCGACCGGAAGCTCTTGGTCGCTGGCGACGGTCAGCAGCGTAAGGATGCCGCCGAGGCACCAGCCGACCGGCTGCACGGGCCGGCCGCCGCTGTCCTCGTGCACCACGCCGATCGCCGTCGGGAGCACGTCCTCGACCCAGTGCTCGAGACCAAGCGCGCGGTCGCCGAAGGAGATCGGCCCGTAGTCCACGACGTAGGTCGGGTAGCCGAGCGACGTCAAGTGCTCGACCAGGCTGCAGCCGCGCTGGAGGTCGAAGCAGCTAGCGGGCGCCGCGAGCGGCGGAATCAGGAGAATCGGCGCGCGGTCGGCCCGTGCGCGCCGGCGCGAGCTGTAGCGGCGGACGGTGCACTGCGGTCCCTCGTGGACGATCGACGACGGTGTCGGGCGGAGGTCGGCGACGCCGGGACCGAGGTAGAGATCCCACGCCGTGGCGGCGGAGTCGACGAGTTGCTCGGGGTCGGGGAGGAGGCGCATGGGTGGCCCCGCGTGGCCGCGCTAGGCGGCTTGGACGAGCGGGGCGGGGAATTCTAGAAGCAGTTCGGCGAGGCGGTCAGCGGCCTCGATCTGCGGGCAGTGCCCGCAATCCTCGATCAGCGTGAGCTGGGAGTCCAGGACGCTGTCGAGCACGCGCTGCGCGCCGCCCTGGAAGACCATCGAGTCGTGGTCGCCCCAGATGAGTTGGACCGGGCAGTGGATCCGCTCGAGGTCGAACGGATCGCGCAGCTCGGGGAGCATCATGCGGCCGGCGCCGAGAATCCGGGCGGTCGTGCGGCGGTCGCGGAAATGCGAGGCGAACGCCCGTCCGACGAACGGCTCGATCGTCTCCGGATGGTGGAAGGCCAGGCGCTTGTAGATCTCGAGGACGATCCGCTGTAGCGCCGCTGCCGGTACCGGCAGCGGCGAGGCAAGCAGCGTTCGCAGCACCGGCTCGCGCTCGATCAGCATGAACCAGCGCGCCATCTCTAGCCCCGCGGGCGCCACCGGCACGACCCCGGCGAGCTTCAGGCCGGAACGTTGGGCGAGCAGCAGCGACAGGCAGCCGCCGAGCGAGTTTCCGCAGACAAGGGCTCCGCCGTCCGGTGCGTAGTGCTGGACGGCCGCCGCGGCGAAGCCGGTCAGCTGGGCGAGGATCGGCTTGTCCGCGCCGAGCTGGTCGGCGGTGCCGAAGCCCGGCAGGTCGAGCGCCACCGCGCGCCGGTCGGCGCGGCCCAGCCGGTCGAGCAGCATGCGCCAGGTGTCGGCGCTGTCGGCGAAGCCGTGCAACAGCAGCAGCGGCGGCCCGGAGCCCTCGAGCTCCAGTGCTCGCGTCTCGAATCCGGCCAACTCCAGCCGGTGCTCGAACAGCGGCTGCATCATGCCTAGAGGGTAGGCGGCAGATCGGCCACTTGGCGCAGGTTCGGCGACCCCCGGGTCAGGCCGAGAGCTTCGGGCTGATCCAGTCGGCGTGCAGCCGGCGCTCGAGCTCGTCGCCGACCTCGGCGATCGGGATGCGGACCTGCTCGAGCGAGTCGCGGTCGCGGAGGGTGACGGTGTCGTCCTCCATCGTCTCGTGGTCGACGGTGACGCCCCACGGGGTGCCGATCTCGTCCTGGCGGCGGTAGCGCTTGCCGATCGAGCCGCCGGTGTCGAACTCGGCCGGCATCCGCTCGCGCAGCTCCTCGTAGATCGCGCGCGCCTTCTCCGGCTGACCGAGCTTGTTGAGCAGCGGCAGCACCGCGACCTTGACCGGCGCGAGGCGGGGATGGAGCCGTAGGACGACTCGCTCGCGGCCCTCGACCTCCTCCTCGTCATAGGCGTCGACCATGAAGGCGAGCGTGCCGCGATCTGCGCCGGCGGACGGCTCGATCACGTGCGGGACGTAGCGCTCGCCCGTGCCCGGGTCGACGTAGTCCATCTTCTCGCGCGAGAACTCGGCGTGCTGCTTGAGATCGAAGTCGCCGCGGTTGGCGATCCCCTCGAGCTCCGACCAGCCCATCGGGAACAGGTACTCGATGTCGCTCGTCGCGGTCGAGTAGTGCGACAGCTCGTCGCCCTCATGCTTGCGCAGCTGAAGGTGGTCGGGGCGGATGCCGAGGTCGGTGTACCAGCGCAGTCGATCGTCCATCCAACGCTCGTGCCAGGCCGGCGCCTCGTCCGGCGGTACGAAGAACTCGATCTCCATCTGCTCGAACTCGCGTGTGCGGAAGATGAAGTTGCCCGGCGTGATCTCGTTGCGGAACGACTTGCCGACCTGGGCGATGCCGAACGGCGGCTTCTTGCGCGCGAACTGCAGGACGTTCTTGAAGTTGACGAAGATCCCCTGCGCGGTCTCCGGGCGCAGGAAGACACGCGAGCCCTCGTCTTGGACCGGGCCCATGTGTGTCTCGAACATCAGGTTGAAGTTGCGCGGCTCCGACAGCTCGCCGCCGCACTGTGGGCAGCGCAGTTCCTGGTTCGGATCGCCGCCCTCCGCCTCGATCGCCTCGCGCAGATGGTCCTCGCGCCAGCGCTTCTTGCACTCGCCGAGGCACTGGACGAGCGGATCGGTGAAGCCCTCGAGGTGGCCCGAGGCCTCCCAGGTGCGCGGGTGCATCAGGATCGCCGCGTCGAGGGCGACCATGTCGTCGCGCTGCTGGAGCACCGTGCGCCACCACTCCGCCTTGACGTTCGACTTCAGCAGCACGCCGTAGTGGCCGTAGTCGTAGGTCGACGCGAGGCCGCCATAGATCTCGGACGACTGGAAGATGAAGCCGCGCCGCTTGCAGAGCGAGACGATCTTCTCCATGGTGACTAGGTCGGTCGGCATCGGCGACACCCTAGAAGAAGTCGGGGCAGTCCTGCGACCAGCGCTATCGCGCTCTTATACTGGCCGGCCCTATGCCGATCTACGAGTACCGCTGCGACAAGGGCCACACCTTCGACGTCATGCAGAGCATGAGCGACGATCCGCTCACCGCCTGCGAGGTCTGCGGCGCCCCCGTGCAGAAGGTCCTGCATGCGCCGGCCGTCCACTTCAAGGGCTCGGGCTTCTACAACACGGACTACGGCAAGGGCGGCAAGAGCAAGAGCAGCGCTCCGTCGAGCGGCGACTCGAAGAAGGACAGCTCGGATTCGAACGGATCGTCGAGCTCGAGCTCGAGTTCCAGCTCGGACAGCGGATCGTCGAGCAAGAAGCCGGAGTCGAAGCCCAGCTCGTCGTCGAAGTCCGACTGAGCTACTTGCCGAGCAGCTGCTCGACTGCGTTCGCGCGCTCGTCCTTGGGCACCTGAAGGCTGCCGTCGGCGCCGCAGCCGAGGCAGGACGGAACCAGCACGCGCGTCTCGCCGGAGCCGCCGGTCGCGACGTCGGCGGCGAGCGCGAGCAGGCCGGGACCGCGCAGGTCGGTGCGAATCGTCTGCGGCGCGCGCCAGCTGACCCACGGCAGCCGGAAGAACGTGCCGGGCGAGAGCAGCGAGCCGCGGATTCCGCTCAGCACCTCCTGCTGGCGGGCCGCGCGGTCGAGGTCGTTCTCGGCCGGCGCGCAGGGGTTCTTGCGCACGCGGGCGAAGCCGAGCGCCTCGCGACCTGTCAGCTGCTGCTCGCCCTGGGGCAGGTTGAAGCCGCGCCAGAAGTTGTCGAACTCCGGCGCGCAGATGCGGCTCTTGTTGTTCACGGTGATCCCGCCGAGCGAGTCGATGAACTTCGGGAAGTCCTCGAAGTCGACCTCGATCAGGTGGTTGATCTCGAGGCCGTTGCCCATGTAGCCCTCGACGGTTTCGATCATCAGCGCCGGACCGCCGATCGCGTATGCGGCATTGATCTTCGTCCGGCTGTGGCCGGGGATGTCGGCCTCGGTGTCGCGCGGGATCGACAGCTTCGCGACGCGACCGAGCGAGGCGTGGACGAGCATGATCGAGTCGGCGCGCCCCGGACCGCTGTCGCCAGCGTCGATCGAGTCGCCCTTGCGCTCGTCGGAGCCGAGCACCAGGACCGTCGCCCCGGTGAGGAAGTTGCCGTTGCCGGACAGGGCGTCCTTGGCGTCGTCGGAGACGCCGCCCTCGAGCTGCGCGCTGACCATGAACAGCACGAACGACAGCGCGAGCCAGGCGGCGATCGCCAGGACGACCCACTTGAGAACCCGCTTCGCGGTGATCGGCTTGCGCGTCCCGGGGACACGCGGCGACCGCGGCGGGCGCGGCTCACGGCGTCGCGGATCGCGCGGGCGCGAGCGATCCTTGAACCCCTCGAGGTCGTCGGAACGGCGGAGCGAGCCCAGGGGGCTCTTGCGCGACCGGTAGACCTTGTAGTCGGGCCGGTCGTCGCCGTGGCCGGAGTCTTTCACCACCCTCTGTATATCGTCCGGCCATGCCGCCACGACGCGTCATCGGGATCGACGCGGGGGGCACCAAGTTGCTCGGAGGGGTCGTCGACGAGCAGCTTGCGGTCCACAACCGCGTCCATCGCACCTGGCGGGGGGCCGACCGCGCCGAGACGCTGGAGATCTTCGTCGCGGCCGTCGAGGAGATCCGCGCGGCTGCCCCGGACGTGACGGCGGTCGGCTTCGGCATTCCGTCGCTGGTCGACGACGAGCGCGGAATATCGGTCTGGTCCAACCACCTGCCGATCGACGACGTGCCGTTCCGCGACCTGATGAGCGAGCGGCTGGGGCTGCCGGTCTTCGTCGACAACGACACCAACGCGGCGATCCTCGCCGAGCATCGCCACGGAGCGGCGGCGGGCGCCGAGCACGCGGTGATGCTCGCGCTCGGGACCGGGATCGGCGGGGGGCTGGTGATCAATGGTCGCGTCCACCACGGCGCGCGCGGCTTCGCGGGCGACCTCGGCCACATCACGATCGATCTGCACGGCGAGGACTGTCCCGGTGACTGCCCGGGCAAGGGCTGCTTCGAGACCGTCGTGTCGGGTCGGGCGATCGGCGTCGCCGCGCGGCGGCTGGCGCAGGCGCAGCCCGATTCGACCTTCGGCAAGCTGGCCGCCGAGGGGCGCGAGATCCGCGGCGGGCTGGTCACCGAGCTGGCGCACGACGGCGACGAGCAGGCCCGCAGTGTCCTGGCGCTCGTCGGCCAGCGGCTCGGGATCGGGATCGCCGGACTGGTCAACGCGCTCGATCCCGGGGTGGTCGTGATCGGCGGTGGAGCGGTCGCCGCCGGCGATCTCCTGCTCGACCCGGCGCGCGAGATGCTCGCGGCGCGCGCATTGCCGCCGGGCGGCGACCCTCCGCCCATCGTCCCGGCCCGCTTCGGCAGCGAGTCCGGCATGCTCGGTGCAGCGCTGTTGGCGTTCGACGGGGAGGGAACATGGGTCTGACCGTCTGTCCGACGCCGATCGGCAACTTCGAGGACGTGACGCTGCGCGTCCTCGCCGCGCTGCGTGACGCCGACGTGGTCGCCTGCGAGGACACCCGCCGGACGCGCACGCTGCTCGATCGCTACGGCGTCAACGCGAAGCTCGTCAGCTACCACGAGCACAACGAGGAGCAGCGCTCCGCCGAGCTGGTCGAGAAGATGCGCGCCGGCACGAACGTGGCGCTGGTCTCCGACGCCGGAATGCCGCTCGTCTCCGACCCCGGCTACGTGCTGGTGCGGGCCTGCGTCGCGGCCGGACTCCCGGTCGAGGTGCTGCCGGGGCCGTCGGCGGCGCTCGCCGCGCTCGTGGCCTCTGCGCTGCCAGCCGACCGCTGGCGCTTCGTCGGGTTCCTGCCGCGCAAGGCCGGGGAGCTGGGCAGGGTGCTCGCCGAGCCGGGCGGGACGCTGATCGCCTTCGAGTCGCCGAAGCGGGTGCCGGCGACGCTGGCCCTGCTCGCGGAGATCGATCCGCAGCGCCAGGCCGCGGTTTGCCGCGAGCTGACCAAGACGCACGAGGAGGTGGTGCGGGGTAGCGCGGCCGAGCTGGCCGCGCGGTATGCCGACGCGCCGCCGCGTGGCGAGGTCGTGCTGGTCTTCGGCCCGCCGAGCAAGGCCGAGGACGACGGGCCGCCGGCGGGACTGGAGCAGGTCCGGCGGTTGGTCGACGCCGGCGCGAAGCCGCGAGTCGCGGCGCAGGTGGTGGCCGAGCTGACCGGTGGCAGCGTCAATCGCCTCTATTCGGCGCTGACCGAGTAACAAGCGGCGCACTGGCCGCAAGCGTTCGCGCACGGTCGAGACAGCGCGGTGACGGCGGTCCCACTGCATAGGCTCGCCGATCTACCGTCGCCGTATGCGTGTAGACCCAACGGTCCGTACCTCCTCCGGGTGTGTCGTATTCCGGAAGCATTTCGTCCGTTTGGCGACTCACCCGGTGGGAGCAGTGGTCGTAGCGACGGCGGCGCTCTGGGCGTGGACCGCGGCTCCGTCGGTGGCAGACACGTGGAGGTGGCCGGTACGTGGTGACGTCCTCACTGACTTCGCCAATTCCGGCGGGCGGTATGCGGCAGGTCAGCATCGTGGGGTGGACATTGGCGCGGCGGTTGGGACGCCGGTGACGGCCGCGGTTGCTGGGCGCGTCCGGTTCGCGGGCCTCGTCGGCTCCTCGGGTCTGACGGTGTCGGTGCGCAGCGCCGACGGCCGCTTCGACACGTCGTACCTGCACCTCGCGACGGTCTCGGTGCGTTCGGGCCAAGCCCTTGGCCCAGGCGACCGAATCGGAGCCGTCGGCACTACCGGCAGTCCTTCGAGCAAGGCCCCGCACCTGCACTTCGGCATCCGCGACGCGGGCACACACCGCTACCGGGACCCGCTCGATTTCCTCCCGCCGGCGCCAGGCGTGCGCGAAGCGCCGCGCCCTGTGCCGATCGCCGTACGTGGACCGGTGCGCGTCGGTCCGGCTCCGCAGCCCGTTCGCGCCCATCGCTTCCCCGTCCACGCCCGCGAGCCGGCGCCGGCAGGCGCGCCATCACGTGTCGGCTGGGCGATTGCCTGCGCCGCGCTGATCTGCGCGGCGGTCCTGCTCGGCCTGCGCAGTAGCATCGGCGCCCGTGCCGTACTACGTCACCACACCGATCTACTACGTCAACGGTGAGCCCCACCTGGGCCACGTCTATACGACCGTTGCCGCCGACGTGCTCGCGCGCCACATGCGCCAGCGCGGCGACGAGGTCTTCTTCCTGACCGGAACCGACGAGCATGGCGAGCCGGTCGCCCAGGCGGCCGAGCGTGAGGGGGTCACGCCGCGTGAGCTGGCCGAGCGCAACGCCGAGCGGTTCAAGGAGGTGGCACGGCGCGTCAACGCGACCAACGACTTCTTCATCCGCACCAGCGACCCGCAGCACGAGGCCGTCGTAGCCGAAATCGCGAGCCGGCTGAAGGACAACGGCCACGTCTACGAGGGCCTCTACGAGGGCTGGTACTGCCCGCGCTGCGCCGACTTCAAGAGCGAGAACGAGGTCCTCGAGGGCAACCGCTGCCCGATCCACCTGATCGAGCTCGACCGCGAGCAGGAGGAGAACTGGTTCTTCCGCCTGTCGGCGTTCCAGGAGCCGCTGGAGAAGCTGTACGCCGAGCGGCCCGACTGGGTGCTGCCGAAGAACCGCTACAACGAGGCGCTGTCGTTCATCCAGGGCGGCCTCAACGACCTCTCGCTCAGCCGCCACGGATTGACCTGGGGCGTCCCGGTGCCGTGGGACCCCGAGCAGACGATCTACGTCTGGATCGACGCGCTGCTCAACTACTACTCGGCGCTGCGCTACGCGCGTCCGGGCGAGGACCTGACCGAGCGCTTCTGGCCGCCGACGGTCCACCTGATCGCCAAGGACATCCTCAAGTTCCACGCGGTCATCTGGCCGGCGCTGCTGATGGCCGCCGAGCTCGAGCAGCCGAAGCAGCTATTCATCCACGGCTACCTGCTGATGGACGACCACAAGATGTCCAAGTCGCTCGGCAACGTGCTCGACCCGTTCGAGGTGATGGACGTCTACGGCACCGACGCGCTGCGCTATTACCTGCTGCGCGAGGTGGGCTTCGGCCGGGACGGCTCGATCTCGCCCGAGGGCTTCGAGACGCGCTACGTCGCCGAGCTCGCCAACGAGTACGGCAACCTCGCCAGCCGCACGCTCGCGATGGTCGCCAAGTACCGCGACGGCGTCGTGCCGAACGCCGACCCGGCGCCGGAGATCGCGATGCAGTTCGACGGGCTCGCCGCCACGGTCCGCCAGCGGATCGACCGCGTCGAGGTCAGTGCGGCGCTCGAGGACGTCTGGGAGCGGGTCCGTGCGCTCAACCGCTACGTGACCGACAGCGAGCCGTGGAAGCTGGCGAAGGACGAGAGCGCGGCGGTCGAGCTCGACGTCGTGCTCTACACGCTCGCCGAGGGGCTGCGCGTCGTGTCGGTGCTGTTGGCCCCGTGGATGCCGGAGACGACCGACCGGCTGCTGACCGCCCTCGGACAGGCCGACGCCGCGCTCGACAGCGCCGAGCTGGGCGCTCGCCCGGGCGGCGCGACGCTCGGCGAGCTCGGCCAGCTCTTCCCGCGCGTCGAGCCGAGGGCCGAGGCTCCCGCGTGAGACGGCCGCGGGCGTGATCGACACCCACTGCCACCTGGACTCCTGCAAGCCGGGGGACGCCGAGCTGGTCGCACATGCGCGCGCGCTCGGGGTGACGAAGATCGCGACCGTCGGCATGGACCCGCAGACCAACCCGCGCGCGATCGCGGCGGCCGCCGAGTTCGACGGCGTGTCGGCGATCGTCGGGCGTCACCCGAACGCCGCGACCGGCTGGCAGGACTCCGACGTCGAGGAGATCGAGCGTGCGGCAGGACAGCCGGGCGTCGTCGCCGTCGGCGAGACCGGGCTCGACTACTTCCGCGACCGCGCCCCGCGCGACGACCAGCGCAGCGCCTTCGTCGCCCAGCTCGACGTCGCCCGCCGCGTCGAGCTGCCGGTCGTGATCCACACCCGTGCCGCCGAGGACGACACGTTCGCCGTGCTCGCCGAGCACGCCGAGGGACTCACGGTGATCCTGCATTGCTTCTCGGCGCCCGACCGCGTCGAGGAGGCGGTCGAGCGCGGCTACTACTGCTCGTTCGCGGGCAACGTGACCTACAAGACCGCGGAGGATCTTCAGCAGGCGGCGTGCGAGGTGCCCGACGAGCTGCTGCTTGTCGAGACCGACGCGCCCTACCTGACCCCGGTCCCGCTGCGCGGCGAGCCGAACGAGCCGGCCAACGTCACCCACACCGCGGAGTTCGTCGCCGGCCTGCGCGGCGTCGAGTACGCCGAGCTCGAGACGATCGTCGAGCGCAACGCGGCACGGGTCTTCGGCTGGTGACGCTGCCGCGTCAGGGCAGCCTCAACCGCCTGCAGCGCTTCGACGTGCGGCCGAACCGCGAGCTCGGCCAGAACTTCCTCGTCGACGACAACATCCTGCGCCTGATCGGCGACGCCGCCGAGCTGGGACCCGAGGACGTGGCGCTCGAGGTCGGCGGCGGCCTCGGCGTGCTGTCCGAGCACCTCGCGCCGCGCGTCGCCCACCTGCACGTCGTCGAGATCGACCGCCGGCTCGAGGCGCCGCTGCGCGACGCGCTCGACCCGCACGACAACGTGACGCTGCACTTCGCCGACGCTGTCGCGCTCGACCTCGACGCGCTCGATCCCCCACCGACGAAGGTCGTCGCCAACCTGCCCTACGGAGTCGCCGCGACCGTTCTGCTGCGCACCGTCGCCGAGCTGCCGGCCGCGCAACTGTGGGTCGCGATGGTCCAGCGCGAGGTCGGCGAGCGGCTCGCCGCCGCGCCCGGCTCGAAGGTCTACGGCGCGACCTCGGTGCTGGCCCAGCTCGCCTGTGAGGTCCGCGTCCTGCGCCGCGTGCCGGCGACGGTCTTCCACCCGCGGCCGAACGTCGAGTCGGCGATCGTGGTCCTGCGCCGGCGCGGCGCGTCGCCCGCCGGCCACGTCGTCGCGCTCGTCCACGCCGCCTTCGCCCACCGCCGCAAGGCGCTGCCGGGTTCGCTCGGCCTCGATCCGGGCGCGCCGGCGGCCCTGCGCGACGCCGCTCGCGCCGCGCTCGGCGAGCTGGACTTGCCACCGGATGCTCGCGCCGAGCGGCTCACACCGGACGAGTTCGCCCGCCTCGCGGAGCTGATCGGGGTGGAGCTGCTCGAGCCGCTGAAGGCGAGGCGGGGGTGAGGCGGTGAGCAGCCGGCGGGAGGTCGCCGGCCGGGCCCACGCGAAGGTCAACCTGGTCCTGCGCGTCGGGCCGCCGCGCGCGGACGGCCTGCATCCCGTCTGCTCGCTGTTCGCCGCGCTGGAGCTTGCGGACGAGATCGCCGTCGGCCTCGGCGCGGCATCGACCGACGAGGTCGTCTGTCCCGGGGTCGAAGGCGACAACCTCGCCGCTCGCGCGGTCGCGGCGTTCCGCACGGCGGCGCCCGACGCGCCGCTGCCGCCGCTGCGGATCGAGATTCGCAAGCGGATACCGGTCGCCGCCGGGCTCGCGGGCGGCAGCGCCGACGCCGCCGCTGCCCTGCGCGCCGCCAACGAGCTGGCCGGTTCACCGCTGACCTCAGACGAGCTGCGCGCGGTCGCCGCCGGGCTAGGCTCCGACGTCCCAAGTCAGGTCGAGCCGGCGCACGCGATCGTGGCGGGTATCGGCGAGCGGGTCGAACGGGTAGACCTACCGCCGATGACGCTCGTGCTCGTTCCCCAGGACGAGGGGCTCTCCACGGCTGCGGTCTACGGCGAGCTCGACCGTCTGCGCGCCGACGCCGACGGCTCGCCGTCGCTCGCCGTCGGTCCTCCGGACGGCGGCCCGACCGACCGGCTCGCGAGCGATCCGCTGCGGCGGTTGGCGTCGAGCTCGCTCGAACAGATCGCGGCCGGGCTTGCCAACGACCTCCAGCCCGCCACGCTCTCGCTGCGGCCCGAGCTGGCCGAGTCGATCGCCGCTCTGCGCGACGCGGGCGCGCTCGCCGCGCAGGTCTCCGGATCCGGCCCGACGACCTTCGGCCTGTTCGCCGATCGCCTCGCGGCCGAGCGTGCCGCGGCGACGCTGGACGGGCAGCGCGCCGCGGTGGCACAGGCGGCGGGAGCGCCCGCCCCCGCGCTGACGATCGTCACGGGACTGCTCGCGTGAGCGTCGTCCGCCAGCACCGTGGGCTGGCCGTCCTCGTCGCCGTCGCCGCCGTCGTGGCGGTGCTCTACGCGACCGGCGCGATGCCCGACTTCCCCGACGTCGAGAAGCTGATCGAGGACGTGGCGCAGGCGCTCGGCGCCTGGACCTACCTGCTCGTCGGCGTCCTCGCCTTCCTCGAGACCGGAGCGTTCGTCGGCCTCGTCGCGCCCGGGGAGAGCGTCGTGATCGTCGGCGGCGTGATCGCGGGTCAGGGCGAGATCAGCCTGATCGTGCTGATCGGGATCGTCTGGGCGGCGGCGATCCTCGGCGACACCACGAGCTTCTTCATCGGCCGCCGCCTCGGCCGCGACTTCATCCTGCGCCACGGGCCGAAGGTGAAGATCGACGAGGGGCGGTTGCAGCAGGTCGAGTCGTACTTCGACCGCCATGGCGGCAAGACGATCCTGGTCGGCCGCTTCATCGGACTGGTGCGCGCGCTCGCCCCCTTCGTCGCCGGCTCGTCGGGACTTCCCTACCGCCGCTTCATCCCGTTCAGCATCATCGGCTGCGGCCTCTGGGCAACCACCTTCTGCGTCCTCGGCTACATCTTCTGGGAGTCGTTCGACCAGGTCGCCAACGTCGCCGGCAAGGCGACCTTCGGCTTCGGCGTGACGGTCGCCGTGATCGTCGGCGGAGTGCTCGCATACCGCCAGCTGCGTCAGGCCGAGCAGCGGCGCAGGGCGGTCGAGTGGATGGAGGGCAAGCCGCTGTTCAAGCCGCTGCTCGCAGTCGCGCGGCCGATCCGGCGGCGCGTGCTGTCGCCCGCCTGGGCTGTCGTCGGTCCCCAGATTCGCTTCCTCTTCGCACGGATCACCCCTGGCGGGCTGGGTCTCGAGCTGACCACGACGCTCGCGGTGACCGGTGTCGGCTTCTACGTCTTCACCGTCTACGCCGTCACGATCTCGGCCGACCCGTCTACCACCCCCGCCGACCGCGAGCTGCTCGACCTCGCCGACCGGCTGAACATCCACGCGACGCTGACCGACGTCGCGAAGATCGTCACCGACCTCGGCTCGTTCCTGACGATCCTGACGTTGATAGTCGTCACGTCGATCCTCCTGGCAGCACGCCGTCACTGGTACGAGCTGGCGGCGCTCGCCTCCGGAGCGATCCTGCTCTTCGTGTCGCTCCAGCTGGCGAAGAACGGGATCGACCGGCCGCGGCCGAGCGCGGGCCTGCTCCGCGTGGACGGATCGAGCTATCCCAGCGGCCACGCCGCCTACTCCACGGCGTGGGTCGCCGTGGCGGTCGTGATCGCCCGCGTCATCCCAGGTCTCGCGAGCCGTGCCGCCCTGGTCGGCGGGGCGCTGGTGCTCGCCGCCGCGATCGGCCTGTCGCGCATCTACCTGCGCGTCCACTACTGGTCCGACGTCGCCGGCGGCTGGGGCCTGGGAGCCGGCGTCTTCGGCCTCTGCGCCGCGATCGCGCTGATCGTCGCCTACCTGCGCCACAATGAGGTCCGGCCGGACGACGCGCAGCCGTCCGTCGAGCCAACGCCATGAGCCTCGACCTCACCACCACCGAGCTGACGATCGCGATCGCCGCCGGCATCGTCGGGGCCGGCTATCTCGCGTTCATCGTCGCCCCCGCCGTCGCCGCCTACGGTCGCCTCTGGGAGCGCATCGCGGCTGGCTTCCTGACGCTGTACATCCTCGCCACGCTGCTGGGCATCGGCGGCGCCATCGGTCTGGCCGTCGTCTGGTCCTACGACCGCTACGCCTGATCCGCGCTGTCCAACTGCCAGACTTCGCCTGTGAACGCGGCGGGGAAGCAGACGCGCAGCTCCTTCCTGGAGGGGCTGGAGGAGGTCTCGGTCGCGGTCGAGGGCGGGGCGGGGCTGCCGGCCGTCGCCCGTGCCGCTTCGCGTGCGCTGGGCGCCAGCGTGGTAGTGCTCGATACCGCGAGCAGCGTGCTCGCCGTCGCCTGCCAGTCGTCGGAGGACGAGCGAGCGGTGATCGCCGGCGAGCAGGGCAGCGGGGCGGTCGACCTGCGCGTCGCCGACCAGCCGGTCGGCCAGCTGCGGCTGCGCGCCTGGGACGACGAGCCCGAGCCGGCGCTGCTGCGGATGGTGACGACGCTGATCGGACTCGAGGTCGATCGCGCGCGGGCGCCGGGCCGGGCAACGGAGGCTGCGGTCGGCGACTTCCTCTCCGACCTGCTCGACCGCACGCTGACCGACCGCGAGAACATCGTCGCGCGTGCGGCCGAGCTGGGCTGCGACCTGCGCGACGGCGCGTCGGTCGTCGTCGTGCGAGCCCGCCCGCAGCAGCCCGAGGAGGGTGACTGGCGTGCCCGGGTGCTGACGCTGGCCGAGCGCGGCGCGCGCGCCGTGGAGCGGACCTCGCTCGCCGCGGCCGTCGCCTACGGCCCGCCCGCGCCGCCCGTCCAAGGCGAGAACCGCAAGCCGCGCGCCGAGCGCGAGCTGGCGATCCTGGTGCCGGGCAAGGGGGGGAGCGCTGGCGATCGCGTCGCACGCGCCGTGCTGGCGGAGCTCGAGGCGGGCCTGACCGGCTACCACCTGACCGTCGCGATCAGCCGCGCGACCGCCGATCCGGTCGACCTTCACCGCGCCGGCGCCGAGGCGCTGCTCGCGGCCAACGTGGCCGGGGCGCGCGGCGAGACCTTCCTGTCGTTCGAGGAGACCGGCTCCTACCGGCTGCTGCTGCCGGCGATGAGCGAGGACCCGGCCGAGCTCGAGCGCTTCCAGGAGGAGACCGTCGCGCCGCTGGTCGAATACGACAACCAGTACGAGACCGAGCTGGTGCGGACGCTCGAGACCTTCCTCGACGCCGACGGCAGCGTCGCCAAGACCGCCGAGCGCCTGTTCACCCACCGCCACACGATCCGCTACCGGCTCGATCGCGTTCGCGAGCTGACCGAGCTCGACGTCGGCTCCACCGACGGCCGCGAGCGTCTCTCGCTCGGCCTGAAGGCGATGCGCGTGCTCGGCATAGCCGCGCCGGGCGGCCCGGCCCAGGAGCTCCGCGTCCGGGACTGACTCGACGGCATTCGGCGCGCCGGCACTGGTACCGTCGGACGCGCGCCTTGGGGAGTGGGGTAGTTGGTAAGCCCGGGACACTTTGAATGTTCAGGCCCAGGTTCGATTCCTGGCTCCCCAGTGAGGGCTCGCGCAGCAAATAGTCTATCCGACGGACATGAGAACATATGTTCGCTGCGCCCGGGGCAATCACCTTCACGAGAGACCAAGCCCAGTTGGCTGTCGCCGAATCGAGGTCCTACAGCGAGGCGCTGCGTCGTCTTCGGTTGCGCGCCGCGGGTGGCAACCACCGAACTCTGAAGAAGTACGTCGAGATCTGGAGCATCTCCACTGCTCACTTTGATTCGAACTGGGCGCTACGCAGCAGGAATCGTGGCCGTAAGCCACTCGAGGAGATCCTGGTTGAAGGCTCCACCTACTCTCGCGGCCACCTGAAGGAGCGCCTCTATGCCGAGGGCGTGAAACGCCGCGAATGCGAGCTTTGCGGCCAGGATGAAGAGTGGCGCGGCGCGCGCATGGCGCTGATCCTCGATCACATCAACGGAGTCGCCGACGACAATCGCATCGAGAACTTGCGGATCGTTTGTCCCAACTGTGCCGCGACCTTTGACACGCACTGCGGGCGCTCCAATCGGCGGGCTCCGGTGGAGCGGGAGTGCGCGAGGTGTGGCGAGGTATTTCGGGTGCGCTACCGAACGCATCGCTACTGCTCGCAGGCTTGCGGGACGCGAGCTCCACGAGAGAGCCAAGTTGGTGTTCCTCAGCCTCAGCGTCGCAAGGTCGACAGACCCCCACTCTCCCTCTTGAAGGCAGACGTGGAAAGGCTGGGTACTTGGCGACTGGCCGCAAGTACGGGGTGTCCGACAACGCTGTCCGGAAGTGGTTGGTCTGGTACGAACGCCAGGAGCGACGGGACCAGGCGGCGTGATCGGTTGGGCACCGGCGCCCGCGGTCTGACCGCTCGAACGATGCGGCGGTACGCTGCGCGGGTCGTGGCCGAGCAGCTCACAGTCCTCGTCATGGCCGCGGGCAAGGGGACGCGCATGCGGTCGGCCCTGCCCAAGGTCCTGCATCCGATCTGCGGTCGGCCGATGGTCGAGTGGGTGATCGGCGCGGCGCGGGCGGCGGGCGCCGCCGAGGTGGTCTGCGTGACGCGGCCGGGCGACGGGGTGGCGGAGGGGTTGCCGGAGGGCGTTGAGGTCGCCGAGCAGACCAGCGGCGAGGGGACGGGCGCCGCGGTGCTGGCGGCCAGGGAGGCGGTCGCGCCGGGCTCGCGCTTGATGATCCTCTCGGGCGATCAGCCGCTGATCTCCGGGCGGCTGCTGAGCGATCTCGTCGCCGCCCACGACGCGGCGTCGGCTGCCGCCACGCTGCTGACCACCGAGGGCCTCGATCCCGCCGGCTACGGCCGGATCGTGCGCGGGGCCGACGGAACGGTCGAGCGGATCGTCGAGACCAAGGACCCGAGCGGCGTGTCGCCGGAGCAGCTGGCGCTGCGCGAGATCAACCTCGGCACCTACGTCTTCGACGCGGACATTCTCTTCGCAGCTCTCGACGCAGTCGGCCTCGAGGGCGGCGAGACCTACCTGACCGGTGTCTTCCCGCTGCTGCGCGACCAGGGGCGGACGGTCGCCGCGCACGTCACCAACGACCTGGCCAGCGCGGTCGGCGTCAACAGCAAGCTCGACCTGATGGACGCCGAGCGGCTCGCCCAGCGCCGGATCTTCGAGCGCCACGCGCTCGCCGGCGTCAGCTTCCTCGCGCCCGACTCGACGCGCATCGAGGCCGACGTCGAGATCGGCGGAGACACGACGATCGGTCCCGGGGTGACGCTGCGCGGCGACACGCGAGTCGGCGCCGGCTGCGAGCTCGGGCCGCAGACCACCATCACCGACTCGTCGCTCGCCGACGGCGTGACCTGCGTCCATTCGTTCGTCACTGGAGCGCGCATCGAGCCGGGCGCGTCCGTCGGCCCGTTCGCCTACCTGCGCCCCGGCGCCCACATCGGCGAGGGGGCGAAGATCGGGACGTTCGTCGAGGTCAAGAACTCCGAGATCGGCGCGGGTGCCAAAGTGCCGCATCTCTCTTATCTCGGCGACGCCGACGTCGGCGACGGGGCCAACGTCGCGGCCGGCAACATCACCGCCAACTACGACGGGTTCCGCAAGCACCGCACGAAGATCGGCGCTGGCGCCAGGACCGGCGTCAACAGCTCGTTCGTCGCGCCTGTGACCGTCGGCGACGGGGCGTATATTGGGGCCGGGTCGGTGATCTCCGAGGACGTTCCGCCCGGGGCGCTCGGAATCTCGCGACCAGAGCAGAAGAACGTCGACGGCTACACGGAGCGAATCGAGAAAGAGCGGGGATGAGCGCCGTTAGCACCGACACAGACCTCACGGCCGGGACCTTCATCCCAGCCAGCTACGACAAGCGGATGATGGTCGCCGCCGGCCGCGCCACGCGGGCGCTCGGCGCGAAGATCGCCGACAACCTCGGCGTCGACATCGCCGACGCCGGTCTCAAGACATTCTCCGACGGCGAGGTCTACTGCCGCTACGCCGACTCGATCCGCGGCGCCGACCTGTTCATCGTCGCGTCGATCGCCGGCAGCGACGAGCACGACATGACCGTCAACGACTCGCTGATGGAGCTGATGGTCATGGTCCACGCGGCCAAGCACGCCTCGGCGCACCGGATCATCGCCGTCACCCCCTGGTACGGCTACTCGCGCCAGGACAAGAAGTCGGCTCCGCGCGAGCCGATCACGGCGCGCCTGGTCGCCGAGGTGCTCGAGACCGCCGGCATCGACCGGCTGGTGACGATGGACCTCCACGCCGGCCAGATGCAGGGGTTCTTCTCGAAGCCGGTCGACCACATGACCGCGATGCCGATCCTCACCCAGTTCGTCAGCGACCAGCTCGCGGGCGAAGACCTCGTGATCATCGCCCCCGACGCCGGCCGCGTGAAGCTGGTGCGCAAGTTCGCCCAGAAGGTCGGCGCCCCCTACGCGCTGCTCGAGAAGGAGCGCCCCAGCCATCAGGTCGCCGAGATCGGCTACGTGATCGGCGACGTCAAGGGCAAGGTTGCGGTGATCGTCGACGACATCATCGACACCGGCGGCACGCTCAGCGCGGCCGCCCAGACCGTGCTCGACGAGGGCGCTTCGAAGGTCTACGCGGTCGCCACCCACGGGGTCTTCTCCGGCAACGCGTTCGCGACGCTCGAGGCCTCGCCGCTCGCCGGGATCGTCGTCACCGACACGATCCCGCTGCGCGACGGCGCGCCGGAGCGGATTCGCGTGCTGACCAGCGCCGACATCCTCACCGACTCGATCCGCCGAATCTTCCTCGACGACTCGGTCTCCGAGATCTTCGAGGGCGAGAACCAGCTCTTCTGAAGGAGGCCACGTGTACGAGTTCCTCTTGACCATCCACGTCCTAGCGGCCATCGTCTGGCTCGGCGGCGGGATCGCGATGCACATCCTCGGCCGGAGGGTCCTGAAGCGCGGCGACAACGAGGAGATCTACGAGTTCTCCAAGGAGATCAACATCATCGGGCTGCGGCTCTACGCCCCGGTGTCGCTGATCCTGCTGGTCGCCGGCATCCTGCTCGTCAACGAGGCCGGCTATGAGTTCTCGCAGACATGGATCACGCTTGGCTTCCTCGGCTGGATCTTCAGCTTCCTCGTCGGGGTCGGCTACTACGGACCGCAGGACAAGAAGCTGCAGGCGCTGGTCGCCGCCGATGGGCCGACCGCCTCCGGCGTCACCGCCAACGTTCGCCAGGCACTGCTCGTCAACTCGATCGAGATCTTGATCCTGGTGCTCGTCGTCGTCGACATGACGGTCAAGCCCGGCCTCTAGCCTCGAAGTACTCCCGCTCCGCCCGGCCCAGGTCGGTGGACGGGGCGTCGCCGAACCACCACTCGCGGCCGATCCGGTACCAGTTGCGGGTCGCCGCGAGCTGGCCGAGGACGGCGAGCACGCCTAGCTCCATCCGCCGGCCCATCAGCTCGTTGGCGGGGACGTTCTCGCGCCGCATCAGGTCGTAGTACTCCGAGCGCGGGTCGGACGCCGCGCTGATCGAGCGCATCACGCGTCGCGAGTCGATCGTCAGCTCGCGATCCTCCATGTACCAGCCGCCGACCGCCTCGACGTGGTCCATCAGCCGCTCGGCGTCGACCTTGCTCGGGTCCTTGAGGAAGCCGAGGTCGTGCAGCGCGACGCGCAGCTGCTCGGGATCGCGCTCCGCCGCGGCGTCGATCGCGGCGATCTCGAGGGCCACCTGCTCGCGGTCGAGCTGCTTGGTCATCCCGAAGTCGAGGAAGGCGACCCGTCCGTCGTCCATCAGCAGATAGTTGCCGGGGTGGACGTCGGCGTTGAAGTGCAGCAGGTGGTGGATCGAGCCGAAGCAGAAGCGGAAGACGATCTCGCCGAAGCGGTCGCGCTCGGCCTGTGGCAGCGCCTTGACGTCGTCGAAGCCGACCCCGTCGACCCACTCGGTCACCAGCACGCGCCCGCGCGACAGCCGCGTGACCACGTCGGGGACGTAGATGAACGGGTGACCGCGGTACCCGCGCGAGAAGGCGCGCTGGTTCTGGGCCTCGTACTCGTAGTCGAGCTCCTCGAGCACGCGCTCCTTCAGCTCGGCGGCGGCGGCCTTGGCGTCGAGGCCCGGCGCGATCGCCTTGGCGAGCCGCATGATCATCCCGGCGTTCTGCATGTCGGCGCGCAGCGCCTCGGCGACGCCGGGGTATTGGATCTTGACCGCGACCCTCCGGCCGTCGGGCAGCGTCGCGCGGTGCACCTGGCCGATCGACGCCGCGGCCGCGGCCTCGTGCTCGAACTCTTCGAACAGCTCGTCGACGGGCTCGTCCCACTCCTCGTCGAGCACCTTCCTGACCTGGCTCCAGGCCATCGGCGGAGCCTCGGAGCGGAGGTTGGCCAGCTTGTCCTGGTAGAGGTCGCGGTACTCCTCGGGCAGGAAGTCGGTGTCGACGAAGGAGGCCAGCTGGCCGATCTTCATCGCGGCGCCCTTCATCGTCCCGAGCGTGTCGACCATCCGCTCGGCCGCCTCCGTGTGGCGCTTGTCGAGCTGGGCTGCGCCCTCCTCCTTGGAACGCGCCAGGTTGGCCGCGCGCGTGCCCGCCCAGCGTGCTCCCTGACTTCCGATCACCGACCCGACCTGCGCCGTCCGACGCACCCTGCCCTTCGGTATCGAACCGTCGTCTCTTGCCATCGCGCTCACCCTAGAGGCCCGGTGGTCTACACTGGCCGGCCGTTATGGCTTCCAAGCGACCCACTCTTTCCGTTGACGTCCGCGAGGAGCGCGGCTCCCGTGCGACCCGCCGCCTCCGCCGCTCCGGCCTCGTGCCCGGCGTGCTGTACGGCGCGACCCACGACGAGACCGTCTCGTTCAAGGTCGGCGACCGCGACCTGCGCCGTGTCCTGATCGACGGGTCCGCGCTGATCGACGTCGAGATCGGCGGCGAGAAGTCGGTGCCGGCGATCCTCAAGGACCGTCAGCTGCATCCGGTGCGCGACGAGGTCATGCACGTCGACTTCCTCGAGGTCAACCTCTCCGAGAAGATCCGCGCCTTCGTTGCGATCGAGCTCGAGGGCGGCGATGAGGCTCCAGGCGTCAAGGAGGGCGGCGTCCTCGACCACGCAACGCGCGAGGTCGAGATCGAGGCGCTGCCGACCGACATCCCCGAGCAGATCGTCGTCGACGTGTCGGCGCTCGAGATCGGCGCCACGTTGTCGCTTGCCGACGTAACCGCGCCAGAGGGCGTCGAGTTCACCCACGAGCCGCTCGACGAGATCACCGTCGCCAGCGTCGTGTTGCCGACGAAGGTCGAGGAGCCCGAGATCGAGGCCGAGACCGAGGTCGTCGGCGAGGACGGCGAGGCTGCCGAGGGCGAGGCCGCCGAGGGTGGCGACTCCGGTTCTTCCGGCGATTCCGGCGGAGGCGAGTAGCACCTAACAATGGGGCTGTTCCGCCGTCGGGAGGAGGGCGACGGAGGCAGGGTCGACTGGCTCGTCGTCGGTCTGGGCAATCCGGGTCGCAAGTACGAGCGCACGCGCCACAACGTTGGCTTCGAGGTCGTGGCGCTGGCCGCGCGGCGCTGGGATTTGCCGAAGGCGAAGCAGAAGTTCGCCGGTCTCTACACCGAGGGCCGCATCGCGCCCGGTGGACCGCGCGTCGGCGTTCTGCTGCCCCAGACCTTCATGAACGAGTCGGGCAACTCGGTCGGCCCGGCGCGTGGCTCGCTGCACGTTCCGCTCGACCGGGTCGTGGCGGTCCATGACGAGATCGACCTGCCATTCGCGCGCATCGAGAGCCGTCTCGGTGGCGGTCTCGCCGGGCACAACGGCCTCAAGTCGCTCGAGCGCGGCCTCGGCGGCCGCGACTTCAACCGCCTGCGCGTCGGGGTCGGCCGGCCCGACTCGACCGATCCCGGAATCGTCGTCCCATACGTCCTTGGTCGTTTCGACGAGCCGAAGGAGGACGTTCAGCGCCTGGTCGAGGACGCGGTCGACGAGCTGGAGCGGCTCGTGACGACGGCGCCGGTCGACGCCTAGAATCGAGCGAGGCCGCGCGGCTGGACCGGGCGGCCGTTTCGCGTGCCATGTCGCTACGCCCACTGCTCACATACGCCCAGGAGGACGAGGCCGTCGCGGCGCTGTCCGACGCTGCTCGCGAGGCTCCGCAGCGGGCGTTCGTCTCGCAGAGCATGCGGCCCTACCTGCTCGCGGCGCTGCTCGACTCCGAGCCGGACCGGCCGGCGCTGGTCGTCGCCGGCGACGATCGCGCGGCGCGCGACCTGGCGGCGGACCTCAAGCAGTTCCTCGCGCCGCGGCCGGTGCGCCTCTACCCGGCGCGCGGCGTCCGCTACGAGTCGCACCTCGCGCCGACGCCGCACCTCGTCGGCCTGCGGATCGCGGCGCTCGACGAGCTGACCGACGAGGACCAGCGCGACTCCGAGCACGGTGCGGCCGTCGTCGTCGCCGGCGCCGTCGCGCTTGCCGAGAAGGTCCCGGACCCGGAGTTGCGGCCGCACGGCTTCGCGATCGAGAAGGGCGGCCTGCTCGATCTCGACGAGACCGCCGCCCAGCTGGTCGCCTGCGGCTACGAGCGGGTCGAGCAGGTCGAGGAGCGCGGCCAGTTCGCGCTCCGCGGCGACATCGTCGACATCTACCCGGCGACCGAGGAGCGCGCGGTGCGCTGCGAGCTTTTCGACATCGAGGTCGAGCGGCTGACCTTCTTCTCGACGTTCACCCAGCGCTCGCTGGAGGAGGTCGAGCGGGTCGAGATCGCGCCGGCCGCCGAGCTGGCGCCCGAGCACCGCGAGCTGGCCGAGATCGCAGCCGCCGACGTGGCCTCCGCCGGCGACGGCGACAAGCGCCCAGACATCGCCGAGCTGCTCCCGGTCGACCGCTTCGGCGAGGTGCTGGACCTGCTGCCCGCCGACGCGCTCGTCGCGATCGCCGCCGAGGAGGAGCTGCCGCCGGCGCTGCGCGACCACTGGGACGATGTCACGACGAGCTTCCACGACACCGACGCGGGCCACCTGTACGTCGACCCCGAGCGGCTGCAGGCGAGCCTCGACGCGCGCGCCTCGCTGCGCCTGTCGAGCATCTCCGGCGACCAGCCGCACAGCTTCCGCGCCCAGGCCGCCGAGACCTCCGCGCGCTCGCTCGAGGCAGCCGAGCCGGAGCTCGAGAAGCTCGTCCGCTCCGGGTACCGCACGGTGATCCCTTGGGCGCGCCGCGGCGAGGCCGAGCGCGCCGCCTACAACCTCGCCCGCGTTCGCTCGCAGTTCGTCGACGAGGGCCCGGGGCCGGTCGCCAGAGCCTATGCGGACGGTGTCGCCCCGGGCGAGCCGGGCGTGTACTTCGCGACCGCCGCGCTGCGCGAGGGCTTTGTCTCGCCGCCGCTGAAGGTCGCGATCGTCCCCGACCACCGCCTGCTGCGCCGCCGCCGCGTCCAGCCGGCGGGCCCGCGCACGGGCGCGGGAGCGCTGACCAGCTTCACCGACCTGCGCGCCGGCACGCCGGTCGTCCACGAGGACCACGGCATCGCGCTGTTCACCGGGTTCGAGACCAAGACGGTCGGCGGCGTGACGCGCGACTACCTGCAGCTCGAGTACAAGGGCGGCGACCGCGTCTTCGTCCCGAGCGACCAGCTGCACAAGATCAGCCGCTACGTCGGCGCCGACGCCGGCGACCCGCCGCTGTCGAAGCTCGGCGGGACCGGCTGGGAGAAGATGAAGCTGCGCGCCCGCCGCGCGGCCGAGGCGCTCGCCGGCGAGCTGATCAACCTCTACGCCGAGCGCAAGCGCCGCGCCGGCTACGCCTTCCCGCCGGACTCCGAGTGGCAGGTCGAGTTCGAGGCCGCCTTCCCGTTCCGCGAGACGCCGGACCAGCTCGACGCGATCGAGGCGGTTCGCGCCGACATGGAGGAGGCGCGCCCGATGGACCGCCTGATCTGCGGCGACGTCGGCTACGGCAAGACCGAGGTCGCGCTGCGCGCCGCCTTCAAGTCCGCCGCCGACTCCAAGCAGGTGATGTTCCTCGTGCCGACGACAGTGCTCGCCCAGCAGCACCACGGCACCTTCGTCGAGCGGCTGCGCGACTACCCGTTCCGGATCGAGCAGGTGTCGCGCTTCCGCTCCGAGAAGGAGGTCCGCGCGGTGCTGAAGGAGTTCGAGGAGGGCAAGGTCGACATCCTGATCGGCACCCACCGCCTGCTCTCGCGCGACGTGCGGCCGAAGGACCTCGGCCTGCTGATCGTCGACGAGGAGCAGCGCTTCGGCGTCAAGCAGAAGGAGCTGATGCGCCAGCTGCGGCTGCGCGTCGATGTGATCTCCCTGTCGGCGACGCCGATCCCGCGCACGCTGCAGATGTCGCTCGCCGGGCTGCGCGACATCTCTGTGATCGAGACCCCGCCGGAGGGCCGCCGGCCGGTCAAGACCTACGTCGGCGAGTACGACGAGGATCTCGTCCAGAAGGCGATCCAGCGTGAGGTCGACCGCAAGGGGCAGGCGTACTTCCTGCACAACCGCGTCGACTCGATCGAGGAGACGGCGGAGCGGGTGCGGGCGATGTGCCCGGACGCGCGCGTGCTGGTCGCCCACGGCCAGATGGAGGAGGGGGCGCTGGAGAGGATCATGCTCGCCTTCCTGCGCGGCGAGGCCGACGTCCTCGTCTGCACGACGATCGTCGAGTCGGGGCTCGACATCTCGAACGCCAACACGCTGATCGTCGAGCGCGCCGACGAGCTCGGCCTGGCCCAGCTCTACCAGATCCGCGGCCGCGTCGGGCGGTCCAAGGAGCGCGCCTATGCCTACCTGCTCTACCCGTCGGCGGCGGCGCTGACCAGCGACGCCGGCGACCGGCTTGCGACGCTGTCCGACTACACCGAGCTGGGCTCCGGCTTCAAGATCGCGATGCGCGACCTCGAGATCCGCGGCGCCGGCAACCTGCTCGGCGACGACCAGTCCGGCCACGTCGCGGCGATCGGCTTCGAGCTCTATGTCGGGATGCTCGACGAGGCGGTCGCGGCGCTCGCCGGCGACTCCGCCGAGGAGGCGCCCGAGCCGGTCCGCGTCGACCTGCCCGTCGACGCCTTCGTGCCCGGCGACTACGTCCCCTACGAGGCGGCGAAGATCGAGATTCACCGCCGCGTCGCGGGCGCCAAGGAGATCGCCGACCTGATCCTGCTGCGCGAGGAGCTCGGGGATCGCTTCGGCCCGATCCCGGAGCCGCTCGACAACCTGATCAAGCTTCAGGACGCGCGCATCAAGCTCGGCCGCACCGGCGTTCGCAGCGTCGACTTCGCCGGCGGCAAGCTCGCCGTCTCCCCGGTCGAGCTCGACTCGTCCCAGGTCTCGGTGCTGCGCGAGCGCGTGCCCGAGGCGATCTACGAGTCGGGCCGCAGCACCGTCCGTGTGCGGGTCCCGGACGACCCCGCGGAGCGCTTCAGCGCGGTCGTGCGCGCCGCCGAGGCGATCCTCGAGGCGGCCAGCGAGCCGTCGCGGGCCTGAGATCTGCAACAGAGCCCAGTTTCCTCCGCTAGAGTCCGCCGCTGCTTTAGGCGCCGTTGAGGAGCGGCGCGTACCTATCGAGGGATGAACTTAGCCTCCATGAACCTTCTTCGTACTTTCGCGGGCGTCTCGCTCGCTGGCATCTGCGCCCTGGCCGCAACCGGCTGTGGCGGTGACGACGTGCCCTCCGACGCGGTCGCGAAGGTCGGTGACACCGTCATCACCAAGCAAGCCTTCGACCACTGGTATGCGAGCGCCGCCCAGAGTCAGGCGCAGCAGGGCGGTCCCGCGGTCCCGCCGGACCCGCCCAACTACACCAAGTGCGTAGCCGCGCTGAAGAAGGCGCAGCCGAAGGGCTCGGCCGCCCCGAAGGACAGCGACCTCAAGAAGCAGTGCAAGCAGAGCTACGACCAGATCAAGCAGCAGGTGATGCAGTTCCTGATCCAGTCGCAGTGGGTCCAGCAGGAAGCTGAGGAGCAGGACGTCAAGGTCAGCAGCAAGGAGGTCCGGACGCTCTTCGAGGACCAGAAGAAGCAGGCGTTCCCGAAGGAGAAGGACTACGAGAAGTTCCTCGAGACCTCTGGCGCGACCGAGCAGGACATCCTCTTCCGGATCAAGCTCGACGCGCTCCAGAACAAGCTGACCGCCAAGATTCAGAAGGAACAGGCGAAGATCACCGACGAGGACATCGAGGAGTACTACGAGAAGAACAAGAAGCGCTTCGCCCAGCCGGAGAAGCGTGACTTGAACGTCGTCCTCACGAAGACCGAGGCCAAGGCCGAGGAGGCCAAGAAGGCGCTCGACAGCGGCGACAGCTTCGCCAGCGTCGCGAAGAAGTACTCGATCGACCAGGCCTCGAAGGCCAACGGCGGCAAGCTGCCGGACGTCGCCGAGGGTCAGCAGGAGAAGGCGCTCGACGAGGCCGTCTTCGCCGCCGAGAAGGGCGAGGTCGAGGGCCCTGTCAAGACGCAGTTCGGCTGGTACGTCTTCGAGGTCACCGGAACGACGCCGGCGACCCAGCAGGAGCTGAAGGAGGCCAAGGAGACGATCCGCGGCCTGCTGAAGTCGGAGCGCGAGCAGAAGTCGCTGCAGACGTTCATCGAGGACTTCCGCGAGGACTTCAAGGGCCAGACCAAGTGCCGCGAGGGCTTCGTCGTGACGGAGTGCAGCAACGCTCCCGAGGAGAAGACCGACACCAACGCTGTCCCGGGCGCTCCGCAGGGGGCTCCGCAAGGTGCGCCACAGGGCGCTCCGCAGCAGGCCCCGCCGCCGCAGCAGGCGCCGCAGCCCGCTCCGTAGCTGGATGACGGAGCGGCGCGCCGCCGATCTCGTCGAGGCGCTTCAGCGTCTCGACGAGATCACGTGGCGCCTGCGCCGCGATTGCCCCTGGGATCGCGAGCAGGACGAGCGCTCGATCGTCCCGCACACGATCGAGGAGGCCTACGAGCTGGCGGACGCCGCCCACTCGGGCGACGACGCGAAGCTGCTCGACGAGCTCGGCGACGTCCTCTTCCAGGTGATGTTCCTGTCGATGCTGCTCGAGGAGCGCGACGCCGGCTCGCTCGCGCGCGTCGCCGACCACTGCCGCGAGAAGCTGATCCGCCGCCACCCGCACGTCTTTGGCGAGGCGGCCGCCGACACGGCCGGCGAGGTGCTCGAGAGCTGGGCCAAGATCAAGCGCGAGACCGAGCGCGGCGGCGAGGTCTTCGGCGACCTGCCGGAGAACCTGCCCGCCACCCTCTACGCCAAGAAGGTCCTGCGCCGCGCCCAGTCGGCCGGCCTCGTCGAGCGTGCCGGCCCCGGCGAGGGCGGCGGCCCCGCCCCCGGCGACGAGGCATTCGACGCCATCGGCCGCCAGCTCTTCGAGGCCGTCGAGGCCGCCGGCGCCGCCGGCGTCGACCCCGAGTCCGCCCTTCGTGAGCACGCTCGGCGGTTCAAGCTCGAGGTCGAGCAGCGGGTCGATCGATCAGGCGACTGAGTGTCGTGACACTCGTCGCGGAGCGCTGCGCAGCGGTGTCCGAGCCGTAACGCTACCAAGCAGATATGCTCTTTCCGGGCGGTCTAGTGCAGGTAGCGTGAGGGAGGTGCAGACGATGGCGTGGACAGACGAGCGGTTGGACGACCTGGCGAACCGAATGGACGCCGGTTTCGTGCGCGGCGATCGCGAGTCCCAATCGCTGCGAGCCGAGATCCTCGCCCTGCGACTCGAGGTCAAGGCGGACATCCGCGACCTACGTACGGAGCTGAAGGGCGACATCGCAGCCTCGCGGACCGAGCTGAAAGGGGAGATCGACCGCCTCCACGCCCTGATCGTCCGCTTTGGCGTCGCGATCCTGATCTGCCTGGTCACGGTGATCGCCGCGCTGATCGGTGTGATCCCGGGCACGCCGGCTGGCGGTTGAGCCCGTAGGATCAGCCGCCTCCGTAGACCCCCGAGGAGGTTGTTCCGCCCCGTGAGCGCAATCGAGAAGGTGCACGCCCGTCAGATCCTGGACAGCCGAGGGAACCCCACGGTCGAGGTGGAGGTGACGCTGGGCTCTGGGGCGTTCGGGCGTGCCGCCGTCCCGTCGGGGGCGTCGACGGGCGAGTTCGAGGCCGTCGAGCTGCGCGATGGTGGAGACGCCTATCTCGGGAAGGGTGTGAGCACCGCGGTCGCGAACGCCAACGGGGATCTGGCGCAGGCGGTGCTTGGTCTCGACGCGACCGACCAGGAGGCTGTCGACCGCGCGATGCTTGCGGCCGACGGGACGCCGAACAAGGCGCGCTACGGCGCGAACGCGATCCTGGGCATCTCCCTGGCCGTCGCCCGTGCCGCCGCCGCAGAGGCCGGACAGCCGCTCTGGCGCCATCTCGGTGGGGCGGACGCGAACACGCTGCCGGTTCCGATGATGAACGTGCTCAACGGCGGCGCGCACGCCGACAACAAGGTCGACTTCCAGGAGTTCATGATCATCCCCTGCGGGGCGCCGACCTTCTCGGACGCGCTGCGGACCGGGGCCGAGGTCTTCCACGCGTTGAAGAAGGCGCTCCACGAGCGCGGGCTCGGCACGGCGGGCGGGGACGAGGGCGGCTTCGCCCCCGACCTCGAGTCCAACGAGGCGGCGCTGCAAATGCTGATCGCCGGCATCGAGGCCGCGGGCTACACGCCGGGCGAGGACGTCGGCATCGCGCTCGACCCCGCCACCAGCGAGATCTACGAGAACGGCAGCTACGACCTGGAGCACGAGGGCCGCAAGCTGTCCTCCGACGAGATGGCGGCCTACTGGGCTGAGATGGCGGGCCGCTACCCGATCCTCTCGATCGAGGACGGCATGGACGAGGAGGACTGGGCCGGCTGGAAGACGCTGACCGAGCGGCTCGGCGACAGGGTCCAGCTGGTCGGCGACGACCTCTTCGTAACCAACACCGAGCGGCTGAAGCGCGGCATCGAGAGCAGCACCGCGAACTCGATCCTGATCAAGGTCAACCAGATCGGAACGCTCACCGAGACCCTCGAGGCGATCGCGATGGCCCATGACGCCGGCTACACCGCCGTCATGTCGCACCGCTCCGGAGAGACCGAGGACACGACGATCGCCGACCTCGCCGTCGCCACCGGCTGCGGCCAGATCAAGACCGGCGCCCCCTCACGCTCGGACCGCGTCGCCAAGTACAACCAGCTGCTCCGCATCGAGGAGTCCCTCGGCGCCGCCGCCGTCTATCCCGGCCGCAGCGTCTTTCGCAGCTGAAGGAGCGAGCGCCGCGACGTAGAAGGGGGCCTTGATGGCCACCGCTTCAGCACGCGCTCCGCGCCGGCGCGCCTCGTCCAATCTGAAGTTGGGCGGGATTCGCTGGGACCGGTTGAGCCGTGTGGCGCTACTCGTGCTGCTCGGGGCGATCCTGCTGATGTACGTGTCGCCGGCGAAGCACTGGTGGGAGGCGTCGCGGACGGCGTCGGCGCAGAGCGCCGAGCTGCAGCACCTGGAGGCGGAGAACAAGCGGCTGCAGGAGCGCTCGGCGCTGCTTAAGGATCCGGACACGCTCGAGCTCGAGGCCCGCAAGCTGGGCATGACGCGCAGCGACGAGCGCGCGTACGTGATCGAGAACCGTCCCAAGTAGCCCCGCCGCTAACCTCGCCGGCTGTGTCTTATCCAGTCGACCTGGCGCTAGATCAGTGGCGCATGGGGCAGAGCCGAGTCGTCGGCGACCCCGACCTCGCCGACGCGTCCGACGCCGTGCTCGCGGAGCTGCGCAAGCGGCTCGGCGGCGTGTTCCAGATCACCGAGCTCGCCGACCTGTACGGCGAGGGCACGGACTGGGCCTCGGAGGTCGCTCAGCGCTATGCGCAGGGCACCGACTCCAGCTGGGCGATCGATGCCGCGTTCGCGCGCTATGCGCAGCAGGCCGCCGACTTCGCCGGCGGGCGCATGCGGCAGTACGGAGACGAGGAGTAGGACGGAGGAGCTACTCGCCGTTGGGCGAGCTGAGCCGCTCGATGATGATGCGGTCGGCCTCGACGGTCACCTTGACCGGACGGTGACCGGCCCAGTGCTCGGCGTAGAGCGCGTCGTCCTGGATCGCCGGGTCGAGCCAGAGGCCGTAGCCGTCCTGGCCGTGGTCGAAGGTGCCCTCGAGCTGTTTCTTGCCGCCACCGCGCTTGCGACCGCGGCCGCCGCGACGTCCACGCCGGCGGCGTGCCTTGCCCTCGTCGTCGGTCTCGCGGTCCTCGGACGACTCGTCGTCCTCGTCCTCGCGCTCGGCCTCGCGGGAGGCCTCCTCCTCGAGGGCGGCGGCGACGAGCGCCTCGTCCTCGGCACGGAGATCGATCTCCTCCTCGTCGACGCGCGGCCCGAAGAGGTCGGTCTCGACGCCCTCGGTCTCACCCGCCTCGAGGTCGTGCTCCGACTTGAAGTTCGTGACGTCCTTGACGGACACCTCGAGCTGGTGGGCGATCCAGGCATCGGTGCGGCCCTGTCGGACCCACGTGCGGATCTGGTTCAGCTGTGGTTTTAGTGATCGGCGTGCCAAAGCGGCGGGGAGACTAGCGATTTAGCGAAGCAGCCGGCTCTGCCGGATGCGCACGAGGATCTCTCCTAGCCGGCGACCGACGCCAGCACCTGGAACATCACCCAGGTCACGATGGCCGTCGTCACCAGGATCGTCGCGATAAGTCCGACGAAGCGGAGGGTGCCGTGCTTGTGCACCTTGTCGACCCGCCGCACCCGAGAACGCTGTGCCGCCTCGCGGCGCAGACGCTCTCGGCGATGCACGGAATCGGCGGCCTCCTCGCGGAAGGCCGCCTCGAACTGATGCAGGGACTGACGCATGCGCATCGGAGGAACCCTAGACGTGCGCGCCCTGCTCGGCGCCCTCGTAGACCTCGACGAAGCGCAGGTAGTTGGCCGCAACCTGGTCGGAGGCGTCCTCGCGGCTGATGGATCCGTCGAGGAAGCCCTTCAAGGCGTCCCACCAGATCGAGCGCCCGATCGCGAAGCCGACGAAGCCGTCGACCGGAGCGGCCTGACGCAGCCAGTGGTCGACCTTGGCGTCGCTGGCGCCGCGGCCCAGCAGCACGCAGACCACGCCGTCGCGTCCGTCGCGGCGGGTCACCTGGGCGAGCATCTCGCAGTCGGAGCGCTCGTCGACGCCCTCGATCTTCCAGATGTCGACGTCGATGCCGTAGTCCTGGATCGCCTCGATCGCGCCGCGCATCAGCTGGGGGCGCAGCTCGGCGTCGTAGCGGTCGGTGTCGCCGCCGACCGACTCGAGCTGGGCCGGCTCGGCCGGCACGAGCAGCTCGAAGAGGAACTTGCGGTCGTTCTCCTTGAGCCAGTCCGACAGGCGCTTGAGCTTGGCGAGCTGGGTCGCGTTCATCTCGGCGTCGCCGTCCGGGTTGTAACGGACGAGCACCTTGGTCGCGAGCAGGTCGTACTTCTCGATGTGCGCCCCGAACTCGTCGCCGTACTCGAACTGGAACTCGTTCACGCCCGACTTCTCGGCCGGCATCGTCAGCGAGAGCCCGCGCTTCTTGGACTCCTCCGGGATCGTGCCGCCGAACTGCTCGTCGACCAGCACGCCCGCCGTCTTGGGGTCGAGACCGGCCGCGACGGCCTTCTCGACGCCTTCATAGATCAGCTGCTTCGCGTCGGTGATCGTGGCGGTTTCTTCGGGCGTGGGGTCACCCTCGATCCCGAACATCTTCGTCTGGAAAGACCCTCGGTGATCGAAGGCCAGGATGTACAGCTTCCCGTCGTAACCGAGGGCCATCTGCGTCTACTCCTCTGTGGCGTATTGAGAACCGCAGATCAGTATGAAGGCTCGAATCGAGCCCGGGTCGTCGCGCCTCCAGATCGGGCGGTGAGCGTGGCTGCGCCCTTGGCCTGAGCGAAGCGGTTCGGGACGCGCAGGACCACGCTGCGGCCCCCGGCGCGGCGGAACGTGACCGTGCGGCGTGCGTAGGTGCGCCCGCCGCGCTGGAGCTGCAGGCGCACGGTGCCCTTGCGGGCGGCGTGGAGCTTGACGCCGAGCCGGCCCTGGTACGGCTGCTGGTAGGGCTCGACCTCGATCCCGAACATCTTCGTCTGGAAAGACCCTCGGTGATCGAAGGCCAGGATGTACAGCTTCCC
>DASQKP010000019.1:0-2430 GCA_035630455.1 Thermoleophilaceae bacterium
CGAGGCAGCCGCGCTTGTCGCGCCGCTGGCGCGACTATCGCTACGGACGAAAAGCAGCAGCGGCGGATCACTCGACGACAATGCTGCTTCTCGCGCAAAGCAGCACTCGCGTGCCGGCAAGCTGGAGTCTGGAAACCGACGCGGCCGCCGCGCTCGCCGGTCCCGCTTCCGCGCGGGAACCGGCGATTCGCGCACGCCGCCGCGCAGTCCTCTCGATTAGACGCGCGACTCGAGCGGGCGCGCGGACGAGCGGCGTCCGTGCGAGATCCGGCGGCGCGCTCGACCTCCATCAGGTCGTCAGTTTTGAGGCTGCACCCTGTGATCGAAGACGAGTTCGCCATCCTTGATGCGGTAGGCGCCGTAGGGGGTGAGAGTGATGTCGCCGTTCTTGTCGATGCCGTAGGTGCCGACGACGCCCTCTCGGTCCTTGGTCGCGAAGATCTGCTCGACGACGGCGGCGCGGTCGCCGCCCTTGGCGCCGGCGCGCTGGATCGCGTCGAGGATCAGACTAATTGCCTCGTAGCCGTAGACGGCGTAGCGGTCGGGGTCCTCGTCGCCGTACTCGGCTTTGTAGTCAGCGAGGAACTTCTGGCCGGCCGGCGGGTACTCCTCCGGCGCGACGCCAGGGATCGTGATCAGGACACGCTTGGCGATCTTGGGCGGAAGCCCGCCCTCCTTTGGATCGAAGAAGGCAGACTCGCCAACGCCCTCCGGTCCGATCAGGGGGACGTCCGGCAGCGCAGCCGCCACGTCGGTGAAGACCTGCGCGGCCTTGTTCGCGGTGATTCCGGTGAACACGAAGCAATTCGCGCCCGAGGACTCGATCTTCGCCGCCAACGAGCGGAAGCTCGCCGCCTTGACATCAATCCGTTCGTTCGCCTTGATCTCGAGGTCGACCTTCTTGGCGGCGATCTCGACGTTGCGTCCCAGGCCGGAGCCGTAGACCTCGCCGTCGTTGACGATGTACGCCGAGGCGCAGTGCTGCTCCTTGGCCAGGGCCGCGATCGCGGCGCCCTGGTAGGTGTCGTTGGGCAGGATCCGCGCGTAGGTCCGCTCGCCGGTCGGGTAGTACTTGTCGGGCTCGCCCTTCTCGGCGCCGGGGGCGTCGGAGGTGATTCCGACGGCGGTGTTGCCGGGGCTGACCATCGCGATCCCGGCCTCGTTGAGGAGCGGCAGCGAAACTGCAGTCGCGCCTGAGTTGAACTCCCCGATGTAGGCGATCGCGGCATCATCGGTCGCCGCCTTGCGCCCGTTCTCGGCGGTGCGGCCCGCGTCCCACCCGCCGCGCGCCGCGGTTGAGTCGTCGAGCGACACGTATTTGATCGTGTACTTCCCGACCTTGTTGCCCACCTGCTTGAGCTTCAACTTGATGCCGTTGACAGTGGCCACAGCCTGATTCCGTGCCGCCCCCTGCAGCGGCAGGCTCGAGTAGATCGTCAGCGACCCGCCCTTCGCTGAGCCACCGCCGCCGCCCCCGTCGTCACCGCCGCACGCCGCGTTCGTGAGCCCGACGGCCGCCACGGCGGCGGCCAGCGCACCCCTCCTCGCCCGACACCGCCGGTCGCCCCTTCGATCTCTGGCGACAGGCTCCGTCGCCGGCGGCGCGCAGCGCGTCGCGCTGCCTTGGTCGCTCGTGCACATCCGGTTGAGCTCCTCTCTCATCACTCGAACGTCAGCGCCCGTTCAGCCACCGCGCATCATCCACCAGAGCAGGCGTGCTGCGGGAGCCGCCCACGCCGCAGCGCAGAGGATGTCACGCCGACCGAGATCGAAAGCCAGGGTCCCGCGGCACGCGAGTAGGCCCTCCGTGCCCAGCCGAACGGATGCATAGCCGCGCTGCCCACGTAACGAATGGGACACCGCTAACTCGCCTCCGGTTTCGCCGTACCGCCGATCAGGATCAGGCTGCCACTCGATGTCGGCGGGCCGAGCTTCCAATGGTGGCTGTTCGGGCATCCGGCGTAGCTCGTCTGCTGCGGAGCATCGACGTAGTCCCCGCCGATGGGATCGACCGAGGTCGTCTGGCGCTCGATGATCGAATTGATGGTGAGAGCTGCTCGTGCCACCTCCGCATCACGCGATGAAGGTCAGGAGCTTCGGTCGGGGAACCTAGCCGTCGGCCGCTGTCACGGCCGAGAAGAGGCCAGCCGTCGCGCCGGGAACGGCTGACCTGAGTGCGAGTCGCGCCGCTGGGCGGCGGCGGCGTCGCGGCGCGCCGTCAACTCCCTCACGCGCTCATCTACTCGCTGCTGGGCGTGACGCGACACGCCGCCCGCCGGGTGCTTCGAACGGGCGTGCTTCCTGCGTTCCATGACGGAGGCCATCGCTGGCTCCTTTGCTTTGTTCCCTCGCTTGGAAAGCGCCGCCGGGCGGAAGAGGAGAGGCCCGGGCGAAACCGGCCCCACAGTCGATCCCGTCGCCGTTAGTGCG
>DASQKP010000020.1:0-76189 GCA_035630455.1 Thermoleophilaceae bacterium
TTCCGCTCGGAGCTGCGCCACGGCGCGCTCGGCGGGGCCACCCAGCAGCGCATCGCGCTCGCGGTCGCCGAGTATCAGGGGAGCGAGTACGCGCTGGCCACGCTGCAGCGCACGTCGCGCGAGGCCGGGCTCGGCCTCGACGAGATCGCGCTGGCGCGCGAGTTCGACTCCCTCGACGAGTACGAGGCCGCGCTGCTGCGCTACGTCAAGGCGCTGCTCACGAGCGGGGGCGCTCCGCCGCTCCACATCCACGAGGCGGCGCGCGAGGCCGGCTGGGACGACGAGCAGATCCTCGAGGCGGTCGCCCACGTCGCGCTCGACAGCTTCGGCAACCTGATCACGCGCGCCGGCGACGTCCCCACGGACGGCTCGGCCGAGGAAGGGCGCGTGGCCCGGGCGGCGTGAGCCCGGTCCTCTAGGATTCAGCCCATGGGCTCGGGGATGTCCACCGTTACCGAGCCGGCCGAGGAGCCGGCGGTAGCCCCACCCCCGGGCGGCGAGCGCTCACCCTGTTGCTCGCTCTACCACCAGGCGGTCGAGCTGATCGGCAGGCGCTGGACCGGCGCGATCCTGCTCGTCCTGGTCGAGGACGGCCCGCTGCGCTTCTCGGAGATCCGCATGCTGGTTCCCGACGTCTCCGACCGGCTGCTGTCGGAGCGGCTGAAGGAGCTCGAGGCGGAGGAGATCGTCGTTCGTCACGTCTACGACGAGACGCCCGTGCGGGTCGAGTATGAGCTGACCGCCAAGGGCAAGGCGCTCCAGCCCGCGCTCGAGGCGCTCAAGCAGTGGTCGCACGACTACTGCCCCGACAAGGCCTAGCGGTACCCTTCCGGCCTTGAGCCGCCGACACAGCTAGGGGACAGCATGGCCGACCAGCCGAAGACCGCCGCCGACGTACTGGGCTTCGTGGAGGAGCACGACGTTCGCTTCGTCCGCCTCTGGTTCACCGACATCCTCGGCCAGCTGAAGAGCTTCTCGATCAACGCGGCCGAGCTGGACGACGCGTTCGAGGGCGGGATGGGCTTCGACGGCTCGTCGATCACGGGCTTCAACGCGATCGAGGAGTCGGACATGATCGCCATGCCCGACCCGTCGACATTCGCCGTGCTGCCATGGCGGCCCGAGGACAAGGGCGTCGCGCGCGTCTTCTGCGACGTGCTGACGCCGAACCGCGACCCCTACGAGGGCGACCCGCGCCACGTCCTGCGCCGCGCGCTCGAGCGTGCCGAGAGCATGGGCTTCGACACCTTCAACGTCGGGCCGGAGCTCGAGTACTTCTACTTCCGCAACGCCCGCCCCGCCGACGGAGTCCCGGAGATCCTCGACGAGGGCGGCTACTTCGACCTCACCACGCTCGACGCCGGCTCCGATCTTCGCCGCGACACGGTGCTGGCGCTCGAGCAGCTCGGCATCCACGTCGAGTACACCCACCACGAGGTCGGACCGTCGCAGCACGAGATCGACATGCGCTACGCGAACGCGCTCAAGATGGCCGACGACTGCATGACCTACCGCATCACGGTCAAGGAGTACGCGGCGCAGCACGGCTTCCACGCGACCTTCATGCCGAAGCCGCTTTTCGGCGAGAACGGCTCCGGGATGCACACCCACCAGTCGCTGTTCAAGAACGGCCAGAACGCCTTCTTCGACGCCGACGACCAGTACTACCTGTCCGACGTCGGCAAGGCATTCATCGCCGGCCAGCTCAAGCACGCGCGCGAGATCTCGTCGGTCTTCGCCCAGTGGGTCAACTCCTACAAGCGGCTCGTGCCCGGCTACGAGGCGCCCGTCTACTGCGCCTGGTCGCGCCGCAACCGCTCCGCGCTCGTGCGGGTGCCGCTCTACCACCCCGGCAAGGAGCAGGCGACGCGGATGGAGCTGCGCTGCCCCGACCCGGCCTGCAACCCCTACCTGACCTTCGCTGCGCTGCTGCACGCCGGGCTCGAGGGGATCGAGAAGGGCTACGAGCTGCCCGACCCGATGGAGAAGAACCTCTACCACCTGTCGCCCGACGAGCGCAAGCGGCTCGGCATCGAGCAGCTGCCCGAGACGCTCGGCGAGGCGATCGAGCTGACGTCGGAGTCCGAGCTGGTCCTGCGGGCCTTCGGCGAGCACATCTTCAATCGCTTCATCGAGATCAAGCGCCAGGAGTGGGAGGACTACCGGGTGCAGGTCACCCAGTGGGAGCTCGACCGCTACATGGCGGTCCTCTAGCCGGGCGGGAGCGCTATCAGGGCACGCAGGGGGCCGAGCGGGCCCGCCGTGGCGCCGAGCGCACGGCGCAGGGCGCGACGGTCGGCCGGGCCCGGTGGCTCACTGCGCTGAGGATCGAAGCGGCAGTCGCGCAACGCGCGTGCATACGCGGCGGCGCGTGGGCCGGCGGTCGCCTCGAGCTGTCGCTCGAGGACGAGGAGCGTCGTCGCGGGGGAGACGTCCCAGCCGAGCTGGTCGAGTGCGCTGCGCAGCTCGCCGATCTCGGCGGCGGCCAGCTGCTCGCGGTCGAGGGCGTTGCGGCGCCTGACGCGGACCGCGAAGACGAGGGTGCTGACGAGCGCGAGCGCGGCGAGGCCGGCCACCAGGACCAACGCGGCCGTCGGAAGGCCGTCTCCGGCGCTCGATCGAGCGCTCGGCGTTCCAGTCGCGCCGTCGTCGTCACCGGACCCGTCGCCTGCAGCGTTCGCGTCGGGCACCGGCTCGGGCGCAATCGAGCTCTGCTGGACGTCGCCGGCGGCCGCGTTCGCGCCGGGAGCCGCGGGCGCCCCGGCGGAGCTCGCGTCGGTGGCGCGCGGCGTCGGGTCGAAGGTCACCCAGCCGATCCCGGAGAAGTAGACCTCGACCCAGGAGTGAGCGTCGAGGTCGCGTACCCGGTACTCGCCGGTCTGGCGGTTCAGCGTCCCGGGTGAGAACCCAGCCGCGACGCGTGCGGGAATTCCGACCATCCGCAGCATCAGCGCCATCGCCCCGGAGAACTGCTGGCAGTAGCCCTGCCGGTCCTGGAACAGAAAGCTCTCCAGCGGATAGGCGTGCTGGGGAACGTCCTCGCTGTAGCGGTAGCCGTCGCGCAGGTGGGTCTCGATCGCCGCGACCGCGTCGTAGGTGGATGCGCTGTCGGCCGTGAGTGCGACCGCGAGCTCGTACACCCGGCTGTATACCGAGTCGGTCAGCGCAGTCTCGGCGTCGGCGCGGTCGGCGGCGCTCGAGCGGTTGCCGCGCGGCGGGACGACCACGGTCCGGACCTCTGCGCCGGCGGCGGGCAGCGACAGCTCGGTGTAGCGCTTGACCCAGCTGGGATAGCCCTTTGGCACGCCGGCCATGACGAGCGCGTTCGGATTCGGCTGGTAGGAGCGGATCGTGTAGCTGTCGCCGCGCTCGAGCCTGTCGAGCAGCTGGGTCGTGCCGTCCGCCGATGGGACGGCCGCTGCTCCGGAGACGTCGTAGGTCAACCCGGCGCCGACGAGCAGCTCGGTCGAGAGCGATCTGACGGTGAACTGGATCTCGTCGTTCCAGTCGGGGTTCAACCGGCCGTAGCCCCACGCTTCGGAGCCGAAGCCGCCCTGGTCTGGATCGAACGGCAGCTCGGCGGAGAGATCGCTCTGCTCGTCGCCCGTCGCTCGGTACCAGTGGACGCCGTCGAAGCTGTTGAGCGTCTCCGCCTTCCAGTAGTGAGGTCGGTCGGAGCGGACGTTCAACAGCGTCGTGCCTTGGCGTGGCCAGTCGAGGGGGCCGTAGCCGTGGTCCCAGGAGAAGGCGATCCCAGCGTCGTCGCCGAACGGCGACCACGAGCGGTAGTCGAGCCACGGTCCGTCGCCGTCGAGCGCGGCGGCGGCCGGCAGCGCGAGCAAGGCGGTCGCGGCGACGACGAGCCCGCCCGCTGCCCATTCGCGAACGCCGCGCCGCGGTAGCCACAGCCAGGCGGCGATCAGCGACAGCAGCAGTGCGCCGAACAGCAGCGGGCTGCCCGGGCTGTTGGTCGTCACGGCCAGGGCGTAGACGGCGATCAGCAGGACCAGCGCGGCGCCGCGCAGCGGCGTCCGCGCCTCCGGCGACGCTGGCCAGAAGGCGAGCGCCGCTGCCGTGGTCAGGAGCAGCGGAGCACCCAGCAGGATCGTCAGCCGGATCCATTCGTCAGGGCCGTCGTAGGGCCAGTCCACGCCTTGGATGCCCAGCAGCGCGTGGTCGAGCTGGTCGGCAAGCTCGCCCCAGCCGGTGGGGAGTAGTAGCCGGGGGGCGATTCCGGTAACCACCAGACCGGCGCAGAGCGCGATCAGGACGACGAGCGCGGCGAGCGCCTGAACCGCGCGCCGCGGGAGCCGCGACCGGTCGAGCAGGACGAGTGCGGCGGCGCCGGCCGTCGCTGCTCCGACAGTCGCCGCGATCGTCGTCGGCGACGGTCCGGCGACGAGCATCGCCCAGTGCGATGCCCCGTAGGCGGCAAAGGCGCCGAAGACGATCAGTCTCATGCGACTGCGCTCCGACTGCCGCGGTCGATCAGCCTGCCGCTGCAGCCGCCGACCTCGAACGCTGCCGTCGTGCCCAAGGGCAGCGTCGGCGCTACGAGGTAGCGCGGCCGCGCTGGCAGCAGCTCCAGTTCACGTGGAATTGCGCCGCCCGCGGCCGCGGTGACCCACAGCAGCCCGCCCGAGCGGGGACCGAGGCCGCCGACGCTGGTCTTCGTTCCCGCTTCCACGAGCGCGAGCAGCTTGTGGACGCCCGGCCAGGCGCCAAGATCGTGGTCGATCGAGATCGGCCGCCGATGGCCCGGGACGAGTAGCGCGACACCTTCGACACGTGCCAGCGCGACACAGAGCGAGGCCGCGGCACGGACGGCCGCGTCAAGCGCGTCGACGCTGGCCGGCGCCGCGACGTCGAGCACGATCAGCGGCGCCGAGGCGCTCTCGGCGACGAAGCGCCGCTCCATCATCTCGCCGCGCCGGGCCAGCGTGGCCCAGTGGATGCGCGAGGCGGGTGCGCCCTCGCGGTAGGGCCGTAGCCCGTCGAGGTCGACGCCGTCGTGGGCGTCCTCGCGCCAGCGGCCGGTCGAGTGCGCACCGGCTCCGAGGCCGGCCAATCCGCCGGCCGCCGCGGTTCCGCCCGGGGCGACCACCGTCACCGGATCGATCCGCGGCAGCACGAGCAGCTCCGAGACGTTCGCTCCGCGCGTCTGGCGCGTGCAGATCTGGAGTGGGTCGCTGACCGCCAGGCGGCTCGGCTCGAGCGCGACGCGGCCGCGGCGCGGGAGCGTGGCCAGGGCGTCGAGGCGCACTCGTCGGCGGCCGGCGATCGCGCTGCCGGCTGTCAGCAGCGGGTCGGTCAGCTCGCCGCCGAGCGCTGGCAGCCAGCCGAGGCGCGCCTCGACCTGGATCCGAAACGGCGCGTCTTCGACGACCGTGGCCGGGGTGGGCAGCCGCACGACCCGCGCCCCGATCGTCGCGACCCAGACCCAGACCGTGCTGAGAGCCACGGCGAGGACGATCGCGACCCCGGGCAGGTACAGCGAGGCCGTGTCGAACATGCCGCCGACGAGGCAGAGGCCGGCTCCGAGCAGCGCCGTGGCGATCGCTCGCGACACGGCCCCGGCCTCAGAGCGCGGGAACCCGCTCGAGGGCGTCGGCGACGACAGCCGAGCGCTGCTCGGGCAGCGCGCCGGGGGCGAGCATCAGGCGGTGGGTCAGCACGGGGGCCGCGAGTCGCTGGACGTCGTCGGGCAGCGCGTGGTCGCGTCCGTCGAGCGCGGCGTGCGCCTTCGCCGCGCGGAACAGCATCAGGCCGGCACGCGGGCTGGCGCCGAGCTCGACGCGCGGATCGGCGCGGGTCGCCGCGAGCAGCGCGACGATGTACTGCCTCAGCGCTTCGCTGCCATGGATCGCGGCGGTCGCGGTCTGGGCGGCGAGGACGTCCGCAAGTTCGGCGACCGGCGTCACGTCGCGCACGCGGTCGCCCTCGGCGTGGTCCTGGAGCATCTCCGCCTCCTGGTCGGCGGTCGGGTAGCCCAGCGACACGCGCACCATGAAGCGGTCGAGCTGCGCTTCCGGGAGGGGATAGGTGCCCTCGTACTCGACCGGGTTCTGAGTCGCGAGCACCAGGAACGGCCGCGCCAGCTCGTGAGTCTGGCGGTCGACGGTGACCTGCCGCTCCTGCATGCACTCGAGCAGTCCCGACTGCGTCTTCGGCGAGGCGCGGTTGACCTCGTCGACGAGCACCACGTTCGCGAAAACCGGACCGGGACGAAACTCGAAGCGGTTCTCGCGCTGGTCGTAGACGTTCGTCCCGACCAGATCGGCGGGCAGCACGTCGGCGGTGCATTGCACGCGCGAATGGTCGGCGTCGATCGACCGCGCGAGCGCACGCGCCAGCGCCGTCTTGCCGACGCCGGGGAAGTCCTCGATCAGCACGTGCCCACCGGCCATCAACGCGACCAGCACCTCGCGGATCACCTCCGGCGGCGCCTTGACCGCCTTGCCGACGTTCCGCTGTATCCGCTCGCCCAGCTCCTCGACCTCGCGCGGACCGACCTCCGGGACGGTTGACATAAGCCCACTGTAGAGATCGGGATTCAGCGCCTCCGCCGGTGTATAGGAACGTACTTGACTTTGATTGATCGGTCCGGTTACGGTTGGCCCACGCTAGTCGCTCCAAGTGGGGGAAGCGGTACAAAGTGGGAGGGTGGGCGGCCCCTCCTTGCCACTGCTAGGAGGGTTCATGGGCTGGGGTTCGTCGTCGTCTTCTTCGTGGTTGGCCGGTGCGCGCCTGATGGTCTTCGCCGCTGTCGCCGGCTTGCTGCTGGCCTTCGGAGCGTCAGGGAGCGCGGGGCGGGAGACGGCAGCGGGTGGAGAGATGACGGTCGCCCTCGGCGACGAGCGCACCGATCTCCGAACCCGCACCTCACGAACCTTTGCGCACGAGTCTGGGGGCAACGTTACGCGCGTCTATCAGGGCCCCGTCAACTTCCGCGACGACCGTGGCGACTGGCGCCTGATCGACAACGATCTGGTGCGCTCCGAGGCCGGTGGCTTCGAGAATGCCGCGAACCGCTACCAACTCGATCTGCCGAGCGACGCCGGTAAGGCACCCGTCCGACTCGCGGCTGGGGCAGACTGGGTCGACTTCCGGCTTCGCAACGTCGCCGGCGCCCCCGACGTAGATGGCTCGGCTGCCACCTATTCGGACGTTCGCGAGGGCCTCAGCCTGGCCTACACCGCGACGGCAGACGGGGTCAAGGAGGAGATCTGGCTCGACTCTCCTGCCGCTGCGCGAGATCTCGTCTTCGACATGCGGCTCAGCCCCGGGCTCACGCCACGCATGCGGCGGGACGGGGGGCTAGACCTGATCGACGGCGAGGGCGGCAGGCGTTTCCATGTCGAGCGCCCGTTCATGGTCGACAGCTCGGAGGGCGCCGAGCCGTCATACGCGGTCTCGTACGAGCTGGAGCGCGTCGAGGGCGGCTACGCGCTGTCCGTGCGACCGGACCGAGATTAGCTGGAGAGCCCCAAGCGCAAGTGGCCAGTCGTGATCGACCCGACGACGACGCTCGACGATCCGGTCAACGACTGCTTCATCTCCGACGGCAACGCAACCACCTCCAACTGCCAGAGCTCCGACCTGTTCGTTGGCTATGACGCGACGAACCACGGCGCCCACGATCACCGCGCCCTGTTGCGCTTCCCGACTCACGCCGATATTCCCCGCCGTGCCGTCGTGCTCGCGGCGACGCTGCAGATGCATCTTCGCGACACGACGACGACCAACGACGTTCCCCTCACGGTTCACACGGTCCAGTCGAGCTTCAGCTCTGGCGACGACCGGCCTTGGACGGCCGATGCGACTTGGAGCAGCTGGAACGGCACCGACTCGTGGACGACGGCGGGCGGCGACTTCGACGCGACGGCACTGGCGACGAAGGACGTCGGGTCTCAAACCGGCTGGCAGGAGTGGTTCTTGGATCCGCACCGCATGCAGGAGGTGATCCAGGAGAGCCGCAACGACAACGGCCTGCTGGTCAAGGGTCCCGGCGCAGCCGGCCAGGCCAACGTTCTCAACTTCGAGCCGCAGAACTACGACGTCGACTACGCACCGCGTCTCGAAGTCGTCTGGGACGAGCGCGTCGGCGACAAGCCGGAGTACACCTTCGAGCGTCAGCGGCTGTCCGATCGGATCGGGCTGGCGGTGAACGTCGGCGTCGGGAACCTGATGGTTGAGAGCACCGACCTCGAGATCGCCGGAACGGGCCTCGACCAGACGTTCACGCGGTCATGGAACAGCATGTCGACCCGGCCGTGGTCGCGCATCGGCCGGTGGTGGCTAGCCGACAGCGCTGAGGACGTAAAGCTGGAGATGTTCGAAGACGGGTCAGCGGCGTTCTTCGGACCGGCCGGCGTGCCGATCGCCTTTCACAAGACTGGAGCGGGCCAGTGGGAGCCGCCGCCCGGGTACCGAGCGACGCTCGCGACCGACGGGGCAGGACACAAGCTGACGTTCCCCGAGTCCGGCGAGATCCTCCGCTTCCGCGCCGACGGGCTCCTGACCGAGAGGGAGGACCGCAACGGCAACGCGATCGAGTTCGCGTACACGAACTGGGACTCGATCGAGACGGTTCACGACACCCAGGGGCGCGAGACCACCTACCACTACGACGGCGACGGCAGAATCGAGGAGATCGAGGATCCGGCCGGTCGCCACCTCTACTACGACTACAACGACGAGGGTCGTTTGAGGAGCTACACCGACGCGGAGAATGAGACCACCTACTACGGCTACGGGGACGAGGACCAGCTGACGGAGATCTGGGATCCGCGCGGCAACGAGATCGCCTTCAGCTACGACGCGGAGCATCGCGTCAAGTCGATCGAGCGAGTCATCGACAACATCGATCCAGACGACGATCCGACGTGGGAGTTCGACTACGACACCGGTGACGTCCGTTGCCCGGTCAGGACCAAGAGCAACGTGATGACCGATCCCAGGGGCAAGGAGACGGTCTACTGCCACGACCGCATGTTCCGGGTCGTCAAGACGATCGACGCGAACGGCAACGAGCGGGCGAGCTCCTACAGCGCTACCAACCGAGTGCTGAGCACGACTGCTCCCGGGTCCGCGCAGACCGCGTTCGGCTATGACGGATCGGACAACCTGACATCGGTCGACGAGCCGGCGGGGGAGGCGAGCGGCTTCGAGTACACGAACGGCAGCCATCCGTACTTCCCGACCAAGCAGACCTCGCCGCAGGGCACCGGCAGCGTCTTCGCCTACGACGCGGCCGGCAACACGACGACGATCGGCGACTCGACATCGCCCGCGTCGCAGGTCGAGGCGAAGCTCGAGTACAACGGCCAGGCGGGCGGCAGCTGCCCTGACGATCCGACGACCAAGCCTGGCACGCTGCGTTGCGCGATCGACGGCAAGGGCAACGAGACGCTCTACGGGTACGACGACGACGGCAACCTGACCTCGGTCACGCCTGAGCTGCCGCTTGGGGTGACCACGATCACCTACGACTCGCTCAGCCGCGTCGACACCGTCGAGGACGGCAAGGGCCAGACCCGTAGCTATGCGTACGACGAGCTCGACCGCGTCGTCGAGATCGACTACGGCGCGGGCAACGTCGTGACGTTCGACTACGACGACAACGGCAATCGGATCGAGCGCGTCGATTCGGTGCACGGCACATCGACGTGGTCCTACGACGAGCTGAACCGGCGGGTGGAGGACGATCTTCCGTCGGACGACACCGATTACACGTGGGACCTGGCGTCGAACCTCACGTCGCTGACCGATGCCGGCGGGACCGTCACCTACCGCTACGACGACGTCAACCGCCTGGCTGATGTCGCTGAGCCAGGCGGCTCATGCACGACGCCCGTTTCGCTCTGCACGACCTTCGGGTACACCAACCGCGATCAGCGGGAGCGGACGACATATCCCAACGGCGTGGAGCAGACGGTGACCTTCGACAGCTCCGACAAGCCGACGCGCATCAAGGCGATCAAGGCGGGCAGCCCGCCGACGACGCTGACCGACTTCACCTACGACTACGAGCGCACGTCGCCGGCGACGCTCGACACCAAGCTGCGCCATTCGGTGACCGACAAGGACGGCAACAAGACCACCTACGACTACGACTTCCTCGACCGTCTGGCGAGCGCGATCGAGCGCAACAGCGGCAACACGATCATCGACAACCGCGCGTATACCTACGACCTGGCCTCGAACCGTGTTTCCCAGGTAAGCAATGGCTCGACCACCAGCTACTCCTACAACGCCGCCAACCAGCTCTGCTGGGTCTACAGCGGCAGCTCCGGCTCGGCCTGCGGCTCCCCGCCCGGCGGCGCCACGACCTACAGCTACGACGCCAACGGCAACACCGCCGCCAACAGCGCCGGTCTGGACTTCGACTACAACGTCCGCGACCAGACCACCGCCTTCACCGCCCCCGGCGGTTCGCCGATCTCCTTCGGCTATGCCGGAGCGGGCCAGACCGAGCGAACCTCCAACGGCGGAACCGCCCAGCACAACACCTTGCTGGGCCTCTCCCGCGAGGGCACGACCTCCTGGACCCGCGATCCCGGCGGCACGCTGATCTCCCAGCGCGCCAGCGGAGGCGTCCACCACTACTACATCTCTGACAGCCTCGGATCGGTCGTCGGCCTCACTGACTCCAACGGCTCGCTGACCCGCACCTACAAGTACGAGCCTTACGGTGCCCAGCATTTGACCACTGGCTCGACTCCCAATCCGTTCCAGTATGTCGGCCAGTACCGAGAGGCTCAAGGTGGCATCTACAAGATGGGCGCCCGCTACTACGCGCCTGGGCTCGGGCGGTGGAGCCAGCTTGATCCGCTCGACCAGGCGGGGGATCTGCGGGAGGGGAACCGGTACGTCTACGTGGGCGGCGATCCAGTCAATCTGCTCGATCCGACCGGCATGGGCATCTTTGGTGACGCCAAAGACTGGCTAGAGTCAAAGGGGAGGGATCTGAATAAGGGAGTTAAGAAGCTCATCAGTCTGCCCGGGCAGCTTCAGGAGGCTGCCGAGTGTGGGCGCGACCTAGGGCTCAATCGTCTTGACCAATGCGATCCAATTGAGATATTCCTTGGTGACGATATCGAGGCGGCGTATTAGTGATGCATTTTTCGCCTTTCGGTCAATGATCGCCCTGGACGTAGGTGCGACTGTCTACGGGGTAGGCCTGTACTTAATCCTGTTGGTCCTTCCCGGCGTGATTACTTGGCTAAAGGGACAGCGCGTGATCTTTGTCGTCGGTCTTCTGTTTCCAGGTATCATCTGGATGGTGGCTTGCTTTCGATTGGCCCGGCCAGGCTCGTGGTGGGCGCGCCGCTTCTACTCATCCAGAAAGATGGATCGCGCTCGGAGACGGTACGAACGTCACGGCACTATGAACACACCGGGGTCGCTGCCATGAGCATACGAAATTGCTTGGTCGTTGCCTCGGTAGGGAGTCTTGTAGCGGCGTCATCGTTGGCGCTGGCGGCCGCGCTTGATGCACCGGGCTTCTATGTGCCGGCATTATTGGCTATTGTGGCGATTTTCGCAGCGCGAGAGGGGTGGCTGTGGCAGGGGGATGGTCGTGGCTGGTTGATGATGATCGGGACATTGCTAGCCTCGGTCGCGATCGTCTTTGTGCTCCAATGTATCGTCGGATAAGTATCCGATCCTTACGGTGCCCAGCTCTCCACCATCAGGTCGACTCCAAGAGTTCATTTGGGGTATATAGGACGTATCGTGTTCTTGGACTAAGAAAGCGATCATGGTTCGCCTGGTGGGGGCGTCGGCCTTTGCGCTCTCACAGGTCTGGTTAACGTCTTGGGAATCAGCAGTGGAGACGGCGTTAGGCATCTCGTGGACTGCGGCCATCACCATCGCAACATTCGAGGTGTGTTGTCTAATTGATGGTGAACAAGATCATGTAGGCGGCAAGATTGTGTCAATGTTTGGATACACTCACCAGTGACGATTGCGGTGACTCCTTTAAGGGTGGCACGTGCGGCGCTTCCGTTGGCGGTGGGTCTTGGTGTCTGTGCCATGGTGGGTGACAGTGCCACAGGGGTCGAAGTCTCTTCGCGCTTATCCCTGCCGGGGCTCTGATCACCGCAAGGGGCGTACTGATGCTCGCGCGACCGGACACCGTGCTGGAACCCCTTGCTAGGAGAGAGCGGTCCAGCTTTTGGGGACGGTCTGGATTGACGCGCGAGCACCCGTTTGGTGCCGTGATCCTGCTAATAATCGGGATCGGATGGATGCTGTGTGGTTTGCTGTATGGGCTGGAATAGCGTACAACCGGGGGGGGGCACTGTCCAGAGCTTATGCGAGATGTAACATCACGAAGGCTAGGTGTTGCTGCATGCGGGAGCCGTTGCGGCGGTAGTGATGTTGTGGGGTGTAATTCGAGCCGTTGGATATGGTGAGCAGCAGCCGGCTCGAGGGATAGTACTTTGCGGCGCTATTGTGCTTGCGGTTTGCGTCGCAGACTGGCGTGACAAGCGTCGCCACTAGTGTCAGGTGCTCACGCGGTCAGATAGAACGTGATCGGCTTGCTGACAGCCCTGGAACGCGCCCGTGGTAAATCTTCGTTGCCTAAGGGCGACCTCTACGTCATTCGTGGCGAGTCTTTCCAGGCGACTCGCGAGAGATCTCAATACCACTGAGGGTAAACGACGCGCACGGCTTCTGTGGGCGGATGGAGTGCGAATGATGTGGGTATTAGATCAAGATGGCGGATCTGCTGGTACAGGCCTGGCTGTGGGTCGCTGATTCGTTCGAGAACAAGCGACTGGCCGCCTTTGCCTGCGCGGCCGGATTCCCGTGTGTAGTTGCCGCAATGGTTGTGGTGCTTGGCCCATGAACACGGTGGCGCCGTCGTGATAGTCACGCGGGCTAGAGATCATCGCAGCGACGCTGCGGCATTGCTCGTCGCGGCCGGACTATGCGCCGTGAGTGTGCTGTTCGACGACGGGATGTTCCGCAGTGCGTTCTTGACCGCCACGTTTCTCGGTGTTTTGGCGTATTGGTCGCGGCCGCGACCATGGGCAGCGCAGCGGCTGGGGCATTACGCCCCGGTAGTCTGGGTCGGAGTGGGGACCGTGATGGTGACGGCGTTGCAGGAGGTGTTTGTGCGTCTGGGCGTCGAGTGGAGCTCCGCCTGGTTGCTGGGGCTGGTGGGAGCCGCGCTCGGGTGGCGATTAGCCGTGCCGCGCCAGGCGATCCGGAGAGACGAGCTGGGCGATCGTGATGAGTCGGGCGGCTAGGGACCGAACGTAGTGGGTACGGCTGGCATATGGCCGCCACGTCACGATCTTCGCGCAGGGAGATGCTCGTCGCCGCTTTTTGGGTCGCGTTCCTGGTCGCGACGGTTCCGAACACCGTCGAGGCCTTCACGGATGTCGGAGGTACGTGGTGGTTAGTGGTTCGCGCTGTCCTGTCGAGCATTGTCACGGTCGTGCTCATCGTCCTGATCGCTGATTGGGTGACGAAGCGGCTGGCGAAGCGCCGCACGCGCCGGTCGGCTCAGCGCAGCGGCGCGAATAGGCCCGCCCCATGAGCGACCAGGCCGAGCGCCCGCACCTCGTCTATGTCCGAGACAGTCTCGCCAGGCATTCGGCGGTGCTGTTCATGTGGTCGGCATTGATCGGCGTGGCTGTGGTCGTGGCGTTCGATTGGAATGTCCGCAGCATGGCCGTTGGGACGGCCATTGGAACCGTCGTGTGGGGAGCAGTGAAGTTCTTCCCGGAGGTTCTACCGCAGGTACCGAGGGGACCGCTACCGGCGCCACCAGAGGGTGCAAGCTTGGCGGTGGCTCGGAACGGGCTGGCCTGGAGGGCTGGCCGCAGTGTCATGGCCATCGCCCTCTGCGTCGCTCTCGCCTGGCTTGCGGATCGCTGGGACGTCGGCGCCTTCTTTGCGCCAGGCCAGTTCGCCGGCTATATGTGCGCTTACGCTCTCGGCGCGTTGCTCATAGCGCGCTGGGAGCGGAAGAGGGGACAGAGAGTTCTCTTCGACCCTGACGAGGAAGGGGAAGACGAACACGCGCTGTACGCCACGGATTCCGATTGGCGAGCAAGTGACCCCTTGCCTTCTCCATCCCAGCAGGAACAATGTCGCTCGCTGCCTGGGTAGCCGCGTTGGCGGCCGTAGCGGTCCCCAATCTGCTCTTTGCGTGGAGAAGGCGAGTGGCTGCGAGCGAGTCTGCCGACAAAGAGCAGGTTTTGTCCGCGCGTCAGCGCGAGCTATGGGCGAAGGCCTCCGAATGGGTATGGGTCGTGGGTACGGTGAGCTTCCCGACACTCTGGATCCCTCTCGGTTTACCGATCGAGACAGCGTTCTTCTGGTCGCTTGTCATCCTGGGTACCGGCCTCAATTTGTTGATCGTGGCGGCTGTGGTGTTCGCGATCGCGATGAGTCGCGCGGATACCTAGCGCCAACCGCGGGGCTTATCCCACTGAGCCAGAGCCTCGGTGGAGCCAAGACGATGCGAATCCGAGGGCCAGAACGATCAGGCCGCACAGGCCGCCGATGAGTAGCGCCTCGGGCAGGCCGGCGCCGTCGAACAGGGCGAAGACCGTCATGACAATGGCCGTGGCGGTGACGGCTATCACGGCCTCGCGTACTGGGCGCTCGGGTTTCCAGTTCGAGATGCCATGACGCTCGATGTCGCGCCTCATTAGCGCGTCGAGGATCTCGAGCCAGGGCCAGAGGAGGGCGAACAGCCAGAAAAGCCGGAGATCAATCGCGCCGGACAGGAAGTAAATGGCGACGCCCACGGGTAGGACCAGGACCGATGACAGGAGGATGAGTCGCCATGGCACCGATAGACCTTCGACGGCTTCGACTTGGGCGTCGGGGACGCTGGCTCGCCGAGTCGCAACGGCCGCAGGCACGTAGAAGACCGCGAACAGCACCAGGAGCTGGGCGAACTCCGAATACGTGAGCAGCCAGGTGACCGCCGACGCAATAAGAGCCAGCGCGAAGAGCATCCGCGTGGTCGATCGCGGCAGCTTGCTCAAGCTGGCGGTCGGTGCCTAGTGGTCGGCGGGCTCGGGCTGCGGCACGGCGACCGCGACGTCCGAGCGCGGGGTGCCGCCGACTCCGCCGTCGGTCTTCGCCAGCTCCGACGGCCACCAGAACTTGGGGCCGATCTTGAGCACCAGGGCGGGGACGAGGACGGAGCGGACGAGGAAGGTGTCGAGCAGGACGCCGAAGGCGACGACGAAGCCGATCTCGGTCAGGAAGACGAGCGGTAGGACGGCGAGCACGGAGAAGGTGCCGGCGAGGACGATGCCGGCGCTGGTGATCACGCCGCCGGTGACGGCGAGGGCGCGCAGGATCCCCTCGCGGGTGCCGTGGACGAGCGTCTCCTCGCGCGCTCTGGCGATCAGGAAGATGTTGTAGTCGACGCCGAGCGCGACCAGGAAGACGAAGGCGAACAGCGGCAGCGACGGGTCGGAGCCGGGGAAATCGAAGAAGACGTCGAAGGCGAAGTAGCCGAAGCCGAGCGCGGCGACGAAGCTGAGGATCACCGTCCCGATCAGCACCAGCGGCGCGACGACCGCGCGCAACAGCAGCATCAGGATCAGGAAGACGACGACGAGCACGATCGGCGGGATCACGATCGAGTCCCATGCCGCCGCCTCGCGGACGTCGAACTCGACAGCGGTCGGGCCGCCGACGAGCGTGTCGGGGGCGACGCCTTGGACAGCCTCGCGCAGCGGCTCGACGATGTCGTAGGCCTCGGTCGAGTACGGCGTCGGCTCGAGAGTCGCCTGGATCAGCACGCCGCCCTCGCCCTCGGCGACCGGTGGCGAGACCGACTGGATGCCGTCGACCTCCACGGCCGCCGCGCTGACCGCCTCGACCTGGCCCGGATCGCTGACGACGATGTCGGCCGGTGCGGCCGATCCAGCCGGGAAGCTCTTGGCGAGGATCGCCTGGCCCTGGACCGACTCGACCTCGGTGCGATAGCTGTCGTTGCTGGTCAGGTCGGTCGAGAAGAAGGCGAGCCCGCAGCAAAGAATCAGCAGGATCGCGAGTGAGCCGGCCAGCACCCGCCCGGTGCCACGCGCGACCCAGTCGCCGACTCGCTTCCAGAAGCCGTGGGTGGCGTCCGCCTTGTGCTCGCGCCGGAAGCGGCGCAGCTCATAGGGACGGAAGACGAGCCTGTCGAGCGGCCCGACGATCAGCGACGGGAAGCGCCAGTCGGTGAACCAGCGCACGACGATCGCGACGATCAGCTTGACCAGAAGGTTCAGCAGCACCAACGGCAGCAGGACGAAGACCACCAGCCCCGCGGCGATCACGCTGCTCAGCGCGGTCGCGCGGCGGCCCTCGGTGATGTGCTTCAACGACCAGGCCGGCACGACGTCCTCGCTCGGCGCGGTGTTCGACGTGTTCGGCACGAACGGCCAGAACGCGCGGCGGCCGAAGATCGTCAGCAGCGCCGGCAGCAGCGTCAGCATCGACAGCGCGGCGCAGGCGACGCCGAGCGCGGCGATCGGGCCGAGGCCCGATGTGCCGTTGACCTTGGCGATCGTCAGGCAGAACAGCGCGGCGATCACGGTGGCGGCCGAGGCGAAGATCGCCGGTCCGGCGGAGGCGAGCGCGGTCGCCATCGCCTCGTGCTTGTCCACGTTGCGGTGCAGCTCCTCGCGATAGCGCGCCACGAGCAACAGGGCGTAGTCGGTTCCCGCCCCCAAGACGAGGATCGACATGATCGAGCTCGACTGGCCGTTGATCGTCACTCCCAGCTCGGAGACGCCGTAGCCGAGCGAGCGCGACAGCATCTCGGCGAAGACGACGGCGAGCAGCGGGATCAGGAAGAAGATCGGCGACCGGTAGATCACGATCAGCAGGAAGATCACGAGGCTCAGCGCCGCCAGCAGCAGCGTGCCGTTGATGTTCTCGAAGACCTCGATAGCGTCGGCCGCGTAGCCGGCGCCGCCGGTGATCTTCACCTCCAGGCCGCCGCCTGGATCCGAGATCGCCTCGCGCCAGTCCTGGATCGGGTCGAGGATCGTGTCGCCGTCGCCGTCGCCCTTCAGGTAGGCGGTGACGATCGCGGCCTTGCCGTCGGGCGAGCAGATCGGTCCGACGAACGGCGCGTAGTCGGCCGGCTGACCGGGGACTGGCGTGGTCGGGCCGCCACAGCCCTTGGGGAGGTTCGCGGACTCCGGCGGGGCGTTGCCCTGGGCGCCACCGGAGGCGCCGGCTGGCCCCTCGCCGCCGCCGCTGGCCGGCTTGCCGCCCGCGGCTGCTGTCGCGCCGTCGGCGACGACGCCTGGGTAGCGCTTCTGTGCGAGCTTCGCGACGTCCGCTTGGATCGTCGTGCGGTCGGCGGCGGTGAGGCCGGACTCGCGGCGGAAGACGATTACCGCGGGGGCGAGCTCGCCGCCCTGCAGATCCTCAGTGGCGGTCAGCGCCTTCGTCGACTCGGCGTCGCCGGGTAGGAACGAGGTCGACTCGTTGTCCTCGGCGTCAGTGAACTTGCCGGGCAGGTTCGTGCCGAATGCGACGAATATCGCGACGATCCAGATCGCGAACACGATCCACTTCGATCGCCGGCCTGCCGGGAACGAGAAGATGGAACGCCCAGACACGACGGCCCATGCTGGCAAATCGGGCCGACGCATGTCAGCCAGCGATCCGGCGCCTGCGCCGATTCGCAGACGGGCCCGGTGGCGGTATCGCTAGCGAGCGCGCAGCGCCCGCTCGGTCATTCGCTGCGCCAGCGCCAATGAATGGCGGTCGAGGCGGTCCTTTGTGTCGCATGCCATATGGCGACAGGGCTCGCCGCCACCGCCGACTCCGAGCTTGGCGGCGGGCAGGTCGAGCAGCTCGAACTCGCGGTGGTCGGAGTTGCTGTCGCTGCCGTCGCGGACCCAGGAGGCGGCGACGCCGGCCCGCGCGGCGGCGCGCAGTAGCGCGCCCTCGACGCCAGGACGAGCGGTCGGAGCGGGGGAGCGCAGCCAGAACGGGCGGTTGCCGCCGACCTCGTCGAGCGAGAGGGCGTAGCGCAGGCGGCGGGCGGCGCCGCGGTTGCGCGCGCGCTTGGCGAGCGCCAGGGCGCCGAGATGGTCCGGCTGCCCCGTGTAGATCCGCTCCTCGGCGCCGGTCGCCACCAACCACACGTCGCACGGTGGATCGATCGCGCGCAACCGCCGGGCGAGCGCGACGACCACGCCGACCCCCGACGCGTTGTCGTTTGCACCCGGTCCGGGCGCCGTCGTGTCGGTGTGCGCCATCACGATCTTCAGGCACTTGCGCGGCCCGTCGAGCAGACCGATCACGTTGCGCGAGCGGCCCTTGCCGGGCACGTCGAAGGCCTGCACGATCACCTTCAATCCGGCCTTGCCGAACACGCGCCGCACGTAGTCGTGCGCCCGCCGCTCGGTGTTGCTCGCGGCCGGTCGCGGTCCGACCGATGCGATGCGACGCGCGGCACGTAACGCTTGGTAGCCCTGCGGTGGGGGTTCCGCGACCGCCCCAACTGCAGTGCAGGCCAGACAGGCAAGCAGCGCGCTCACGCCAGGAGTTTCTCCAGGTCCGCTGGCGCCGTAACCGGCGCCTGGCAGGCGAACCGCTCGCAGACGTAGGCCGCGGCGCGGCCGTCGAGCGGCGCGCGGCCCTCGAGCAGCGGGATTGCACTCGCGTCCCCACTGCCACCCGGCGGCGAGCCGGCAACCACGACGTGCGGCCGGAACGCTCCGCGCACCACGCGCTCGAGTGGCCGAACGTCGCCACCGACCAGCGCCACCTCCTTGACCGCCGCGAGGTGGAAGTCGAGCGCCTGGAGCAGGTGTGCGAACGCGTTCGGGTGGCGCGGCGCCATCTCCATGAACAGCCTCAGCACGCCAACTCCCTGCTTCTCGTACTCGTGCTCGCCGGTCAGCGCCGCCAGGCGCAGCAGCGCATAGGCGGCCGCCGCGTTGCCGGACGGGATCGGGTGGTCCTCCGGGTCCTTGCGCCGCGTCAGCAGCTGCTCGTGATCCGACGACGTCTCGAAGAAGCCGCCCTTCTCAGGGTCGCCGAAGCGCTCGATCGTCGTGTCGGCGAGCGCGCGGGCCGCGTCGAACCAGCGCGGCTCGAAGGTCGCCTCGTAGAGCGTCAGCAGCGCGTCGAGCAGGTAGGCGTGGTCCTCGAGGTAGGCGTTCAGCCGGCCCTCGCCGTCCTTCCAGGTGCGCAGCAGGCGCCCGTCGCCGTCGGTCAGCTCGGTGAGCACGAAGTCCGCGCACTTGCGCGCCGCGTCGAGATAGTCCTCGCGCTCGAGCACCGCGCCCGCATCGGCAAGCGCCGAGATCATCAGCGCGTTCCACGACGTCAGCCGCTTGTCGTCGAGCCCCGGCCAGACGCGCTCGGCGCGGGCGTCGTAGAGGCGACGGCGCAGCTCCTCGAAGTCCTCCGGCTCCTCCGCGCCGCGCGTCAGGATCGTCTTGCCCTCCCAGTTGCCGCCGGGCAGCACGCCGAAGTAGTCGAGTGCCGCCTGGGTGGTCGACGGGCTCGCCGCCGAGCCGTTGCCGCCCCCGTGCTCGTCGCCGAGCACCGCCCGCATCTGCTCGACCGTCCAGACGTAGAACTTGCCCTCCTCGCCCTCGGAGTCGGCGTCTAGCGCCGAATAGAAGCCGCCCTCGCTGCCGCGCATCTCGCGCAGCGCCCAGTCGAGCGTCTCCTCGCAGACGCGCTGAAACAGCGGATACCCCGTCGCCTGCCAGCCGTGCAGGTAGGCGCGCGCGAGCAGCGCGTTGTCGTAGAGCATCTTCTCGAAGTGGGGAATCAGCCAGCCGGCATCGACGGTGTAGCGGGCGAAGCCGCCGCCGAGCTGGTCGTAGATGCCGCCATTCGCCATTGCGCTCAGCGCGCGCGCCGCGGGCTCGACCGCGCCGCGGCGCAGCAGCAGCTCGATCGCCGACGCGGCCGGGAACTTCGGCGCGCCGCCGAAGCCGCCGTTGCGCGGGTCCTCGAGCGTCAGCAGCGTCTCTACCGCCTGCTCGAGCATCTTTCCGGTCAGCGGCTCGTCCGACGGCTCGACCCAGGCCGCGCCGGACAGCCGCTCGACGACCTTGCCGGACGTCGCGCGGATCTCCTCGCCGCGCTCGTCCCAGGCCTCGACGACCGAGCGCATCACCTGCAGCCAGCTCGGCATGCCGCGATCGTCGTCCGGCGGGAAGTAGGTGCCGGCGAAGAACGGCACCTGGTCGGGCGTCAGGAAGGCGTTCAGCGGCCAGCCGCCCTGGCCTGAGATCGCCTGGCAGGCCTCCATGTAGATCGCGTCGAGGTCGGGCCGCTCCTCGCGGTCGAGCTTGACGCAGACGAAGTGCTCGTTCATGTAACCGGCGGTCGCCTCGTCCTCGAACGACTCGCGCTCCATCACGTGGCACCAGTGGCAGGCCGAGTAGCCGATCGACAGCAGGATCGGCACGTCACGCTCGCGCGCTGCGGTCAGCGCCTCCTCGCCCCATGGGTACCAGTCGACCGGGTTGTCCTTGTGCTGCAGGAGGTAGGGCGAGCTCTCGCCTGCCAGGCGGTTGGGCATGGAAACGAGGCTACTCGCGCAGCTCGGCGCGCTTGATCTTGCCGCTCGGCGTCTTCGGCAGCTCGTCGGCGAAGTCGACGATGCGCGGGTACTTGTAGGGGGCCGTGAGGGCTTTGACGTGCTCCTGCAGCTCGCGCGCGAGCGCGGGAGAGCCGACATGGCCGTCGCGCAGGACGACGACGGCGCGCACGACCTGGCCCCGCTCCTCGTCGTGCGCCGCCACGGCGGCGGCCTCGGCGACCGCCGCATGGGACACCAGCGCCGACTCGACCTCGAACGGCCCGATCCGGTAGCCGGCGGAGATGATCGTGTCGTCGACGCGGCCCTCGAACCAGAGGAAGCCGTCGGCGTCCTCGCGCACGCGGTCGCCGGTGCGCCAAGTGCCGGACGGGGCGTCGATGTAGATCGTCGGCACGGTCGCCGGGTCGACGCACAGCTCGCCGATGCCAGCGTCGTCCGGCTCGTCCAGCCAGGCATCGATCCCCGGCAGCGGGCGGCCCATCGCCCCCGGCCGCACCGGCTCCCCGAGCGGCATGCCGCTCAGCGCGCCGGTCTCGGTCTGTCCGTAGCCGTCGTGGATCGTGACGCCGACCTCGTCGCGCCAGCGCTCGACGATCTCTGGGTTCAGCGGCTCGCCGGCGGCGACGGCGTGGCGCAGCGACGGCAGCCGCCGCAGCGCTGTCCGCTTGGCGATCGCCCGGTACTCCGTCGGCGCCATGCAGAGCACCGCGACGCCCTCGCGCTCGATGACGTCGAGCCGCTCGGCGGGGTCGAAGCGGGTGTCGTGCAGCAGCGCCGCCGCGCCGCGCAGCCACGGCGCCACGAACGCGTTGCGCGCCGACAGCGACCAGCCGCTCGCGGCGGTGCACCAGGCCAGCTCGCCGGGCCGCGCGTCGTACCAGTGCTCGGCCTGGAGCATCTGGCCGGGCAGGTTGCGCGCGCCATGGCGGATCGGCTTCGGCTCGCCCGAGGTGCCGGAGGTGAAGACGATCAGCGCCGGCTCGTCCCCGGCGAGGTCGACCGCGGGGGCGGGGGCGGAGTCGTAGAGCCGCTCGTCGGGGACCGCCAGCAGCGTGGGCGGGGAGGCCAGGCCGATCAGCGCCGCCGCCAGCGTCTCGCCGTTGCGCTCGTCGACCACGATCGCGCGCGGCGCGGCGATCTCGATCCGCTTGCGCAGGTCCGCGGGGCGCAGCTGCTCGGTACAGGGCAGCACCGCCGCGCCGATCCGCCAGCAGGCGACCATCGCATGGACCCACTCGGGCCGGTTGCCGACCAGTGTCATCACGACGTCGCCGCGTGTGACGCCGCTTGCGTGCAGCGTGCCTGCAAGCCGCGCTGCACGGTCCGATATCTGGCCAAACGTGTGCGAGGATCGCCCGCTTTCGCGATCGATCGCGACGAGCGCGACGCGACTCGGATCGGCTGCGTCAACGACGTCGCGGGCGAAGTTCACCCGCCGGATTCTGCATCACAAGCGGCATCCGTGGTTATCCGCGACCGGTTGCGGGTATATCCGGATTCGGTAAATCGGCGCAGTTTGCAGGGTCGACTCGGCCGTTTGGCGAAGTCCCGCCGAGAGATGTGTTAGCTTGCCCGCACGCCGAATCCACGAAGCTGTGGAACGGGGGAACCAAGGTGGCAGTGCCACTGGGGCGAACTTCCTCGATTAAGGGGAAGCGCGCAGCTCTTTCAGCGCGAGCCCGTCAGCTAACCCCGTAGGCGTTCGAAAGAGTTTTGGACCGACGCCCTAGACACTCGATCCTGTGCGCGCTCGCGGCCTGTGCGGCCGTGGCAGTCGCCCTCCCCGCCGGCGCTTCCGCGCAGGCTGGTGCGAGTGGTGGCGGAGGCGCCGCGTACGTCCCGCCGCCGCCCCCGGCGAAGCGGGCGAAGATCGTCGACGGCATCGCGATCCCGCCGAAGTCCGCGCCGTTGCGCATCCAGAAGGTCTTCGCGGCGGCCAACCGGATCGTCAAGAAGCCGTACGTCTACGGCGGCGGACACAAGCCCTACAGCCAGATTTGGAAGAAGCTCGATCGCGGTTACGACTGCTCCGGAACCGTCAGCCACGCGCTCTACGGCGGCAAGTTCCTCAAGAGCCCACTCGACTCCGGCAGCTTCATGTCGTGGGGCGAGCCGGGCGCCGGCCAGTGGGTCACCGTCTACACGAACCCCGGCCACGCCTACGTCGTGATCGCCGGCCTTCGCCTCGACACCTCGACCGGTGGCCGCGCCACATACGACGAGACGCGCTCCGGCGACGGACCGCGCTGGCGCAAGTACAACCGCTCTCCAAGCGGTTTCACGGCGCGCCATCCTTCGGGCTTCTAAGCCTTTCCGGCCGCCTCTCGCAAGCTTCGCCGCGCCGGTATCCTCCGTGCGGCACTTGACTGACGAATCAACCGACGGGAGCCCCGAGACCCCATGGCCGTAGCGACCCCAGCGACGATCGACAAGACGGACGAGCAGAAGGCGATCACCGAGATGGTGCGCCAGTTCGCGGACGAGCAGATCCTGCCGAACGCGGAGAAGTACGACCACGAGGACTCGTTCCCGGAGCCGATCGTCAAGCAGATGAAGGAGCTCGGCCTGTTCGGGACGACGATCCCCGAGGAGTACGGCGGCATGGGTCTCGACCTGACGACCTACGCGATGATCGTCGAGGAGCTCTCGCGCGGCTGGATCTCGATCTCCGGGATCATCAACACCCACTTCATCGGCTCCTATCTGCTGATGAAGTTCGGCTCCGAGGAGCAGAAGCAGAAGTACCTGCCGCGGATGGCGACCGGTGAGATCCGCGCGGCCTTCTCGCTCTCCGAGCCCGAGCTGGGCTCCGACGTCCAGGCGATCAAGACGGCCGCCAAGAAGGACGGCGACGCCTACGTGATCAACGGCCAGAAGATGTGGGTCACCAACGGCCTGCGCGCCGCGCTCGTCTTCACGCTCGTCAAGACCGACCCCGAGGCCGACCCGCGCCACCGCGGCATGACCTGCTTCATCGCCGAGAAGGAGGCGGGCGTCCACGAGAACACCGGCGACTACGCTGGCTTCACCGTCCCGCCGCAGCTCAAGAAGATGGGCTACAAGGGCGTCGAGTCGACCGAGCTGGTCTTCGACGGCTACCGCTGCCCGGCCGAGAACATCCTCGGCGGCGAGGAGGCGGGTCTCAACAAGGGCTTCTCGCAGATGATGGACGCGCTCGAGGTCGGCCGCGTCAACGTCGCCGCACGCGGCGTCGGCATCGCCCAGCGCGCGCTCGAGCTGGGCCTGCGCTACTCGCAGGAGCGCAAGACCTTCGGCCGCCCGATCGCCCAGCACCAGGCGATCCAGTTCAAGCTCGCCGACATGGCGACCCAGGTCGACGCCGCCCGTCTACTGACGATCCGCGCGGCTCGGCTCAAGGACGCCGGCGAGCGCTCCGACCTCGAGGCCGGCATGGCGAAGCTGTTCGCCTCCGAGGCCGGCCGCTTCTGCGTCGAGGAGTCGTTCCGCATCCACGGCGGCTACGGCTACTCGAAGGAGTACGAGATCGAGCGCCTCTACCGCGACGCGCCGCTACTGCTGATCGGCGAGGGCACCTCCGAGATCCAGAAGATGGTCATCGGCAAGAAGCTGCTCGAGCGCCACAAGATCTAGGCGCGCCAGCGGCGCCGCAACTCGCCGCTGAGGCGTGCGGCGATCGGGCCGGTGCGAACCGGCTCGACACCGCGGACCGAGCCGGTCAGGAAGACCTCGTCGGCCGATTCGAGCTCGGTGAGTTGAATCGACCGCTCGGAGACGTCGATTCCCAGCTCGCGCGCGATCGCGATGACGCGGGCGCGGGCGATGCCGGGCAGGATGCGGCCATCGGCGGATGGGGTGGTCAGGGTGTCGTCCCGAACCAGGAAGAGGCTGGCCCGCTCGGTCTCGAGGGCGGTGCCGTCCGCGTCGACGAGCAGCGGCAGCGCGCCGTCCAGCGTCGCGGCCGCTTGGTCCAGCAGACGGCGGTCCGCCCACTTATGGCCGCCGAGGCCGCCGGCGACGGTCACCGGAGCAAGCTCGGGAACGTGCCCCGCGCTCGGGAAGACCGTGATTGGGTCGACGTCCGCTGTGACGGCGGTGAGGTCGAGCCTGCCCTGGCCGTCGGGCGCCAGCGTAACGCGCAGGCGGCCCAACGGCAGCTCGTGAGCTCGCGCCTCGGCCAGCAGACGCGCTGGACCGGCGACGCGCGCCATCGTCGGGGCCCCGAACAGCTCGCGGACGCTTGCCGCGAGGCGGTCGAGGTGGGCGTCGAGCTCGACGGGGCTGCCGTCGACGACGAGCAGGGTCTCGAAGACGCCGCGTGCGGGGTCGGGGCGGGGGAGGTGGGCGGTGGAGAGCGGGCCGTCGGCCGTCACGGCCTGCGAGGATCGCAGGCTGCGCGGTGAAGCGATGAAGACGCTGCTGATCGACAACTACGACTCGTTCACCTACAACCTCTTCCAGCTGCTGGGAGAGGTCAACGGCGAGCCGCCCGAGGTCGTGCGCAACGACGAGACGAGCTGGGACGAGCTGGCGCGGGGCGGCTTCGACAACGTCGTGATCTCACCGGGCCCTGGGAGGGCGGACGACCCGGCGGACTTCGGCGTCTGCCTCGACGCGATCCGCCATGCCGAGCTGCCGCTGCTCGGCGTCTGCCTCGGCCACCAGGGCATCTGCTGGGCGCTCGGCGGCAGGGTCGATCACGCGCCCGAGGCGGTTCACGGTCGCCCCAGCGCCGTCGTCCACGACGGCTCGTCGCTGTTCGCCGGTATCCCCCGCGAGTTCCAGGCGGTCCGCTACCACTCGCTCTGCGCGGGCTGGGAGCTGCCGGAAGAGCTCGAGCCCACGGCCTGGGCCAGCGACGGCGTGCTGATGGCCGTCGCTCACCGCACGCGCCCGCTCTGGGGCGTTCAGTTCCATCCCGAGTCGGTCGCCACCGAGCACGGCCGCCGCTTGCTCGCCAACTTCCGCGACCTCACCGTCGCGGCCACGGCCACGGCCACCGCCACGCGCCAGCCCGTACCACGCTGGGCAGATTCCGGCCATATTCCGGCCGCAATCTGCCCAGCACGGGCACCCCTGCGGCTGCTCGTCGAGCGGGTCGACGCGCTGGTCGATCCCGAGGCGGCCTTCACCGCGCTGTACGCCGAGAGTGCCAACGCCTTCTGGCTCGACAGCGCACGGCTGGACGGCGGCGCGCGGTTCTCGTTCATCGGCGACGACAGCGGGCCGCTCGGCGCCGTCGTCACCTACGACGTCGAGGCCGGCGCGGTTCGTGTCACGCACCACGACGCCGTCGAGACCCACCGCGAGACGATCTTCGACCACCTCCGCCGCGAGCAGGCGGGGCTGCGCGACATCGCGCCCGCCGACCTGCCGTTCGACTTCGCCTGCGGCTTCGCCGGCTATCTGGGCTACGAGCTGAAGGCGGACTGCGGTGGCGAGCGGGCATACGACGCGCCGCTGCCCGACGCCGCGTTTGTGTTCGCCGACCGGATGGTCGTCTTCGACCACCACGAGGGGCACACCTACATGCTCTGCCTCAGTGACGCGGAGAACCTGGCCGACGGCGAGCGCTGGATCGCCGCTACGGCGGCGCGGCTCGAGCGGCTCGGCGCCGCGCCTGCGCCGACCTGGACCGAGACCGCGCTCAGCGACCCGCCGGTCGGCTTCAGGCTCGCCCGCTCGCGCGAGCGCTACCTCGCCGACATCGCGATCTGTCGCGAGCGGCTGCTCGACGGCGATACCTACGAGGTCTGCCTGACCAACCAGATCGCCGCGAACGTCGACCCGGCGCCCGACTCGCTGGCGCTCTATCGCGAGCTGCGGCGCGTCAACCCGGCGCCGTTTGCCTCATACCTCCGCTTCGAGGCGGCCGCGGTGCTGAGCTCGTCGCCGGAGCGCTTCCTGCGCGTCGGTCGCGACCACTGGGCCGAAGCGAAGCCGATCAAGGGCACGGCGCGGCGTGGCGCCACGCCCGTCGAGGACGTGCGGCTGGCCGAGGACCTGCGGACGAGCGAGAAGGACCGCGCCGAGAACCTGATGATCACCGACCTGCTGCGCAACGACCTCGGCCGCGTCTGCGAGATCGGCACGGTGCACGTTCCGCACCTGATGCAGGTCGAGACCTACGAGACGGTCCACCAGCTCGTGTCGACGGTCCGTGGCCTGCTGCGCCCAGACGTCGAGGCGCCCGACTGCGTGCGTGCCTGCTTCCCGCCCGGCTCGATGACGGGAGCGCCGAAGCTGCGCACGATGGAGATCATCGACGAGCTCGAGCAGGCGCCGCGCGGCGTCTACTCGGGCGCGATCGGCTACTTCGGGCTCGGCGGGGGCTGCGACCTCAGCGTCACGATCCGGACGATCGTCCAGTACGGCGAGTCGACGACGATCGGCGTCGGCGGCGCGATCGTGACGCAGTCCGATCCCGACGACGAGTACCGCGAGGCGCTGCTCAAGGGTGAGGCGCCGATGCGCGCGATCGATCCAAGGGCTGGAGAGGCGATCCAGGCCGGCTCACTAGACTCGACTGAGTGTCAGCCACCGATACCAAAGCCCTGATCGCCGATGCAATCGAGCGCTTGACGACGGAGGTTCCGTCGCTTCGCCAGCTCAAGTTGGTGATCCGGCTGGAGCTGCCAAGCCGGGGTGGCGACGCCCCGATCTGGCGCGTCGAGGTGCCGGGACCGAAGGTCGACCGCGATCCCGCCGGGGATGCTCGGCTCGACGTCACGGTCCAGCGGCAGCAGTTCAACGAGCTGGCCCGTGAGGGAACGCTGCGCCAGTGGGCGAAGGCCTACGAGCAGGGACACGTGAGGGTCAGCGGCGACAGCGCGGTCGTCAAGCTGCTCGGCAACGTGATCGACCGTCAGCTCGTGCGCACGAAGTAGTGGTGAAGCCGGTCCTCTTCGTCGACGTCGACGGCGTTCTGAGCCTCTTCGGCTTTGCGCCCGCCGAGGCGATCCCTGGCCCGTTCCACTGGATCGACGGCATCGCGCACTGCATCCCACCTGAGTCCGGGCCGCATCTCGTCCGCCTCGCCGATCACTTCGAGCTCGTCTGGGCGACTGGATGGGAGGAGAAGGCGAACGAGTACCTGCCGCAGATCCTCGGTCTGCCGTTCCGCGAGCTGCCGTGCCTGACCTTCGACGGGAGGGCGATGTTCGGCTCCTCGCATTGGAAGCTCGACGCGATCGACACCTACGCGGGTGGGCGTCCCGCGGCCTGGATCGACGACAACGTCGAGGACGCGTGCAGAGATTGGGCCGAGGCGCGCACGGCACCCACACTGCTGATCGAGACGGACCCAGCGATCGGGATTACCGCCGATCACGTAGAGGAGCTGATCGACTGGGCGCGAAGCAACGCCCAATGAAGCGCAACTGGCTCGACTTGTGGCCTAAGACACGGGTATCGGTACATCACGAATCCCCGATCGACCCTACAATCGCTCTGTGATTCGCCGCTTTCTCCTAGCGGCCATCGGCATCCTCGTCTTTGTCGTCGTGGCCCCGTCAGTTGCGCTTGCCCAAGATTCGTCTGGGCCGACTGTCGTGATGTCGGATTTCGCCTTCACGCCCCAGTCGATAACGATTCAGGTCGGGAGTACCGTGACCTGGCGCAACGACGGACCGTCCGCTCACACGGCTACCGCTGACGACACGAGCTTCAGCACGGGCATCTTGAAGAAGGGCGAGAGCAGGACCGCCACCTTCAACCAGGTTGGAAGCATCGACTACGTCTGCACGCTCCACCCGCAGATGACCGGCACGGTGCAGGTCGAGTCGGTCGGCAGCGCGGTCGACGATGCGCCTACCTCGACGGAGCCGGCACCGGGGACCGAGAGCCCTGACGAGGAGGAGCAGGAGGCGGACCAGGAGGACGAGGCCGCGCCCAAGCATCCTCGGACAGGCGCCGATCTTGGGATCGAGCTGCTGCTAGGTGTCGGACTGCTGTTCGCCGGCGCCAACGCCAGGCGGTTCGTCCGCCCGGCCCGGCCCAGCTAGCGCGTCAGCGCCGTGCCGTCGTAGAGCTTCTTGACGGTCACCGTGCCGTCGGGCGCGGCGTCGAGGCAGAGGCCGCAGAGGACGCACTCGTCCAGCTGCTTCTCGACGATCTCCACACCGTGATCGGTCGCGGCGTAGATGTCGACCGGGCAGACCTCCTCGAGCTTCTTGGCGAGCTCGACGTCTCCTGAGACGGAGCCGTCGACCTCCACGTCGATGAACGTACCGGGCATCAGGCCACCGCCCCTCTCGCGGAAGCGCCCGGCTCTGCCGGGTGCGCCCCGTTGGTTTTTTCTTCGAGCTTGCGCTTGACGGCGTCCGGGATCTCGTCGATCCGCTCGACCACCGGGATCCCGGCGGCCTCGAGGCGCGCGATCTTCTCGGTCGCGGAGTCCTCCTTGCCCTCGACGATCGTGCCGGCATGGCCGAAGGACATGCCCTGCATCTCGTCGTCGTCCATGAACCGGCCGGCCATGAAGGCGACGATCGGCAGGCGCGAGTCGTTCTCGGACACCCACTCGGCGAGCTGGGCCTCCATGCGGCCGCCCGGCTCGGTGTAGATCACGATCGCCTCGGTCTGCTCGTCGGCCTCGAACTCGGGCATCAGCTCGGCGTAGGCGGAGCCGATGATCGCGTCGCCGCCGATCGAGATCGCCGTCGAGACGCCGAGGCCGGCGGCCGTCAGCGTCGAGGAGATCTCGGTCGTCATGCCGCCGGAGCGCGACATCACGCCGATCGAACCCGGCTGGTAGGCCTGCTCGGCGTTCTTCGCCGGTCCGCCGATGCCGCCCATCTTGGCGACGCCCGGGACGATCAGTCCGAGGCAGTTCGGGCCGATGATCCGCGCGCCGCGCATGTTCGCCAGCTCGACCATCTGGGCGACGTCGCGGCGCGGGATGCGCTCGGTGACGATCACGATCAGCTTGATGCCGTTCTCGATCGCCTCGAAGACGGCGTCCTTGGTGAACGCGGGGGGGACCGTGACGACCGAGCCGTCGGGGACCGCGCCGCCGTTGTGGGCGATCACCTGCTCGATCGTGTCGAAGACCGGCACGCCGTGGACCTCGCGGCCCTTGCGGCCCGGGGTCACGCCACCGACGATCTTCGAGCCGTAGTCGAGGCACTCGCGTGTCAGGTTGATCGCCTCGCGCCCGGTGATGCCCTGGACGATGAAGGTCGTGTTCTCATTGATAAGGATGGACATCTAGGCCGCCTCTCCCTGGATCTTCGCCACGGCACGGCCCGCCGCCTCGTGCAGCGAGACGGTGCGGTCGCAGTACTCGATCCCGTACTTGTCGAGGATCTTGAAGCCCTCGTCCTCCCAGGCGCCCGGGATGCGGAAGATCGCGATCGTCTCGCCGGGGTCCTTGCCGAGGTCGAGGCAGGCCTGGATCACGCCGCGCGCGACGATGTCGACGCGGGTGTTCGAGACGATCGACATCATCACCGCGATCTTCTCGACGCCGTCCTTCTGCAGCACCGCCTTGGCGAGGCCGCGCGCCTTGGCGACCGACGGGTTGCCGCCGATCTCCGAGTAGTTGGCCGGGGCGCCGCCCTGTGAGCGGACCGCGTCGGTCAGCGTCAGCGAACCGCCGCCGGCGCCGATCACCAGGCCGATGTTGCCGTGGAAGCCGGTGTCCTTGCCCTGGATCACGCCGCGGTGGTCGGCCGAGTCGATCTCGAGGACGAGCGCCTCGAACTCGGTCGGCTCGTGGCCCTCGCGGGTGCCCTCGTCGGCGCCGATGCCGATGCTCTCGAGCACCTTCTTCTGGCGGCCCATCGCCTCGTTCTCCATCTCCATGTGCGCGTCGAGCGCGACGAAGGAGCCGTCCTTGAGCTGGGCGAGCGGGTTGATCTCCGCCAGCGTCATGTCGCGCTCCTGGAACAGGCGCGCGAGCTTGGTGAGGATCGGGGTCAGGCGCGTGAGTTCCTTGCCACCGACGCCGGCGGCCGCGATGACCTGCTTGGCCTGGAAGTCGGAGTAGGGGAGGAGGTTCGAGAAGTGGCCGCGGCCGACGTGGTCGGGGTGCTCCTCGGCGACCTGCTCGATGTCGATCCCGCCCATGTCGCTGAACAGCAGCAGCGGCTGCTTGCGCGTGCCGTCCCAGACGACTCCGGCGTAGTACTCCTGCTTGACCTGCGCCTTCGGATCGACCAGCACGCCGCGCGGCCAGTGGCCGTTGATCTCCAGCTTCAGGATGTCCTCGGCATGGGCGGCAGCCTCGTCGGGCGTGTCGGCGAACTTGACGCCGCCGGCCTTCATCCGGCCTCCGGTCAGGACCTGCGACTTGACCACCGTCGGGCCGTCCATGTCGGCGGCGATCGCGCGGGCCTCGTCAGCCGTCTTGGCGAAGCCGTACTTGGTGACCGGGATGCCGGCCTGCTCGACGATCTGCCGAGCCTCGTACTCGTAGAACTTCATGCTGGCGCTCCCGCCGTATCGAATCCGTAGGCCTCGGCCAGCTCGGGGTCCTTCTTGGCGAGCATCTCGGCGAGGTTGACCATCACCTTGCACTGCTTCCAGGTGGCGTCGTCCTGCATCTTGCCGTCGATCATGTGGACGCCGGCGCCGTCGGGGATCGCCTCGATGACCTTCTTGGCGAAGGCGACCTCGTCCGGATCGGGCGAGAAGACCTTTTTGGCGATGTCGATCTGCACGGGGTGCAACGACCAGGCGCCGACACAGCCGAGCAGGAAGGCCGAGCGGAACTGCGCCTCGCAGCCCTCGACGTCCTTGATGTCGCCGAACGGGCCGTAGAAGGGGAGGATCCCGGCGGACGTGCAGGCGTCGACCATGCGCGCGATCGAGTAGTGCCACGGGTCCTGCTGGGCGCTGGCGCGCGGAGCGTCCGGGTTGGCCGCGTCGGGGTCCGAGATCGTCCGGTAGCCCGGGTGGCCGCCGCCGACGCGGGTCGTCTTCATGCGACGCGACGCGGCGAGGTCGGCGGGACCGAAGCTCATGCCCTGCATGCGCGGGCTGGCGGTCGCGATCTCCTCGAGGTTGACGACCCCCATGCCGGTCTCGAGGATCGCGTGGATCATGATCGGCTGCTCGACGCCGTGCTTCGCCTCGAGCTGGGCGAGCAGGCGGTCGACGTAGTGGATGTCCCAGGCGCCCTCGACCTTCGGCACCATGATCGTCTCGAGCTTGTTGCCGATCGCGGCGATCAGCTCGGTCAGGTCGTCGAGCACCCATGGGCTCTCGAGCGAGTTGACTCGGACCCAGAGCGCGGTGTCGCCGAGCTCCATGTCGCGGCCGACGGTGATCAGGCCCTCGCGTGCGGCCTCCTTGCGGTCGATCGGGATCGCGTCCTCGAGGTTGCCGAGCAGGATGTCGACCTGGCCCGCGATGGCGGGCGCCTTGGCGACCATCTTCTCGTTCGAGAAGTCGAGGAAGTGGATCATCCGCGACGGCTTGAACGGGACCTCGGTGATCGGGTCCGGCGCGCCGACGGCGAGGGGCTTGAAGAAGTCACGTGGATTGCGCATGAGCAGCAGAGAATACTGTCGGCTTCGCCGACGAGGCCCACGGCCGCCTGCGGCGTCCGAGCGGGGACGGTTACAGTTCTGCGCCTTCCGATTGACTGACGAATCAACGACTTGAGGAGCACATGACCGTCGACACAGATCAGGCGACACGCGAGGCCTCGGGCGCCCGCCCCTACGGGCGCTACCTGGAGGACTTCGAGGTTGGCGCCATCTACAAGCACTGGCCAGCGAAGACCGTGACCGAGGCAGACGACCACATGTTCTGCCTGATCACGATGAACCACCACCCGCTGCACATCAACGACGTCTACGCGAGCCAGTCCCAGCAGGGCCGCAACGTCGTCGTCGGGCCGCTCGTCTACTCGCTCGCGCTCGGCATGTCGGTCGGCGACGTCTCCGGCAAGGCGATCGCCAACCTGGCGACCGAGGAGCTGTCGCATCCGGCGCCGGTATTCCACGGCGACACCCTGTTCTGCGAGTCCGAGGTCCTCGAGGTCCGGCCGTCCGGCTCGAAGCCCGACCGCGGCGTCGTTCGCGTCCACACCCGCGTGCTCAACCAGGACGGCGTCCTGGTCGCCGAGTTCAAGCGGACGGTTCTCGTGCCCCGCAAGGAGCCGGGCGCCTAAGCGCCCGGCCGGGTTGTCGCTTCGGCGTTCGCTTGTCAGTGGGCGCCGAAGTGGACGACCCACATGGTCGCCATCGACCGGCCGAAGCGCCCTCGCGCCAGTCCGGCTCCGGCGTAGCGGAACCTCGAGCTGAGCATCAGCGCGCGATGGCTCGAGGATCCGAGCCACATCCGGATCGCCGGCCGCGGCTTCGCGGACCAGCCGCTGTTGTAGGCGAGGATCTCGCCGGCCGTACGAAAGCCGGCGTTTTGGAAGCTCGACCCGTGGCCGAAGCTGTCGGTCCGAATCAGGTGCTTGGCGTAGCCGTTCGAGCTGTGGGCGAGCTTCGGAGCCGGGCGCAGTGGGCGCAGGCCGTGGTCGGCTCGGATCGAGTTGACCGCCTCGATCATCCGGTTTGAGGCGTCGTCGTTTGGGGCAGCTATTCCGTTAGGCGCGGAGACGGCAAACAGAAACGCGGCAAGGGCAATAGTACGCAGCGCTCTCATAGCGGGCGAGTCCTCTCTTTCCTCGGCCTACGGGGTTAGCTGTCGGGCTCGCGCAGAAAGAGCAGCGCGTCGCGGTCGGCCTGGGCCGGGGCCGCGATTAGCCCCAATGAAACGGTTCCCCCGTTCGTCCCTGCTGGGACGACTCGGCGTATGCAGTTGGCGCACCCTAGCCCACACGATGGTCGGAACCGCCCGCGAAACTCTGCAAAGTGCGCGTTTTTCCTGCAGCCTTCGCGCTCCGCGAGGGCCGTAGGTACATTGAAGGAGTCGGCAGCTGCGCCGATTGGACGGTTCGATCCTCCTCAGCCTTGCGTCGTATTCACCCGACATACCGATGCCGGAACCGGTTGCGCCACGGCGTAGGGGTGCTTGCGGCCGTGATCGCCTGTGCAGCCGCCGCGCCCGGCGTGGCCCACGCCGCGCTCGCGTTCCCCGACCTCAAGACGCTCCCGCCGCGCGATCTGCGCCTGGACCGCGCGGATGTCAGCTACGACGGCAGCGGCCAGTTCCACAACGTGCTGCGCTTCACCAACACCGTTTGGAACGCCGGCCCGGGGCGGCTCGAGAACCGCGGCGAGATCAACCTTCAGACGCTGACCGGACCGGCCTTCCAGCGCGTCTACGACAGCACCACCGGGACATCCACCGAGTTCGCCTCTGGCGGCTTCTACTGGCACGCGCAGAACCACAACCACTTCCACTACGACGACTGGGGCCGTTACGAGCTCTGGGACCGGCCTGACTTCGACGCCTGGGTCGCGAGCGGTCGCACGCAGGGCCAGGCCGACCTGCATGGCACCAAGACGACCAGCTGCGTCATGGACGAGGAGTTCTTCACCACCCTGCCCGGGACGCCGTTCCCCGCCGTCTATCCGTCCGGGGGCTGCCTGCTCGACGGGGACGGCGAGCTGATCCAGGGCCTGTCGGTCGGTTGGGGCGACACCTACGACTACTACCGCGACGAGCAGTGGATCGATCTCGATCAGGGCAGCCTCGCCGACGGGAACTACGTGCTGCGCTCGGTGACCGATCCCAACAACAAGATCTACGAGAGCACGAGCAAGGCGACCGTCGCGCGCGAGAGTCAGCAGGCCAACGAGGGGATCGTCTACTTCACGATCGACGACGGCGAGGTCGTCGACACCGACGCTCCGTCTGGCACGGTCGCGATCAACAACGTCGATGCCTCCACGGCGAACAAGAGGGTCACGGTCAAGGTGACCGGCCGTGACGACGTGAGCGGTGTCGACCAGGTGCGCGTCTCGGCCGATGGGGTCAACTGGCGCACGCACCAGTACACGACGTCGGGATCTACGCCTACGTCGATTCTCTGCGACCTCACGGACCCGCAGATCGGCGGAAGCCCGTCGACGGGCACCCGCACCGTCTACGCCCAGTTCAAGGACGAGAGCGGCAAGTGGGGCCAGACCGAGAGCGACACGATCGCCTTCGATCCGCAAGAGGGTGGGCCGTCGGCCTACTCCGACGCGGTGCTGGCCGACGACCCGGTGGGCTATTGGCGGCTCGGCGAGCCGAGCGGCACGACCGCCAACGACTCCGCCGGCGACAACGCCGGCACCTACCAGGGGAGCGCTCAGCTCGGCGTCGACAGCCTCGTTCCGGCGGACCCGGTCAATGCCGCGGTCCAGCTCGACGGGGTCAACGACCGGGTCGGGATCGAGAACGCCCCTGAGCTGACGCCGACCGGCCAGGTGTCGGTCGAGGCCTGGATAAAGCCGGACCAGGTGCCCAGCTCGGGCTTCCGCGGGATCGTCGTCAAGCCCGAGACGTTCGCGCTCCAGCTCAACAACGGCAGGCTCGAGTTCACCGTGGTCCAGAACGGCGTCCGGCGCCGCGCTCAGGCGCCGCCGGGGACGGTGGTCGCGGGCCAGACCTACCACGTGGTGGGCACCTACGACGGCGCGCACGTGCGGCTCTACCTCAACGGCGCGCCGGCCGCATCGCTTCCCCTCACCGGCGGCATCGGCCCGGACGCCAACGGTGAGCTGAGCATCGGCTCGTGGGACGACGCGCAGGAGTTCGCCGACGCGACCGTCGACGAGGTCGCGCTCTACGACGAGGCGCTCACCGCGGCCGAGGTCGAGGACCACTACGACGTCGGCAGCGAGCCGCCCGACGATCCCGACCCGACGGTCGCGGCGCCAACCAACCTGACCGCGATGCCGGCTTCGCAGACCCGCGTCGAGCTGCGCTGGGACGACAACGCCGACAACGAGACCGAGCACGTGATCGAGCGCGACAGCGACGCTGCCTTCGGCTCGCCCGACGAGATTCTTCAGGGTGAGGGCGCAACCGCCTACTCGGACACCGGTCTGACGCCGGGGACGCAGTACTTCTACCGCGTCAAGGCGCGCAACGTGGGCAACGACTCGGACTGGTCGAACGTCGCAAGCGCCTCGACACCGTCGATGCCGCCGCCGGTCGAGGACGGCTACGGCCAGGTCGTGCTCGGCGACGGACCGGTCAGCCATTGGCGGCTCGGCGAGTCAACCGGGACGATCGCGGTCGACCAGCGCGCGATCAACCCGGGCTCGTACGTCAACGGACCGGCGCTCGGAGCGCCGGGCCTGCTGCCCGCGGAGGGCTCGGACACCGCCGTCGGCTTCGACGGGACCGACGACTACATGGCGGTTTCGAGCTCGGCCTCGCTGGGCATCGCCTCGCCGCTGACGATCGAGGCCTGGATCGATCCTGCAGCGCTGCCGGAGGCCGGCGAGGTGGCGACCGTGGTCGCCAAGTCGGGCTCGTACGGACTGCGCCTCGAGGGTCCGCAGCTCGCGTTCGACCTCGTCCAGCTCGGAGTGCCGCAGACCTTGGCGGCGCCTGCTGGAGCGATCGTCGCGGGCAAGTCGCAGCACATCGTCGCCACGTTCGACGGGAGCCAGCGCCAACTCTACGTCGACGGCGTCGAGGTTGCCGAGGCTGCCCTGGCCGGCGGCGCGACGGCGAGCGCGGGCGGCCTGTTCGTCGGCTCCTCGGGCGGCCTGTCCAACTTCTTCGCGGGGACGATCGACGAGGTCGCGGTCTACTCGAAGTCGCTTGGCGCCGATCGCGTGATGGTGCACCAGGAGGAGGGCGTCGGCGTCGCGACGCCTCCGGACGTCGGCGAGCCGCCACAGCCGCCTGTCGTGACGCCACAGCCGCCCGTCTTGTCGCCGCCGAAGGCCGGCCCGAGCGCGAAGGATTGCCGCGTCGCCCAGGGCAAGCGCAAGAAGTGGGCCGCGTTGGTGAAGACGGCGCGGGCCCGAGCGCGGGCGGCCCGCCGCCCCTCTGTGAAGCGCGCACGCGTGAAGGTGCTGACACGGCGCAAGGCCGCGCTGACGCGGGCGACCAAGCGGGCCAAGCGCACCTGCGCCGCCGTCGGCTAGACGGTGCTCGGGCGAGCGTCGCCCATTTCTTGACGAATCGCGGAAGTCGTGCGAGCTTGGAGTGTCGCCGCTCGATGCGGCGAACTCCTGCCCCTGTCCCGTGATTTCGCTGAACGGAGCTCGCTTGCGCCGCTGGTCGACCCCGCTGTTCGTAGCTGTTGCACTGGTTCTCGCCGCTCCCACGGTTGCCCAGGCAGCACCGCTCTTCCCGGACCTGGGAACGCTCCCCCCGCGTGACCTGCGCTTCGACCGCAGTGACGTCAGCTATGACGGCAGCGGCCAGTTCCACAACGTGCTGCGCTTCACGAACACGGTTTGGAACGGCGGCCCGGGCAAGCTCGAGACGCGCGGGCAGATCAATCCCACCACGCGCACCGGTCCGGCGTTCCAGCGCGTCTTCGACACCGACGGCAGCTTTACCGAGTACGGCGTCGGCGGCTTCTACTGGCACGCGCAGAACCACCAGCACTACCACTACGACGACTGGGGCCGTTACGAGCTCTGGGACCGGCCCGACTTCGACGCCTGGATCGCCAGCGGCCGCACACAGGGGCAGGCGGACCTGCGCGGCACCAAGACCACGAGCTGCGTGATGGACGAGGAGTTCATCAAGACGCTCCCCGGCACCCCGTTCCCGGCCGTCTACCCGTCGGGCGGCTGCCTGCCGAACAGCCAGAACGTCCTCGTGCAGGGCCTGTCGGTCGGTTGGGGCGACACCTACGACTACTACCGCGACGAGCAGTGGATCGACCTCGACCAGGGCAGCCTTGCCAACGGCCAGTACGTGTTGCGCTCGATAACCGACCCGAACAACAAGGTCTACGAGAGCGCGAACAAGGCGGACGCGGCGCGCGAGAGCCAGACCGCCAACGAGGGCATCGTCTACTTCACCGTCCAGAACGGCCAGATCGTCGACACAACCGCGCCTACGGGCACCGTCGCCATCAACGACGTCGATCCAAGCACCAGCTCGAAGAACGTCACGCTGAAGGTGACCGGCCGCGACGACGTCAGCGGCGTCGACCAGGTGCGCGTGTCGGCAGACGGCGTCAACTGGCGCACGCACAACTACACGACGTCGGGTTCGACGCCGACGTCGATCCTCTGCGACCTGACCGATCCGGCGATCGGCGGCAGTACCGCGACCGGCACCCGCACGCTCTACACGCAGTTCAAGGACCGCAGTGGCAAGTGGGGGCAGACCGAGAGCGACTCGATCGTCTACGAGAGCGCGACCGGCACGCCGTCCGCCTATTCGACGGCGGTGCTCGCCGACAGCCCCGCCGGCTACTGGCGGCTCGGCGAGCCGAGCGGCTCGACCGTCAACGACTCGGCCGGCAGCAACACCGGTACCTACACCAACGGCCCACTGCTCGGCCAGACGAGCCTGCTCAGCGGCGATACGGCCAACAGGTCGGTCCGCTTCGACGGTACGAACGATCACGCTCGGATCCCGCACGCGTCCGGGATCAGCCCGACGCAGCGGATCACCGTCGAGGCGTGGATCAAGCCCGCAGTGGTTCCGACCTCAGGATTCGCCTCGATCGCGACCAAGCCCGAGGCGTATTCGCTGCAGTTCAACGGCAACCGGCTCGAGTTCACCGTCATCCAGAACGGCACGCGCCGGCGCACGCAGGCGCCCGCCGGTGCGATCGTTGCGAATCAGACCTACCACCTGGTCGGCACCTACGACGGCGCCAACGCACGCCTCTACGTCAACGGCAGCCAGGTCGCGACGACCGCGCTGACCGGCGCGATCAGCGCCCCCTCGAATGCCCTGACGATCGGGGCCTGGGACAACACGCAGGAGTTCCTCAACGGCACGATTGACGACGTCGCCGTCTACTCCTCGGCGCTGACCGCCGCCCGCATCGGCGCGCACTACAGCGCGGGCACCGCCTCGACGCCGCCGCCGGACCCGACCGTCAACGCGCCGAGCGAGCTGAGTGCGATCGCCGCCTCGCAGACGCAGGTCGAGCTGCGCTGGCGCGACAACTCGAGCAACGAGAGCGAGTTCATGATCGAGCGCGCCACCAACAGCTCGTTCACGTCGCCGACGCGGATCCCGGCTGGCGAGAACTCGACGGCGCTCACCGATACCGGCCTGACGGCCGGCACGCAGTACTACTACCGCGTACGCGCGCTCAACACGACCAACACGTCGGCCTGGTCGAACGTCGCGACCACGACGACGCCGGCGACCCCGCCGCCGCCCGTGACGGGCTATGCGCAGACGGTGCTCGCCGACGACCCGGTCAGCTACTGGCGGCTCGGTGACAGCGGCGCGTCCGCGCTCGACCAGCGCGCGATCAATCCCGGCGTCTACGTCAACGGCGCGGTCCAGGGCGCGACCGGCCTGCTTGCCAGTGACACCGCGAACAAGGCGGTTGCGCTCGACGGAGTCGACGACCACGTCAGTGTCTCGGACTCCTCGTCGCTCGACGCGCTCACCGGACCGGTGACGCTGGAGGCTTGGATCAAGCCGACCGCGCTGCCCACGGCCGGCAACTTCGCCTCGATCGCGACCAAGGCCGAGTCCTTCTCGCTGCAGTTCAACGGTCCGCAGCTCGAGTTCACGATCATGCAGTTCGGCGTTCGCCAGCGGTTGCAGGCGCCCGCCGGCGCGATCGTCGCCGGTCGGGCCTACCACGTGGTAGGCAGCTTCGACGGCACGACCCGCCGCCTCTACGTCAACGGCGTCGAGGTTGCCAACGCGCCGCTGACAGGCGGCGCGACCGCCAGTGCCAGCGGCCTCCTCATCGGCTCGTGGGACGGTGCACAGGAGTTCTTCACCGGCACCGTCGACGACGTCGCCGTCTACAACAAGGCGCTTGCCGCGGCCCGTGTCGCTACTCACTACCAGGACGGCGGCGGAACCACCACGCCTCCGCCGCCCGCGTCCGTCGCCGCGCCGACAGGGCTGGCCGCGACGCCGGCATCGACGTCGCAGATCAACCTTCAGTGGACGGACAACGCGACCAACGAGAGCGAGTACGTGGTCCAGCGCGATACGACCAGCGGCTTCGCTTCACCGGTCAGCGCGACGCTCGCAGCGAACAGCCAGAGCTACTCGAGCACCGGCCTGGCCGCCAGCACTCAGTACTTCTACCGCGTCCGCGCCCGCAACGCCACGACCGACTCGGCGTGGTCGGCGACCGTCAACGCAACCACCCAGGCAACGCCGCCTCCGCCGGTCGCGGCACCCACAGGCCTGACCGCGGCGGCGATCTCGACCTCGCAGATCGACCTCCAGTGGGCCAATCCGGCGACCAACGAGACCGAGGTCGTCGTACAGCGCGATACGACCAGCGCCTTCGCGGCACCGGTCAGCGTCACGCTGGCGGCGAACGCGACGAGCTACTCGAGCACCGGCCTCGCTGCTGGCACTCAGTACTTCTACCGCGTGCGGGCTCGCAACGCGTCGACGGACTCGGCCTGGTCGGCGACGGCCAGCGCAACGACTCAGACGACGCCACCGCCTGCCTCGACCTACTCGAACGCCGTCCTCGCCGACACCCCGATCAGCTACTGGCGGCTTGGTGAGACGTCCGGCGCCGCGGCCGATCAGCGCGGCGTCAACCCGGGCACCTACACCAACAGCCCGACGCGCGGCGCGGCCAGCTTGCTCACGAGCGACACCGTCAACAAGGCTGTCTCGCTCGACGGGAGCAACGACTACGTCAACGTCCCGAGCTCGACGTCGCTGAACCTCTCGTCGCCGATCACGCTCGAGGCGTGGATCAAGCCGACGACGGTCCCGACCACGGGCAACTTCGCCTCGATCCTCAGCAAGGCCGAGTCCTACTCGCTGCAGTTCAACGGCCCGCGACTCGAGTTCACGGTCATCCAGTTCGGTGTCCGCCAGCGGCTGCAGGCCCCCGTCGGCGCGATCGTCGCCGGGCAGACCTACCACGTGGCCGCTACATACGACGGGACCACGCGGCGGCTGTACGTCAACGGCGCTCAGGTCGCCACCGGCGCACTGACGGGGGGCGCGACGTCGACGACCAACAGCCTTCGGATGGGCTCCTGGAGCGGCAACGAGTACCTCCGCGGGATCCTCGACGAGACCGCGGTCTACTCGACCGCGCTGAGCGCGGCGCGCGTCCAGGCTCACTACGCAGCCAGATAAATAGGATGGCGGGCTTGCAGCCCGAGCAGCCCAAGGCCGTGATCCTCGGTCCCTACAACGGTGGCCTGGCCGTCGCCCGCACGCTGATCCGGCGCGGGGTCTCGGTAACGGCGCTGTCGGGGCCCGCCGACGCCTTCACGACGAGGACCCGCGGCGCCAAGGGTGAGGTGCTCCCGCCCCTCGACGACGCGCGCGAGCAGTGGCTCGAGCGCCTGCGCGCCGAGGGCGACTGCGTCGTGCTGACAGGCTCCGACGCGGTCAGCGAGCTGCTTGCCCGCGAGCGCGACCAGCTGCCGCGGGTGCGCAGCTTCGAGACGCTCGACGACGCCCACCTGCCGCTGATGAGCAAGGCGGAGATGAATGGGATCGCCGATCGGACGGGCGTCAGGCGGCCGCGGGGCTTCACCGTCTCGACGTTCGCCGAGCTGGAAGGCGCGGCCGCCGAGCTGACCTACCCCGCGATCCTCAAGCCGACGCTGTCGCATCTCTGGCGCGGGCTGTTCGGCGACGACCGGGTGATCCTCGCGGACTCGAGCGACGAGCTCGTCGACGCTGGCCGCGAGCCGATCGAGGCCGGGCTCGAGCTGATCGTCGGCGAGTACGTGCCGGGCGGCGATGACGCCGTCGAGGAGGCGATCCTGGTGCGCGACGCCGAGGGCCGTTTCCCGGTGGCGATCGGCTGTCGCAAGATCCGCCAGTTCCCCGCCGGCTTCGGCGCCGCCTCGCTGTGTGAGACCGCGCCGATCCCCGAGTCGATGGAGCTGGCCAAGCGGCTGCTCGACGAGGCCGGCTACGTCGGCGTCGCGGGGGTCGAGACCAAGCTCCATGCCGAGACGGGCGAGGCCTACCTGCTCGAGGTCAACGTCCGCATCCCGACGCAGTGGGGGCTGGGGGATGCCGCCGGGGCGGATTCCTCCTGGCGGCTCTACGCGACGCTTGCCGGCATCCCAGTCGACCCGGAGCAGCCGCCGGTCCGCGCCGACGTGAAGCTGGTCTTCCCCGAGCTGGAGCTGCGTGCGGCGGTGCGCCGGATGCGCAATCGCAACGGTGAAGGTCCAGGGCTGTTCGCGCGCCTGCGCAGCTGGCGCGGGGCGGGGGACATGGGAATCTTCGACTGGCGCGATCCCGGCCCGGTGATCGAGCGGACGCGCACGGCGGCCGCCGTGCGCCTGAAGCGCAAGAAGCAACCCAAGTAGCGCGGTCTCAGCCGAGCGCGTCGTGCAGCGCGCCGACAACGTCCTCGGCGTCCGCATCGGACATCCCAGCGGCGAGCGGCAAGCTGAGCGTGCGTTCGGAGATGTCGGTCACGATCGGCAGTGAAGCGGGGTCGATCCCGTAGCGGTCGCGGTAGTAGGGATGCATGTGGACGCCGCGATAGTGGACGCCGGTGCCGATCATGCGCTCTGTGAGGGCGTTCAGCAGCTCGTCGCGAGTGAGCGGCGAGTCGTCGTCGACGAGCACTTGGTAGAGGTGGCGTGCGTGGCGCATCTCGGCGGTCGCCGGGACCGGCAGGCGGAGCGGCAGGTCGGCAAGCCCGCTGTCGTAGATCTCCCAGACCTCGGCGCGGCGGTCGATCCAGGCGTCGAGCTTGGCGAGTTGGTGGATGCCGACGCCCGCCTGGATGTCGGTCATGTTGAACTTGAACCCGGGCTCCTCGACCTCGTAGTGCTTGAAGCCCGCGTCCGAGTAGCGCTGCCAGGCGCCGAGGCTGAGCCCGTGGAGGGCGAGGCGCTCGACGCGGGCGGCGATCAGCTCGTCGGAGGTGGCGAGCGCTCCGCCCTCGAAGGTCGTGATGTTCTTGGTCACGTAGAACGAGTAGGCCGCGAGGTTGCCGTGGCTGCCGATCCGCCGGCCGCGCCACTCGGCGCCGATCGCGTGTGCGGCGTCCTCGACGATCTGGATGTCGTGCTTGGCGGCGATCTCGCCGAGCCGGTCGAGGTCGACCGGGCGCCCGGCGAGGTGGACCGGCATCACGGCCCGCGTGCGCGGGGTGATCGCGGCCTCGACGGCGTCGAGGTCGATCAGGCCGGTGCCACTCGGCTCGCTGTCGACCAGCACAGGCGTCGCTCCGCTGTGCTCGACGGCGTTCGCCGAGGCGATGAAGGTCATCGACGGGACGAGCACCTCGTCGCCAGGCCGGACGTCGAGTGTCTGCAGCGCCAGGATCAGCGCCGCGGTGCACGAGGAGACGCAGCGGACATTGGCCGCGCCGACATAATCCTCAAGTGCGCGCTCGAAGCGGCCGACCTTAGGACCCGTGCCTACCCAGCCGCTCTCCATCGAGTCGACGACCTCCGCAATCTCGGCGGCGCCGATGTCCGGCTTGCCGAAGACGAGGAAGTCGGAGCGGCCAGGCCAGGACTTGACGGGGGTGGGGGTGTCGGGCATCGCGGTAGAAGCTATCGGAAGAGGTAGCGGTTGCGGAAGGTTAGGATGTCCAATTCGATGAACGACCTGATCGTCCTCTGTTACCACGGGATCAGCGCTACTTGGCCCGCGGAGACGACGGTCGCGCTGGCCGAGCTCGAAGCCCAGCTCGCCGACTTCCTGGCGCGCGGATACCGCCCCGCCACGCTCGACGACGCGCTCACGACGCCGCCCGCGGAGCGGACCTTCGTGGTGACCTTCGACGACGCGCATCGGTCGGTGCTCGATCGGGCCGCGCCGGTCATGGCGCGCCTTGGCGTGCCCGGCACGGTCTTCGTACCGACCGATTACGCCAGCTCGCAACGGCCGATGGCCTGGGATGGGTATGACATGTGGATGGGCACCGAGCACGAGCGCGAGCTGGACTGCATGACCTGGGACGAGCTGCGCGGCCTGGCCGCGGACGGCTGGGAGATCGGCTCGCACACCTGCTCGCACCCGCGCCTCTCGACGCTCGACGAGCAGCGGATCGCCGCCGAGCTGACCGAGTCGCGCGCCGTCTGCGAGCGCGAGATGGGCAGGTCCTGCCGTTCGATCGCCTACCCCTACAGCGACTACGACGACCGAGTCGTCCGCGCCACGCGCGATGCCGGGTACCAGTTCGCCGTCACCGTGCCGCGTGGGTCCCAGCAGCCGTTGCCGCTCCAGTGGCCGCGCGTCGGCGTCTACAACGGCGAGAGCGCCAAGCGGGTGCGCTTACGTGCGGGGATCCGCCGCCTCGGGCAGTCGCCGGTCGCGCGTCTGGCGACGGCAATGCGCGGAGGTCGCTCTTGATCGCGGCCGTGCGTATCCTGGGAGGCATCTTCACCGTCATGTCGAAAGGCTGCTCGTGATCGAGTCTGCAAAGCCTCAGGCCAACGACGATGGCGCCCTAGAGCAGGCCCTGCGCATCCTCCGCAGGCGCAAGTGGATCGTCATCCAGGCATTGGTCGTCGTGCCCGCCATCGCGCTCGGCCTGTCGCTGATGCAGGAGAACCAGTACACGGCGACGGCCTCGCTGCTCTTCCGCCAGGCGCCCGAGGGGCTGCTCTCGGAGGGCGGCACGAACAGCTTCATCGATCCGGCGCGCGAGTCGGCAACCAACGAGGAGCTGGTCACGCTGCCGGTCGTCGCGGACCGCGCCGCGAAGCAGATCGGCAAGGGCGTGACCGGCGACCAGGTGTTGTCGAGCGTCTCGGTGGACACCGGCGGCGACTCGGACCTCGCGCAGATCTCGGCCACCACCGACTCGCCGGAGCTGTCGGCGGAGATGGCCAACGCCTACGGCGAGGCGTACATCGAGTTTCGACGCGGGGCCGATCAGGCCCAGGTCGAGAGCGCGATCGAGCGCGTCGAGTCGAGTCTTGCCGAGCTGACGCCCGAGCAGCAGACGAGCGCCCGTGCGATCGCGCTCAACGATCGCATCGAGCAGCTCCAGCTCGTGCAGGCGCTCCAGACCGGCAAGGCGGAGCTCGTTCAGCGGGCAACTCCGCCGACCAGCCGCTCGTCACCCAAGCCGATGCTCAACGTCGCGATCGGGATCGTGCTCGGCGCCCTGCTGGGCTTCGGTCTCGCCGCGCTGCGGGATCGCTTCGATCGCCGCGTCCGCACCGTCGACGAGCTCGAGGAGCTGTTCTCGCTGCCAGTCCTGGCGCGGGTGCCGCGTGCTCGCTCACTCGCCAAGGGCAGCGCCGCCGACGCGAACGCCACGACTCCCGAGGGTGAGGCGTTCCGCGTGCTGAGGACCAACCTGCGCTTCTTCAACGTCGATCGCGAGCTGCGCTCGATCCTCGTCGCGAGCCCCTCGGCCGGGGACGGCAAGTCCACGATCGCCCGCAATCTGGCGACGACCATGGCCGAGATGGGCGACAAGGTCGTGCTCGTCGAAGCGGACCTGCACAAGGGCGGGTCGCTGCGCGGGATGGTCGCGGGCGTTGACGCCGAGGGCCTCTCGTCGGTGCTCGCCGGCGCGTCGCTGGACGACGCGTTGCTGGACATCGCGATCTCGATCGACGGCTCGCGGGATTCGCGTGTCCTTACGGTCTTGCCGAGCGGACCGGTGCCCCCCAACCCCTCAGAGCTGTTGGAGAGCGGCCGGATGCGCTCGCTGCTGGCCGAGCTGCAGGGACGCTTCGACATGGTCGTGGTGGACAGCCCGGCACTTGGCGCCGTCGGAGACGCGCTCGCGCTGATTCCCGAGGTGGACGGCGTGGTCGTCGTCAGCGGCCTCGGTCAGACGACACGCGACGCCGCACGGCGGTTCAACAAGCAGCTCTCGTTGATCAGCACGCGGCCGGTGGGCATCGTCGCGAACTTCACGGAGGTCGAGCGTGGCTACTCCGCTTACTACTACCGCCGGCCACGTCAGCCTGCCCGCACTGGTTAGCCGCGTACCGGCGCCGGTACGCGTCGCCGCCCTCGCGCTCGCCTTTCTAGGGGTCGAGGTGGTCGTCGGCGCGAGCATCGTCGAGGCGCGGCTCCAGCGGCTGCTGATGCTCGTCGTCGGGCTCGGCGCCCTGGCGCTCGTCTTCCGCTTCCCGATGGCGACGATGGTGGCGCTGCTCGGACTGACCGACTTCATCTTCCATGCGGGCTTCTTTCCCTCGTTCGGCCTCGGCCCGCTCAGCGTCGACGGCTACGAGCTGGCGCTCGGTGCGCTGCTCGTAGTTGCCGCGGTCAGGCCGCAGCGCCGTAGCTGGGGAGGGTTCGCCGGCGCGGCGCTGGCGACGTTCCTGGCGCTGGTCGCGCTATCGGGGATCGTCGCCGTGGAGGCCGGTCGGGCAGAGCTGACCGACGTCATCGCGTGGGCGCGGGCGCTTGCCTTGCTGACCGTCTTCTACGTAGTCGTGCGCGTATTTCCGGACGCGACGCAACGCCGAACGCTGCTCACCGCCGCGGCCGTGCTCGCCGCGGTCACGGGCTTGGTTGCGCTGATGGTCGCCCTCGGCGCGGGGCTCGGCGACATGCTCAAGGACGCCGGCAGCCAGATCATTCGCGAGGAGGAGGGAGTCGGGGGCATCCAGCGCGTCCGGCTCGTCGGGCTGTCGGCCGGATACGCGCTGTTCTGGTACTCGGCGATGCAGGTCCAGTGCGCCCGCGGCTGGAATCGCGCGGGCTGGTCGGCTGTGCTCGCGGGCATATCGCTGAACATCCTCGTCAGCTTCAACCGCAACATGTGGTCGGGGCTGATCATCGGCCTGGCGCTGATCCTGCTGCTCGGCGGCCCGATGGTGCGCAGCCGCGTCGTCGCCGCCCTTGCCGTCGGCGCGGCCGGCATCGCGTTGATCACGGCGGTCTCGCCCGCCGGCCAGGATCGCTTGATCGATCCGGTGATCAAGCGCGGATCCACCATCATCAACCCGAGCGGGGTCGCGCGGGAGGGGTCGTACAAGGATCGCGAGCTCGAGACCGAGGCGGCGTGGGCGGTCGCCAAGCAGCACCTAGCGCTCGGAGTCGGCGCCGGAGCTCCGATCGGCGTCTGGTTCGACGATCGAATCGGCGAGCAGAGCTACGTGCGCATTCCGCAGTTGTTCCTGCACAACCAGTATCTCTACCTGCTGCTGATCGCCGGCGTTCCGGGCCTGCTGGCGTTCCTGGCGTTCCTGGCCACGCCGCTCTTCAAGGCGTTTCGCCGGGTCCCGCGCGATCTGCCGATCACGAGCCTCGCGATCGGGATCGTGTTGATCATGATCAGCTCGTTCGTCGCGATCTACTTCACGGTCGGCGACATGACGGTCGTCCTGGGCCTGCTGACCGGCGCGATCGTCGCCGACGCAGAGACGCGCGCCGCCGACGGCCAGCCCTCGGGGCTGGGCACGTGAGCGCCGATCGGTCCCCGCGCGTGGTGCTCGCCTGTGACTTCTTCGTCCGCTACAGCGCTGGCCTCGCCGGCGGTCTCGAGCGCGGAGGCGCGGCGGTCACGCTGCTCACGCGCGACCACGACTTGGAGTTCGGCGGGCGCCCAGGAGCCTCGGCAGAGTTCGTCCGACGACTTGCCCCCGGTGTCGACCACCGCCGGATCGAGGGACGGGTGCGTTCGCCGCGCGCCCTCGTGGGGGCGCGCCAGCTGCGGCGCTCGATCGCACAACTGCGCCCCGATGTCGTGCACGTCCAGGAGGGGATCGTCAACGACGTGCGGCTGCTGTTCGCCGCAGGCGTACGCAGGCGCCGCTTTGCGCTCACCTTCCACGACCCTTCGCCGCATCCCGGCGACGGCGTCACGCGCCGCGCCATCCTCGCCAACCGGGCGTTGCTGCGCGCCGCGGGCCTGATCTTCGTGCACGGCGAGCGGCTGCGCGAGGAGCTGATCGCGAACGCTCGCCCGAGCGCTCCGATCGTCGTCGTGCCGCACGGCGTCGACGCCGGCGACCGACTCCCGCTGCCCGATCGCCCGTCGATCCTCTTCTTCGGCCGGATGTCGCCCTACAAGGGACTCGACGTGCTGCTCGACGCGCTGCCGCTCGTCTGGGAGAAGGCGCCCGAGACGACTCTTACGGTCGCCGGCGCCGGCGACGTCGAGGACCATCCGACGCTTGCCGATCCGCGGGTCGAGCTGCGTCGCGAGCATGTGCCCGACGACGAGCTCCCCGATCTGTTCGGCTCCGCCACCTGCGTAGCGCTGCCATATCGGCAGGCGAGCCAGAGCGGCGTCGGCTCGCTCGCCAAGCTGTACGGGCGGCCGATGGTGGTCAGCGACGTGGGCGGCCTGCCGCAGCTGGTCGGAGACGGATCCGGACTGGTCGTCGCAGCGGAGAATCGCGAGCAGCTGGCCGGCGCCCTCGTCGACGTGCTGCTCGACGGCGAGCTGGCTCGCAGGCTCGGCGAGGCGGGGCGGGCGACCGCCGAGAACGGCGCCGACTGGGACAGCGTCGCCGGGCTCACGCTGGATGCCTACCGTCGACATCTGCTGCCATCATCACCCGGATGGGCATGAGAGGGTTGAGGCGGCGGCTGTCGCGCATGCTCTACGACGGTCGCTATGGCGTCGAGACATCGGACGTCGTGCGGCTCGAGGATCTCGGCCTGGCGGCGGAGGAGCGGGTCGACTACGAGCCGAGCGACTGGCGGACGCTCGCCCGCGTGCTGCGCCGGCGCGACGTGTCGGAGGACGACGTCTTCCTCGACTACGGCGCGGGGATGGGACGCATCCTGATCCAGGCGGGCGCGTACCGCTTCAAGCGTGTGATCGGGGTCGAGCTGTCCGAGCAGCTGTCGCAGGTCGCGCGGCGCAACGCCGAGCACCGCTCTGAGTTGCAAGACGGCCGGCTCGAGATCGTGACCACCGACGCCACCGCCTACGCCCTGCCCGACGACGTCACGGTGATCTTCATGCACAGCCCCTTCAAGGGAGCGATCTTCCGCAGCGTGCTCGAGCGGATCGGCGAGTCGCTCGACCGCCGGCCGCGCAGCCTGCGCCTGATCTACAAGAACCCGGAGGAGCACGCCGCGGTGATCGCGACCGGGCGCTTCGAGCAGACGGGCGACTGGCGTCCGCTGCGGGCTCGCCTGCGTGGATCGGACGACTTCGGGCTCGTGCGAACCTACGAGACTGCGGATAACCGGTCGTGACGGTCGAGCTGCTGCGCACGGCGCCTGAGCTCGACTCGGATCTCGCCGCCGCCTGGCGGCGGCTCGCCGAGGCGCGCGAGAACCCGTTCCTGACGCCGGAGTGGTACTCGGCATGGCTCGCCACCCACCCCGACGAGCAGCCCTTTGCGATCGTCTGGCGCGACGGAGACGTCGTGCGCGGCGTGCTGCCACTGGTTCGCGAGGGCCGGCGGCTGCGCTTCGCGGGCGCGCGCCGCGGCGACTGGTTCACGCCCGCATGCGAGCTCGCCGACGAGAGCGCGATGGCCGTGGCCTGTGCCGAGTTGCTGGAGCGCGAGCACGGCGAGTGGCAGCTGATCCAGCTCGATCGCATCGACTGCGCCAGCAGCTGGCCGCAGGGGCTCACGGCCGCTGGTGGAGCGCTCCGAGCCCGCCGCCAGCGCGCTGACGTGCTGCCCTACGTGGGGTTTGGCGACGACGGCTACGAGGGCTACTGGGCCGGCCGCAGCCGCAACTTCCGGAGCCAGGTCGGCCGCCGCCGGCGCAAGCTCGAGCGTGAGCACGGGCTGTCCTTCAGGATGACCGCCGACGTCGCCGAGCTGGACCGCGACCTCGAGACCTTCTTCACGCTCCACGAGGAGCGCTGGGAGGAGCGGGGCGGGACGTCGGCGCTCTCCGAGGACGCGAAGGCGATGCATCGCCGGTTCGCGGCGCTCGCGCTGGAGCGCGGATGGCTGCGGCTCTGGGTCGCGGAGGCCGACGGTGCTCCTGCCGCGGCTTGGTACGGCTGGCGGATCGCGGGCCGCTACTGCTATTCGCTCTCGGGGCTCAGCTCCCGCTACGAGGACCTCGCGCTCGGCAACGTGCTGCTGGCGCACACGATCGAGCAGGCCGCCTCGGAGGGCTCGAGCGTCTATGACCTGATGTGGGGCGACGAGGGCTACAAGAAGCGGTTCGAGACCGGTCGCCGCGAGGCCGAGAGCTGGATCGTCGGCCGGCGCGGAACCCCCGCGTGGGCCGCGGCGGTGGCGCTCGACGGCATGACCGCGGGTGCTCGGCGCCTGCCGCCTGGCCTGCGCGATCCCGCGAAGCGGCTCTACCGCGCGGCCTCGCGCTCTTGATCGCCGAGCGCCGCTCCCGCGCTCGCGGCCTCGAACAGCTCGGCGTAGCGCTCGGACATCGCCGCGGAGTCGAAGTCGCGTGCACGCTCCTGCCCGGCGCGCGCCAGCTCGGCGAGCCGCGCGGGATCGGACAGCAGCTCGCTGCAGGCCGCCACGAAGGCCGCTTGGTCGCCTGCCGGCACGCAGACTCCCGCGCCGCCGGCGAGCGTCGCGCGCACGTCGCCGACGTCGGTGGCGACGACCGGGACGCCGAGCGCCATCGCCTCGAGGATCGTCATCGGCATCGCGTCGGAGATCGACGGCAGCACCATCAGGTCGGCGAGCGAGAGGACCGCGGGCACGTCGTCGCGAAACCCGAGGAAGTGGGCCCACCCGCCGGCATCCAGCTCGCGCGCTCGGGCTTCGACCTGGCTGCGCAGCGGCCCACTGCCGAGGAAGACCAGGTGGACGTCGCCGATTCGCTCTCTTATCTCCGCGAACGCCTCGAGCGCGCCGAGCTGGTTCTTCTCGGCGCGAAAGCCGGCGACGTGGATCGCGACCCTTGCCTGCTCTGGGATGCCGAAATCGCCGCGCGACGGCCCGTCGCTCGCGGCGGCCACCAGCTCGGCGGTCGGGACGCCATTGGCGATCTCGACGATCTTTCGCGGTGCGACGCCCTCGCCCTCGAGCACCGCCCGCTGCGTCGAGGCGCAGGCGACGGTGGCGAACGTGAACGGGTCGAGCAGCCGGTTGTGGAGCGCGATCCAGCGCCCGCGGCCGTTGCCGTTGGTGGCGAGCTGGACGGATCGGTCGGTCGCGTGGTCGGCGACGATCACCGGGCGCCTGGCGACGATCGCCGCGATTCGGCCCCAGAGGCTGGTGTCCCACATCGTGCAGTGCACGACGTCGCACCGGCGTGCGAGCCGGGCGAGCCGTGGTATCGCCGCGATCCGCGCCAGGCGAGAGCGAGCGTGCATCTGGACGACCTGCACGCCTGCCTGCTCGAGCGGCTGAAGGTCGATCACCGATCTGTCGATGCAGCAGAGGGTGACGTCATGACCCTGCTGCACGAGCCCCCTGGCAAGATGGATCAGCTGAAGCTCCGCCCCGCCGTAGTCGAGGCGATGGAGCAGGAGCAGCAGTCGCAGCGTGGGACGATCCGTGGATATCGGCACCGCGCCAGGATAGGGCGCGCAGCGGCTCTCTAGGCGATCTCGATGCTGTTCAAGAACACACTCGCCCAGTCCTCGAGCGTCTTCGTCGGCTACCTGTTCAGCTTCATCCTGGCGCCGATCATGATTGCCCGGCTCGGGCTCGACGCCTTCGGCGTCTGGGCGGTGACCGGCGCCTTCGCGACCTACGCGGGTCTGCTCGACCTCGGGATCAGCAGGGCGCTCGCCCGCTTCGTGGCGGTCTACGACGTCGAGGGCGACGAGCGCCGGATGCGCGAGTGCGTCGGGCTGGGGCTGATCGCCATCACCGTCGTGGGCGTGCTGGCGGCCGGCGTCGCGGTGGCGCTGGCGCCGGTGCTCAGCGACCAGCTCGGCGTCCTGTCGACGGCGGACATGCGCTGGGTATCGCTCGCGGCCGTCGGGATCTGGACCTTCAACGGCTACGACCGGACCTTCGCGGCGATCGGCATCGGGAAGCGCGAGATGGTGCCACCGAACGTCGCGATCACGGTCAACGTGACGATCAACTTCGTCTTCAGCCTGATCGCGCTCGCGCTCAGCTCGAGCCTCGTCGTCTACGGCTACGCGAACGCCGCGGCATCGGCCGGCGGGCTGCTCCCGACGTTCCTGGCGATGCGCTATGTCTGGCGCGCGCCCTACATCGCCCTGCCCTCGCGGCAGGTCGTCAAGGACGTGCTCAGCTTCAGCCTCAAGAGCCAGGTCGGCTGGATCGCCGACCTCGTCAACTTCCAGACCGACAAGATCATCATCGCCGTCGTCATCGACGTGCGCGCGGCGGCGGCCTACGAGATCGCCTCGCGCGTGGTGATGGCCGTCCGCAGCGCCGCGGTGATGACCGTCTCGGCGATGATCACCCACGCCGCCGCGGAGATCACGACCGCCGGGCGCGAGGTGATCGGCGGCATGTACAAGCGCTACCTGTTGCGCTCCTGCGGCCTCTCGTTCCCGCTGTTCGCGCTCGTCGCGGTCAGCGCGCCGTTCCTGCTGATCGCCTGGCTCGGCGAGGCGCCGGGCGATTCCGCGCTGATCGTGCCGTTCCTGACGCTCGCCTACGTGATCAACATCACCACCGGCGCCGGGTCGACGATCGCGATGGGGGCGGGCCATCCGGGGCTGGTGTCGGTCAACGCGATCATCGTCGCGGCGCTCAACGTCGCCCTGACGATCGTCCTCGCGGGGCCGTTCGGACTCTGGGGCGTGGTCGGGGGAACGTTCATCGCGGTCTCGTTCGGCGGGCTCTGGTTCAACGCCCGCTTCCTGCGCCTGTTCAAGCTGCCGCTGCGCGACTACCTCGCGGGCACCCTGCCGACCGGCGTGCTCGCCTTCGGGCTGGCGATCCCGCTGGCGATCTTCACGATCGCCGTCGGTACGCCGAGCGACCGCCTGACGGCGATCCTCTGCCTTGCCGGCGTGACGATCGCCTACGCGCTGCCCTACTGGCTGATCGCGACGCGGCGTGGCTTCCTGCCGCGCCAGCTCGAGTTCCGCCCGTTTCGCCCGGACGAGCAGGTCGAGGGGGTCACGTGATGGCCGCCGGCGCTGACGAGATTGCCGTCGTGGTGCTGGCCTATGGCAGCGGCGGGGAGCACGGGCCGCTGCTGGAGTCCCTGCGCTCCGAGGGAGTTGCGCCCGAGAGCGTGCTCGTCGTCCACAATCCGGCGGCTCCCGGCGAGCCGCCGCCAGCCGTCCCGGCCGGCGTCGAGGTCGTCCAGATGGAGTCCAACCTCGGCTATGCCGGAGCGATGAACCGCGGCGTCGAGCGCCAGCTCGGCCGTGGCGCGACCTGGCTGCTGGTGCTGACCCACGACGCTCGGCTGCGGCCGGGCGCGCTCGCGGCGCTGCTAGCGGCGGCCAACGGCGAGCCTGGCTATGGGGTCCTCGGGCCGGCGCTGGTCTTCAGCGACAGCGGGGCGCCGTTCTCCTTCGGCGGCACCACCGACGCGAACGGCTCCAACGCGCACGTCAGGGAGGCGCCCCGGGCCAGCTCGGGGATCCGCGCCTGCGACTGGATCGACGGCGGGACCCTGTTGCTGCGCGGCGACATGCTCGCGCTCACCGGCGCCTTCGACGAGCGCTTCTGGGCCTACTGCGAGGAGGCCGACCTCTGCCTGCGCGCGCGGCGTGCCGGCTACGGGGTCGGGGTGGTCCTCGACGCGCTGGCCGACCAGGCGCCGGGCGGCGCCAACCGGCCCGGCGCCTGGTCCTACCTGCTGACCCGCAACGGGCTCGAGTACGCGCGCCGCGCCGCCGGCGCGCGCGGAGCCGTGACCGGTGTCCTGCGCAAGACCGTGCTGGTCGCCTCCTATCTCGCCCGCACGCTGCTGCGAGCTACCGGCCTGCGTCCCGGCGATCCGCGTGAGACCTGGGTGCTGGCGATCGGAACGGGGCGCGGCACGCTGGACTTCCTGCGCCGTCGCTGGGGGCCGCCGCCGTCCGACCTGCCGGGCCTCGGAGACGTCAGCAATGCCTGACCGCCCGCGGGTCCTCCAGCTCGGGCCCGATCCTGAGATGAGCGGCGGCATGGCAGCCGTGCTGCGCGGCCTGCTGACCTCGCCGCTCGCCGACCGCTACCAGCTCGACGTCGTGCCGACCTATCGCGGTCCCGCGCCCCTGCAGCGGCTGACCGTCTTCTGCGCGGCGCTGCTGCGGCTGAGTGCCTGGAGCCTGCGCGGGCGCGGGCGGATCGTGCAGATCCACGTCACGGTGCGCGGAAGCATGTACCGCAAGGCGGTCTGCGTTCTGCTCGCCCGCGCGCTGCGCCGCCGCGTCGTCCTGCACGTCCACTCGGGCGCCGTCGAGATCGCAAGCTTTCGCGCGAGCCTCGGCAGGTCGAGCCTTGCGCTGTTCCGAGCCGCCTTCGCGGCGTCTGACGTGGTGCTCGCGGTCTCGGCGGCCAGCTCCGCCGCGTTGGAGGAGGCGTATGGACTGACCGGCGTCGTCGTCGTGCCCAATGCGGCCCCGCCCGGCCCACCGGAGCGCCGCGGGCCGCAGTCGGACGGCGGCCAGGTCCAGGCCGTCTACCTCGGCGGCTTCGCCAACCCGGTAAAGGGGGGAGGGGTGCTGCTCGAGGCGCTGGCGATCGCCATCCCGCGTGCGCCCGGCCTCAATGTCACGCTCGCCGGCCCGGGGGAGCTGCCGCCGTCCGGCGCGAAGCTGATCGAGCGTCACCCGCAGATCTCATGGGTCGGCTGGCTCCAAGAGCGGGTCAAGGACGAGCAGCTGCGGGCAGCCGAGATATTCGTGATGTCCTCGCTCTCCGAGGGCCTGCCGGTGGCGCTGCTCGAGGCGATGGCCTATGAGCTGGCGATCGTCACCACGGCCGTCGGGGGCATCCCCGAGGTCACGACCGACCGCGAGGACGGGCTGCTGGTCCCGCCTGGAGATCCACAGGCGCTCGCCGACGCACTCTGTGCGCTGACCGGCGACGCGGCTCTGCGCACGCGGTTGAGCGCTGCCGCTCGCGACCGTGCGGAGCGGCTCGACGCCGTCGAGGTGACCGAGCGGCTGTCGGCGATCTACGCCGGGCTCGGCTGAGGCGCGGGATCGCCGCGCAGCGCGGCGCCCACGGCGGCACACATCGCCGGATCCCCGACCGTCAGCGCGCTGCCGCGCGGGGGGGCGGATGCGACGGCGTCGGCCAGCTTGGCGGTGTCCCAGACGGCGATCACGCCACCCCGTCGCTCGAGTGCCCTGGTCAGCTCTGCCTGATGGTCGTCGACGTGCTCGCCGAGCGCGTGCTGGCGCGGTACTACGAGCGGGACGTGGCCCTCACGCCGGGCGCAGAGGATGCTCCCGACGCCGGCGTGGGTCACGACGACGTCGGCCGCCTCGAAGTTGGACAGCATCTCGTCGAAGGGCATGAACGCCTTGGCGTGCTCGACGCCCGGCGGGGGCGATCCAGGGCCGTACTGGACGACGAGGTCGTCGCCGAGCGCGCCGAGCGCGCCGAGCGCGCCGAGCAGGCGGTCGAACGGGTCGTGATGGGTCCCGACGGTGACGAAGATCATCACATCACGCTGCCGGCGTACTCGGCCCGTCGCCGCTGCTCGGCAACCTCCGGCCATTGGACGAAGAAGCGGCTCGCCAGCGGGTAGACGAGCCGGCCGCTGAGCGAGATCGTCTCGGTGCGGGTGACGCTCTCGACGTAGACGGTCTGGCAGCGCAGCAGCTTGCCGGCGATGAAGAAGGGCACCGCCAGCCCGGCGCCGGTGGAGAGGATCGCGTCGGGACGCTCGTGGCGGACGACCCGCCAGGCGAGCGCCAGGTTGCGGAAGAGGTTGACGATGCTGCGGTTCGTCGGCCCGTGGCCGAGCTGCACGCGCTCGTCGGCCAGCAGGTAGCCGACATCGGCCCCGGTCAGGGTGACCCAGAGCCGCTCGCAGTCCCGCCAGGCCGGCTCGAGCGCCAGCATCTGCTGGAGGTGCCCGCCGGGGGAGCAGACGAGAATCGTCTTCACCCTGTCGCCACCGGGCTAGGCAACGGGATCGGAGTGCTCGATGCCGAGCGTGTCGGCGATCCGGGCGGCGGCCTGCGGCCAGGTGTACCACTGCGCCCGTTCGCGCGCCGCCGCACCGAGCCGCCGCGCCAGCTCGCCGTCGGCCAGCTCCAGCATCGCTCGCACGAGCGCGTCCGAATCGTGTGGGTCGACCAGGCGACCGGTGTCGCCGACCAGGTCGCAGACGCCGCCGACCGTCGTCCCGATGCTCGGCACCCCCGCCATCGCGGACTCCAGATGGGCGATCGCGCCCGGCTCGATCAGCGAGGGGAGCACCAAGCAGGTCGCCCCTTCGTAGAGCTTCTCCATCTTGCGTCGCTCGGCGGGGTCGTTGAGGAACAGCGGCTCCTGGACGTGGACGCCCGGCTCGTCGAGCGGCGGGATCGCCCCGAGCAGCGTCAGCGTCGCGTCGGGGATCTCGGCGCGCACCTTCTGGAACGCGGCCACCACGGCCGGGCCATTCTTGCGCGTCCAGTCCTGGCCCATGAAGAGGTAGCGCGGCGTCGACCAGTCGCGCTCGACGGGCTCTGGACTGAGGTTGCGCCCCAGGCCGACGACGTGGACGCGCGACTCGGGGATCCCGTAGTCCGCGACGACCGAATCCCTGACCCAGCTCGTCATCGCACAGCAGACGGAGGCGCGTTCGAGCGCCTCCCTCTGGCGCTCCACCCAGGCGTCCAGCTCGGCATCGCTCATCCCCTGAAGCAGTGGGTGGTCGAGCCGGCGCGCCTGGATCACCGTCATGTCGTCGTAGGTGGCGATCGGTGTGTCGGTGGCGGGTATCACGAACTCCGACCCAAGCTGGACGAAGGCCTCGACCGGCCGTGCGCGACGGAGGTTCCGCGCCAGCGCGTCGCTGGCCTGGCGGGCCTCCGCGATGGTGTCGGAGGGTCCGCCGGTCACGCGGTTCAGGAGCCGACCCGCACGCCCGGGGGCCGCCGCGACGTGCTCGATCTCGACGCCGATGCTCGCGAACGCCTGTCCCAGTCCGTACGGCACTCCCGACCACGCCGAGGGGCGCCGCGAATCGCCTGCGAAGAGGAAGCCGAGGCTGCTCATCCGCGACGCAGTCGCGCCTTCGCTCGCGACAGGTAGGCGCGCCGGAACGCTGGGTTGAGCTTCAGGCTGAAGCGCCGGGCGTCGTCGCGCTGGTCGATCGCGATCCGCGGGATCGACCACGGCGTGACGCCCGCTTGGTAGGAGCGGGGGAGTGTGAAGGCGAAGGAGTAGCCGGCTGCCGCGACCGCCTCGGCGACGCGCTCGGTCCACTCGCCGAACGGGTAGACGAAGGTCTCGCAGCTGCCGAGCTTGTCCGCGATCGCGCGTCGCGAGTCGAGCAGCTCCTCGGTGAGCTGCTCGTCGGAGACGTCGGGCAGGTGGGGGTGGCGCAGTCCGTGGCTGCCGAATTCGATCCCGCCCGCGGCCATCGCATCGACCTGGCTCCATGTGAGTGAGCGCATCACGTCGGGATGATCGCGTATCCGGTCGGCGACCTCGGGCCACTCGAGCGCGCTGCCGCCGTCGACGAACGGTGGCAACAGGTAGACGAGGGCGGTGGCGTTGTGCTCGCGCAGCGCCTCGAAGGCGATCTCGTAGTTGTCCGCGTAGCCGTCGTCGAAGGTCAGGAACGCGGTCGGGCGCGGAAGTCGTTCGCCGGCGGCGAGTGCACGCAGCTCGGCCAGGCCGCCGGTCTGCCAGCCGGCACTGCGCAGCTTGGCCAGATGGCTCTCGAAATGGTCGGGCGGGACCGAGGTCCAGTCCGGCCCGTCAGGGTGGATCGAGTGGTAGCAGAGGAACACCGCATCCCGCGAGCGGTTCCTCAGGATGGGGGCGTTGGCGCCCGAGCTGGCGACCTGCACGGAAGTCAGTATGCGCCGCGGCCGGACAGCACGACCGGGAACGTCGCGAGCAGGATCTCGAGGTCGCGTGCGAGCGACCAGCCGGCGACGTACTGGTAGTCGAAGCGGACCATCTCTTGGAACGGGAGGTCGGAACGCCCGGAGACCTGCCACAGCCCGGTCATCCCGGGGCGCAGGTCGAGCCGGCGGGCGTGCCAGGTCTGCGCGGCATGCTCGGACTCGCTGAGGATCAGCGGCCGCGGCCCGACGAGGCTCATGTCGCCCAGCAGCACGTTGATCAGCTGCGGCAGCTCGTCGAGTGAGGTCCGCCGCAGAACCCGGCCGATCCGCGTGATGCGCGGGTCGCGCTTGATCTTGAACATCACGCCGTCGTTGGCCTCGTTCTGCTGCTCGTACTGCGCCTTGCGCTCCTCGGCGTCGCGGTACATCGAGCGGAACTTGAGCAGCTTGAACGGCGTTGCGCCACGTCCCGCGCGCACCTGCTTGAAGAGCACGGGACCGCGCGAGTCGAGCTTGATCAGAATCGCGACCCCAAGCAGAAGCGGGCTCAGCACGATCAGTGCGACCGCTGAGATGACGATGTCGAGGACGCGCTTTGCGGCGCGCGAGAACGTGCTCAACGGGGGTGCGCCGATCGAGAGCATCGGCAGGCCGCCGATCTGGCTGAGCGAACGTGCGCCGTCGAGCAGCTCGAAGAGACGCGGGACCACGTCGACGGCGACCCGGTGGTCGCGGCAGACGCGAATGCAGCTGAGCAGCTGATCGTGAGTGGCGCGTGAGAACGCGATGATCACCCGGTCGACGTCGTAGGCGTCGAGCACCGCATGCAGTTGGTCCAGCGAGCCGAGCTTCGGCAGGTCCACTCCGTGCAGCGCGTGAACCTCGTCGTCGACGAGGCCGATCGCCTCGAGGCCGAACTCGTCGTGGCGCTCCAGCCGCTGGACGATCTTTTCGGCGACCATCCCCGACCCGACGATCACCGTGCGCTGGCGCAGCGGCGTCACGCGGTGAACCCAGCCACGGCTCAGCGACCGCGCCAGGCTGTCGATGCTGGCAGTCGCGGTCGTAGCTACGAGCGCGACGAGCGCCGCGTGCTCGAGGTTCGCCAGGGCCGCGACGCCGAATACCGGCCAGGAGAGCAGCAGAGCCGCGACAAGCATTCGCGGAGCATCCGAGAGCCCGCTGGCCCAGCCGCGCAGGCCGCCGTCGTTGTAGAGGCCGAAGAAGAACCCGAGCATCACCGATCCGGACATCACCGCAACGGTCAGAAGCAGTCCAGTGGACAGCCCTAGCCCGAAGACGAGCGAGGTCAGCAGGCCGCCGAGCCCAGCGGAAACCACGTCCGCGAGCAGCAGCAGGCGCCGCAGGACGATCGATCGCTCACGGGCCGGCGAGCTGTCGCCGGCCGCGCGAGCGGTCTCCAGCTGCGTCGGCAGATCGAGTGAGGCGGAGGACTCGTAGGCGAAGCTGTCCATGATCGTGTGTATTCCTGTCGGCACGATGCGCTCGCGGCTTGAGACCAGATCAGGCATGTTTGTCGATTCGATTGGGGGCCATGGGGGCCAGGCTCCTGGGACGCGGCGTCTTTTTGCGTTCGGGGCTGCTTTCATCGCCCTCGGAACGGCTTGCTCTAAAGGGCAAAGCGCGAAACACAACGACCATAACCCGGAAATGGTGAAATCGCCATCGCGCTAACAGCGCCTGAACAATCCCGCCCCGCACGCACCCCTACGCGCTCGGGCGCCGCCGACTGGACCGCCGCCGCGATCGTGGTGCCGCTGGGGGGGCTGACGGTCTTCTTGGGATTCAGCGGCGGCGGCTTCTTTCCGGCTGCGACCGCCTTCGCTGCGCTGGTGCTTTGCGGCGCCCTGGTGCTGCGGATCACGCTCGCTCGAAACCCGTTTGCGGGGCTCAACGCGGCCGTCGGCCTGCCGCTGGCGCTGCTGGTCGCCTTCGCGGTCTTGACGCTCACGTCGGCGGGATGGTCCGATTCGTCGGCGCGAGCGCTGCTGGAGTTCGACCGGGTGCTGCTCTACGTCCTGACGCTGGCGTTCTTCGGGATGCTCACGCCGAGTGGGCGGAGGGTGGCCTGGGGAATTCGCGCGCTGGCCGCCGCGGCGACGATCGTCTGCGTCAGCGGACTGATGACGAGGGTCGCCGCCGACGTCTGGCCGATCGCCGCCAACGTCCACGACGATCGCCTGAGCTTTCCGGTCACCTACTGGAACGCCCTCGGCCTGCTCGCCGCGCTGGGGATCGTCGCTTGCGCCCAGGTGACGACCAGTTCGCGCGAGCCGCGTCTCGGCCGGGTCCTCGCCGCCGCCGCGACGCCGCTTCTGGCCGCCACCCTGTTGCTGACCTTCTCACGCGCCTCCTTGGCGCTGGCGGTCATCGGGCTGCTGATCTACATCGTCGTCGGCCGCCCGCGCGCGCTGCTCGGCGGCCTGATCGCGACCGTGCCACCGACGGTGGTCGGGCTCGTCTTTGCCTATCGAGCGGACCTGCTCGCCTCGGAGCGCTTCGACAGCGCGGCGGCGATCGCCCAGGGGCATGACCTGGCGTTGGTGCTAGCGCTCTGTGCGATCGCGGCGGCCGCCGCGCGAGCCGCGCTGTTCGGCCTCGACGAGCGGTTCGCCGCCCGTCCCGGACGGCAACTCGCTGGGAAGACGATCGGGGCAATCGTCGCGGCGGCCGTTGCGGTGGTGCTGGTCGCGGCGGTCGCCGTCGATGCTCCGGGCAGGGTCAGCGATCAGTGGGATCGGTTCGTGGCCGGGGACGTCGTGGACGACCAGGGCGACACGCGGGCGCGCCTGACCGATCTCGGCAACAACGGGCGCCTGGATCACTGGCGGATTGCCCTCGACGGCTTTCGCGACGAGCCGGTGGTCGGCAACGGCGCCGGCACCTATCAGCTGCTGTGGGCGCGCGACAGGCCGTATGACTTCACCGTCAACGACGGTCATTCGCTCTATCTCGAGGTGATGTCCGAGTTCGGCCTGGTCGGGATCGTCCTGCTGGCCGGGGTGCTCCTGTCGTTCCTCGTCGGCGTCGCGCTGCGCATCCGGGGACCGGAGCGCGACGTCCATGCCGCCGTCCTGGCGCTGATCGCGATCTGGATGGTGCACGCGGGGATCGACTGGGACTGGGAGATGCCCGTCGTCACGCTTTGGCTCTTTGCGCTCGCCGGCCTGTCGCTGGCGTGCCTGCGCGGGGAGGCGAGCGGCGCGCGACTTGCCGCTGCGAGCGGGCCAAGCCAGATCGTGCGCGTCGTCGCCGCGCTCGGAGTGTTGGTGCTGGCGGTCACGCCGGCGGCGACGGTCATCTCCCAGGGGCATCTGGACACCGCGGTAGCGGCGTTCAAGCGCGACGACTGCCGGACGGCGATCGATGCCTCGCTGAATTCGCTCGACGCGGTCAGCGTCCGTGCCGAGCCGTTCGAGATCCTTGCCTTCTGCGACATCCGGCAGGGTCAGACGCAGCTGGCCCTCCAGGCGATGGACAACGCGGTCTCGCGCGATCCGAACAGCTGGGAGACCCACTACGGGCTGGCGATCGTGCGCGCTGCCGCGGGCCTCGATCCGCGTCCGCAACTGGCGATCGCGAGGCGGCTGAACCCGCTCGAGTCGCGTCCCCAGGAGGCGGCTGAGCTCCTGCGCGGCAACGACCCCCAGAAATGGAAGAGGCGGGCCCTAAGGGCCCGCCTCCCAATCCAGTAGCGGTGGCTACAGCCGCCGCTGCAAGCTGCGACTACGCCCGGGCGTTGTCGTCCTTGCCGCTGCGACGACGCAGGACCGCGCCGGTGGTCAGGAGCGCGACACCACCGAGCAGCACCGGAATCGCGAGGAAGCCGGTGAACGGAAGCGTGTCGCCACCCGTGGTGCTGACCTGACGGGTCGGCTGAACCTCGACCGCGGGGGTCGCGGCGGGGGTGCCGGTGTCGCCCTCGTCGAGCACGTCGGCAGCCGGCTTCTGGTCCGGGTACTGCACCGAAGCAGCGCTGCCGCTGGAGGAGATGCCTGAGACGGCCAGCGTCGCGCCGGTGCCGCTCATCAGCAGCCCAAGCGCAAGCATCATCGTTACTGCGAGCCTTGACTTCATCAAAAACCCCTTCTGTCTGGAGAAAAGCGACTGGTGCGTCCGTGTCGCCGACGTCATGGCTCGCCGCTTGATCGCGTCGAGCTCCAGCGTGGTTAGCTCCGGCCTATTGCCGCTCAGTCGGTGCTCGACCTCGCGAAGCTCGGCGGAAAACGGATTGCGGTCGCTGTCGTTCATCGGTCCTTATACGAAGCAGGGAGCCGATTCCTGACAGGGGAGGATCGAATTCGGTGGCGAAGAGGAACAGCCGATGCGATTAGAGGACTTCGAGCAGCTCTATGCCGAGCACGCACAGCCGTTGTTCGGCTTCCTCGCGTATCGCACGGGCGACCGGGCGCTGGCCGAGGATCTGCTCGCCGACACCTTCGAGCGCGCCCTCCGGGCACGGGGCCGCTATGACCCCCGCAAGGCGAAGGCGAAGACCTGGCTCTACACGATTGCGCTCAACTGCCTGCGTGACAGCGCGCGCAAGGCGGAGGCGGAATCGCGTGCCGTCGATCGACTCGGCGGGGCGGCGGTCGCGTCTCCGCCGCAGTCCGAGCTCGAACGCGTGGAGGGCCGCGACGTCGTCGCCAGGGCGATGGGCGGGCTCAGCGAAGAGGAGCGCGAGATCGTCGCGCTGCGCTATGGCGGCGATCTGACCGCGCCGGAGATCGCCAAGCTGCTCGGTGAGAAGCTCACCACGGTCGAGGGTCGCCTGTACCGGGGCTTGCGCAAGCTGCGCGCGGACCTCGACCAGGCCGGCGACGAATAGGATCGCGCGCCGTGATCCTGAAGATCATCTACTGGCTCGCGGTGGTGGCGATCTCGCTGGTCCTCGTGATCGGCCTGATCCTCTTCCTCGAGTCGCGCGACCAGTCGTCGGTCGACGGCGCGATCCTGCTCGCGCCGCTGCTCAGCCCGTAACCGAGGCTTGCGTCGTGCCGAGGCGCGCCGCGTCGATGCGGATGTCCGAAGTGCCGGGGATCTCGTCGCCGTTGCGGTAGAGGCCGGTCTTGATGTAGCCGGAGCTGCGATCGGGACGGATCACGCTGACCCCGTCGCGGGAGTCGACCAGCTGGCCGTCGACGTAGACGCGGTAGAAGCCCGCGCCGGTCGACGAGGCCTTGAAGTGGATCAGGACGTCGTGCCACTGGTTCTCGGAGAGGGGGGCGAGGTAGCGGTCGCCGTCCATCGCGTTCCCGTGTGACCAGAGGCCGCGCCTGCCTTGGTAGTCCCAGAGCTGGAGGCCGAAGTTCGGGCTGCCCTCGCCGTCGCTCTTGAGCTGAGCGATCAGGTTGTGGGCGCCGGGCTCGCCGTAGACCATCTGCTGGACGTTGATCGAGAAGGCGTAGTAGCGCTCGTCGCCGTCATGCAGCGCGACGGTGCCGTCGGTCGATCCGCCGCCGTCGCCGCCGAGGATCAGCTCGGAGCGGTCCTGACTGCCGGTCAGCGCGACTCTGGCTGACTTCGCGCCGCTGCGGACGACGTCACCGCCGACGGTCGGGACGATGTCGCCGACGCCGGCCGTGTTCCAGTTCGCCAGGCCGTTCTCGAAGCCGGCATCGAGCAGGAGGCCCGTGGCTCCCGCGGGCGTCGCCGACGGTGCGTCTCGATGAGGCCGCTTGGTCGCCCGTGAGATGCGGACGATGCGGGTGGCGCGTGCAACGCGACCGCCGCGCCGGGCTCGAACGGTCAGGCGGTGGCGTCCCTGCCGCAGATGGCGCGTATGGAGGACGCCGGCGTGGCCGAAGCGTCCCTTGGTCGCGCGGCGCCAGCGGCGCTTGCCGTCTACGTAGAGGGCGACGGCGCGAACACCGCTGGCCCGGACCTTGAAGTGTGCGTTGGAGGGCGCAGCGACCTTCGCGGGGGCGGCGATCGACACACGGCCGGCAGCCGCGGCGTCCGCGGCCGGCAGGAGCGCGAGCACCACTGCGGCCACGGCGATTGCGCCGAGCAAGCGAAGGCTGAGCAGAGTCGGCTGGAGGGGGGCTGCCATGCAACCCCGCTCGTCTGGTCAGTGACCGGACAGCATCCAGCCGTCGCCGACTGGACGGATGTTGGATGCTCAGCTCAGTTGTCGTGCTCGACGCGCGAGGGGCCGCGAGAGACCTGGCGGGCGAAGACGATTACGCGCTGAGCGGCGCTGTAGAGCGGGTGACAGGCGCTCAGGATGAGCTGACGGTGGCCGACCGGCAGCAGCACCGAGAAGTCCGAGTCGTCGACGATCGCGGTTCGGTCCACCCGGTAGACGTAGCGATGGTCCGGCATGTCGATGACGATCTCCTGGCCGCGCTCGAGTTGGTCGATCTCGCGGAACGGGGCGCCATAGGTGGTGCGGTGGCCGGCGATCGCGCTGGTTCCGCGTCCGCCGGGAAGTGGGGTGTCGGGATAGTGGCCTGGCCCCTTGCGCAGGTTGTCGGTGTCGGTGCCCTCGACCAGGTACTCGGAGACGCCGATCGCCGGGATCTCGATCTCGCCGATCGCGTCCCCGGGGAGCGGCCTGCGCTCGACGACTCGCCGAGGAGGGGTCTTGAGCGCCTCTTTGAGCACGGTCTGCTGGCGCTCGGCGACGAGGGCCGAGACCGGCTCCTGCCAGAGCAGCGTGGTCACGGCGTCGGCGATCAAGAGCGTTCCGCTGACCACCATCACGGCGGCTACGAAGCGCACGATCGCGCGCACCGCGCCTGAGCTTCTTCGCTGGCCCATGATGCGCGCAGTGTAGGACGCGGGAGGCGCCTCCCGCCGCGCTCAGCTGCTGGGCGTGACAGAACCCAGCGTGGTGCCGAGGCGCGCGGCGTCGAGACGGATGTCCGAGGTCCCGGGAATGGTGCCGCCGTTGCGGTAGATCCCGTTCTTGATGTACGCGTAGCTGCGGCCGGAGACGATCATGCTCACGTTGTCGCGCGAGTCGATCAGCTGGCCGTCGAGGTAGAGGCGGTAGAACCCCTTGCCGGTCGACGATGCCTTGAAGTGGATGACGACGTCGTGCCACTGGTCGTGGGAGAGAGGGGCGAGGTAGCGGTCGCCGCCCATCGCGCTGCTGTGCGACCAGAGGCCGCGCCTGCCCTGGTAGTCCCAGAGCTGCAGGCCGAAGGCCGGGCTGCCGGTGCCGTCGCTCTTGAACTGCATGAACAGGTTGTGGGCGCCGGGCTTGCCGTACGTCATCTGCTGGACGTTGATCGAGAAGCCGTAGTAGCGCTCGGTGCCCTCGCGGAACTCGACCGTGCCGCTGGTCGATCCGCCGCCGCTGCCGCCGAGGATCAGCTCCGAGCGGTTCTGGCTGCCGGTCAGGACCACCTTGGCGGACTTCGAGCCGGTGCGGACGATGTCGGTGGCGATCGTCGGGTTCACGTCGCCGACGCCGGCCAGGTTCCAGTTCGCGAGGCCGCTCTCGAAGCTGGCGTCGAGCAGCGGCGCGACGATCGGGGTGGGGGCAGGAGCCGGCGCGGGGGTGGGCTCTGGCACGGGAGTGGGCTCTGGGGCTGGAGTCGGCTCAGGTGTGGGGGCTGGCTCCGGAACGGGCGTGGGCTCGGGGGTCGGATTCGGGGTCGGCTCGGGAGTCGGGGCCGGCTCAGGGGTGGGCGTGGGCTCGGGCACGGGGGTCGGCGTGGGCTCGGGAGCCGGCGCCGGGGCGGGCTTGCGCCAGCGGCCACCCGACTTTCGCACATGGACGATGCGGCTGGCCTGAGCCACGGCGCCGGTCCGGCTCTTCGCCTCGACCGTGATGCGGTGGCGGCCGGGGCCGGCGTTCAGGCGCCCCGAGCGGCCGAAGCGACGGCCGCTGGCGCGGTCGGCCCAGCGTCGCTTGCCGTCGACGTAGAGGACGACTCGGGCGGCGCGGGCGGCGCGGACGGTGAAAGCGATCTTTCCGGATGCATCGGCGCTCGCGGCCGCGGCGACGGTGACGTTCTCCTCGGCGGCAGCGGGGGCGACCGGAACGATCAGTGCCAGCGCCGACAATGCGCCGACCAGCAGGCGAGCGCTTGGGAGACGAGAGACAGAGGAGGCCGGCCGCAGGTTCGTCATGCGAACCTGGCTCGTCGCCAGACGGGCCGAGCGGGAGCGACAGCCGTCTCAGTTGGACAGACGTCCCGTGGACGGACGTATGACTATTGGCTGTCGCTCAGCGGATGCTGGCTTCAGCCCAGGTGCTGCCGAGTCGTGCCGCGTCGAGACGGATGTCCGACCGGCCGGGGATCTCGGCGCCATTGCGGTAGATCCCATTCTTGATGTAGGCCATGTGGTGCCCGGGGACGATCGTGCTGACGCCGTGGCGCGCGTCGAGGAGCTGCCCGTTGAGGTAGAGCTCGTAAGAGCCGGCGTCTTGGCTCGATGCTCTGAAGTGAACGACGACGTCCTGCCAGGCGCCGTGGGCGATCGGCGCCAGATAGCGGTCACCGCCCATCGCGCGCCCGTGCGACCAGAGGCCACGCCTGCCGGCGGAGTCCCAAAGCTGGAGCCCGAAGGCGGGACTGCCTTCGCCGTCGCTCTTGAGCTGCATGACGAGGTTGTGCGCGCCAGCCCGGCCGTACGTCATCTCGAGCACATTGAACGAGAAGCCGTAGTAGCGCTCGTCACCCTCCGAGAAGCCGATCGTCCCGCTGCCGCCGCCGTTTCCGCCAAGCGTCAACTCGGAGCGATTCTGAGAGCCGGTGAGAACGACGGCCGCCGAGCGCGTGCCGGCTCGCACGACGTCGCCGACGACCGTCGGGACCACGTCGCCTACTCCGCCGATGTTCCAGTTGCGCAGTCCGCTCTCGAACCCGGCATCGACGAGCGGCTGGGTCGTCGACGGCGGCGGAGGTGGTGGCGGCTGGGGCGTCGGCTCAGGCTCTGGATCGGCCGGAGGAGCCGGGGCGGGCTCGGGCTCGGGGGTGGGGTCTGGCTCAGGGACCGGCTCGGGCTCCGGCGACGGGTCGGGCTCGACCGGAGGCGGCGGGTCGTCAGGAGGCGTGGGAGGCGGATCCTCGTCTATCGGGGGCGCGGGGTCAGGATCCTGTGGCGGGACCGGCTCCGTCGGGGGGAACGGCGGGAACGGATCGACCGGAGGGATCTCGACCGGCGGCGGCTCGGGCTCCGGTACCGGCTCCGGCGTGGGCACGGGGTCCGGCTCAGGATCTGGCGTGGGTGCGGGGCCGGGGTCGGGGTCGGGCTCAGGATCCGGCGCAGGCTCTGGGTCGGGCGGGGCTGGAGTGGGAGCCGGACCTGGATTGGGAGCCGCGGGCGGCTCGGGCGTCGGACGAGGGTCAGGGGGTCCGGGCGCGCTCGGACCGGACCAGGGTGGCGACGGCACGTGTGGCGGGGCCGCAAACTCGGACGACGGCCAATTCGACTGTGGAGGCAGGCCGATGGCCAACTCGATCACAGTGTCTACCGGGCCGCTCCAGCGACGACGCTGAGCGTCGAACTTCCGCTTCCAACTTCGCCAGGCACGTTCGCGGCGGTCCCTTGCCGAGCGGAGACGACCATGCCCGCGGCGCTTCAGCGAGACGCGCCGCGGTCGACCGTCGCGAGCCTTGCGAGTCGGTGTCGGCGACTTTCCGGCGGAGCGGTCGATTCCCCATCCCTGGTTGGTCGGGCCGCCCGCGGCCGATGCCTCGGTCGGCGCGAGCGCAGCCAGCATCAGCGCGATTCCTGCCAGGAGGCAGGCAACAGTCAGCCGGACTGGGCGTCGAGCGGCTGCGATATGGGTTGTGAGCAAGGTCTCCATGCAAACTTGAAGGAATCCTGCCCATCCTTGTCGAAACAATGCCTCCCGCGCAAGGGGGGTAAGCTAAAATTGCCAAGGAGCGACGGCGTCAGTGCGAGTCGTCGTCAGCAGCCGCCGGCGGTCGCGACTCCTCCGCAAGCGACGTGATCGCCAGGCTGCCACGCGCCGCGTCCTCGAGGACGTCCGTTGCCTCCTCCGCGGAGCGGGCGTAGAGCTCGACGAGCATATGGACGACGATCTGGCCGTCCTCCTCGTGCTTGTGGAAGCGGACGTGGGTGAAGAACTCGCGTGTGCCGTGGTCGCCGAAGGCGGCGAAGGCGAGCGAGTCGGCGGCCTCGGGCCCGGAGCAGCTCTCGACCTGATCGCCCTCGACGGTGACGGTGCAGGAGGCGACCCACGGGGTGCCGGTGACCATCCTCTCCCAGCGGTCGTCGACGGCCTCGATGCGGCTGATCCGGCGGCCGTCCTCCTCGTAGAAGGCGAGGCTCAGGTGGGGCTGGTCGTGCATGCAGTCGAGGCACTGGACGACGGCCTCCTGCACCTCCTCGACCGGCTCGACCGCCTCGGCGGTGTCGGTGTCGACCTTGAGGATCCCCTCGTAGTGGACCTGAACCTCGAGGTTCTGCGACCAGCAGCGATAGCAGCGCAGCCAGCTGGAGCGCGTTCCGACAGAGTCTGGGGCTGAGCCCTCCATGTAGCCCATTATGACCAGCGGCCGCGCTAGCGCTTGAGCAGCAGCCAGACGAGCACGATCGCGAAGGCGATCTGGCCGATCCCCATCGCGGTGCCGAGGTTGGCGGCGCCGGCCGCGAGCGCGATCGCCGTGGTGGCGGCGAAGACGCCGAGGAGCATGGCGGCCTGGGCGGTAAGGGTCATCGCGGCGCATCCTCGCCGGTCGGCGGCGCCGGCGCGTCAGCGGTCCGTTCGCGTAGCGCCGCTACGAGCTCCTGGACGTCGAGCGCCGGGTCCTGCGCGGCCAGCAGCCGCTCGGCCTCGCGGCGCCCTCCGAGCGCACGCAACGCGGACTCGCCGTGCTCGGCCACCAGCTCGCGCAGCGCCGTCATGCGGCGCGACCGCAGGCGGCGGGCGGACAGGTCGACCTCGTCGCGGTGGGCGGCGAGCGCGTCGGCCAGCTCGGCGATTCCGGAGGGGGGAGGGACCGAGGAGACGGCGACGACCGGGATCGCGCGCGAGCCGAGCGCCCGCGCGGCCTGGCTGAGGTCGCGCCGCGACCGCAGCGCGACGTCGCCGAGGTCGGCCTTCGTCACGACCAGGACGTCGGGCACCTCCATGATCCCCGCCTTGAGGAACTGCAACGTGTCGCCAGAGCCCGGCTGCACGACAACGGCGACCGTGTCGCAGACCTCCTCGACGTCGGTCTCCGACTGGCCGACGCCGACCGTCTCGATCACCACGACGTCGAAGGCCGCCGCGAGCGCCTGGGCGGCCTCGCGAGTCGGTGCGGCGAGCCCGCCTAGCCGGCCCCCGGCCGCCGTCGAGCGGATCAGGATCCCGTCGTCGCGCGGGTCGTGCTCGATTCGCGCGCGGTCGCCGAGCAGCGATCCTCCGGAGCGCCGAGAGGAGGGATCGACCGCGAGCACCGCGACCGTCTGGCCGCGGGCCCGCCATTCGTTGACCAGCGCGCTCAGCAGCGTCGACTTGCCCGCGCCGGGCGGGCCTGTCAGCCCGATCAGGTGAGCCGGCGCCTCGCCGCCGAGCGCGGCGGGCGAGACCTCGCGCAGCAGCGCGGTCGTCTGCTCGCGACCCTTCGCCGACCGGTCCTCGATCAGGTTCAGCGCCGCCGGAGCCGCGCCCCGTTCGCGCTCGCGCAGCCGTTCGCCGAGTTGCTGTCCCTCTCCGGCCACTGGCGCAGAGTATCCGGCACCCCTACGGCGGGCAGATAGCGGCCGGAATGCGGCCGCCATCTGCCCAGTCCGCGGGACCTGGCCGGCGGGCAAGGAACGACCGCAGCTCGGCGATGACGCGCTCGGGCTGAGACGTCAACTCGCTTGCTGCGTAGCGGCGCGTCTCGAACCCGGCGAGGGCGAGCCGGCGGTCGCGTTGCCTGTCGTGTGCGAAAGCGCGTCGGCGGGCGTGATGCGCTCGGCCGTCGATCTCGACTATCAGCTGCGCGTCCTGCCATAGGAAGTCGGCCTCGTAGCCGGTGTTGTCGTCGAGCGGGATCCAGGCGTTGACGCGTGGCTTGGGAAGACCGGCCACCGTGATCAGCTCGAGCATCCGCTCCTCGGCGGCGCTGCGCGTGGCAGACGGCAAGCTGTAGTCCGCGAGGACCGTCCTGAGCGCCCGCCGGCCGCGGCGGCGCGGGTTCCGTCGCAGCAACTCGCGCAGCGCGTCGAGGTCGAATATGCGCAGCTCCTCCGCTCGCTGGACGGCGCGTTCGAGCGCGCGACGGTCGACCAGCGCCGCCAGGTCGAGCAGCGTGCGTGCGAGCGTTGTGCACGGAATCCGCTCGTGTCTCGTCACGTCCCGCGCCGTCAGGGGCTCGCCGCGACGGACTTCGAGGCCGGGCCGCGTTCGCCCGGCTCGACCTCGGACCGTGACGTCGACGGGAGCACCTTGCTCCGCGATCCCCCAGAGTGCGGCGGCCGAGCGGTGCGACAGGACGGCGTCGTGCCCGCAGGCCAAGACGGCAGCCATCCAGCGACTGTGGTGGGAGAGCGTGCCAACGGCATACACGCCGACATGGATTCGCTCGAGCCGCCCGCCCGCGGCCCGGTGCCGAACCGCGCGCGGACTGAGGCCGAGCTCACCAAGCTGAGCGACGGTGAGCACGCCGTGCTGCTCACGCGCTCGGTCAGCCAGCGCGCGATCCGAGCGGTCGCGTCGGCACTGGGCAGCCAACGGTCGCATGCTGGCCGCAAGCTGCCCACCTTGATCGGCCTGGTCGGAGTGGGCGGATTCCGGCCGTATGTTGGCCGGAAGCTGCCCGGCCCGGAGTGGCCGGGTGGGTGGGGTGGACGCCATCCGATCCACGATCGCTGGCGCACGGTGACGGGCGGGCGCCCGTAAGCGCCAGCTCTGTCACGGAATGGCTACGCGTCAGGTCGAGGGTGAGGCAGGTCAGACGGTTGCCGCGACGCCGTTGCGTTCGGCGACCAGGTCGACGATGTCGCCCATGATCCGCGAGACCTCGAAGTCCTTTGGCGTGTAGACGCGGGCGACGCCGGCGGCCAGCATCTCGTCCTCGTCGACCTTCGGGATGATCCCGCCGACGACGACGGGGACGTCCGCGCCGGCGGCGCGAAGCTCCTCGAGCACCTGGGGGATCAGCTCGCGGTGCGAACCGGAGAGGATCGACAGGCCGACGACGTGGACGCCCTCCTGGACCGCCGCCTGGGCGATCCGTGTCGGCGTCAGGCGGATGCCCTCGTAGACGACGTCCATGCCGGAGTCGCGCGCCCGCACGGCGATCTGCTCGGCGCCGTTGGAGTGGCCATCGAGCCCCGGCTTGCCGACGAGGATCTTGATCCGCCGGCCGAGGCCCTCGGAGACCGCCTCGACACGGTCACGCAGCTCATCGAGCGCGTCGTCGCCGGCCGCCGCCGCGGCATCGCCGACGCCGGTCGGCCCGCGGTACTCGCCGAAGACGTCGCGCAGCGCGGCGGACCACTCGCCGGTCGTGACGCCGGCCTTGGCGGCCGCCAGCGTGGGGGGCATGATGTTCGACTTGGGATCGGCGGCCGCGGTGCGAAGCCCCTCCAGCGCCGCCTGTGCCGCGTCCTCGTCACGCTCCGAGCGCCACTGCTCGATCGCGGCGATCTGGTTCTGCTCGACCGCCGGGTCGACGGTCATGATGCCGCCGTCCTGGCCCTGCTGGAGCGGTGAGGGCTCGGTGCTCGTGAAGACGTTCTGGCCGATCACCTTCTGCTCGCCGCTCTCGATCGCGCCGACACGGGTGCGGTGCGACTCGACCAGCTGGGTCTTCATGTAGCCGACGGCCGCGACCGCGCCGCCATGCTCGCTGACGATCGCCATCTCAGCGCGCGCGCCGTCGACCATCTCGGTCACTAGACCGTCCATCACCGTCGAGCCCTCGAAGATGTCTGGGTAGTCGAGGATGTCGGTCTCGTGGGCGAGGATCTGCTGGATCCGCAGCGACCACTGCTGGTCCCAGGGGCGCGGCAGGCCGAGGGCCTCGTTCCAGGCCGGCAGCTGCAGCGCGCGGGCGCGGGCGTCGCGGCCGAGCGTCACGGCCAGCGCCTCGAGCACGATCCGGATCACGTTGTTCTCGGGCTGCGCCTCGGTCAGGCCGAGCGAGTTGACCTGGACGCCGTAGCGCATGCGCAGGAACTTCTCGTCGGTGACGCCGTAGCGCTCGCGGCCGATCTCCTCCCAGAGCTGGCCCATCGCGCGCAGCTTCGCGTGCTCCTCGATGAAGCGGATGCCGGCGTTGACGAAGAACGAGATCCGGCCGAAGACGCGCGGGAAGGTCTCCTCGGGCACGCGCGGGCGGGCCTCGTCGAGCACGGCGATCGCGGTGCTCAGCGCGTACGCGATCTCCTGGACCGGCGTCGCGCCCGCCTCCTGCAGGTGGTAGCTGCAGATGTTGATCGGGTTCCACTTCGGAACCTCGTCGACGGTGAAGGCGATCATGTCGGCGATCAGCCGCAGCGACGGCTCGGGCGGGAACGCGTAGGTCCCGCGCGACAGGAACTCCTTGACGATGTCGTTCTGGGTCGTGCCCTGGAGCAGCCCGCGGTCGACGTCGTTCTCCTCGGCGACCGTCATGTAGAGCGCCAGCAGCCAGGCCGCGGTCGCGTTGATCGTCATCGACGTGTTCATCTCGCCGAGCGGGATGCCGTCGAGCAGCGCGTGCATGTCGCCCTTGTGGGCCACTGAGACGCCGACCTTGCCGACCTCGCCGCGCGAAAGCTCGTGATCGGGGTCGTAGCCGGTCTGTGTCGGCAGGTCGAAGGCGATCGAGAGGCCGGTCTGGCCCTTCTCGAGGTTGCGCCGGTAGAGCGCGTTGGAGTCCTTGGCCGTCGAATGGCCGGCGTAGGTGCGCATCACCCATGGGCGATCGCGCTCTGGAAGGCGGTGTGCGGGCTGGTCGCTCATTGCCGGGGATTCTACGATGACCCGGCCAGCCCGGCGAATGACGGGCCCGTTGTTATCGTCCTCCGTTCGCCATGGCACGGGCCATCGACGTCGAACACCTAGGGCGCGACCGCGTCATCTGCGCCTATGAGACGGCTGGTCTGATCGTCGATCCGGGGCCGACGTCCTCGCTGGACACGCTGCTCGACAACCTCGAGGAGGAGCCGCAGGCGCTGCTCCTGACTCACATTCACCTCGATCACGCGGGCGCCGCCGGCGTGCTCTGCCGCAAGTTCCCGCAGCTCAAGGTCTACGTCCACGAGCGCGGGGCACGCCATCTCGCCGACCCCTCGCGGCTGCTCGCGAGCGCGGAGCGGATCTACGGCGACCAGATGGACCGCCTCTGGGGCGAGTTCGCTCCGGTCCCCGAGGAACGGATCGTGGCGCTGCGGGGCGGCGAGCGGCTCGAGGGCGGCTTCCAGGTCGAGTACACGCCAGGCCATGCCTCGCATCACGTCAGCTACTTCGACGAGGTCACCGGCGACGCGTTCGTCGGCGACGTCTGCGGCGTGCGGATCCCACCTCACGAGTACGTGATCCCGCCGACCCCGCCGCCGGACATCGACGTCGAGGCGTGGCTGCGCTCGCTCGACATCGTCGCCAGCCACCGGCCGCGCGCGCTCTGCCTGACCCACTTCGGACGTTTCGAGAACGTCGGCGAGCACATCGACCGGCTGCGCGAGGAGCTGACGCTGCGCGCCGAGAAGGCGCGCACGCTGGATTCCGACGCCTTCGAGGACTGGATCCTCGCCGAGGCCCGTCGCGCCGTCGACGCGGGCTCCGTCGACTCGCTCTTCCAGGCTTCGGTGCCGAGCGACATGTACGACGGCCTGCGCCGCTACTGGGACAAGCGCGCCGAGCGCGAGGCGGAGGGAGCCGCCCGATGAGCACGACCGTCGAGCTCCCGCGCACCTCCGGCCCCGGCAGCGGCCTCGGCGGCAACTGGCGCGTGATCGTCCTCAACGACAACCACAACACCTTCGAGGGCGTCGCCGCCGCCCTCGCCCGCTACGTCCCCGGCGTCAGCCTCGACAAGGGCCACGCGATCGCCGACCAGATCCACCGCACCGGCCAGGCCATCGTCTGGACCGGCCACCGCGAGACCGCCGAGCACTACTGGGAGCAGCTCCGCGACGCGGGCCTCACGATGGCGCCGCTCGAGCGGGACTGACGGGCGAGTTACTAAGCACTGCTCGAGAGCATTCTGCGATACCTCTCGAAGGGGGTGTCGCTGTGATACTTACGACGCGCATACTTCGCGTCGGAGATCGCTAGGGCCTTACGGACTGCGCCGACGTCGCTGTATCGGCCGTCGCCGGCGGCCCCTGGCGGGTGCTCTCTCTCATACTCTTTGACAAGGTCATCCGCTAATTCGAGCGTCTCGGCGATGGCCCCGAGGTTCTCGTAGCCACACTCGGTGATCTCCTCTACGACCTCAGAGATCGAGCTTCGAGGCGCGTGCTTGCGATCAGGGTATTGCTTCTGTAGCAGAACGCCGAGCGTCTCAAGGTTGATCTCGGTGTCCGCTCCGCCCTCCTCGATGTTCGCTGTCGCATTACTACGCGACTCCATCGCTCCTTTGAAGAACATCTCGAAGTGTTGATCGGCAACATAGAAAAGCCCGCTCAGGGCATGAAAGTCTTTGCGAAGATCGGCAGGAACGCTTGCCTCGCCTTTGTATGCGAGATAGTGCGAAACATTGGCCCATGCATCCATGAGAATAGTCCGAATTTGGACCTCGAACGGTGTGTCCTGTATGTCGTCATAACGTGCACCCTGGTAGGTCGTTCCTAGGCGGACAACGTAGTGCTCGGACATGTAGCCGAAGGTGGATGGATCGCTATCTCCAATCTTGTCGTCGGAGGCTACGACGTCAAAGCGGTCCTTGACTATCTCCCGGACCTGGGGGAGATCCGACAGAAATAGCGTCACGATGCGCGTACCGACGATGTCAGAAGCCTCGTTCAATGGATTCCGGTATCCCTTACGAGCGCTCTTGTCCTCAAGGCTCGAAAGGGTCTTCACCCGTGATGAGACACTGTGACTTTTGATGCCGGCTGACTCCAGAGCCGCGCTGAGCACGAAGACAGCCTCCTCCTCGAGGCGCTGATACAAGGGGAGGCGAACGTCGTACTCGGGTGCAATGCCGGGGTCGTCACTCACTCGGCTAGCGAGAATAATGGACCGTCCTTATTCTTGCTGAGAGGAGTGTGGTTCCTAAGTAGCAGTTGTAGCAACGGCTGCCGGATCCAAGAAGCCCATGCCGGCGACTGTGTGGAAGGTCGGCAGCAACGGCACTTGGTAGTAGCTCTGGATCGAGATTCGAGCCTCGGAGATCTCGTCGGAGTACCAGTACTGGTCCCAGTGGGCCTTGGTGGGGAAGTAGGCGTGCTGGGTGAAGTCGAGCTGGCCCTCCTGGGAGCGGAAGAGGGCCCAGCCGGTGGCGCCGTAGTCGAGCGCGGCCTCGGCGGCGGGGGTCCAGAGCTGCTCGAACTTGTCGCCGCGGAACGGGTTGATCGCCCACGGGACGACGCAGAGGACTCCCTCGCGGCGGTAGCCGGCGCTCACGCGCCGACCTCCGCCATGATCGCGCCCGGGCCCTCCTCGGTCTTGCCGAGGCCCTCGGACTCGGCGCCGACGAGGATCGAGATCTTGCCGAGGTGCTTGTTGTCGCGCATCTGCTGGTGGGCGTCGGCGACGCCGTCGAAGCCGAACGTCTTCCACAGCACCGGGCGGATCTGGCCGCTCTCGATCAGCGCGTTGGCCTTCGTGCACTCCCAGGCGTTCGCGAAGTGCGAGCCGATGATCTGCTTCTGCTTCATCCAGAGGTAGCGGACGTCGAAGTCGAGATCGAAGCCGGTCGTGCCGGCGCAGATGACGACCTTGCCGAAGGGCTTGACGGTCAGCACCGAGGTCGGGAAGGTCGCCTTGCCGACGTGCTCGAACACGATGTTCGGAGCGTCGCCGAGGATCTCCTGGACGGCCTTGCCGAAGCGGCGCGACTCCTTGAAGCGTGCCTTCTCCTCCTCGGGGGTCTCACCGCCCTTGCGCATCATGCCCTTGAACTCGTTGCGGTCGATCCAGCCGGTCGCGCCGAGCTGCTCGACGAGCGCGCCCTTCTCGGCCGACGAGACGACGCCGACGCACTGGGCGCCGGCCGCGGCGCAGAGCTGGACGGCGAAGACGCCGAGGCCGCCGGCGGCGCCCCAGATCAGCACCTTGTCGCCGGCCTGCAGGTTGCACTGGTCCATCAGCATCCGGTAGGCGGTGAAGTAGACGAGGCCGTAGGAGGCCGCCTCCTCCCAGGTCAGGTTCTTCGGCTTCGGCAGCAGCTGCTGCGCCTGGACCTTGGTGAACTGGGCGAACGAGCCCCAGGTCGTCTCATAACCCCAGATCCGCTGGCTCGGAGCGGCCATCGGGTCGAGGCCGTGGACCTCGGGATCCTCGTAGGAGGCCATGTTGCAGTGGATGACGACCTCGTCGCCCACCTTCCAGCGCGTGACGCCCTCGCCGACCTTCCAGACGATGCCGGAGGCGTCGGAGCCGCCGATGTGGTGGCCGAACTCCGGGTGGTCGCCGTACTTCATGACCGACACCGGCTGTCCGAGCGCCGCCCAGACGTTGTTGTAGTTCACGCCGGCCGCCATCACGCGGACGATGACCTCGAAGGCGCCGGGCTGCGGAACCTCGATCTCCTCGAGCTGGAAGGCGTCCTCGGGCTCGCCGAAGCGCTCCTCGCGGATCACCCAGGCCGCCATCTTCTCCGGCAGCTCGCCGGGCTCGACGCTGATGTTCGTCGGGTCGGTCAGGTCGAGAGAAGACATCTGTGCGCTGGTTCCTCCGCAGTTGGGTCGTCGAAATACGGCGGTGGGGAGGGTACAGGGCCGCGTGGGAGTCGTATCGGCCGGGCCTGGCCGGCTGGCCAGTCAGCCGGGTAGCATCGCCGCCATGAAAGCCATCGTCTACGCGCTTCCCGGATCCCACCCCGTCAAGGCGGCCCTGCTGATGCTCGACCGCAAGGGCATCG
>DASQKP010000021.1:0-17790 GCA_035630455.1 Thermoleophilaceae bacterium
TCGAGCTCGAGATCGCCGATCGTCTTCCTGCCGCGGCGCGCGGCGAGCAGGGCCGCCTCGTTGACGAGGTTGGCGAGATCGGCGCCGGTGAAGCCGGGGGTTCCGGCGGCGAGCGTGTCGAGGTCGATCTCGGGCGCCAGCGGCTTGCCCTTCGAATGCACCTCGAGGATCTTCCGGCGGCCGATCCGGTCTGGACGGTCGACGACGATCTGCCGGTCGAAGCGGCCGGGGCGGAGCAGGGCCGGATCGAGGATGTCGGGACGGTTCGTGGCGGCGATCAGGATGATGTTGTCCTTCATCTCGAAGCCGTCCATCTCGACGAGCAGCTGGTTCAGCGTCTGCTCGCGCTCGTCGTGACCGCCGCCCAGGCCGGCGCCACGATGGCGGCCGACGGCGTCGATCTCGTCCATGAAGATGATGCAGGGGCTCGCCTGCTTCGCCTGCTCGAAGAGGTCGCGGACGCGGGAGGCACCGACGCCGACGAACATCTCGACGAAGTCGGAGCCGGAGATCGAGAAGAACGGCACGCCGGCCTCGCCGGCCACGGCGCGTGCGAGCAGCGTCTTGCCGGTGCCTGGCGGCCCGTAGAGCAGCACGCCCTTCGGTATTCGCGCACCCAGCGCCTGGAACTTCTTCGGGTTCTCGAGGAACTCCTTGATCTCGTGCAGCTCCTCGACGGCCTCGTCGACCCCGGCGACGTCGCGGAAGGTGATCTTCGGCGAGTCGACCGACATCCGCTTGGCGCGCGACTTGCCGAACGACATCACCTTCGAGCCGCCGCCCTGCATCTGATTGATGATGAAGAGCCAGAACAGCAGGAAGATCACGAACGGCAGGATGTAGGTCAGCGCGGTGATCCAGCCGCTGCCCGACTTGGCCTTGACGTCGACGTCGACGTCGGCCGCCTGAAGCTTGTTGACGAGGTTCTGCTCTGTGTTGTCCGGATACGCGGTCTCGTACTTGTCGCCCTTGATCGGCTCGACGTCGACACGGTTGTTCTTCGTGTTGAGCGTGACCTTCTTGATCTTGTCGTTGTCCACCTGGGCGATGAACTGGCTGTAGCTCGTGTCCTTCTGCTCCTCGCCCGGGCTGATCAGCTTCTGCGCAAAGAACGCGAGCACGACGACGATCAGGATCGGAAATGCTGCGCTCTTGAAGAATCGACTCACGGGAGATCTCTCTATCGGCGGCAACCCGCGCAAGCTGAACGCGGCGGGTAGGTACCAAAGACTTGCCTTAGCGGGTGAAACGACAGCCTAGCAAGGGTGTAGCGCCCTTCCCGCACCCTGCCGGCGACCATCCGCGTGCTCAGGACGGCGGTCCCTCGAGGGCTGCCACGTAAGGCAGATTGCGGAAGCGCTCCACATGATCGAGGCCGTAGCCGATCACGAAGCGGTTGGGAATCTCGAAGCCGACATAGCGGATCGGCAGATCGACCTTGCGACGCTCCGGCTTGGTCAGCAGGGCGCAGACCTCGACCGAGGCGGGCTCGCGCGCCCGCAGCGTGCGCAACAGATAGCTGAGCGTGAGCCCCGAGTCGACGATGTCCTCGACGATCAGGACGTCGCGACCCTCGATCGGGCCGTCGAGGTCCTTGAGGATCCGGACGACGCCGCTCGAGCTGGTCGACGACCCGTAGGAGGCGACGGCCATGAAATCGACCTCGCAGTCGACCTCGAGCTCACGCATCAGGTCGCTGACGAAGAACATCGCGCCCTTCAGCACGCCGATCAGCAGAACAGAGCGCCCGGCGTAGTCGCGCGAGATCTCCTCGGCGAGGGCCTGGACGCGGTGCGCGAGGTCGTCGCTCTGGACGAGGATCTCGCCGATCGGAGGGGTGGTCACGGGCGGCGAGTCTACGGGGGTTGCGGGTTCGCCGGTGGAAGGGAACCCCCGACTGCACTTGAGAATCGTTCCGCCGCGGGTTCCCTTCCATCGGCTACGTCGGCCGCGTGGCTCTCCACCCGCTCTCGGAAGCGGGGTACTTGAGCCGCGCCGACAGACTCACCAGGGTCTTGGTAGCGGGGTTGGGTGCGAAACGTTCGCTGAGCGCGACTCCGGCTACCCAGGCAATTTCGCCTTGAGCCTCGATCACGGGCAGCGTGCGACGGAGCTCGCGGGGGACTTTGCGGTCGGTGAAGAGGTCTTGGAGGGTCTTGGTTCCGCCGAGGCCGAGGGGGCGGATGCGGTCGCCGGCGCGCCAGGCGCGGATCGTGGCGAGCTCACCGAGCACGTCGGCGTCTAGCTCCACCTCGCCGCCCCCGCCCAGGCGGGCCTCGATCTCCCAGGCGCCGAAGCGCGCGCTACCGGGGATCGTGAGCGCTACCGGCTCGGAGGGCGTCGACTCGGCGCCCACGTGGAAGCGGACGGTGCCGTACTCGGCAATCGCGCGCAGGCCGTCGCCGAGATCGATCGAGCGGGTGCCCGATGTCCTGGCGAGGGTGAGGACCGCGTCGACGTCGGCGCGTGAGAGGGGGTGCGGCGCGGCGGCCTCCTGCTCGGCGAGGCGCCGCAGGACGAGCCGCCCGAGCCCCGGGCCGAGCGCGGCGAGCGCCTCGCCGTCGACCGCCGGGCCGCCGCCGAGTCCGGCGAGCGCGGCGTCGACGGCCATGTCGAGCGCTTCGGCCTCGTCGCGGAGTTGGGCTGAGGTCTCGGCGATCGTGCGCTCGGCGGCGGGCGCGACCTCGCGCAGGACCTCGAGCAGGCCGTGGCGGACGCGGGCGCGGGCGAAGCGGGGGTCGCGGTTGGAGGCATCCTCGCGCCACTCCAGCCCGCGGGCGTGACAGTGGGCGCGGGTCTCGGCGGCCGTGGCCCCGAGCAGCGGGCGGACGAGGCGGCCGCGACGGGGCGCCATCCCCAGCAGGGGACGGCGGCCGGGCGAGACGGCCAAGCGGTAGAGCACGGTCTCCGCCTGGTCGGAGGCGGTGTGGGCAGCGGCATAGTCCCCGCTCGCGTGCAGCTCGGCGAGGCGATAGCGCGCCTCGCGGGCCTTGGCCTGGACGTTGCCCGCGTCCGGCAGCGGCGCGGCCTCGACGATCAGCTCGACGCCGAGCCGGGCGCAGAGGTCACGGCAGTGGCGCTCGTCGTCCTCCGCGGCGTCGCGCAAGCCGTAGTTGACGTGCAGCGCCGTTACCTCGGCGCCGAGCCGCAGCGCGACGTCGAGCAGGCAGACGGAGTCGGCGCCACCCGAGAGCATCACGAGCAGCGGCTCACCGGCCCGGACGAGCCCGCTGGCGCGAGCCGCGTCGAGCGCGGCTCCGGGATCGGCCGCCGTCATCTTGCGAAGCCGGTAGCACGGCAGAGCTGGCGCGGCTCGGAGAAGCCCTTGAGCTTGACCTGGCCGATCCCCTCGAAGGTCAGCCGGCTCGACGCGGCGACGTGCTCGACCACGGCGTCGGTCACGAGGACCTCCCCTCCTCGCGCGCGGGCGACCACGCGCGACGCGAGGTTGACCTCGCGGCCGAAGTAGTCGCCGTCGCGATACAGCGCCGCGCCGTAGTGGATGCCGATGCGCGGCTCGGGCCGCTGGGTGAACTCGCCCTGGAAGCGGACCGCCCACTCCGTCAGCGCCTGGATGTCCTGACCGACGATCATCGCCTCGTCGCCGATCGTCTTGATCACGCGCGCGTCGTCGGGCAGCGTCTCGCTCACGCTGTCGACGAACCGCTCGACGTAGGACAGCGCCTGCTCGTCGCCCTCCTCCTCGGTGAAGCGCGTGTAGCCGGCGAGATCGCAGAAGCAGATGCCTACGCGCAGGCGCCCGAGGTCGACCTCGCCGTCGAGCTCGACCTCCATGTGGCCTACGACGTCCTGGGCGACGTAGTGCTGCAGGAAGCGGCGGTGCAGGTACTCCATCAGCGTCGCGGAGCGCGGCAGGAGGTCGCGCGCCAGGCTCTCCATCTGCTCAGCCATCTGCAGGCCCTCGATGCCCTCGCGCATCAGTGGCTCGTGGACGTAGAGGTGGACCAGACGGACCTCGGCGTCGGCGATCTGCGACAGCGCCTGGCCGTAGACGCGCGCGAGCTGGAGCGAGGCGACCAGCGGCAGGCCCGTCGAGAGCACGCCGGCGGCCTCGCGCATCGCCTCGACGTCCTCGTCGGACATCGCCTCGAGATCGCTGGCTGGCAGTCCGAAGCTGTTCCAGAGCCGTTCGATCAACGCGGGCGCGAGCCCGGTCTCCTTCGCCACGTCCTTCAGGGACGTGTCGCCGTCCTCGGCGGGGAGCAGCTCCTCGACGAAGCCGAAGGCGAGCCGGCCGTCCTCGGTCGCCGCCCGGATCTGGTCGATCGTGTGGCCGCGGTCGCGCAGCCGCGCGACGATGCGCGCCTGCGCGGCGGCCGCGACGCTCCACGGGCCGCCGGCTCCGTCGTCGAGCTGCGGGATCAGTCCCTCCTTGACCCAGCGGCGCAGCGTCGCGGGCGAGACGCCCGCGCGGTCCGCGACCTCCTTGAGAGTAAGTCGCTCGTCGTTCACGGAGGCCGTTGACGCTACAGCGGTGGGAGGCCGCTCGCACAACTGGCGCAGACGCTGGCAGGCGGGATAGACTCGCCACCGCGTGAACTACTTCATAACAGGGGCAACGGGATTCATCGGCAGACACCTCGTGGAGGAGCTGCTGAAGCGCGACGGGACGATCTACGTGCTCGTGCGCGAGGGATCGCGCGGCAAGGTCGAGGAGCTGGCCACGCGGCTGCGCGCCGAGGAGGGGCGGATCGTCGCGGTTCCGGGCGACCTGACTCAGCCGGCCCTCGGCGTCGACGACGCGGTCCTGCCGGCCGACGCGAAGATCGACCACTTCTTCCACCTCGCCGCGGTCTATGACATCGAGGCCGACGAGCAGTCCGCCCAGCGCGCCAACGTCGAGGGCACCCGTCACGCGATCGAGTTCTCCAACTCGCGCGACGTCGGACGGTTCCACCACGTCAGCTCGATCGCCGTCGCCGGCGACTACCGCGGCGTGTTCCAGGAGGACATGCTCGACGAGGGCCAGCGCCTGCCGCACCACTACCACCGGACGAAGTACGAGTCCGAGCAGATGGTCAAGCGCGACGTCAAGGCGCGGACGCTCGTCTTCCGGCCGGGGATCGTCGTCGGCCATTCCCGAACCGGCGAGATCGACAAGATCGACGGCCCCTACTACCTCTTCACGCTGCTCAAGAAGCTGCGCGGCGCGCTCCCGGCGTGGATGCCGCTCGCCGGCCCCGAGGGTGGCAAGACCACGATCGTCCCGGTCGACTTCGTCGCCCGCGCGATGGATCACATCGGCCACCTCTCCGACGAGGACCTGCCGGGCGACACCTTCCATCTGGTCGATCCGGAGCCGATGACCGTCGGCGAGGCGCTCAACACCTTCGCCAGGGCCGCGCACGCGCCCCAGCTCGCGATTCGCGTCGACGAGAACCTGACCAAGGCCGTCCCCTCCCCCGTCCGCGCCGGCGTCATGGCGCTGCCGACGGTGAAGAAGATTCGCAACCAGCTCTATCGCGACCTCGGGATCCCGCCGGAGGCGATGGAGGTGCGCGACTTCAGGTGCACGTTCGACGCGCGCGACACGCAGCGCGCGCTGAGCGGAACGGGCATCGCGGTCCCGCCGCTCGACAGCTACGCCGGCCGGCTCTGGGACTACTGGGAGCGCAACCTCGACCCGGCGCTGTTCCGCGACCGTTCGCTGACGACCGCCGTCCAGGACAAGCGCGTCGTGATCACCGGCGCCTCGTCGGGCATCGGCGCCGAGACCGCGGTCCGCGTCGGCGAGGCCGGTGGCGAGGTCATCCTGATCTCGCGCACGCGCGAGAAGCTCGAGGAGGTCGCCGAGCAGGTCCGAGCACTCGGCGGCACCGCCCACGTCCACCCCGCCGACCTCTCCAGCCGCGAGGACGTCGAGCGCGTGGCACAGGAGATCGTCGAGGAGCACGGCGGCGTCGACGTCCTGATCAACAACGCCGGCCGCTCGATCCGCCGCTCGGTCGCCCGCTCCTACGACCGCTTCCACGACTACGAGCGCACGATGCAGCTGAACTACTTCGGCGCGCTGAAGCTGATCATGGCCTTCCTGCCGGGAATGCGCGAGCGCAAGTCGGGCCACATCATCAACATCTCGTCGATCGGCGTCCAGACCAACACGCCGCGCTTCTCGGCCTACGTCGCCTCGAAGTCGGCGCTCGACGCCTTCTCGCGCTGCGCGGCGCCGGAGTGCGTCGCCGACAACGTCAAGTTCACGACCGTCTACATGCCGCTCGTGCGCACGCCGATGATCGCTCCGACCGACATCTACAAGGCGTTCCCGACGCTGACGCCGGCCGAGGCCGGGCAGATGATCTGTGACGCCATGATCGACAAGCCGAAGCGCAAGGCGTCGCGGCTGGGGACGTTCGGCGAGGTGCTCTACGCGCTGTCGCCCTCGACCGTCGACATCATCCTCAACCAGGCCTACAGCCTGTTCCCGGACTCCGCCGCCGCGAAGAAGACCGGCGCGGGCGAGCTGGCCGACGGCGGCAAGCCCGACGACGAGATGTCGACCGAGGCCGTCGCGATGGCCTATCTACTTAAAGGCGTCCACTTCTAGTTGTCATCGTGCGGCAGCTCGTCGAGCCGCCGCTCGATCTCGCCGAGCCGCCGATCGATCGATCGCAGCTCGTGGCGTAGCGCCTTCATGTCGTCCTGGCTCGCGGGGAGACGGTCCTCGACGGCTGCGAAGACGCCCTTGCGGCTGCGCGAGATGTTGTCCTGGGCGCCCTTGACGATGTCGTCGACGGCCTCCGCGACGCCGCCGGCCGCGTCCTGAGCGCGCTCGCGCGTGTCGACGGTCGCGCGGACCGTGCGGTCGACGGCCTCGCGTAGAGCCTCTTGTATGTCGGGGCGCTGTGGCACATGGCGAGGATAGCCCCGCCGGCCGTCGCCAGCGGGTTCCGAGCCGTAGGCTGGCGCGCGTGACGGACCCGGCGACGCTCCATCTGCGGCCCTCCGCTCCCCTGGCCGAGCGAGTGCTGCTGCCGGGCGACCCGCACCGTGCGCTCGTCGTCGCACAGGCGCTGCTCGACGGGCCGAAGATGTTCAACCACAACCGCGGGCTGTGGGGCTACACCGGCGTCGCCCGAGACGGCGAGTTGCTGACCGTGCAGGCGACCGGGATGGGCGGTCCGAGCACTGCGATCGTGGTAGAGGAGCTGATCGACCTCGGCGCGCGGACGCTGCTGCGGATCGGGACATGCGCCGCGCTCCGCGACGGCTTCGAGCTCGGCGAGCTGGTGGCCGCGACGAGCGTGATCGGGACCGACGGCGCCAGCGCGGCGCTCGGCGCCGGCCCGCGGCTGAAGCCGGACGACGCGCTGACCGAGGCACTGACGACGGCTGGGGCGCGGCCGGTGACGGTGCTCACCACCGATCTCTTCTACGACCCGCGCGCGGATGCTCCCCTGGCCTGGCTGGAGGACGGCGCGGACGTGATCGAGATGGAGGCCGCGGCGTTGCTGGCTATCGCCAGCCGGCGCGGCGTCGACGCCGCGGTGGTCCTCGCCGTCACCGACCTGCTCGCGGGCGGCGGACGGGAACGGATCCCCCACGGGGACGTCGAGCCGCTGGGGCTGGCACTCGGCGAAGCGGGCTGGACAGCCCTGGCGGGATAGCCCGCTAGGACTTGGAAGCAGGCTTCCGCGCGGCCGCGGGCTTGCGCGTGGCCGGCTTCTTGGGAGCGGCCGGCTTCGGAGCCGGGGCCGCCAGTCGCTCCTCGAGCCGGTCGAGAGTGTCCTCGATCGACTCGAGCCGCTGCGATACCGAGCGCAGTCGGCGGGTGACGCGCTCGACATCGGCGGCCGAGGGGATGTTCAGCGCGCCTAGCGCCGCCTCCTGGGCCTGGACCGCTTTCTCGCGTGCCTCGAAGGCGCGCGAGACCGCCCCACTGACGATCGGGTTGCCGATCAGCTCCTCGGCGAGCTTTCCGAGCGCCTCCTCGCCTTGACGGGAGACGCGATCGACGAAGGTCTTGTCAGGGTCGGTGGCCATCGACCGGAGGCTACAGGATGGACCTGTCTCGCTTGACCCTAAGCCTTGAGCTAAGGCTTAGGGTAGGCGGTCGAGGGGTTAGGGAGGCCGTTCAGCGAGCAGTAAGAGCCCAGAACCGCTTGCAAGTCCACGTACGGGGCTTGTGGAGGACCGGGCAGATGCCGATACCCACAGCGACGAACGGCCGCAATATGCGCCGCTTTCCCCCAATTACCGATCCCCCTTGTACCTCTCCGACCCGATAGCTAGCGTTCCCTGTGCACGCGGCCGATCTATAAGCTTGCGCGCGTCTAAGAGCGTTCCCGCCGGGAGCGCGCAAGGAGGAGACCAATTCCCGGGATGAAGAAGCGGCTGTGGCACACCCTGCTCTGCGCAGGCGTCGCGCTGGTTGCGGCCCTCACCACCCTCACGGTGGCGGCCTCCGCGCAGTCGCGCGTGCTCACGGTCAAGCTCCTGACCGGCGAGATCGTCACGGTCACCGTCGACGTCCCCGCGGGCACGCCCGTCTCGGAGATCCAGCTACCCGCGGACCTCGGACCGGTCGAGTGGGTCAGCGCGAACGAGGCGCCTGCCACGCCGCCGCCCGTACCGACGACGGAGACCGCTCCGGCCGCCCCCACCACTCCGGCGCCCGAGACCACCCCCGCCCCTGAGACCACGCCGGCGCCGACGCCGACCGAGACCACTCCGGCGCCGACCCCCAAGGTCGGCCGCCAGCAGAAGTCCGGCGGAGACGACAAGCGAACCCTCGAGCCCAGCACGAGCCCAGACTCTAAACCTGAGCGCGAGGGTAAGACTCAGGGTGGCGGCGCTCGCGCCGACCGTCCCTCGCTGCGTAACCCCGACGGTTCGCCGACGACCGCCAACCCCGGCTTCTTCGAGGCGCTCCCGGGTCCGTCGGTCGCCCAGGGCGTCCCGAACTTCGTGATCCGGAAGTTCCGCGTCCCGCTCTTCCTGCTGCCGATCTACCAGGCGGCGGGAATCGAGTACGGCGTCCGCTGGGAGATCCTCGCGGCGATCAACGAGATCGAGACCGACTACGGCCGCAACCTCAACGTCTCCTCCGCCGGCGCGCTCGGCTGGATGCAGTTCATGCCGCCGTCCTGGAAGGCCTACGGCGTCGACGCCAACAAGGACGGTCGCAAGGACCCCTACAACCCCGTCGACGCGATCTTCGCGGCCGCCCGCTACCTCAAGGCCGCCAACTACGAGAACGACGTCCGCGGCGCAATCTTCGCCTACAACCACGCCGACTGGTACGTCGACTCGGTCATGCTCCGCGCCCGGCTGATCTCCGGCGTCCCGGCCGACCTGGTCGGCTCGCTGACCGGCCTCACCGAGGGACGCTTCCCCGTCGCCGCCCGCGCACGCTACGCCGACGACCTCGCCGAGCAGGAGGCCGTCAAGCGCGTCGAGGTCGGCGAGAACGCCGCCAACGTCGTCGAGTCCCAGGACGATCGCCGCTCGCTCGAGATCTACGCCCAGAAGGGCTCGCCCGTCGTCGCCACCAACGACGGCGTGATCAAGAAGGTCGGCGAGTCGGAGCGGCTTGGCAGCTACGTGGTCCTCCAGGACGTCTATGGCAACCGCTACACCTACTCGGGTCTCGGCGAGGTCGTCGACCACTACCCGGTCCTCAAGGAGGACGCGACCGACGTCAAGGCGATCAAGGCCAATGGCGACGACGCGGATCCCAAGCCGGTCAAGGCCGCTTCGGCCGGCAGCCAGGCGGCGACCGACAACGACGAGGAGAGCTCCTCCGGCAAGGCGTCCGACCAGCCGGCCGAGCCCACCGCCTCGCTGCCGTTCAAGGAGCGCCTGTTCGCCCATCCGAGCATCGAGGGCGCCCGCGAGTCCGGCGGCCTCGAGCAGGTCCTCGACGCGAAGGCCCGCCAGGACGGCAAGTTCGAGACCTACCGCAACTACTTCTCCCGCCCGTTCGGCGCCGATGCGAAGGACGTCCGCCTCAAGCGCCTGAAGGTCGGCGCGCAGGTCATCGGCGGGACGATCCTCGGCCGGGTCGGCAAGGTCGATCCGGACAAGGCGGCGCATCTCGAGTTCGCGATCCGGCCCGCCGGCAAGGGCGCTCCGTCGATCGACCCGAAGCCGATCCTCGACGGCTGGAAGCTGCTGGAGGCGACCGCCATCTACCGCGCCGCCGGCAAGAACGCTCTCTACGGCCGCGACGCGAAGGCCGGCAGCCTTTCGATCGGCCAGATCCTGCTGCTCCCGAAGCCGCTGCTCGAGAAGCGCGTGCTCAACGACGAGCGGATCGAGATCTACGAGGGTGGCGAGACCGACATCCAGTCCGGCCAGATCGACCGGCGCGTCCTCGCGACCCTCGCCTACCTCGCGGACTCCGGCCTGCGGCCGACGGTCACCTCCTTGAAGGGCAACCACGGCCTGCTGACCGCCTCGGGCAACGTGTCGCACCACTCGTCCGGAAACGCGGTCGACGTGGCGCAGATCAACGGCGTTCCCGTCTATGGGCATCAGGAGCCCGGCGGCGTCACCGACCAGGCCGTCCGCCGCCTGATGCGCCTGCAGGGCACGATGCGCCCGTCCCAGATCATCAGCCTGCTCGACTACGGATCCAACACCCTCTCGATGGCCGACCACCACGACCACATCCACGTCGGCTTCCAGCCGCTCTACGGCGACAACAAGAAGCTCGGCCAGCAGGCACTCGCGGTCCTCAAGCCGGGCCAGTGGTCCGACCTGATCGCCCGCCTGCGCGAGATCGACAACCCCGTCGTCCCCACCGAGCCCTCGAAGTACTCGCTACCGGCTGACAAGCCGGCGTCTGACGCACACGACGGCGAGTAGTTGGCCTCTCCCCTCTTCGGCTTCGTCCAGCTCGAGTTCGGCTTTCTGCTGGGGCCCGGAGACGGGCGCTACATGGTGCGCGACGATCCGGGCGCCGAGCCCGAGACGGTGCTGGTGCTGTCGACGCTGGCTGCCCCCGAGCGGCGTCGCCTGCGCGGGCGGAAGGGCAAGGTCGTCGAGCAGGCCTCGCCGGAGGCCGTGCCGACCAGCCGCGCGACCGTCGTGCACACCGACCCCTTCTCGACCCCCGACCACGCGGAGGTCTGGCTGTCAGCGGTTCGCGACGACGAGGACCGGCGCGACGGCGAGCTCGACCGCGCGCTCGCGACGCTCAACGGCGCGCTGCACGCCTACCGAGTGTCGCGCGCCGACCCATACGTGCGCGACGTCGCTCTGGACCACGCGCTCGTCGCGCGGATCGGCTTCGGCTCCGGCGACGAGGCCGTCGCCGGCATGTTCAAGCAGGCCTGGGAGCTGCCGCGCGGCGGGGTCGTGCGCGCCAAGCGATCGATGGAGGCGCCCGAGGAGCGCTTCGCTGCCCTGCTGAGCGGCCGTGAGAGCGTCCTGGCGTGCGAGGAGCTGGTCCTGCGGGCCAGGATGGACCTCGGGGCGGGACGCGCCCGCGAGGCTGCGCTACAGGCCCGTGTGGCGCTCGAGGCTCTGCTGGCCGAGATGCCGCGCCTGGCGCCCGACCGGCGCGCCGCGTTGGAGGTCGACCGCACGGCGATCGGCGATTCCGCCAACGCCGCCCTGCGCGGCGACCTCCCGGAGGAGCTCGTCGAAGCGCTGGACGCCGGCGTCGGGCGGATGGAGGCGGCGCTGCGCACGCGCCGGCTCGACAGCGTCTCCTAGCTAGGAGTCCAGTGCCAGAGCGACCGCTTCGAGCTCGGCGACGACGTCGCCGTCGAGCTTGACCGCCGCCTGGTCGTCGAACGGCGTGGCGCTCTCGGTGACGATCGCGACCGCGCCGCCCGAGCGGAGCGTCAGCCGCGGCAGCCCCGCCGCCGGATGCACGGTCAGTGAGCTGCCGATGCAGATCATCAGGTCGGCCTCGCGCGCCAGCTGCTCGGCCTCGGCCATCGTGTCGGCGGGCAGCAACTCGCCGAACAGGACGACGTCGGGCTTCAGCGGGGCGATGCAGGCCGGGCACTCGGGAGCTCCGTCGTCGCGCGCCAGCAGCGCCACGACGTCCTCGATGCCAGTCCGGCCACGGCACTGCGGGCAGCTGCTCGACTCGATCGACCCGTGGATCTCCAGCAGCCGCTCGCTGCCCGCAGCGCGGTGCAGGCGGTCGATGTTCTGGGTGATCGTGGCGCGGATCAGGCCGTCGCGCTCGAGCCCGGCGACGACCTCATGGGCGCGGTTCGGCCGCTTGTCGACCAGCGACGCGAAGCGGGAGCCGTAGAAGCTCCAGAAGCGGTCCGGGTCGCCGCGCCAGGCGTCGACGTGGGCGACCTCCATCGGGTCGACCCCCTCCCACATCCCGGTACCGGGGCTGCGGAAGTCGGGGATCCCGGATGGCACCGAGATCCCCGCCCCCGTCAGGACGACAGCTCGCTCGGCCTCCCGCAGGAGGCCGGCAAGCTCGTCGGTCTTGCTGTCTAGCGTCCGCTCCACTTCGGCTCGCGCTTGCCGAGGAAGGCGCCGATGCCCTCCTTGGCGTCCTCTGAGTTGAAGGCGGCCGCGAAGCCGGCCTTCTCGGCCTCGATGCCGGCATCGAGATCGCCATTGGCCGAGACCGCCTTGATCTGCTCGACGGCGACCGGCGCCTGGCCCGCGAGCTTGCGCGCCCACGACAGCGCCGTGTCGAACAGCTCGTGGTCCGGCACGATCCGGTTGACGAGGCCGTGCTCGAACGCGTCTCCCGCGGTGATCGCGTCACCGGTCAGGTTCATCTCGAGCGCCTTGTTCTCGCCGACCAGCCGCGGCAGGCGCTGCGTGCCGCCGAACCCGGGGATGATCCCGAGCTTGATCTCCGGCTGGCCGAAGATCGCCGACTCGGCCGCGATCCGCACGTCGCACGCCATCGCCAGCTCGCAGCCGCCACCGAAGGCGATCGAGTTGACGGCGGCGATCGTCGAGACGCGGTTGCTGCCGAGACTGCGTAGCAGGGCGTGGCCCGAGTGGATCAGGTCAGCGCCCTTCTCCTCGTCCATCTGGGTGAACGCCTTGATGTCGGCGCCCGCCGAGTAGACGACCGGGATCGACGACGCGACGATCATCGCGCCGACCTTGCCCTCGCTGGTCACCTTCTCCCAGACGGCGCCGAGATCCTCGATCACCTGCGGCGAGATGGCGTTCATCGGCGCGTTGGCCAGCCAGGCGATCGCGACGTCGCCGCGGGTCTCCAGCTTGACCGTCTCACGCTGCTCGCCCTCGTCGGGGCGGGCCCAGGCGTAGAACCCCTGACCGGCTGCGATGCCGAGGCGGCCCTGGGCGACCATGCGGCGCAGGATCGTCGGCACGCCGAAGCGCTCCTCGCCGTACTTCTCCTCGAGCTTCTCCATCTTCTCGAGCGCGACGTCGAGGCCCTCGACGTCGGCCTTCCAGAACGGCGGCAGCAGGCCGCGGCGCGGGTCGAGGCCGGCGCCGGCCATCAGGCCGAGGTCGATCTCGCGGACCGTGCAGACGCCCTCCTCGAGCACCAGCAGCGACTCGCGCAGCGCCTTCATCGCCCAGATCTCGGAGAGCTCGGCGGCGTCGGCGTCGGCGTCGCCCTTGATGTTCGGCTCGCCGTTGGCGTAGAAGCCCTCGCCGCCGGTCTTGGCGCCGAGCTTGCCCTCGCTGACCAGGCGCTCCATCTCAGCCGAGACGAAGAAGCGGTCGCCATAGCTCTCGCGCAGGTGCTTGGCGACGTGCAGCACGGTGTCGAGGCCGAGCAGATCGACGAGCACGAACGGGCCCATCGGCGCGACGTTCGCCGCGGCGACGCCCTCGTCGACGCTCTTGATCGACAGCCCCTGCTCCTCCTGGGCGCGCCAGATCTCGCAGACCGCCGAGTTGAGGATGCGGTTGACGACGAAGCCGGGAACCTCGGCGCAGGTGATCGGCTGCTTCTTGATCGTCTGCGCGAAGTTGAGCGCGACCTCGACCGTCTCGGGCGAGGTGTCGTCGCCGATCACGATCTCGATCAGCGGCATGATCGACGCCGGGTAGAAGTAGTGGAAGCCGACGACCTTGTCGGGACGCAGCGTCTGTCCGCCGATCTCCGAGATCGACAGCGACGAGGTGTTGGAAGCGAGGATCGCGTGGCCCGGGGTGACCGCGTCGAGCTCGGCGAAGACCTGCTGCTTGAGGCCGATGATCTCCGGGACCGCCTCGATGACGAAGTCGACGTCGCCGAAGCCCTCGTAGCTGGTCGTGCCGATGATCCGGTCGAGGACCTCCTGGATGGCGGCCTCGCCCTGCTCCTCGGTCAGCTTGCCCTTCTTGACCAGCTTGCCGATCTGGCCCTGGGTGACGTTGCGGGCCTCCGTGAGGCCTGCGTCGACGAGCTCCTGCTTGATGTCCTTGAGGACGACGGTGATGCCGGAGGCGGCGATCGTCTGGGCGATCTGGCCGCCCATCGTCCCCGCGCCTACGACGGCGGCTTTGAATACGTGCATGCTTCCCTTCCGATTAAGTTGGCTGCGGCAGGCTATCTACTGGCCGGGGAGCTGCTTGGCCTCGTCGCCGGCATCGAGGCCCGGGTCGGAGTGCGCCGCGCGCAGCTCGTAGTCGCGACGGGCTCCCAGGTCGGCCTCCGCGAGGATCTTGTCGGCCTTGAAGGCACGGCTGAGCGCCTCGCGCGCGCCGCGTGGGAGAACGCCGCTGACATGCACGAGCCGGCCGATCGAACGCGGGACCGCGACGTCGAAGCGCGGGTGCTCGAGCGTCGCGACGATCTCCGCGGCGACGTCCTCGGGCTCGACGAAGGTCGAGCCGCGTCCCCGCTCCAGACCGGCCGCCAGCTCGGTGTTGACGGGCACCGGCATTACGACCGAGACCTCGATCGCCGTGCCGCGCAGCTCGCCGCGCAGGGCCTCGCTGACGCCATAGACGAAGAACTTCGTACCCGAGTAGGTCGCGCCGCCGGGCACCCCCGTCTTGCCGGCCATCGAGGCGATGTTGATCAGGTGGCCGGTGCCGCGCGCCTTGAAGCGCGGCAGCACCGCCTTCATCCCGTGCAGGACGCCGTGGACGTTGATGTCGACCTGCCGGATCGCCGTGGCCTCGTCCTCCTCGAGGAACGAGCCGAGCTGCATGATCCCGGCGTTGTTGACGAGCACGTCGACGGGGCCGAGCTGCGCCTCCGTGGCGTCGATGTAGGCATCGACCGACTGCCGGTCGGTCACGTCGAGCGCCAGGGCGATCGCCCCGGGCACCGACTCGGCGGCACGCTGGGCCTCCGCGAGGTCGAGATCGCCGATCGCGACCTTCATCCCGCGTGCGGCACAGGCACGGGCCGTCGCGAGGCCGATCCCGCGCGCGGCGCCTGTAATGGCAATCACCTTGCCGTTCAACGGACGGGCCTCACCTCTTGCCACTTTGGTCCTCTCCCTGGGGTCGACTGGCTAGCTGGCCAACCGTAGCGCAGCGATGGCGCTACGCCTCGTCCTCGTAGACCTCTGTGACGATGTCGTCGATCGAGCGCGCCACCGAGTCCAGGAACGGCCGCACCTCCTCGCGCAGGCGCGCGTACTCCTTGCCGCCGGCCGCGGTGAGCGAGTAGAAGCGCCGCGTCCGCCGCTCGGGGTGCTCCCAGTCCCCCTCGATCAACCCTGCCGCCTCGAGCTTGCGCAGCAGCGGGTACATCGTGTTCGGATTGACCGTCAGCACCCCCTCGGTCATCCCCGCGATCCGCTCCATCAGCTGATTGCCGTACGACGGGCCCGCGGCGATCAGGTGCAGGACAAGCAGCGGCAGCACCTCGCGCCGGCGCAGCTCGCCAGACAGCGGGTCCTGCCCGCCGCGACCGGTTGCGGGAGCGGGCCCCGCGCCGGTCGCCTTGCCCAGCCCGCCCGCCTGGGCAACGGCCTCGCGCACCGCTTTGCGGCTGCGCTCGCCACTGGACTTCGCGGGGTCGGCCTTGGGCATCGCCGTCATCCTGACACGCGGCCTCCTCCCCCAGCGCAACGCGAGAGGGCCGGCGGTTGCCGGCCCTCTCGGTGGGTCAGGTGGGAACGTGAGCTAGTTCCGTGCTTTGGCCGCTGCTCGCTTGGCCCGCTTTGTCTGTTTCTTGCTGCATGGGGTTTTCATGCGGACGTCGGTGTCGTGTCGGCGGCCGTTGTGGCCGTCGATGTCTGCTTCTGCTGTGTGGCGTCCTGTGCAGAGGTTGATCTTGGCCCTGCGGGTTCGTGTGACGGCGATGATTCCTGTCTTGCCGCCGGCGATGTTGAGGTTGAACCGGCTGATCGGCGCGTCGGGGACAGCGTTGAACGTATTGACCAGCTTGCCGCTCTTGGTGGTTGAGGACTCGCCTTTGAGGTTGACCGCGATCTCGCCCCTGAGTGCGACGACGATCATCGGCAGTGTGCGGATCTCGTTGCCGGTGACTGGGTCTTTGCGGATGTTCTTGACGAAGTACACGTTGCCCACCAGGTCGTCGTCGAGCAGCGGCGTGCTCGCCCGAGCGCGTCCGACGATCGAGCCCTTCGGGCAGTGGTTCTCGAGGTCGGGCTTGGTGCCGTCGGCGAACTCACACAGCGCCTGGGCGTTCTCGGGATCCAGAGCAAGGCTCTTCGGCAGCCTCACGACCGCCTTCTCGATACCCGCCTCCGACGCCCCTTGCTGGGTGACGACGGCCTTGATACCGGGGTGCTTGCCGGTCGTGACCTGCCGGCGGCCAGTCAGGCGCATGGCGAGCTTCGGCTTGAACGCCAGGTTGCGGCAATCGCGGGCCTGGAAGGCCGTGGTGCGGTTGACCGTCGTTCCCTCAGCCGATGTGAGGTCGGCTGCGACCTGCTTGGCGTCGCAGTCGGAGGGGTTGAGCATGAACCCTGTCCGGTCGACGTTGACCAACACCCGACGCACCCTGAGCGGGACGCCGTGATGGATCGTCGGGAACGGATCAGAGACCGCCGAGACCTGGGCAGTCTTGCGATCGACGTGGACAGCTTGCCTGACGACGATCGGGGAGAGTTCCATGTCACCACGGAACGGGCCGGCGATCGCACGGACCTTGACCATCAGCCCATAGGCGCCGCCCTTGTAGCCCTCGGTGAGATAGACGTCGCCCTTCTGCTCGAGGACGAACGGATCGCCAGAGCCAGCGGACGCATCGACCGAGCCGATCCGCGAGCCGGCCGGACAGTTCCCCGCGGCGGCCTGGGCGTCCTGGCAGAGCTCGACGTCTTTGACCTTCGCCAACAAGCCGGTCGGGAGCTGGGCGGTGAGGCCCTTGACCCACTGATCGCCCTGTGGTCGCGTGAACTCGAACGCGAACGTTCCGCCCTCACGCGCACCCGGATTACTCATCCCGCCCTGAAGGCCAGGCGAGAAGCCGAAGCTGCAATCACCCGACACATCAGCCGACGAGGACTGAGCCACCGGTGCGGTGCCGCTCCACGGCGACAACGTCGTCGCGATCGACCGCGACCCACAAGTCTGTGGCATCGCGAGCATCCCACGATCGCCACCCTTCAACGACACCGACACATCACCGATCGGCAACTGCGGATTGTCATCGAACGTCGCGGTCAGCTTGCCGGTCTGAGGATCCGCGGTCGCAGAACCCGGCAGCTTGACCAAGATCCCACGCTCTGTGTTGCGCAGGATCAACGCCATCCGCAACATCTCACCCGACATCGGATCCGTCGAACGAGGGGTCCGCAACACAAGGGTCCCCGACAGCGTCTCCTCCAACACCGGCGTCGTCGCGGTCGCCGTCCCGATCTTCGACCCGTCCGGACAGGACGGCTCGGAGTCGGTCTTCAGACCCAGCTGGACGTCAGAGCAGCCCTCAAGTCCGGTCGCGCCCGACGG